>JAFQXE010000027.1 GCA_017407125.1 Thermoguttaceae bacterium
CCTTACTAAAGTTTTTTGGAAAGGGGAGTTTGAGGGGAAGAACCTTTTTTTCAAAAAAGGTTTTCCCCTCATATTATTTACCTTGAAAAAACTTCCCTAAAAGGGAGCCAGCTTGCTGGCGACCGAAAGTTTTTTCAAGGCAAACGAGTCAAGCCACCACCGTCCCCGAATGTTACATGTTTAACTGGAAGTCCGGCTGTTCAAACAGATAGCCGAAACGGACGGGGAACGCCAAACCGTCACAGGCGGCGATGCGGATTTTCTCCGCCGATTCGACGATGCCGTCGGCAAGAATTCGGCGTCCTTCTTCCCACATGGGGCGAATCAGGCGTTCGACGATTTCCTGTTCAGGCATGGGGTTTTCTTTTTCGATCCACATTTTCCACTTCTGGGCTTTGGGGTTCGGTTCGCTCCCGTCCCAGACGCGGAACCCTTGTCCGGATTTCACGCCTAGGCATTTGGATTTATAAAGTGAAACGATAATCGGAGAGACGTTAATGCGCTCCGGAAATGCTTCGTAAAGGACGCGGCCGGCGTTGAACGTGGTGTCGATGCCGATTTCGTCCATCGTCTTGACCGGTCCCCACGCCATGCCGAAATTGACGGCGGCGTTGTCGATCCTGTCCATGTCGACGCCTTCCTGCAAAAGAATGAGCGCTTCGTTGAGGTAGGGCTGAAGCAGTCGGTTGACGACGAAGCCGGGGCAGTCTTTGACCCATAGCGGCGTCTGGTCGACAGATTTCAAAACGGCGTCCGCCTGATCCAGCGTCGCCGGCGCAGTCTGCTCTCCGCAGACGATTTCCGTCAGCTTGCGGTTTCTGACCGGGTGCAGAAAATGGATTCCGCAGAACCGGTCGGGACGCTGTAACACAGACGCCAGGCGGCTAATGGGAATCGTGGACGTGTTGGATCCAATCAGACAGCTGGGAGACACGACGTCTTCCACCGCTTTGAGCAGTTCCTGTTTGACGTCGATTTTTTCAACGACGGATTCTATAACGACGTTACAGCCGGACAGGTCTGAGAGTTGGTCTGTAAACTCGCCTCCCGAGACTTCCTCTCGAAGCAGATTCCGTTCGACCATTTCCCGACCGCCGGGAGCGATGTCGTAGACAACGACAGGGACGTCTTTTCGTCTAAAGGCGGCGGCGATGCCTGCGCCCATAATTCCGCCGCCCAAGACGCCGAGTTTGATATCCAATGTCATTTTAAATAGTGCATAGTGCGTAGTGCATAGTGCATAGGTATTTAGTGGAGACGCTTTGCGTCCTATGCACTAAGTCCTATGCACTAAGTACTTTCTATAACTAAAACAGCTTCTCTGCCGCAACGTACTCACGATCTTGAGCGTCTGCAACGCCTTTGAACGTCAACAGACCTTTGTACAGGTTGAGGCCTTTCATCAAGGCGGAGTCGGCTTTCATAGCGCCTTCCGCTCCGAGGTTAGCCAGCTTCAGAACGTAGGGCAGCGTGGCGTTGGTCAGAGCGAAGGTGGAAGTTCGCGGAACGGCGCCGGGCATGTTCGCGACAGAGTAATGGACGACGCCGTGCTTGATAAAGTACGGGTGTTCGTGCGTCGTGCAGCGGTCGATGGTTTCAATCGATCCGCCCTGGTCAATAGCGACGTCAACCAGAACTGCGCCGGGTTTCATCTGCTTGACCATGTACTCTTTAACCAGTTTCGGCGTGCGGGAGCCGGGAACGAGAACCGCGCCGATAACCAGGTCAGCGTCTTTCACCGCCGCTTCGATATTGTACGAGTTGGACATGAGGGTTTGCAGACGGCTGCCGAAGATGTCGTCCAGGTAAGCCAGTCGCGGACCGGACAAGTCCAGAACTGTTACTTGAGCGCCCATGCCGAGAGCGATTTTCGCGGCAGACGCGCCGACGTTTCCGCCGCCGACGATAACGACTTTTCCCTTTTCAACGCCGGAGACGCCGCCAAGGAGAACGCCGCGGCCGCCGTTGGTTCTTTCCAGCAGGAATGCGCCGACTTGAACCGCCATGCGCCCGGCGATTTCGCTCATCGGGGACAGCAACGGCAGAGCGCCGTTGGGAAGCTGAACGGTTTCGTACGCAATCCCGATGATTTTCGCTCGCAGAAGAGCGTCTGTCAATTCTTTGTCAGGAGCGAGATGGAAGTACGTGAATACAGTCTGATTTTCTTTCAAAAACGGGATTTCAGCGGGAAGCGGTTCTTTGACTTTGACGATCATATCCGCCTTTTCAAAGGTTTCCTGAGCGGTCTTGAGAATCGTTGCGCCAGCGCGGACGTATTCTTCATCGGTGAATCCGCTGCCGGCTCCGGCGCCGGACTCGATTACGACTTCATGCCCGGCGCGAACGCAGGCGTCGACCCCCGCCGGGGTCATGGAAACGCGGTCTTCCTGGGGTTTAATTTCTCGTGGAACGCCAATGATCATGGTAGTTGTTGTTGGGTTAGGGGTGAGGGGGAGGAAAGCTTCTAGCTTTTAGCTCCTAGCCGCTAGTTTGTTGATTTGAGATTCTAACAGTAACCGCTAGAACGTCGAATCCACAAGCTAATAGCTAATAGCTAGAAGCTAGCAGCTCAATTAGTCAATCTTCATCGCTGCGGCGAGAATTGCCGACGTGCTGGGACGCATAATGCGCGGGTCAACGTGTTCGCCTTTCTGGAGCGTAGCGCGAACCTGTTTTCCGGAAATGAAGACGGGCTTTTCGTCCTTGTGGAACTCCATCAGGTCGACGCGGCCGATGGATTCGTAATAGGCGGCAAATCCAACGTTGAGCGGGTGAATCTGCAGGTCGCCGTTGAGCTTGTTGAAAATCTCCTGAGCGTCGAAGTCGCCCCAAATCGCCGTGCCGTCGTCGTAGGGAGCGTCTGCGTGTTTGCGGCCGATAATCAGGTCGGTAAACCCGAAGTTCTGACGATAAATCGCGTGCATGACGGCTTCTTTCGGTCCGCCGTAGAACATCTTGATATCCAGACCGAGAAGGATGACTCTGTCCGGAACCGCTTCGCCCGGTCGGTTCGCCCACAGTTGAGCGTCTGAGTCGCCTTCGCCCAATGCGCGGTCAGCGATGAGCTTTTCGTAGGTTTGCATGCGGATTTCAGCGTTGACGTCGTCGCCTTTGGTTTCTCCGACGAGCGGGTTGAGGCACGCGCCGGCGTTAAATCCCTGCTTGAGCAGCGTTTCCAAGCCGTAAACCAAAGCGTATTCGTGAGCGCGATGGAGCGGGTTTCGAGTCTGGAAAGCGACAACGCGTTCCCAGCCTTTGGATTCCAGCAGATCGCGAACTTCCGTCGGGGAGAGGACGTACTTGCCGAACGCCGGGTTCTTTTTGGGCGGGAGAACCTGAATCTTGCCGCCGATAAGCCACGTCTTGGCGCCGTCGTTGACGAAAACCATTTTCGCGCCGGGGTGATCGGTGCGGCTGGTCAGGTAGACTTTTTTAACGTAGTCGACTTTGTCCCACGGAAAGACGTCCGTCAGTTCCAGAACAGCGACCAGTTCGCCGGCAGTGTTGACCAGCGCGACTTTCTGTCCCACTTTGAGGGTTTTCGCCAGCTCTTCCGTAACGGGCAAAGACAGCGGAATCGTCCAGGCGTACGCCTTGCCGTTAGAGAGAATGTTTTCTTCGTTGAGAACGCGATCGTAGGTTTCCTTGTCCATCGGACCGGTCAGAGGGGTCAAACCGCCGTCGCCGAACCGGTAAACGGTAGAAAGATCCGCGTCGGAGACGGGAACCTTAACCAACTCAGCCGCCTGAGCGGTGAAATCGGCAATCTGGTCTGCGGGAACGGTTAAATTCAACGGGGCGGACATTCCGCCGTGCGGAGCAATCAAATACGACATGGCTATGCCTTGTGGGGTTAAAGGAAATGATATTTTTAGCTGCCAGCTATTAGCTTCTAGCTTAAAAGCTAACAGCCAGCGGCTTATTACTTACAATTCAATAAACTATTAATCGTACATTCTTCTGTTTATCATTAGAATTATCAATATTATATATAAAATAGCGCATTTAGGTAGGGGGAGGAGATAAAATTAACAATTTTCAGCCGGGCATTTTTCCTACCTGCTTGCATTATATGAGATTGTCTATATAATATTGTATTGACAATAGCATTGTTCTGGCGAAATCAGGCTGGGATAGTTTAACTCGAAAGAGCTTTTTATCAGTACGCTGTCAAATATGAAAGTATTAGGAATCGACCCAGGATTGGGAATTACAGGATACGCTGTTATCGAACGCCTCGACGGGAAAATACGATTACTGGAAGCGGGCGTAATTCGTGGAAAATCCAAAAAGACTCTGCCTGAACGGATTCATGAAATCTACGTTGGTCTGGAAGAAATCGTTAATCAGTTTAAACCCGACGTCATGGGGCTGGAAGAACTGTACAGTTTTTATAAACGACCGCGCACCGCTATTTTAATGGGCCACGCGCGAGGCGCGATTATTCTTGCCGCCGCGAACGCGGGAATTCCGGTACATTCGTTTTCCGCTACCAGAATCAAAAAAGTTGTTACAGGGAACGGTCAGGCAAGCAAAGCGCAAATGCAGCGAGCTATTATGCGCGAGTTCAATCTTCCAGAAATTCCCAAGCCGCCAGACGTCGCCGACGCTTTGGGAATTGCTCTGACGTGCCTGTATTTGATTAAATCCAAATCGCAGAGCCTGAAAGACATTTTAAATAATATAGGAAATAGAGAGCAAATTATAAAATAGCAATTAAAGATTGACGCCAATCGCGATAAAAAACGGATTGTTTATTTTCTATTTCCCGTTTTCCAAATTATCGTTAAAATTGTTAAAATTCGCCTATTTAGCCTATATTTTCCAAAAAACCTTGTTTTAAAGTGGGGAAATTTCGATTATATTCGTGAATTTTTCTAAAAATTTCAAGAAAATAGTTGACCAAAATTCAATACTAAGATAAACTATAGCATAGGTAATAATATAATTTACATTTTTGAATAATCGGTAACTTTCGGTTTGCAGGAGGGGGGAACTCCCATATTGTCAAATCGGTAAAATCTGACGAATCAGTTTTATAAGGAATCAAGTTATGGCACGAACTGCCGGAGTATGGGGCATAGATATTGGCAACTGCGCTTTGAAAGCGCTGCGCTGTCATGTCAATCGCGAAGATGGGACAATTGTCGCTGACGCGTTTGACTACATTGAATATCCAAATATTTTAACGGAGCCGGATGTTGTTCCGGGCGACCTGGTTCACGATGCATTGGTGCAGTTTCTTTCTCGAAACACCATTAAAGGCGATAAGGTTGCTATTAGCGTTGCAGGGAAAAACGGCATTACTCGATTTATCAAGCTGCCTCCGGTAGAAGCGAAGCGCATTCCGGACCTTGTCAAGTACGAGGCTAAGCAGGTAATTCCGTTTGATTTGAAAGACGTCATTCTGGACTATCAGCGTTTGGGCGGAGACAAGATGAGCGACATGGCTTTGGAGGTCGATATCGGTCTGTTTGCCATGAAGCGAGACATCGTCTATAATTTGCTGGAACCATTCGACGACGCGCATATTCCAGTTGATTTTGTACAGCTGACGCCTATTTCTCTGTACAATATGGCGATGCATGAATACATGACCAACATCCCGTCTCCGGAAGAATACGACCCTGAGAATCCTCCGCCGTTTATTGGTTTCCTGTCAATGGGTACGGACAACACCGACCTTGTTCTGACCAATGGTTATAAAGTCTGGGTTCGAGACATTCCTATTGGCGGCAATCAGTTTACCAAGGCTTTAACAACTGAAATGAAGCTGACGTTTGCGAAGGCGGAGCATCTCAAACGCAACGCCAACGCGTCGACGGATAAAAAAGCTCTTTTCCAGTCAATGCGTTCAGTATTCAGCAATTTCGTAGATGAAATTCAACGTTCAATTCGCTATTTCATCAGTCTTGACCGTTACGCCACAATTGACAAAATTATCGGATTAGGCAACGCTGTTCAGTTGGCAGGTTTAAGAAAATATCTTGAACAAAACCTGGGCATTACAGTTGAAGTCGCCAACGATTTTAACAATATTAATCTTACGGACATTAAAAACAATCCGTCCTTTACAGATAACGTCAAAACATTTGGAGTTTGCTATGGATTGTGCCTTCAAGGGTTAGGCGCGTCCAACCTCGGTACGAACTTCCTTCCTCGAGAGATTGTTCACGCCAGAATCATCAACTCCAAAAAACCCTGGATGTCGGCGGCTGCCGCGCTCATGCTTTTGGGAGCGACGATCAGTTTTGGCTCTCATGTTTCACATTGGCAGGCATCCGATGAATCGACATTTAAATCTTTGGTCAGTCAGGCAAAATCCATTACCGACGAAGTCAGTACATTTAATACGCAAAGAGACGAAGAAGATAAAAAATACAACGACAACAAAGTTATCGGAAATGATTTGCTTGCTAACGCCGGGCGTTCGGTTGAATGGCTTGAATTGATGAAAATAATTGACGCCGCTCTTCCGTCAGACCCGGAGGGGGTCAATATTCAAGACATCCCCATTCAAAGACGCAATCAGGTTCAGATCGAAAACATTGAAGCCCAGCCTTTTGGCAAAGTTGAACTTTGGAAAGAATACGTTACGAAGGCTCGGTATTATAAGCCTAACGCGTCAGAATCGTCAGGCAGTTCAGAACAAGAGGCCGATGGTTCTGCGACAGGAGAGCAAAGCGGCGAAACGGCGTCAGATTCCTCCAGCGAATCTTCTGAAACCGGAACGGCTTCAAAGACATGGCTTGTTCAGATTACCGGCTATCATTATCATAACCGTCTTCCAGATGACAAAACCGTAGCTCCGGAAGGCGCGAACTTTGTTCGAGAACGCATCATAAAGAATTTACAGGAAGGACGAATCAAACTGGCTTTGCCGGCGACGTTTGCTTCTTGGGTTGAAGAACAGACGTTTAAAATGCAAAATGACCAGGCAGACGACGAATCTGGCGATGCTGAAAACCCCGACGGCGCTCCGTCTGTGTCAAAGTCTAAAAAGTTTGTTCCTCTTAAAGCGGAAGGCGACGATAAAGACGGCGTTTGGTACACGATGCAGCAAATGGGCATTTCCTATCCGGTTCTGATTGAAGCGCCGGGAATTTGTGAAATCAAAAAGGTTGTCGTTCCTCTCTACGAAGATCGAAAAGACGATCTGGAGGTTTCTGGAATTCAGGATTCTGGTCGTGGAATGGCTGATGCGGAAGGTCCAACAGGCGCTGTTGAATCCAATAAATCCAAAACTGTCGAACTGAACAAATATCCGTTTATTATTCAGTTCCTCTGGACGCCAACAGATCCGCTTCAGCGGGAAATTGACCGTCAAGCAACGCTCCGAAAAGAAGAAGAGGAACGTATAGCAAAAGAACAAGCTGAGCGGGAAGCGGCTCAGAACGAGGAAGCAGAGGACAGTTCAGAGGATTCTGCTTCCAACTGACGTTTTTGTTTTCAATCAGAGTAATTATTCAATCGCCTTTTGATAAGGACATAAATAAATGGAAAACGTAATTCGATATGCCAAGAAATACTACTTTTGGCCTGTTTGCCTGATCGCCCTGGGATTGGCTCTTTTTATCTGGAGTTCTTCGACGGGAGCTCTGGATAAGGATTTTACCTCGAACGAGTCCAAATACATACAGAGTAAAACCAGCGTTGACAACATTCCTTCCAATCCGCCTAATGAAAAAGCAATTAAAGCGGTTGAACGCAAAAAAATCACGTTGATGCACAATGTTTATAATGCGTGGGAATTGCTTTACAACAGACAAAACGAACACAATCAATGGCCCGAGATTTTTATTAATGAACGTCAGGTTGACTTCAATGTCGACAAAATCAGCGGCGAAGGCGCTGAACAGTATCGTTATCGTATAGTTGAAGAATTCAAAAAGATGGTTGAAACGATTCATCCGATTTCCGAACGAGACAAAAACGGCGTTTCAATTGACGATGAAATTGGTCGCGTTACAGCCAATATGGACTCTGCAACTGCAGAATTGGCAAATGCCGTTTCTGAGACTGAAAAAGAAGCGAATGTTTCAACGACTAAAAAAGAGCTGGTCGCTTGGGCTGAAAAAGATATTGACGATTTGATTGAAACCCATTTTTCCTGGCAGCGAATTCCTACCACGCTTCAAATTCGCGTTGCTCAGGAAGACTTCTGGATTTTCAAAAATATTATTGACGCTATCAAAACTCTTAACGAAGGCGTAGATAATCGAAGCGCCGCCTCGCTTAAAGAGATTCGCTCTCTTCTGATTGCCAGCGACGCGGTTGAAAAATTTCAGGCGCGTCAGGAAACCGGATTCTTTAACGAAAAGACTTTTTCCAAAACTGGATCCGGAGGCGACGACGATATGAGAGAAGGTTCCGAAGCAGGCGAATCCGGAACGGATTCTTCTGCCGGAGGAGAAGGCGGAGAGGCTTTGAAAAAAGAGTTTCGGGAACTTTACAATTTCCGTTATGTTGATAAAAATGGGAAAGGACTTACTGCTGAGCAGTACAATGCCAGTATTAACTATTCTTCTGCCGGAATTAACGTCAGCAAAACCAGAAACATTCCGGTATATATGTCGCTGGTAATTAAACAGAATCGACTTTCCGATTTGATGTCGTATCTTACCAATGCTGAAAAACCGGTTAGCATTAAACTGGTTTTGATCAATCCGGGACAGGGATGGACGCCTTCGTTTGATTTCTCCCGATTTGAAGATGCAAGCGCTGACGGCGAAGGCGGCGAAGGCGGAGAAGGCGTTTCCCGCGGTCGCGCGCCAGTCGGAAAAGCTTCCCGCGGTCGTGGACAGAAAAATAATGAACGTCTTTCCTCAAGCAATGAGAATTCAAAATTGAACAGTGACGAAATCGTAGTTGACATCTATGGAATAATCAGTCTGTTTAACGCTCCGTCGCCGGACATGTTTCCTGACATGGCGGAAGAGTTAAACAATTCTGACAACGCCGATGCAGAAAACAACGCAGACGAATCAGACGACGAAAACGCCGCTGACGACGAGAATAACGAAGACGCCGAATAATCTCAGCAAATCAATAATTTGCTGTATTTCATTTTTAGACATAAGGTTTTTAACAGGTTTTAAGAATCATGCGTTTTAATAAGGATTCATTGAAAAACTTTATTGTGGATCACACCGAAAAAGTCATTTTTGGTTTTTTCGTGTTGGGGTTTCTCTTCATGATTTGGGGCGGTTTTTCACTTAAACCGTTATCAATTACAACGTCCCAGTTTGAAGACAGTATTAAAAGAGGAAGACAAAAGCTGGACGCTTCCATGCCGGACGTTGCCCATTATACATCCATTGATTACGAAAAAGAGGCTGATTTATCTGCCAAACCCATCTCTCCGAAAGCGTTATCGTTACTTGAATTGAATACCGATTTTCGGCATCCGATAGCTCAGCCGCAGGTTAAAAGAACTCAACCGCCAGTTTTGACTGTTACAGAGCTTCAAGTCAGTTCCGGAGTTGGATTCAGCCCGGACATTCGCAACGATGTCGGCTCTCCTTCTCGAACGGGACAGAATTCCGGCAAGACGCAGCAGCTGAAACTCAACCCTGGCGTTCGCTGGGTTGTTGTAACAGCTCTTATTCCCAACCTTGAACAGGAAAAGAAATTCTATGAAACGTTTAAAAACTCTGATGTAAAATATCCAGAATCAGACCGTCCGTCGTATTATTCTTACTATATAGAACGAGAAGAAATAACCAGCGCCGGCTCGCAAGGCTGGAAACCGTTGGACGTTAAAGAATCGGTTATTATCAACAGACGTTACAGTAACGGCGGCGGAGCTGAAGTCGTTGAACAGGAATTTCTTACTGCTCAACCAACTCCGGTTGCTTCTTCTGCAAAAGATCCCGCTCAGCCGGACGCAAACGCTCGACCGGTTCCTGTTCCGGTTCCGATGGCAATGCACTTGATGAATTTGTCAAAACATCAATGGGGAGCGGATTGCGCTCATTTGCCTGAGATTCCTTTAATTGCAATTGCTTCCCGAAACGACGAAATGACGATGGATGACGAGCTGGGAACCCAGGTCATGCCGGCTGAAGACGCCGGTCACGAAAAGGTCCAGCAGATTCCGACTTATAAATTGTTCCGATTCTTTGATACAAGAGTCGAAGGAGGGAAAAAATATCGTTACCGAGTTAAGCTGGTTTTGAGAAACCCGAACTATAACGTTAAATCGGAATACGTAGAAAACGAATCGATGACTGTCAATCCGTTCATTGAAGGCGATTGGAGTCAGGCGTCTCCGATTGCGGAAGTTCCACATGATACGCGTTTGTATTGCATTGGTTTCAGGGGAGAGCGTTCTCCTCAAGGCGGCGCTCCAAAACTTGACGATTACGCCGGACCTTCCGGTCAGCTGTTGATTTTGAAGTTTGACGAAATCAAGGGCTTGGAAATTTCAAAACGACTCAATAAAGACAATACGCTGCCAGGAATGGTTTTGAATTTCTATAACACAGATTTTGATAATTTGTCTGACGATTTCCGGGATCAGTCAAGCGTTGCAAACTTTATTACCAATGACGTTATTTTGGATTTTTCCAGCAAGACGAAGCAATCGGGAACGTTATTTAGAGGGCTTCCAACCCCGCCGGTGCGCACTTTGTTAATGTCGAAAGACGGTTCGATTTTTGTTCAAGCTGAAGATAAAGACAAGCCAGAGGTCTATTTGAAGTCAAACAAACCCGTTATAGAATCGACGCCTTCAAACTATGGCAGAGGCGGACAGATGGATGACGACAGATCCGGCGGGCGTCAAACGCCTAAACGAAATACAAAGCCGACTTCTGGCGATCATGGTATTTTTGAATGATTTTCATTCAACTTCGACGTTTAAAACAAACGTTGAACAGGCAAATGCCGCTTCTCACGTTCAGGAGAAACGTCAGAGGCGGCTTGGTCTGCTTTGTTTTTGAATGCACACGCAGCGTTGAATATTTGTATTATTTATTTTTCAAGTTTTAAAAGAGGTTATCATGGATTTTAATTTTGGCAACAATAACGACCCCAATAAACCGGAGGAAGAAAACAACAGTCCGTTTTCTTTTAATCTGGATGATAACGGCGCTGATACAGATGACAGCGTTGCGGACAACGCCTCGCCTTTTGATTGGACGCCGGATCAAACTTCGGATTCTAACGAATCAAATGAAGGCGATATAGATTATGATAATATTTTTAGTGACGACGCTAAAGAAGAATCGCCTCAATTTGAGCCGGATATTCCAGTCGAGTCTCCGGAAGAAGTTATATCGGACTCAGTGGAAAACGTTTCTGAGACCAGTTCAGAAGAAACCGCGGCTGAGGTAGCAGACGATCTGTTTGGAGAACCGTCTGAAGACGCTCCTGAAGAAGCTGCTTTTGAAGAACCATCTGAAGACGTTTCTGAAGAAACAGCTTTTGATGAAGAACCGTCTGAAGACGCTCCTGAATCAGACGCATTTGAAGAACAGTCTGAAGACGTTTCTGAAGCAGACGTCTTTGAAGAACCGTCTGAAGACGCAACTGAAGGAGACGTTCAAATGAACAATTTTGAAGAAACAAAGCCCGCTCCGGCAGCGTTGGATAAAAGAGTTCGCACTCCTGATGGAGAGCAGGAATACCTGCTTAGCGAACTGATTGACGTTGAAACAGGCGAGCCTCTTGACCTGACGTCGCTCATTCCGGAAGAGCTCCTGACAGCTTCGACTGACGAAGCGGCAGGCGGCTTTTCATTGGGCGCTCCCCAAACGACGGCAAGTGGATTTGATATGTCTGCTGGCAGCGAATCGACGCCGTCTACCAAACGCAGGCGACCAGTTCGACCTAAGACCGAGAAAAAGAAGGTCAGTACAGGGAAGTTTATTTTAGAGATTGTTGGCGGCGGTCTTTTGGCGTTTATTCTGTTCCCGTACATTATGGTGCTTATCGAGGTGACGACTGGCGCACAGTCTAACATTCCAATTCCCGCGCCGGGCATCAAGTCAACTTACAAGTACATTCCTGAATGGTGGCCGGAATGGGCAATGTTTGTCTTCCCAGGCAGAACAACGGACGCCGCAGCCGACGCTCCTGCTGATAAACCCGCAGACAATCCTGCTCCCGCTGTTCCAGAAGAAAACGCCAACCCGGCAGACGACGCTGCCGCTGACGAGGAAGCTCCCGCAGACGATGCCGCGGCAGCAGACGACGGCTCTTTTGATCCAGACGCCTGGGCAAATGACGGAGCTGAAAACGCCGCTGAGATTAAAGACGTTCTGGCTGACGACGAACCAACTGACGAACCAGCTGAACCGGGGGTAGTCAACGCGCCTCAATACGCGTCTGCTGACGTTAGCGAAGCTGTCGCAAACGTCGGAGCCGCGTTTAAGGAGGCTAAAAAGATTGACGATACTGTTTACGCCGCGTTGAACGACATGGCGGAAAAGTCTACATTTGTCGATACAAGCGCCGTAGACGATCAGCTCAAAGACGCGATGACCAAAGTCCGCGCCGCGATGACCAATTTCGGAACGAAAGCGAGTTTGGCTTCAGCGCTGTCTGAAAAGTGGGCGGCTCGCGCCGAAGACGAATCTGACAATGCCGGCGTTATGTTTGTAGGCTCTTTGACAGACGTGTCCGAACGAGACGGTTATCAGATCAATACGATTACCGTTGATGGTCAAGACGGCTCTGTTGAGGTGGTCGGACTTCGTAAAATCAAGCCAGTCGCTGGCGATAAAGTTGTCGTTTGCGGCAAACGTATTGCCGACCCGGAAAAGAATCTGGGCGGATTTACCAGCAACGGGCTGCCCGTAATCTGGGGTGGAATCGTCATCAAGGCGGAAAACAAATAGTTTTTGCCAACAACTCATTATATTTGCTGCGTTCTGTTTTTAGAACGCAGCGATTAGAACGTTCATAACTAACACGTTTTTGCGCGAGCGCTTTTCGCGCTTTATGAGTCGACGACAATGATTCTTTTAGAATTGTTGCTTGTTGATTCGATATTACCCAACAACCCTTATTAGCATGGAGAAAGCTATGAAAAAAGAATTGAAAAAGGCGTTAAAGGACGCTGCCAAGGAAACTCTGAAAAAGGAATTGAAGAAAACGACAAAGAAAGAAGTGAAAAAAGCAGTTAAAACTGCAAAGAAAAAGGCAGTGAAGAAGACGATGAAAAAAGCGTTAAAATAGTCGCGCTTACGATTGTCTGATTTGCAATAATCCTGCATTTAATCAGATACTAAATCTGTTTGGATTTTAATAACGGACTTTTAAAACCGTTTGTCAAAAATATTGACTCATCTGTCAATCGAGCGCCTGTTAGCCTAATTGTCCAACAGGCGCTTGTTTGTAGATGAGCTTTTTGTTTCTTTCGTTCTTTTTAATCCCGAATTCCAATTAATAATCAAATAGCGTCTTATATTTGCAATTATCTGAACGCCAGTTTCCAATGTTGCGGTTCCTAAAGCGCTTGCGCCCCCTGTTGCTAAACTTGGGAATCCATATATAATAATATATATGAATTCGATATTGATAAAGATTCTGTCGTGGTGGATTCCAAAACGTCGTTATTCCATGTGGCATTGCAACGTTTTGGAATTGCTCGTTGCAGCATGGTTATTCATGTTTTTGCCATCGCTTACGTATCCGATTCTGTTCTCAACTCCATGTTCTCCTGAAGAACAGAGCAAATTAGACATTCCTCAAACGTTTACGACAGAGATATTTCCCAAAAACAGACCTGACGAATCGCACCCGGTTTTAAGGCTGGTTCAAACAAAGAACAGGGCGTTTATCCTAATGGGGTTTTATATGGCGTGCATTCTGGCTCCGATGAACGAGGAATTGCTCTTTCGAGCCGGGCTTCAGAACTGTCTTCAAGGCGTTTTAACAAAGCTGTTTAAAAAGCGTCAAAATTTATCTGTCGAAACCTGCCGTTGGCTGATTTCAACTATAAGCATTGTTTTGCCTGCTTTGTTTTTTGCTTTGATTCATTATCGAACAGAAGAAATGGCAAACGCATCCATTGAAAGCGTTATTCGAAGCATAACCAACGCTTGCGTTGCCTGGACGCTGTTTCCGATTATTTGTTATTCATACCTTTTCTTTGTTCGGCGATTGCGCGCGCGCGACTTGTTTGGAACCTGGCGAGAGGCGCCCGAGCTGGCGTTGTTCGGCGTAAAATGGATTTGGATTCTTATTCCTTCGTATGCATTATCATTTATTTTGGTTTTGATTCGTATTATAACCAATACGCATTTTCTTCCAGATCCATTTTGTCTTATTCCTCTTGCTCTTGTATTTGGATTTTTATATTATAGAACGCAGTCGATTCTTCCGACTATTGTTTTACATATATTATTTAACTTTACCAGTCTTTGTCTGACGCTACTTCCATTGTTCCTATGAAATACCTTGTAACGGGTCCCGGTGGATTTCTGGGACGTCATATTGTCGAAAAACTGCTCGCGCGCGGCGATTCCGTTCGCGGTTTTGCCCGACGTCCACAGCCAGAACTTGAAGCGCGCGGACTGGAAATGCGCTTAGGCGATTTATCGGATTCCGCTGCGGTATTAGACGCCTGCAACGGCGTGGACGCAGTATTTCACGTTGCCGCGATTGCGGGAATCGGGGCGAACTGGAATCGATACTATTTAACCAATGTTGTCGGGACGGAAAACGTTCTCAACGGCTGTCTGAAATCCAACGTTAGCAGAATGGTTTATACGTCCAGTCCAAGCGTTGTTTTTACAAATTATTCTCTGGAAAACGTTGACGAATCGACGCCGTATCCCAAGTCCTTTAACGCTCATTACCCTCGCAGCAAGGCGATGGCGGAACAGAAAACTCTGGCGTTCAACGGGCGTCAGACTGCTGACGGGCAGACGCTGTCCACCTGCGCTTTGCGCCCGCATCTGATTTGGGGTCCAGGCGACCACAATCTCATTCCTCGTTTGATTCAGCGAGCCAAAGCGGGAATTCTGCGCCGCGTTGGAGAAGGAAAGAATCTTGTCGACACCACCTACGTTGAAAACGCCGCTGACGGACACATTGCCGCCATGGACGCTATGCTTTCCGGGGCAAAGTCGATTCCTGCCGGAAAAGCGTATTTTTTGTCACAGGATGATCCCGTCAACTGCTGGGGCTGGATTGATCAGTTGCTGGACATTTACCATCTGCCGCCGGTTAAAAAAGCGATGTCGTTTTCTGCCGCTTACGCTATTGGCGCGGTATACGATTTTATCTGGTCGCTTATCGGGCGAGAAGCTGACCCGCCAATGTCAAAATTCCTCGCCGTTCAGCTGTCGGTGAGCAACTATTTCAACATTTCCGCCGCCAAACGAGATTTCGGATACAATCCGAAAATCAGCAACGACGAAGGCATGAAACGTATGGCGGAAGAAGCGGATAAGAAATAAACGTCTCAATAGTCAAGAATGAATCGAAGACGGTAACGAAGCGACCATTACCGTCTTTCGATGTTCAACGCAATTGACGTTCTTTGCGTTCTGAATGAATCGCTAAACGTATTTTTCCGAGTCGGAAATGCCCAGCATTTCCGGCATTGCGGCGGTAACGCCCAAAGCGCCCAATCCAACGAGAATGTAAATCGTTCGGGTCAAAAACGAGTTGTCGCCGAATATGTAGCTTACCAGATTGAAGTCGAAAAGACCGACCAATCCCCAGTTCAGACCGCCGATAATCAACAGCAGCAGTCCCGTAAATTTCAGTACTGTATTGGAATTCATGAATCTGTCTCCTAAAAAAACGGGTTACGAATAAAACTCTTACTGGGGTTATTATACGCAGCCCGTAAAGTCGAAACAGATTCTATTCATCGTCTCAAACGTTACTTAACTCTCGGCAAGCCGCCAACCCATTCCAGTTCAACGCGGGACAGATACCAGGATTTCCCGTGTTCGTCGTTGCCCTGGAAGAACAGCCACGTCTTGCCGGTTTCAGGGTCGATAAAGACGCCGGGATGTCCGGATTCGCTGGAGTTCCATTGTCCTTTGGGCCCGTTGGTAATAAACGGGACGTTCCAGACGCGCGTCCAGCGGACGCCGTCTTCCGACTGCGCCAGCCCGATGTGCTGAGGATCGTTGTTGTATCCGCCCGCATAGAACATGAGCAGCTTGCCGTCGCGCTCGCAAACGGACGCCGCTTCTATACAGCGCGTTTCCCAAGGCAGAGTCGGTTCGAGAATGGAATGATCGCATTGTTTCCACTGATCCGGAGCGAGGTTGTCCCGATTCTCCGCAACGGCGACAACCTGCTTCTGAATTTTCCCTTCCGGATCTCGAGTTGCGGCATAGAGAAAGCATTTCCCCTTGAACTCGATAAAGTCCGCGTCAATCGCCCGACCGTTTGTCCAGTCGCCCTTCGGAGAGAAAATCGCCGTCGGATAAACGCTCTTGAAGTTCAGTCCGTCTTCGGACGTCGCGTAATAGATAGCGTCTTTAGGCCCGTTGCCGTAAGACTGATAGAACAGATGCACTTTCCCGTCCCAGACTTTCGCGCAGGGCGCGCCCAAGCCTTTTTTGTCACCTTCGCACAGCGGCGTAATCGCTCCGACAGAAGTCCAATTGGTCAGGTCGTCGCTGGTTGCAACGCCAATATACAGGTCGTACCCGGTCTTTTGAGGGTCAAGAGAGAACAGAGAAAAATACATCCAGTACTTTCCCTTGAACCGAACGACAGTCGGATCTTTGGCGAACGGCTTTCCGTGCTTGTTGATCAGCGCAAATTTCATTGCCGGATTTTTCAGACTCGGATAGTCGGCAGGCGTAATCGCGTCGCCGGGCTTGTACTCGTCTGCAAAGCTAAACGTTGACAGCAAAAGCAGCAGGGTCGATAAAACGATTAAAAATGAGTGTTTCATGATGGCATTTTAAAATTAGCAATTAGCAATTTGCAATTAGCAATTGGCGCAAGCGCCTCAATAAAATATCCTTTATTATAATAGAATTATAATTAGAATAAAAGAGGGCGCTGGAAAAAAACAGCGCCGTCTTGACGATTAAGACGTACTCGATATAATTAATAACTGGCAGTTGGCAATTTGTAATTGACGCAAGCGCTTCAATAATTGCTAATTGCTCATTGATAATTGCTAATTGTTCCCAAACGCCATGGAAAAAATCTGTCAGCTTCGCTTGCCGCTTCACGTTGTTTTGATTGAAAACGGGTTCGTCTGCCTGTCGACGGACGCGCATACGGAAGAGAACCCGGAATTTGCGATTGCTCTGTTTCAGGAAGAACGAGCGGCAGAGAAGTTTGTCGAAAAAGCCGCCATTCTCGGCGCGGAAGTCCGAACGGTGTTCACGTACAAAGACCTTGTCTTTTTCCTGACGCTGTTTAACAAGCCTTATACGCATTTAGCGTGGAATCCGCGGGTTACGGAAGACGGAGCCGTCAAAACGGACTGGATCGACTCCATCGACAACATTCTGGCGCAGCTTCCTCCCGTTTCCAAGCAGGAGGGCGAAGACCGCGCCGCGCCGTGGCAGTATCCCGCCTACGTCATGTCTGAAAGAGGGGTTGAAAAGAAATACGTTGTTATCAACACCCAAATGCCCGACGGCAAACCCATTTCCGCCGTCGTCCTGTTTTCGTCAAGCGCTATAGCCGACGAGTTCTCGAAAAAGTCCAATATTCTCGGTTTGACGGTTGAGAAAGTTGAAAACCACGCCCAAATGACCGAAATCTTCCGCGTCTGGAAATCGCTCTACGACGCCGTTGCCGTTGACCCGGTTATCGCCGATGACGGCAAGCAGTCCGCTATTTGCCTCTGGACGGAAAGCCTGTGGGAGAAATACTTTGAGTAGAGAAGAATGGAAGGCGGTAATGAAGTGAGCGTTAGCGAACGGAATTACGCATTCGCCGTCAGGCGAACATAACGATGGGGTCAACGTTTGAGGTTCGCCTTTGGCGAACTGCGTAACTACGCTCCCGGTGGTCGCTTCGTTACCGCCTTTCATCCAATCACGAACCTCTGTTAATCTAGGTGACTTTTAACGGTTATTCCGAACTTAACGAGAAACTTTTACTATTAAAACGGAATAACCGATTCTTTAAAAGGCGAATGAAGGGCAAAGAGTGCGACTCTTTGCCGACGTCCGAAATATACGATGGAATTACTATTTTTAGCATCGGACGATTTCTTATCGCTATACAAAAGCAATATTCCTGCCTCTGGTTTTAGCCAGACGCGCTAAAACCCCTATATTTATATTAAGTTGAAATGAATATGTCCCGTAATTTCGTATTCCAGTCCTTATGTTGGTTGACGTTCCTTTTGTGCGTTTGCCTGATTTACCCGGACTGGTCTTACGGACGCGATAATCCGGTTGTCAAAGCTGCCGCTGCGGCGCGTCCCAGCGTTGTCAATATTCGCGGCGAAAAAGAAATATACTCTGCAGACGAAAGTTCCAACGAAACCGTTCGACGCGTTAAAGGCATGGGCGCCGGCGTGATTATCGACTCTCGAGGCTATATCGTTACCAATTTCCACGTTATTGACTCCATCAAGGAAATTCAGGTAACTACTGCTGACGGCAAGATTTACGTCGCCCGTTGCATTGCTCGCGATGCGGCTACGGACTTGGCGATTATTAAAATTGAAACGGACGTTCCTCTGCAAACCATCGCCATTGGCGACTCCAACGAGCTGGAAATCGGCGAAACGGTTATCGCAATGGGCAACGCCTACGGATACGAACACACCGTTACCATGGGCATCGTCAGCGCTCTGCACCGCACGGTTCAGGCGTCCGACGTCCAGACGTACGTCAATCTTATTCAGACTGACGCCAGCATCAACCCCGGCAACTCCGGCGGACCTCTGCTCAACATTGACGGCGAGATGATCGGCATCAACGCCGCCGTTCGAGCCGGCGCTCAGGGAATCGGTTTTGCCATTCCGGTCGACGCCGCTTTGGAACGCGTTGCGGACATGCTTCAAAATCAGACGAATCAGCTTGCCCGACATGGACTTACGGTTGCCGCCGTTGTTCTGCCAGACGGCCGCAAGGCGGTTCAGGTCAAAAAGGTTGACAACAACTCGCCCGCCCAGCGCGTCGGGATTCATCAGGGGGATTTCATCCGTTCCGTTGACGGCGTAACGGTAACCAATCGCGTGGATTTCGCCTGCGCTCTGGTTGAGAACTACGGCGGCGCGTCGGTCAACATGGAAATTATCCGAAATAACGAGCCGTACAAATTCGAGTTTGAATTGCAGGCGCCAGCTGGATTCAGCGGAGACGACCTGACGGTTTGGAACGTCCTCGGGCTGCAACTGACCGAAATTCCTTCGACCGAGTTCAAGCAGAAATACGGTTCCCAGTACCGCGGCGGCATGAAAGTCGTTCGAGTCCGCGCTGGGTCGCCAGCCGATCAGCAGGGAATTGAAACGGGCGACGCGATTATCGGTCTTCACAAATGGGAAACCCTTTCCATGGAAAACGTTATGTACGTTTTGACTCGAGACGACCTGGCGTCCTTCTCGCCGCTGAAGTTTTTGGTAATTCGCAACCAAAACGTCCTCTACGGAGCCATGACGCTTACCAAGTCCAATAACAATAACGTTGCAAGTTACTAAGAAGCTATTAGCTATTAGCTCCTAGCTGTTAGCTTGTGCATTTGTAGTTCTCTGCGTTAATTGTTAAAGCTGGGCGCTAAAAACACCAAGCTAGAGGCTAGTAGCTAGAAGCTAAAAGCTTATTACATCCCATGCCATCTTCCCTTGAATCTGACGTCTTTCGCTGGCTCCAGAGCCGTGGGCTGTGGACGCAAACGCGCGACTCCAATCCCAACGTTGTCGTGGGACCGGGCGACGACGCAGCCGTCTTGGCGCGTCCGGCTGGGGACGTGGTTGTCAGTACCGACATGCTTTCTGACGACGTCGATTTCCTCCTGGCGGAGACGAAGCCGGAACTGGTGGGAAGAAAAGCGCTGGGCGTCAATCTGTCAGATTTGGCGGCGATGGCGGCGACTCCAATCGGGTTTACCGCCTCGGTTGCCGTCGATAAAAACTGGTCGAAACCCGCGTACGGGAATCTGTCTTGCCTGAATTATCTCAAACGTCTTTGCGAGGGCATGCTCAAGCTGGCAGACGAGTTCAACTGCCCGTTGGTCGGCGGCGACACCAACTGCTTCAACGGCCCGCTGACGATTTCCATAACTGTTTTCGGCGTGATTCCTCACATCTTGAAGAGGCGGAAAAAGTACATCCCCTGGACGAGAAGCGCGGCTCAGCCCTGCGACGCCATTCTCCTAACCGGCGCGGTCGGCGGAAGCATTCACGGACGCCAGTTTACCTTCACGCCCCGCGTCAACGAAGCTCTATATTTACGGCAAAACTACGACATCCACGCCGCCATGGACATCTCCGACGGCTTGTCGCTTGACCTGTTCCGAATGACGACCGCATCCAACGTCGGGGCGGCTCTTGACCTCGACGCTATCCCGATTCACCGCGACGTCAAAAAAACGCACGACGACGTAACTCCTTTGCAGCACGCTCTTTCTGACGGCGAAGATTTCGAGCTGATTCTGACTGCGTCGCCCGCAACGGCGGAAAAAATTCTCTGCGACGAAACGCTCCGTTCTCTGGGCGCGAAGATTGCCAGAATCGGAACCGTCGTGAACCAACCCGGTCTGTGGACGACAGACGGGAAAGAAATCTCCCCCTCCGGCTGGCTGCATTGAAGAAGTACGCTAATTCTGTAGTCTACGAAAAAAAGCAAAAATATTTCTTAAACCTGTTACATTCTGAATTGTTTTTCGTTATAATAAATATAGGAAAACAAAAAACTCTTACCCAGAATGAGGAGGTTGCAATGATTAAATACATCTTTCAGTGTCTGACAACAAAATACTGCGATTTTGACGGTCGCGCCTCTCTTGCTGAGTTTTTCAGCTTTTGGCTCTTTGCTTTTGTGCTGTTATATTTATTTGTAGCTCCTATTGGAATGGTAAATGATAAGAACATTAAATCTCTGCTTACCATTTTTGGGGGTATGACTTTGTGTTATTTATTCTTTCCATGTTTGGCGGTAACTGTTCGCCGTCTGCATGACGGAGATGTCTCTGGCTGGTGGCTATTGATGATATTCACTGTTTATTATATACCTGTGCTTTTCCTTTTAATTATTTTGGGCTGGCACGAACGCAATTATCTCGAAGACAATAAATATGGTCCCACTTTAGTCAAAAAAAATGACGATGAGAGTGAAGACGAAAATAAGTAATTTTGTTAAAATATAATGTCAAAATAAAATTCTCTTTTCTTCTTTTTTCTATTTTCTCCCCGTTCCTGCTTCTATTTTCTTAAATATATGGTATAATGGTAAATGTGGTAAATTGTATACGGAGCTATAGTTTCTTGTTCTTCAGTTCCGCTTTGCCATTATACCCAAATTACTTCCAATCCTATTATATATTTTTGTTATGAAAAGCACATATCGTTTGTTTGTCGGACTGTTGGTTTTGACGATGTCGGCGCTGGCTTACGCGGACCCTGCCAATCCTGTAATTCTGCCGGAAGAAGGCGCGACGTCTCTTAACGCGAACACCATTAATCAGAATATGGGACCTGACGTTACCGTTTGGGTTCAAAATACTTTCGGGTCAGAAATCGAACTCAACTCCGGTTCGCCCTCAATTCCTGCCAACAGCGAGGGCTTGATAATCGGCGGCACGAGCGATACTGCCAAGATCAAGCTTCAGACAAACAATCTGCTCAACATCAACCAAACAACGGTTCAGCCAAATGGCGCTTTTACCGTTTCCGGAGCAAGCGGCACGAGCGATTATTTCGATACCAGTCTTTCTATCGAGGGGGGAACTGTCCAGATTAAAAAGGGAACGTTCTCCATGAGAAGCTCTGATATTTCCATATCAAGCGGTTCTCTGGAGTTTTTAGGCCGCGTGCGAGTTGGCTACAATTCCGATACGACCGGAGCGTCCACGTTAACTCAGACCGGCGGAACTGTTACGATTCAAGCTATGGCCAGCAGTGAAAAGAATCAATATTTCATTATTGGATATTATAGCGGCTCCGAAGGCGAGCTTAACATCTCCGGCGGAACTTTTACTACTGCTATGGAAACCAAAATTGGCGACAGCGGCACGGGAACCTTCAACCTTACCGGGGGCGTGTTCAACCAAACCGCCGGCTGGGCGAACCTTGGTTACGAAGCCAGTGGCAAAGGAACTATGACGGTCAATGGCGGAACGTTCAATTATACAGTCAACGATTTCCGAGTTGGCCGCGCTGGCTCTGGCGAACTCAATTTAGAGTCTGGAACGTTCAATCTCGGTTCAAAATTTCTTGTTGTTGGTTACTATGAAGGCTCAACCGGCGAATTTAACATGACCGGCGGAACTCTGACTGCCAAAGGTCTTACCATTGGCGACAAACCCAAAACTTCAAGTAAAGACGCCGCTAGCGGAACGGCGACTTTTACCAACATTGCAAATCAATCGTTTTCAGGCGACGTTACCGTTGGATCGAGTGGAAATGGCAAGCTCACGCTGGATAATTCTTCCATAACTACTACTGGATACCTGTACATTGGAAAAGTTGCGGGAGCGTCTGGGGAAGTAACGCTGAAAAACGGTTCGACGTTTACGTCTCCAAGTCATTCTCTTCGTATTGGACAAGAGGGAACCGGCGTTGTTAATGTCCTGTCCGGTTCAACGTTGAACAGTTCCGGTCAAGACATTCACATTGCATATAGCTCTACAGGCGACGGGACTCTTAACATCGACGGCGGCGCGGTCAAAGCAAATCATATTATGGTTGGCAGCGCTGGAACCGGCTTGCTTGAAGTGAAAAACGGAACCATTGACCTGGCGTCGGGGAAGGTTCTTTACGTTGGATATGCTGCTGGTACAGTCGGAACGTTCAATATGTCTGGCGCCGACAGCAAGGTAACCGTCGGTCTTCTTCACGTAGGAGAAAATACTGCTAAAGTAGGTGAGGACAACAAACCCATAGCTAACGTTGCTACAATTTCTGGCGGATCGTTTACCAGTTTGGGTAATATTTTTGTCGCCGCAGAATCAGGCTCTCTGGGCATTCTCAACGTTGAAGGCGGAACGCTGACAGGAAAAGGCGAGTTGCGCATTGGTCGATATGGCGACGGAACAATGGCCGTTAAAAACAATGCAGTTGTATCATCCACCGGCGTTGTAAATGTTGGTCAATACGATGGCTCTACAGGCGTTCTCAATGTTGAAGGCGGAACGCTCGAAGCAAAAACGGACTTCTACGTTGGCAACGTCGGCAAAGGTACGATGAACATTTCCGGTGGAAACGTTACACCCAAGGGTAAATTGTATGTTGCCTATGACGCGAAATCTACAAGCGAGATTAAAGTTACTGGCGGCTCTTTAACTGGAACCAGCGAGCTGCTTGTTGGCTACTATGGCAAAGGAACTGTAACAATTACCGGCGGAGACGTTTCTTTCGCAGGATTGGTCAACGTTGGATTTGAAACCGGGGCAGTCGGCGATCTTTCCATCAAGAACGGAACTTTCTCAAATCCCACTTCTTCGTCTACGTTGCGTATTGGGCGCAAAGGAACGGGAACTGTAGAAGTCCTGGAAGGCGGTAAGCTTATTGTTGAAAACACGAACACTCAGCTTGGCTACTATGAAGGAGGCAACGGAACGCTTACCATTGACGGCGGAACCGCTAACCTGAATACGCTGCAAATTGGATTCGCCTCCGGGTCAACGGGCGCTTTGGAAGTATTAGGCGGAAAGCTGAACGTCTTTAATGAAATCAGCGTTGGCTATGACGGAACCGGAAGTGCAGCCATTTCCGGCGGCGTCGTAACGACGGGCAATTTTGTAGTCAAGTCGGGAATGAGCGCCGCTCTTAATGGAGGAACGCTTAACGTTGCATCGTATGTCAACGAAGGAACGACGACATTCAACGGCGCGACTATCAATTTGGGGTCTGGCGGCGTTATCAATTCGACGGGAACGTTTACCGCGACAAGCGGCTCCGTTATCGTTACTCCTGGCGATTATTATTCCGAATCTGACCAGGTTCTCATTGGTCGTTTTGCAAACGCCGATACTGCTAACAGTATCAAGAATTGGACGACCGTTCCAGAAGGCTGGTCGACGGCAGCGATAGAATTAGAAGACAATGGTCCTGCGATTGTAGTTGCTCAAAAAGGTTCAGCGCCGACAGGCGTTAAAATCTGGAACGGGGGCGAGGCTAATATGAGCAGCGCTGACAGCTGGTCGGGCGATACGTCTAACAATACCGGATACGTCCTCGGCGGAACGAACAAGTTCAAGGACTTTGCCGGAGATCTTGTCCTTGTAGACGGTACAAATACATTTTCAATCAACGCGCCTGTCCCGTCAGGTCATTTATTGGTTAATGACGGCGGAACCACCACCTACGGAAGCAATAATATTGGAATGAACGGAACGCTGGTTGTCAATGGCGGGACATTCCAAACAACCTATGATAAAAACCTCGTTATAACCGGATCGGAATCCGCTCCAGCTTATTTAGAAGTCAATGGCGGAACTCTCAGCGCAACCCACAGGTTAACAATCGGCGATGTTAAATCTACTGATAATAAACCAACTGCAACGGCCGTTATCAATGGAGGGTATGTCCAAATCGGCAGCAGCAACGGAGGCGGCTTGCATATTGGCGATAACGATAAAGATGGCGTTATTGCAGAATTGGAAATAAATGGCGGCAGCATCCAGATCAATAATAGTCAACCTATTCATATTGGCGGCGGCAAGAATTCTAATGGAACGCTTACTATGACAGGCGGCAATATCACAACCGGCGGCGCGGTGTATCTGGGCGGCAACAAGGAGTCCGGTACAGGTACGCTTACCATGACAAATGGCAGCTTTGTTATCGGCGGTAAGGTGTATCTGGGATATAATTCCAAGTCTACAGGAAAGATTGATTTTTCCGGCGGAACTTTTACTGCATCAGGCGCTATGGACCTTGGAAGGGAGGCTAATTCTAAAGGAACGATCAATATCTCCGGCGGAACTTTTACCGTGGCAGGCGAAGTGATCGTTGGAAGGGGCGCTGATTCTACAGGAACGATTACGATTTCCAAAGAATCTTTAACAACGTTAGGTACTTTGACAGTTGCAACAGGCGACCGTTCTACTGGAACGATTGACGTTTCCAAAGGCAAATTAACAGTCAATAACATTCAACTCGGGCGCGCCGACGCTGGCGAATCCGCTCAACTCAATATTTCCGAAGGCGGCGTCGTAGAGATAACCAACTCTCTGTACGGCGTTGATAATTCGCTTTGTGGAATTGTTACGATATCCAACACGGGACAGATGATACTCAATTCATCTTATTCCGACGCCAGCAAAGCCGGCATTCGGGAATTGAGCGGTTTCAACATTGAAGGCGTTGGCAGAGACGGCTCCGGCGCGGCGCTGTTTGTCAAGAGTCTGGATTCCAGCGTCCCAATTACGCTGACTAACGACGCGACTATCGGCATTAACCCAGGCGCTGTGTTCACTCAAAGGGAAGCAATTAACAGCGTCCCCAAGAGAAGCGCAGCACAACCCGCTTTGACGGTTACAGGCGGCGGAACGCTCGTTTTGACGAATTCTGAACTGGGGTCGTTAGACGAACTGACAGTCGACGGCGATGGTACAACAGTCAAGATTGACAATCCGGGCAATACGACTAATCTTCACATGTCGTCTATCGTACTCAACAGCGGCGCTCTGGAAGTTGGCGAAGGAACGATTCTTGATCCCGGGTATGAAGATGACGAATTACCTTATACCGTCGCGATTGAAGGCGATGGAAGAGTAATTATGAAAGGCTCGCTCTTTCTGGACGCTTACACAACCGACAAAGAGACGGGCATGGACAAACTCGACTTTACCGGCTTTGACGGGGACTTGACGCTTGCCAATCCTCTCAACCTGACAGTTCACCTGGACAACGCCTCTGACTTCCTGGGTCAGGTAGTAACGCTTGATTGGCTCATAGCCGATGCCCCAGAAGAATTATACGATGTCGACAACGTCAACCTGACGCTGGTTAACGACGAAGGAATTTCCTTCCTGTACTGGCTCAACGCAGACGGAACGCTTACCTTCGGCGACCATAACGCGATTCCGGAACCGTCCACTTGGGCGCTGCTGATTCTCGGCGCTACGGGGTTGCTGTACTGGCGAAAGAGAAATCATAAAGCGTAAAATGTTTCTGGGGAGCGGACATTGTCCGCGAAAAACAATGGTTATTTGTTGGCGGGTAATACCCGCCCCTTTATATAGACAATATTGCTTATTATATCTGTTATAATAGGCTGCTCTTTTTTACTTTTTCATTTATTTTTTCCTTTTTAGTTGCAAAACTTTTTAAATATATGTTATAATGATAAATAGTAAAGTAGTATTAGTGTATATAGTTTTCCTGAAAAGGGGCTTGCATACATCGCATATTTTTAATTATATTTACCTACGCAATAGGTTTAGTTATGAAAAACGCATATCGTTTGTTTGTTGGACTGCTGGTTGTAACAATGTCCGTCTGGGCTTATGCTGACGTTGTCTCCGTTCCGGACGAAGGCGCGGGATCAATTGACGCGGCAACCATTGTCACCCCCATGTCGCCGGACACTACCGTTTGGGTTCAAAACACGTTCGGGAATGAAATTGAACTCTACTCCGGCACGACGCCTTCCGTTCCTTCCGGCTCTCAGGGCTTGATGATCGGCGGAGCGGGGTATACCGCTCAAATCAAGGTTATTACCGACTGCCTGCAGAACCTTGGTCAAACGACGGTCATGAATAACGGTTCGTTGACCGTATCCGGTTCAGACGGCACAGTCGATTACCTGGATAACAATCTTACCATCAGCGGCGGTTCTGCTCTGGTTAAAAAGAACTACTACTCCTTGAGAAACGGAGGTAATATTACCATTTCAGACGGCTCTTTGGAGTTCCAGGGCAGATTCCGCGTCGGATACGATTCCGCGGGCGCTGTTGATCAAACCGGCGGAACTGTTACGCTCAACACGATTTCTTCCGGCGACAACAAATACATGTCAATTGGCTACAAATCGGGAGCCAACGGAGAATACAACATGTCTGGCGGAACGTTAAACACGCCGTTGGAGTTGTTTATCGGTCATAATTCAGGGACTGAAGGAACTCTCGAAATGACCGGCGGTACGGTTAATTCCAGTACTGGCGTCAGAATCGGCGCTGGCGGCGCTGGAACGCTTAATCTTTTCGGAGGGGAATTCATCCAAAGCGCTGGCTGGACAAATATCGCATACGATGCCGGTTCAAAAGGTTCTTTGGTTGTCAAAGGCGGAACGTTCACGTATTCTTCCAACGATTTGCGAGTCGGCCGCGCTGGCGACGGATCTCTCACGTTAGAATCTGGATATGTCAACCTTGGCGAGAAAAATCTTGTTGTTTCCAGTAAGTCCGGGTCTACGGGCAATTTTACCATGTCCGGCGGAACGCTAACGGCAAACGGCATTCTCCTTGGCGATGAAGCGGGTTCTGACGGAACGGCAACGTTTAACGGCGTTAGTCAGTATTTTGCAGGCGACGTCAACGTTGGAAGCAACGGCAATGGATCGCTCACGCTCAATGCGGCTTCGATATCCAATGACGGCGCATTTTACGTTGCAAACCATACCGGCGCAACCGGAGAAGCCAATCTCAACAGCGGATCCAGCGTTTCTACCAAGGGCGACATTAACGTCGGAAGAAGCGGAACTGGAACGCTCACGCTGGACAGCTCTTCGATTGAAAGTACTGATGGGTATTTGTACGTTGGAACTAATGCAGCAGGGGATGGAACAGTTACATTGAAAAACAACTCGACGTTGTCCGTTCCTAAACACTCCATTCGAGTTGGTCAATCTGGTCCCGGCGTTCTTAACATTGAATCGGGTTCTTCGTATTCCGGCGCTGAGATTTATCTCGGATACAATGACGGCGCAGAGGGAACTCTCAACATTAACAATGGATCTACTACGTCAAAAGGCATTATCGTTGGAAATATCGGTACTGGAACGTTGAATGCAACCAACGCTTCTATGACTATTACGTCGGGCGGCTTCTTCATCGGTGGAAACGAATCAGACAGCAAACCAGCTGGAACAGGAACCGCCACTTTGACTAATACGCCCCTTACTGTTCCTGGCGACATCGGGGTTGGGAATTACGGAACAGGAACTTTGATTCTGGACGGCTCTACAACCTTATCGACTAACGGTTACCTGTACGTAGCACGCCACACGGGATCAACCGGAACGTTAACTCTGCAAAACGGCGCGAGAGTTACGGTTCCTGATCACACCGCTCGTCTTGGACAGTCCGGAACAGCCGTTGTTAACGTCCTGTCAGGGTCAACGTTTGACAGTTCCACCAAAGACATTCACCTTGGTTACAATGACGTCGGCAATGGAACGCTTAACGTTGACGGTGGAACGGTTAACTCATTAAAAATTTGGGTTGGCAATAATGGAACCGGTACGCTTTCCGTTAAAAACGGCGCTGTCGACACGAACAAGAACAATATTTATGTCGGCAATAACTCTGGCTCTACTGGTACGTTAAATCTTATGGACGGCGGGTTGATTAATACGGGAACGTCTCATGTTTACGTCGGCACTGCCGCCGGATCAACTGGAACGTTCAATATGACTGGCGGCATTTTAACCGCTGGCGACCTGCGAATTGGCGACACTGGTACAGGCGTTGCCAACATTTCTGGCGGAACGATTGATTTAGCTTACGTTATGTACGCCGGCATTTACAATGGCGCTGACGGGACTATTAATGTCTCCGGCGCTAACACAAAAATTACCGCTGCTGGCAACATCATTGCAGGTTACGAAGCGGGGGCGACTGGCAGTATCACCATTGACGGAGCTACCGTAAATGGAAACAGCGAACTTCGCGTTGGCAGATACGGCGACGGTACAATGACCCTTAAAAACGACGCAAAAGTTACGGTTGCCGGCATTGTCAATGTTGGTCAATACGCAGGCGCTACAGGCGAGCTTAATGTTGAAGGCGGAACGTTTACCGGAAACGGCGAGCTCCGCATTGCCGACCTCGGTAAAGGTACAATGAACATTACCGGCGGAAGCGCTTCTGCTGCCGGATTAGTTAATGTTGGATACGGCGCAGGATCCGAAGGAAAAGTTACCATTTCTAACGGAACCTTAACTCTTCCCAATTCAGGCAACACGTTCCGCATTGGCCGCTACGGTACAGGAGAAGTGGACGTTCTCGAAGGCGGTCAGCTAATTGTTGAGAAGAATACAACCCAGCTTGGCTACTATAACACCGGCTATGGAACGCTTAAAATTGACGGCGGATACGCGAAACTGAAAAAGCTCGATATTGGGTACGCAGCTGATTCTGTCGGTTATTTCGAAATGACAGACGGAACGCTCGACATTCTTGCCGTTACGGATGGAAATGAAATCAACGTTGGTTACAGCGGATACGGCTACGCCAAAATTTCCGGCGGCGAAGTCAACCTGGTTAGCCTTCGCGTTGGTCGTGAAAACGGCTCGTACGGTCAGCTGACCATCGAAGGCGACGGCGTCATGAATCTGTCCAGCGCCGCCCGAATCAGCTTCAATGCCGGTTCTGAAGGTAAAGTCTTTATCAAAGACAACGGTCAGCTGAACGTTACCAAAGAACTGACGATCGGCAATTCAGACAAGGGTTCAGTCGAGGTTTCCGGCGGTCAACTCAACGCCAACCCGATTGTTATTAAAGACAACGGCTCGACCTTGAAAGTTACCGGCGGCATGGTTACGTCGCCGAGTATTACAATTCCGCAGGCAGACAGCCTGGACTGGACTGGCGGCGGAATGGATATCAAAACCGTTACTGGCGATCTTAACCAGAAAGGCGGCATCCTCTATCCCGGCGTCTCAACAATCGTAGCCGCTGAAATTTTGGGGAATTACACTCAAGCCAGTAATGGTACTGTTGTTATTGACGTTGATCAAGCCAACAACATTTGGGATACGATTACGGTTTCTAACGGCGACCTGGATCTCAACGGAACTCTGTTTGTCAATTTCACAGACGATCAGGGACCGATTGACGACTTCCAGATCTTCAACGTAAACAACGGAACCATGGACCTCTCTGGTCTTACCTTGGCATTCCCCGAATGGTACAGCTACGCTGACGCGTGGATGTTAAGCCCCACTGGTTTGCTCATGGCGGTTCCTGACCCTAACGCTACTCCGGAACCGTCAACCTGGGCGCTGCTGATCCTGGGCGCTGCTGGCATGCTGTACTGGCGAAAGAGAAATAGCAAATAGCGGCAACAAATACGCAAACGTTACACAATTTCAGATTGCGGGAGGGAAGCAATAGCTTAACTCCCGCTTTTTTAATCTCGAAAGACGACTTGGGAGATCAGAAATTCTTGAATGTCTCGAAAGTATGTCCCACTTACAGATTATTAGTTGTTTTCCAGCGTCCATATAAAGAAAAAAATCCCTCCCCCCTATTGACAGTTCAGGGAAAAGGGGTATAATTCGCGTAATGTTTGAACGAGAAAGCAAGTTCATTCAGGTTTCCCGACGCTGTATTTACAGTGAAACCGATTTTATCGGGGCTTAGCTCAGCCTGGCTAGAGCGCTACGTTCGGGACGTAGAGGTCGCACGTTCAAATCGTGTAGCCCCGATTTCCAGCCCTTGCAAGTTTTCGCAAGGGCTTTTTTCTTTCTTGCAAGAATCCCTGTTTTCAAGGCTCAAACCGCTTTTTTCCCCATCACTTGCTAAAGTCTGCGAATTATTGCCGTGTACTAAATTGTGTACTTGCTGTGTATCAAATTGTGTACTTGCTTTTTCTGCCCCTTGTAATGCTTCCAAAACTCTAGGGGCGGCTTTTTTCGCTCTTAGTTCGTCCCATTGCTGGTAATGCTTCAGAGCAACCCTCAAACTATGCCCTGCAAAATATTCATAGCTTTTAGGGTCAAGCCCTGCCTCCATCAAATCCCGGCAATACGACCGCCGCAAATTGTACGGGGTTTTAATATCAATTCCGTTTTTCTGGAATTGCTCTTTAATAATCTTTCCCGGATTGCTCCTTGTATGAAATACTTTAACAGTACCCGCCGCCGCATTGTCGAATAAATCGCGCAAGGCGTTTTCAAGCTCTGGTATCATAGGAACGATTGTATCAGAGAATCCCGAATCCTCTGTTTTTGTTCGGTGTAGTCTGATGGTTCCTTGTTTCCCGTCCGCGCTCCATTGTATCCATTCCGGGTTCCATTCCAGAGAATCAAATTCACTAGCTCCCCGCGCCCCGGCGAATCTGCATAATGCAATTTTGGCTCTTGTTTCCAGATTAGGAGTATTTCCCATCACTTCTAAAACGGTTTCACGTGGAATATATAACCACTTTTCGGGGTTCGTAACATTGCCGCCGTGTACTGCTTCAAAGGGATTTTCACTAATCCAATGAAGGCGTCTAGCTTCAAGGAAAAATTGTCTAACTCTTTCAATGCGCTTTTTAACTGTAGGCTTTGATAAACCACTTCCAATAGGCGCGCCCTGCTTCCCGCCTTTACCATTCATACGCCGCGCCGCGGTTCTTAAAAACACTTCAAATTCCGTAGCGTCTTTAGGCGTTATGTCGCGCAAGAGTTTTTCTGCGCCGTAGAAGTCAAACAGATTATTAAAAGCGTCCGTGTAGGTTCCCAACGTTGACGATTTAACGCCGCGCTTTTGAAAATGCTCATACAAGTCATTGATGGTTCTTTCTCTTTCGCTGGTATCCTCAAGAAGTCCCCATCTGATTAAAAAATCTCTTAATGCTCCTTTTGGTCTTGTTTGCGCCCATTCTTCACTTTCCAGACAAGGCGCGCCTGTACGTTTGGAAGAAATAAGGCGTTTGACGTGAAGGCGAATAGACGCCGCCTCTGCCTGCGTATGCGCCGTGAATTGCGCTCTCTGCTCTCCCATCGTGAACGTTAAACGGTATGTATTCTTTTTCGCTTTTGCCATTGTTTCTACTCCTTTTTGGAATTTTTAGGGGCTTTTTGTAATTTGTGATGGTATTATAACACTTTTGCAATTTTGCGCAAGCCCTAGCAAGAGAATTTTCTTTGATGGAAAATATCTCTTGCAATAAGGCGTATTTTATCCGATTTTCCGACGACCTATATCGGAGAAATTCAAGGGGCTTTCAATCACTTAAAATGCGGCTTTTGATATATTTCGTCATATTCCCCGCCGTATAAATTGGTAAACGTTTTAGGGTTAAAAAAGCTATTGATGGTATATTTAAATTTTCCACTCTGAATCGCTTTTGCGGTATCCAGTTTAGCAAGCGTGGCACGAACGACCGCCGCGGCTTTCTCTATATCCATAACGCCGTTTCCCGTCAAGTGTTTCAATAGCATTGATAGCTTTTCATAATGAATTGGTTTCACTTTCACGCCGAATTTATCGCAAATTTCCTTGCATAGTGTAGCGTATGGGGAATTTTCCGCCGCTATTGCCGCCGTGTCCGTTGCTGTTTCATCTGTTACAGTTTCCGCCGTTGTTTCCTCTTTTTCCTTTGTCCATCGTTTTTTTACTGCGTTTCTCCCTTGTTCACTTTTCGCTATTATTAAATCGCGTTGCTCAACGACCAAAGGGGAGTAAATTTTCCCATCTGTCGAATATTCAAGAAGGTGAATTTCCAAACAGGTCTTGATAATTTCAGCGGCTTTTACTGCGTCTGTTTGTAAGCAAGTAGGGGCTATTGCTTCTATTTCCTTCTCTTGAATTGTTCCCGTTTCAGTTCCTTGTAAATGTTCCAGTAACAACCAATAAACCGCGTAACCTTCCAATCCTTGCTTCCGTATAAGCTCTAATAAATCCGAGTTTCTGATTGAATTTATTTCGTGTTTCAGGAATAGCTCATTTCTGATTTTTCCCATCGTTAAAAACTCCTTTTCCGCCGCCGTCGTTTGCGCTCGTACGTACGCAAGCGCAAGCGTCAGCGTCTCTGTCTTTGTCTCTGTCTTTGTCTCTGTCTTTATCTCTGTCTCTTTCTCTGTCTCTTTCTCTGTCTCTGTAGTATTACGGATTTATACGACCGTATTACGTCCGTATTACGTCCGTATTACGACCGTATTTTTTCATCTCCTTTGAATCGCTCCCCGATTGCTCTATTAGGCTTTGTTTCAAGCCCTCTTTTCCATCGGTCAACTGTTTCTTTGTGGAAGTATACCCCATCTTGTTTTTCTATGATGGGGATTGAATCAACCCCTACAAAGAATGAAAGTATAGATGGGGATATACCGATAATTTCCGCGGCTTGTTTAAGCGTCAATAGGTCAAGCGGCTTTTTGTTTGTCTGATGGTTCATTGTTGCTTGCTTTTGTTTGTACCCACTGATTAACGCTTTCAATGCTAAAGCGAATCGCGCCGCCAATGCGAATAAAAGGGAGTCCTTCACGTTCGCGCAAATAGTCAACCTTCCGCGGACTGCATTTCAAGAACTCGCACATCTCTTTTTTGTTCATCAAATTGTTACAATTCATTTTTTGTTCCTTTCTTTGTAATGGTTAAACGGATTCCCGCAAATAACATTTTCTTTGCTGTAAATTAATATGCAAATTCCGTAAAGAAATTGAATAGTTTTTAAAATAATTTTTCCAAAAAAGAAAAATCTTGTAATACCCGCCTTTTTCTAGCATTGCTAGAGAATCGCCCCTATTTCCTGTAGCATTGCTAAAGCGTATTTCTGCTATTAGCAGAGCAAAGGCGAAAAATTCTCTGCTATTAGCAGGCGTTTTAATTGTTTTTCCTTGCTATTAGCAGAATCTTTTTCCATCAGAATCAAACAGAACGGCTGCTGCTGCGAATCAGAACGACCGCGCCGATGGTTCGCCGGGTCTGCTCCCGTCGTCCGATGAACGGCACGGGAACGGCTCCAGAACGACTGATGGCTCCAGTTCCATCAGAATCA
>JAFQXE010000028.1 GCA_017407125.1 Thermoguttaceae bacterium
AGACGGCGCCGGGTCGTTGGGACCTCTGCCGCATTCCGGGAACGGGCTTTCGCGAGTAATCCATTCCAAACCGTCCGGGTAGTTCATGCCTTTGGTCGGGTCGATGTACCCAATCGTGCCGTCAAACCAGTGGTGATGCCCAACGGCGGTAAAAATGATTTTCTTGGAATCCGGAATGGCGCGGGCTTCGGTTAAGACGTCCGGCCAGATGGACTGGTTGCCCCAGAACGCTTGCGGGTTCGTGCCGTCCGGGTTCATCGTCCAGAGAGACTGAACGCGCCACAACCCTTTGTCGGTGTATTCCCATCGGGTGAAAATAACGCGGCCGTCGGGCAGCATGCAGGGATTGTATTCCGGCTCGCCGTTGGCGGAAATGACGTAGATGTTTTTGCCGTCGGAATCGCAGCGGGACATCGCAAAGGCGTGCGTCATGGGCATGCAGCGAACGTAGCTGCCCTGTCGGGACGACGCAAAGACGATATGCCCGTCGGGCGTGTAGACCGGGTCGAGGTCGTCGTAGTCGCCCCGAGTCAGCTGACGCAGATTAGTTCCGTCTGCGTTGACCTTGTACAGGTGGAACGACTTCTCCCCAACGGGTTTGTAACAGAACAAAATCTCTTTCCCGTCGAACGACAAGTCCGGTTTCCAGAACGCGCCCTTGAGATCCGGTACGACGTCCAGCTTGACGTCGCGGGGGTTCAAGCCGATTAGGAGCATCTTCCCGCCGTCAGAAGCCATGAACCCGTTGCGGTGCCGGGCTTCGTGCGCCCATTCGTTGGTCGTGTCGCCCGCCTTTCCTTTCGGATACGGGTTTTGAACCATCAAGATGGTATCGAAGTCCAGCAGCGGGTTGGCGAACATGATTTCCCGCTTGACCTTTCGGACTTCCAAATACAGCGCTCTGAAATCCTTCTCGCCCTCGGCGTCGAGCTTCTTTTGCAACTCATCCAGCTTGGCGATTTGAGCGGAGAAATCGAGGTCTTCCGCCAGGTCGGCGATGCGTTCAGCCGCCTCTTTCGCCCATTTGATTTCGTTGGCGACTTTGGCGGCGTCGAACGTGAAGTCCGCCTGAAACGACCAGTCGTAAATGAGGTCGTTTTGTCCTTTGGGCGACAGTTTTTCAAACGGGATAAATCCCGCAGCGCTGGCAATCGAGCAAACGCCAACGAGAACCATCGCAACAACCGCAAACATAAAACGTTTCATCGTTAATCCTCCCAACGGGTTATAATATTCGATTATATTTTTAATATACTGAATATAATTATAACCGCTCGCGAGTTAATTACAACCCCGAAAGAGGAAAAATAAAAAAATCTCCAAAAATGCTTGAAAATTGCTTGTATAGAATTCTAAAAAGAGCTATAATAGCGCAAAATATCCAATTATTCATAATAGAAAAAGACGATGAAACCACGATTTGATATACCGGATTGCAGCTATTTCGAAGACATGTTCCAAAACGGGAACTTTGACTTTTCCTGTTTTCGCAAGGGAGCCAATCTTCTTCACTACATCGTTTGGACGGGCGCTGTGTCCAACGTTAAAACGCTTTTGAACGCTGGGGCGGACGTCGCTGTAAAAAGCGTCGACGGCAGCTCCGCTTTGCATTTTGCTGCGATGAGCGGTTCCCTCGAGCTTGTCCAATGGCTGGCGGAACAAGGTCTTGACGTCAAAGCCCAAAACTACCTCGGCAATACGGTTTTGCATTACGCCGCCGAAAGCGGTTCGTTTGAATTGGTTGAATATCTGGTCAACCGCGGCGCAGACGTCAACGCCAAAAACAAAAACGGGAAAACTGTCTTGCACTCTGCCGCTCAAGGCGGATCGGCAGACGCGGTTCAACTTCTGTCACAGCGCGGCGCAGACCTCAACGCAAAAGACAATTTCGGGAAATCCGTCGCGCATTACGTTATTGACGGCAGCGTGTTTGGAGCGGCTCAATGGCTGGCAGCTAACGGCGCAGACTTCAACGCCAAAGACAATCTGGGCAAATCCGTTTTGAATTATGCCGCAGAAAAACGGAAATGGGGCTGGGTGGTGTGGCTGGTCGAGCACAGCGCAGACGGCTATCAAAATATCAGAGGCGGAATGAATATTTTGCATTGCGCCGCCGATGCCAATCAATGGGATGTTGTCAAACGGCTGATAAATTACGGATTGAACGTCAACTCTACAGACGACAAGGGGAAAACTGTCTTGTTGTACGCCGCTGAAAATGACGCATGGGACGTTGTCCAATGGCTGGTTGAAAACGAAGCGGACATCAACGAAACAGATAAACGTGGAAACAGCGTCCTGCTATATGCAGTCAAAAACGACAAAAGCCATACCGAGGCGGAGCGTGACGAATCCGCCTCGCGCGAAAGCCGCATAATGGAATTGATTCAAAAGCTCAATGATCTGGGAGCGGACATCCCTCAAAATGGAGGAGCCCCATTGATTGAAGCCGCGAAAAACAATTATTGGGAATTGGCGCAATGGCTGATAAAAAACGGCGCGGACGTCAAAGCAAAAGATTGTTACGAACGCTCAATTTTGCATTACGCTGCCAGAAGCGGGCGTCTGGATTTGGTTCAATGGCTCGTCGAACAAGGCGCGGACGTCAACGCGAAAAACATGTTCGAGCTGTCCGTTATGCATGAAGCCGCCGGAAGCGGTTGTCTGGAACTGGTTGAGTGGCTTGCAGAGCAAGGCGTGAAAATCAACGATAAAGATACGTTTGGGCGTCCAATATTGTTTGAAGCCGCCAGAAGCGGCAATCTGAAACTGGTTGAGTGGCTGGTTGAAAAAGGCGCAAACGTCAATTCACGTATCAGCTGGGGAAAGTCGGTTATGAATTTTGCCGCGCAAAGCGGCAATTTGAAGCTGGTTCAATGGCTGGCGGCACGGTATTCAAAATTCAACGTGAAAACAGAGCAGGGCGTCTCTATCTTGTTTGACGCCGCCACGAGCGGCTCTTTGGAACTGGTTCAATGGCTGGCGGAGATCGGCGCGGACGTCAAAGCAACCGACAAGAGCAAAAGAACCGCCTTGCACTTTGCGGTTCTAAGCAAAAATCCGGAACTGGCAGAATGGTTGATTGAAAAAGGGGTTAACGTCAACGCCGCTGACATTTACAAAAGAACCGCCTTGCATTCGGCTGCTCTAAACAGCTCTTTAGAAATGGTTAAATTGCTGGTGAAAAAAGGCGCAGATGTCAACGCAAGAGACTCAAACGACATTCACGGACTTACGCCCTTGCATTACGCTCTTCAAAAAGGCAATCAGGAAATGGCAGCGTGGCTCAAAGAGCAGGGCGCAGCTGCAGATTTTTAGCGCTGCGTTCGCTTATGCGAAACTCCTTACTCCTCCCGTGGGTTAAAACCCACGGCTATTAATATTGAACAGCAACTCGGTTCCAGCGGAAGCGTAACTTCATTCGCTTCGCTCATTCCGTTACAGCCTTTCAATTCTTTTGTTTTCGCCAGTACAGCAATCCCGCAGCGCCGAGAATCAGCAACGCCCACGTTGACGGTTCTGGAACGGCGAGGGGAATATCATCCTCCATTGGATCAACCTTGGAGTCCGGATGGACGCCCAAATATTGGATTCCTGCGAGTTCGTCATAGTTGGACAGCGTAAAGTTCTGCGAAAAAAACGTTGTTTTCGTCCAATCGACTTTAGGCATTTTGACGCCGATCTTGTCGTTTTCTTCCGGATCATAGCCAGAAGTCGTATCCAGGATAAACTCCACAATCGACCCTTCCTGGAACGTTGACGTTCCGGAAACAAACAGCTGATCGTTAAGACTTGCGTTCGCTCCGCCAATTTCCATCAGTAAAGCGTCGCCGTCGTGAAGAATGAAATCGCCTTCAATGTCAAGCGCGCCAATGGAATTTCCTGGCGAAAAAACCGCCGTTTCATCCAGATCAATGGTATCGCTTCCAATTTGAAGAGTTCCTTCAAAATAACCCTTCATATCCAAACGACCAGAAGAAATGACAAAGCTTTCCGCGCCGACAAGACCTTCAGCCGCGGCGGCAATCTTCAGCGCTCCGTTTCCGGTCTTAACAATAGTCCCTTGCCCTTCGATTTTTGAATATTCGGCGGGATCTTCGGTCATGAATATTGATTTCGTCATTCCTTCAGGAATATTAAAAATCAGGGTTCCTGGATTGTTATTTTCGTTATTAACTGTAATCAAACCAATTGGTTCAGCGCCCAGGTCCGGGTTGTCGTAAAGCAGTTCAACGGTAACGCCTTCGTTAACAATCAGCTGACCAACTCCGGTAAACTGACCGTAAGAGTCGTCTCCGTCATAGTTTCGAAATCTCTGGTTAGCCAAAGCATATATAAAACCCTCATTGAGAACATGATTGGCATTGTACAAGGCATTTTCTCCGGTTATAAACAGGTGCGTTTGATAGTCGTAGAAATCATGTTCCTCGTGCGGGTCGTCAATATGAACATGCGTTCCGGATTCGACACAGACTTTGCCGCTAAAATCGTTCTCGGAACTCATTAAATAAATTTCGGCAACGTGATTATCGCGAGATTTTCCCGCTTCAAACTCCAGCATGCCGTCGCCATGAATTGAACTGTAAATATTAAAAATACGTAAATCGGTATTTTTATCCTCTGCCACATTTCGAAACCTTAAATCGCCCTCAACCGTAACAGAACCGTGCAGGTTAATGGTAGAATTCGTCTCTCCCTGGAAAATTTCTCCGCGACCGACATAAAGATCGTCAACCGTAATGTTGCCTTCATTTGGTCTTCTCGCCTGGGTTTTCAAATGCAATACGCCATAAACGCCGTCGCCGTAGTTATTCAAATCTACAGTTCCAGCGTCCACGTCCACCTTGTAGCCAATATAAAGTTTGTTGGTGTGGCTGCCAGCATCATAATAATACCCAAAAGTCGTGTCATATTTATTATCTTTATTGGGTCTATGAGGTCGCAAATGAAAAGTGTTGCCAACAACAAAAATTGAGTTGGTAATTTCCGAGGGACGAACGCTCAGAGAATCAGATCCATTCGCCTCATACCAAAAATCTTTCTCATTCCAGTAATGCGAAATCTCTTGATTCTGCTTCAAATAATAAATTTTCGGCGTCTGTGACTCTTGCTGCTCCTGCGCGCTGACGACAGACGAAAGCAACGCCGTCAGCAACGCGAACAAAACAGGCAAGACGATCTTCGTCAGCGTTCGACAGACTTTGCCGCAGTTCGCAGGAACCGGCAAAGCATTAGTATTCAAAAATTTCTTCATGATATCGACTGATTTTTTAATTTTTAACAATGAAAACTATAACTAACGCAGATAAATGCATTTGTTATATAGACGAAATTTGAAGTCAAACTGTTTCAGCTTTTTTAAAAAATTTTTATAAAAAACTGTTGAACTGTTCGAGAACGCTTTTTTTGACGGTTATAGCCAAAAAAACTACGTTCTGCTCTTCAAATACTCAAACGATTACGAAAACGGAAACGCTTTTGTTCGTTTGAAATTAATCCCCAAAATTACCGAAAAAATTTAACCTTACATTAGTTGTCACATTTTAAATACCGTGCAAAAAACACAGCGACGACGACAAATGAAACGTCAAAAAATCTTTTTCGGACAGGGGGAAACAACAGTAGATCATAAAAATTCCTCCTTTCTTTACTGGGGTTGCAACTGACGCAAACAAATTTCATTATTCATCAACTTTCCAACCGGGTGTCTGTTGAATAACGAATTTGTTAAAAACAAATCTTTCTGAAAACCGCGTTAGCGATTCTTCAATAGATTGCCTGAAGATAATTAAACGCCTAGACGGATAACAATCCGTCTAATCAAATTGTCGCTAATAAAACATGCGCTAATTAATCCTCAAACAACTTAAGGCAGGGGTCTTTGCAATATTGCTTGTACACGTAAACCAATGCCCTTAAAACTGCAAGCAATATTGTTACGACGCGTGGTGGTAATAACAATGTTCCCGACCAATTGGGGAATTACTTCAAAAAAACCTGAAAATCTTATTCGACCTTCAATTGATAAAAAATTATCTAATTATTAGATAAAATATTATCTATTCGAAAGCAAATAAAGAATAATCGGAATTACCCTCAAATTTTTACTTCATTATACACGGGACATAATTCCTGTCAAGCGAAATTTTGTAAAAATTGGGTAAAACCCCGAAAATTCTTGAAAATTTTTAATGAAAAATGATAATTGTTTCCAAATATGGCGTAAAAACGTCAATTTTACTCGAAAAAAGAGCGAAACAACAGAGTTTATTGTACTTTTTGTTTTTTTATTGTGTTATTTATGCAATTCTGAGGCAAAACGACGAAAGAAAGAGTTTTATTTGCTGGGAGTTTGCTGGGAGTTTGCTGGGAATATCAGCTTTTCTCCCAGAAGCCTCCCAGCAGTTCCCAGAAGCCTCCCAGCTTAATTCCCCATGACCTTCTGTTCAGCCCCCATTGCACGGAATATTATTTTGCTGTAAAATACAAAATATATAAACGGTGTATATGCGCTTTGCCCGCCAATTTTCCCCTGCATTTCAATATGAATATAATCAAATTTGCTATAGACAACCCGGTTAAAGTCTGCGTCGGCGTGATTTTAACCGTGCTTTTCGGGACGATTTGCCTGACGCTGGTTCCGATTCAGCTCATGCCCAACGTTGACCGCCCGATGGTAACTGTTACAACTCGATGGGTCGGACGCTCTCCGGAAGAAGTGGAACTCTCTATTATTATGGAGCAGGAAAAGCGGCTCAAGACGCTGCAGGGGCTGTACGAAATGCGGTCGGTCGCGTCGCTGGGACAGGCGCAGATCACGCTGGAATTCAACGTCGGATTCAACATGTCGCGCGCCGTTCAGGAAGCGTCCAACCGTTTGAACGAAGTCCCGTCGTACCCGGAAGACGTCGACAAGCCGGTTATTCGTCTTTCCAGCGCGGAAACCGACGAGCCGGTCGTCATGTTTGAAATGTACACGACCGCCAACGACCCGCACTTTGACATCTCGGAGTTCTACAACTACGCTGACCGCTATATTAAGCCGGCGCTGGAGAACATCAAAGGCGTTTCGGAAGTAACCATTCACGGCGGACGAGAGCAGGAGGTTCAGATTCGATTCAACCCGGAAACGCTGGCGCGGGCGGGCATTACGATTGACCAGATGCAATCGGCGCTGCGGTCGGACAACGTCAACGAGTCCGCCGGGGACGTCAGCAGCGGGCGCCTTGACGTCCGAATGCGCGTTCTGGGGCGATTCGACAACCTCGAGCCGATTCGTCAGACGGTTATCAAGTACGACGACGGGATTCCCATTCGCGTTCAAGACGTTGCGGAAGTCTATCTGACGGTCAAAAAGCGAACAGCGTTTTCCCAGTTCCGAGGTCAGCCGTGCATGGGCTTGCAGGTTCTGCGAGAGTCCGACGCCAACGTCCTGGAAGTAACCCGCGCCGTCAAAAAGCGCATGGACGAGCTTCAAGCCGAGGGCGGACTGATGCGAATGTACAAGAACGACCGCTATAAAATTCGAGCGTCCATGCTTTACGACGACGGTACGTATATCGAACAGGCGATTGCCCTGGTTCGCGACAACATGTTCACCGGCGGCATTCTCGCGATGCTGGTTTTGCTGTTCTTCCTGCGGTCTGTTCGCCCGACGCTGATTATTTCGCTGGCGATTCCCATTTCCATTTTCGGGACGTTTATCGTTATCCAAATGACGGGCAAGACGATCAACGTCATTTCGCTGGCGGGATTGACGTTTGCCATTGGAATGGTTATTGACAACTCGATTGTCGTTCTGGAAAACATCGACCGGCACCTTCACATGGGCAAGACGCCGCGTCAGGCGGCTTACGACGGGACGACGGAAGTCTGGGGAGCGATTCTGTCCTCAACGCTGACGACCGTTGCGGTCTTTGCGCCCGTGCTGACCATTCAGGAAGAAAGCGGCATGATCTTTGCCGACATTGCCATCGCGATTTCCGGGGCGATTATTCTGTCGCTGTTCGTCTCGATTTTCGTCATTCCGCCGTGCTGCGCTGTGATTTTGAAACCAACTTCGGATAAGACAAACCCGGTCGTCAAGGCGGCGAAATCCCTCTTTGGGCTCGCTCCGCTGGGCGCGTGGCTGACGAATAAATTCTCGTCGCTGACCTACGCGCTGATGGAACGCTCTCTTGCAAGCGCATGGACGCGAATCGTTCTCGTCGCCGGGCTGACCCTGGCGTCACTGTGGGCGTCGATGTCTCTCATGCCGCCTGCCAGCTATCTGCCGCAGGGCAACAAAAACATGGTCAACGGCATGATGAACACTCCCCCGGGGTACTCGCTGTCACAGAACTACATCCTCGGCAGATACATCATGGAAAAGATTCGTCCGTTCTGGGAAGCCGAGACTTACGAGGAAACGGACAAAATCCTCAAGGAACATCCCATCTACGACTTCAAAACCGGAGAACAGATCAAACGCGTCCCGCCGGTCAAAGACTTCTTTATAGTTATTTCGCCTACCAACACTTTTATGATGTCGACCAGCAAAGACCAGGATCATCCAGCGCTGCTCCTGCCGCTGCTCAACGACGCCATGAACGACATTCCCGGCGCGTTCGGCTCCGCCATGCAACGGCCCGTCTTCGGCAGAGGCATGGGTTCCAACCAAATCAGCATTGAAGTCATCGGACCGAACATGGATCGTCTGCGCTATTCCGCCGCCAACCTCCAGAAAAAGCTGGAAGAGAAGTACACCAAAGCTGGCGTGAGAACCCAGCCCAACAACTACGTTTTATGCGGTCCGGAACTGCAGCTGAAAATCAACCAGATTCGCGCCAAGGAACTGGGGATTTCCTCGCAGACGCTTGCCAACATCGGGCGCGCGATGGTTGAAGGACTTATGTGCGGCGACTTCGACAACGAGGGCGACAACATCGACATTACCCTCATCCGCGACCCCGACTTACCGCTTGACCCGGACTCCATCGGCGCGATTCCTATTTATATTAAGGACTCCGACGGCGTGGGGAAGGTCTTGCCGTTCTCCCAAATTACAGACTTCGTTCCCGCTGAGGCGTCTCAGCAAATTCGGCGTCTGGCTCAGGAAAGAAACGTAACCCTTCGAGTCTTCCCGCCGCAGGAAGTAGCGCTGGAACAGGCTCTGGCGGACATCGACCAGATTGTCAAGCAGTGCCGAATGGAAGGCGGAATCGCGCCGGACGTCATTATTCGCCCGTCGGGAAGCGCCGATAAACTCGCCCAGACCCGGGAAGCCATGATCGGCAAATGGACGGGATTCAACTGGGAATCGTTCTTCTCGATTCTAACCGGACGTTTTGCGCTGTCCTTATTAATTACGTATCTGCTCATGGCGGCTCTGTTTGAGAACTGGGTTTATCCGTTTGTCATTCTTTTCAGCGTCCCGCTGGCGCTGGCAGGCGGGTTCATGGGCTTGGCGTGGATGCACTGGCGCATTCCGACTCAGCAAATGGACACGCTCTCCATGCTGGGGTTTGTTATTCTCATCGGCGTCGTCGTCAACAACGCGATTTTGATTGTCCATCAAGCCCTCAACTTTATGCGAGGGCGGGGCGAAAGCGAAAACGACGTCATTGAAAAAATGCCGCCGCGAAAAGCCATTGCAGAATCCGTCAGAACGCGTATTCGCCCCATTTTCATGACAAGCTGCACAAGCGTTTTCGGCATGCTGCCGCTGGTTCTGTCGCCCGGCTCCGGGTCAGAACTCTACTGCGGCTTGGGCGCCGTCGTCCTCGGCGGATTGGCAATTTCGTCAATCTTTACGCTCACCGTCGTTCCGCTCCTGATGAGCCTCGTTATCGACTTTATGTCACTTTTCAAGAGGAAATCAGACGCTAACGCTGAAGAGATAAGCTCAGAAGTCGAGCCAGTTTAACGATTATTTCAAATAGATAAATTTGCCTCCCGGTTGTTAAAATAGATAAAATAGATTGTTTAGCGAGAAAAATTTTCAAAAATATGGGAAAATTTTTTAAAAAAGTTAAAGATTTTCCCAAAAATTTTTCAAAATTGCTTGATATTTTGAAAATGTTAGATTATAATTTTAGCTAATAGGATATAAAACGAAATTCTGTAGATTGCCATTTTATGGCGATAGCAGGGATTTTATAAATACTAAAACCATTTATCGCCTTATTATTAATAAGGATATACATTATGAAAACAACCCGCACGACTGTTTTCCTTTCCCTTGCCATTTTGGCTTCCTTCCTGTTTGCGGCATCTGCATTTGCAGATGTAACCTATTCCAACTCATCAATGCCCGGTGAAACTCTTGTTACCGGAACCGGAGATGAAGGCGTTGGCAACGTTACGTTTAACATCACAGGCACTAACCCCGTTGACTACGAAGGAATTATTAGTGGCGCTGGCAGCATTACCAAAACCGGAAATGGCGAACTGATTCTTAGAGGTTCTTCTACGGCGTATTCCGGCTTGGTAAACGTTAACAACGGTACGTTGACTCTTGAATATATAAGTGGTGATAATCCGGGTAAATTGGCTGGGGCAGTTTCCATTAATAATGAAGCCATCTTTAAGTGCAGCTCGCCTACTCCGGAAATTACCAGCGTGACTGTCAACGACTACGGCACGTTTGCGATTGGCGCTACAACCAATTCCTACGCCACGTTTATTTCAGATTTCACGCTAACCGGCGGCGGTTACATTGAAATCGACGTCAATGCCTTTAATCCAGACGCCACTGACGAAAATCTTGATATGGACTTATTAAGCTGTAATAATGCCGTATTAACCAGCGGAAAAATTGATTTAAGATTTAATTATAACGATTCTGCCAATAACGAATCGGCGTGGATGAACGGCGCTCCTGAGGGTGGGTACTTGATTATCGACGCCAGTCAAAGCCTGAATTTCAATGACGACAACGTCTTAGTTTACGCCGACGGTCAGCAGTCAAACAACTGGTACCTGCACAAAGATGGCAACCGAATTTATCTTAAACCCCAAAAATCTCAGCCCCAACCGCCGACAGTAGAAAAATGGTATTACGCCAATAGCACAACAGACATGGGATTGAGTTCCTGGACAATGAATAACAATCCCAAAATCGGCGTTAAGTTCCTTGAAGGCGACGCGACCGCGGAGTTTGCTAATACCAAAACCATCACCATGACCAAAAGCGGCAATTACAATGAATATGAGTACCAGATTGGCGAAGGTCATACATTGACAGTTGGAGCTAAAATCACCGGCGATGCTGGTTTGAAAAAGACTGGAGCCGGCACGCTGATTCTTACCGCAGACAACGACTATGAGGGCGACACCTATATTGAAGAAGGCACGCTGACCCTGGTTACGCCAGATCCAGCTACAGATCATAAAGGAACGCTCAAAGGCGGAACGACCATTACTGTTGACGGCGCTTTACACATGAACGACAGCAGTAAAGCTCAATCCATCCTTAGCGGTCAAAAAGATATTTTTGGAAATAGAGCGTCATCTGGCGATGGCGCAACGTCAATTGGTTTAATCAGACTGATTAACGGCGGCATCCTTCAAAACGATTCAGCAGGCAATCATATTACCGTTTCCTGCGTAGTCGAAATGGAAAACGGCATTATCCAGGTAAAAGAAGCAGGCGCTGGATCTGACTCCGGAGGAAACTTCCTTTTTGACAACGCCATCCACGTTCTCAGCGGTGAAAACAACCAAATTACAGCACGAGCGATTGCAATTCGTCGTCATGATTACGCAACGTACGATCAAGATAATAACCAATACGCTGGTTATTTCAACGTTGAAGAAGGCGCAACGCTGACGATGACGTCTGAAGTTAAAAATTATAACGATCAAACAATTCCATTTGTCAAAACTGGCAAAGGCGAATTGATACTGAATAATTATTCTGATTCTGAAATTTGCCGTTTCACTAATTTAAACGGAGATTTCATTGTTCGAGAAGGAAAAGTTATCTCTAACAAGAAAAAAGATCCCCAAAGTACATTTGGAAAAGGCGCAGTTATTGTTGAAAAAGACGGCTGGCTGGAATGTCACGTTTCCAATCAATTTGGTTATGAAAACACCGTTCAGAAAGACATTACCGTTTACGGTACCCTTAAACCAAGTACAAACACTCACATGCATGAGCTTAACTTGATTGGCGGAACCGTTGAAACGGAATACGTTACCTCCGCAAGCGGCGACGGTTTGGATTTTCATAATCGAGCAGGCAAAATTACTTCGTCCGGCGAGTCAATTATTAAATCAAAAGTTACAAGCGGCAAAGCAGCTGATAAAGGCGGTCCTGGTACAATGCAGTTTGATGTAACCGATGGCAATTTGACAATTACCGGTCTGATTGTCGGCACGTCCCCATTTACCAAAACTGGAGCCGGAACGCTGACGTTGACGAACGCTAACACGATGAGCGATTCGTTTACTATTACCAATGGCGTACTCGTTGCTGGAAATGCTTCTGCGTTAGGAACCGGCGCGGTTACCATTACCGGGGACGCAACCACCAACGCCGTTGGTCAGCTTACCATTGGCGCGTTGCCAGCCGAACCTTTAGACCTGACTGTCAGCGGACTGGTTACGCTCAACGGCGGACAAATCAACTTCGATTTCACCGCTGACGATTTTGACACGCTCATTGCTGCAAACGGATTCCAGTTTGATACAGGTACTTTCAATCTCCACTTTGCCAGCGGAACAGAAGCGACCTTGTATCAAAACGCTCCTGAAGCAGGGTACCAGATCGTTTCGATTACCGGCGGATCTTATTCTGGAGACGAAGACTTGTCTGATTTCCTTTCCGGCATTAATCAAGATTGGACGTTGACCGCAACAAACGACGGCATTTATCTTGGCAAGTCGTCAACTCCAGTTCAGGAATCGGAGTACTGGAATCCGATTTCCGACGACGGTATTGACTGGCCAATCGACGGCGAAAACAAGATCGGCGTCAAGTATGATGATGAGTCTAATGAAGGCGACCCTAAAACGGCGTCTCACGATCAAAACATTACACTGGATGCAGACGGCGATTTCATCATCGGCGAGGATTACGAATTTGAACAGGCTGGTCCGATCTCCGGCAACGGCAAATTGACCAAGACTGGCGCTGGCGCTCTGTTCCTCACCGGCGAAAACTCCTACAAGGGCGGTACTGACATCGAAGAAGGTTCTGTTGTTCTGGTTACAGATGACGAATCTGACGGTACGGCGGGCGTTGGTCCGATCGAAATTGCCGAAAACGGCGAACTGGTCTACAACGTTGCCGCGAATCAAACCAAAACAATCGATAACGCCATTACCGGAAAAGGTACGATCACCAAGACCGGAGCTGGAACGCTTCAGGCAAACGGCGCAGGCGACACGCCGCTGCAAGCTGGCGAATTCAACGTAGAACAGGGCAGACTTGACCTGATGGGCGAATTCACTGGCGATGTTCATGTTGTCGGCCCGTTAGATGACGACGGCAACGAAGTTGCGGCTGTTCTCTCGCCGGGCAACTCAGTTGGCAATGCCACCGTTTACGGCGACGTTACCATTGACGCAGGAGCTACTGGATTATTTGAATTCAGCGCGTATAATAACGACCCGCTCCTTCGTTCGTTCGACACGCTGTCTATTGAAAACGACGGTCAATTTATTACCAGTGAAGACGCCGAAAAAATTATTAAACTGTCATTCTTGAGTTATGATGACGCTAAGGAATGGGCAAATGAAGAGAACGATCCCTATTTGATTATTGAAGGCGGCGGATTTACCGACGGCGCTCCCTATAGCGCTTGGTTGGCAAACTTTAATAATATGTTTGATCTGCTAGGCGGCGCTGATGGTCTTTTCCTGGTTCCCCTTGGCGCCCAAGATATGCCGGGCGTTCCTGAACCGTCAACCTGGGCGTTGCTGCTCCTCGGCGCTGCCGGTCTGTGCTGGATGAGAAGAAGAAGGTAAGTTATTTTATTTACTCCCTAAAAATAAACTATAAGGAGCGCGACGGGAAGCCGTTGCGCTCCAAATTTTTTATCCCGCTACCTTTACAAATAAAATACAATAGCTATAATTAGATTAATAATGAGCGCATGAACCGCATTTTGGAATACCATTTTCCTTAGCGCTCATAATCCTGAATCTTAACACTATTTTTAAGCCATGGATCCTAAACCTTTAAAATTCTTTGAAGACCTGCTTTCCACGCCCAGCCCGTCCGGATACGAACAGGCAATTCAGGACGTTATCCGAAAGTACGCCAAAACGTTTGCCGACAAGGTTACGACAGACTATCACGGCAACGTCATCGCCGCCAAAAACCCGGACGCGCCCATTCGCGTCATGCTTGCCGGGCACTGCGACCAGATCGGTCTTTCCGTTCAGTACATTGACGCTGACGGCTTCCTTTACGTCATTCCGCTGGGCGGCTGGGATATGGTCGTTCTGGTTGGACAGAAGGTTCTCGTCTGGACCAAATCCGGCCCCATCAACGGCGTTATTGGCCGCAAGCCGATTCACCTGCTCAGCCCTGACGACCGCAAAAAGGTTCCAGAAATTACCGATCTTTGGGTCGATATCGGAGCGAAAAACAAGGAAGAAGCGGAAGCTCTGGTCAACGTTGGCGACGCCATTACCGTTGAACTGGGTCACCGCATGCTTCGCAACAACTTCATTTCCGCGCCTGCCATGGACGACAAATCCGGCGCGTGGGTTGTCATGGAAGCCCTTCGCCGAACGAACTCCAAAAAGCTCAAGTGCGCAGTCTTTTCCGTCGCGACCGTTCAGGAAGAAGTCGGACTTCGCGGAGCCATGTCCAGCGCCTACGACGTCAATCCGGACATCGGCATTGCCGTTGACGTAACGTTCTCGACTGACTGCCCGACAATCGACAAGAAAGCCCGCGGCGAAGTCGCCGTTGGAGCCGGTCCGACAATCACCCGCGGTCCCAACATGAACCCGCGCGTTGTCGAACAGCTTCGTCAGATTGCTGCAAAGAACAACATCCCGGTTCAGTGGGAAGCCTCTGGACGTCCGCCAGGAACCGACGCCGCCGCGATTCAGGTTGCCCGCGGAGCGTGCGCCTCGGCCTTGGTCAGCATTCCCAACCGATACATGCACACCCCGGTTGAAATCGTCTCGCTGGACGACATGGACAACGCCGCCAATTTGCTGGCGCGGTTCCTGGAATCCGTTAAGGCGAAAGAGGACTACATTCCGTAATCGTCGGGTTTTTCGTGTTAAAAAAATACTTTAGAGCAGGCAAAATGCCTGCTTTTTTGTTTCCCTTCTGTAACAATCTATCCAAATTCAGTCAAGAAATAAAAAAAGGAATCCAGAAACTTATAGCACAGCAATGAGAAGATTGCTTGATTCTCATTGTCATGAATATCCAATCGTTCCAGGGGGGGTGTAATCGGATAAGTTCTGGATTCCTTGGGAGGAATGATTTGTTTAACTTGAAAAGTAAATTGAAAAGGAATACGACGAGCTTAAAATCTCGAAACCAAAAAGTGAAAAATGTAACAAGTGATGAGTTTCAATCAAACGACCAGTTCAGTCAAAGCGTTCATAACGCGGGTTTTTGTCTGTTCTGAAACCGGTTGAACTCCTTCAATTTGTTCTCCGTTGTGTTCACACCAGGTTTGAAGAACGTCTTCAGGCATAACAGCTAACAAAGCCGCTGTAGTAATAACCTTTCTGGCAAATACACGCGCTTCTTCCTGACTGCATCCCATTTGCTCTGCTTGATACACGACTTGAGCATAATTCATCATGGCAAAACCTCCTGTTGTCTGTGCATTGCTGAATCGTTAAATAAAATAACTCTTACTGAACAGTTCTATTTGTATTATAGTCATTTCGCCTGATTATTCAATAGAGTTTTCCTGTATTTTCAAAAGAAAATAAATAATTTTTTGAATATTATTTCCGTAATCCGTAAAGTTTCGCCATTTTAATATTACTTGATTTATCAATATATCCCATATTAATAATACAATTCAAAAAAACAAAATAACGGTTAAGGAAAAGCAAACTTAATGACAAATGCTGCGCCGCAAAATAAGGGATGATAATTAACGGTATCGAGTCGCGGCGGTTGAAAACAAAAAGTGTTACAAAAAAAGCCGTATCAACGAAAAGCCGTCCTCAACCGCGTTTGACAGGCAAAAGACTATTGCTGAGAAACTATTTTTCCTCGGCGTCTTTAACGCTCATTTTAGGAATTTCCAGAAACGGATTTAAATTGGAATCTTTCGTTGACCAGTTGAGCAGCAGCGGAACAGGGCTTATGTCCGGCTGATTGAGTTCTGGAGCGTCCCACGGGATTTCCGTTTCCAATTCGTCTTCGCCAAAGAACTTGACGTTGGCGTTGGGCGCGGCGTAATATCGCGGGTTGAACATACTCACACTCATGGTGTAATTTCGACCCCGATCCGGACGAGCGGCAGAAACGCGCTGACGCCAGGAACGCGGCTGGACGTACTTGTCGTCGTTTAACAGATTGGCATACGATGAACGAAACAGTCTAACGCCATTTTGCCCTTCCAGTTCCTCGCGGGCGTTCTCCCAATGAGCGGGCTTGTCCGCTTTCGGTTCCGGCGCAGGTCGCCATAAGTCCACGAAAAACTTTGATCCAAACGAAATTCGTCGCGGATTGAGAAACTGAACTTTCTGATATCCGACTTCGTCGATGACGCTGCTGTCCGTCGGCTCCATTTTTGAGAAGTCGGCTTCGTAGAGCGTTGCTCCCTTGGCGTCAATCCCAACAATCCCGGAATTAAAAATATGTTGAACCAGTTCCTCGGCTGTCGAAACGTTTTCCGTTACAATTCTATCGCGCCGCTGCGCCATGACAGGAGCGGCAATTAAAACGCTCAACGCGAAAACAGCCAGCAGTTGAATAGTAATCCGTTTCATTGCTTAGGGAATAGGGATTAGGGAGTAGGGTGTAGTTTTTGAGGAGCCTCGCAGCTAGTCAAACAGCGCATCGACGTATTCGTCTGCGTTGAACAGGGCGAAGTCTTCCGCTTTCTCGCCCAGTCCGATAAACTTAACCGGCAAATTCATTTCCTGACGAATAGCTGCTGCAACGCCGCCTTTTGCTGTGCCGTCCAGCTTGGCGAGAATCAAGCCGGAGCATTGAACCGCCTCGGAAAAGTGTTTTGCCTGGGACAATCCGTTTTGACCTGTAACAGCGTCCAGCACGAGCAGGGTTTCATGCGGGGCGTCTGGAATAATTTTGCTGATAACTCGTCGAATCTTTTCCAGCTCTTTCATCAAATTGGTTTGAGTCTGGAGTCGTCCGGCGGTATCGATAATACAAACGTCAACGCCCTTCTCGACAGCGGCTGACACAGCGCGATGAGCGACTGACGCCGGGTCGGAGTTCGGCGCGCCGGTAACGATTTCCGCCCCCAAACGCTGCGCCCAAACGGTAAGCTGTTCAACCGCCGCGGCTCGGAACGTGTCCGCCGCGCCCAGCAAAACGCTTTTTCCCTGCTGACGAAGCATGTACGTCAGCTTGGCAATGGACGTCGTCTTGCCGCACCCGTTGACGCCGCAGAACATGATAACCGTCGGACCTTTTTCCGCAAACGCGATCGGCGATTCTGGCTGACGCATAAGCTCTTTCAAGCCCTTTTTGATGTGCTCGACAATATCCGACATCTGGACGACTCGCCCGCGATAGTTGACGCGAATGTCGTCTACCATTTTATTGGCGGCGGCAATGCCCATATCCGTGCGGATGAGCTTGACAAACAGTTCTTCCAGAAACGCGTCGTCAATCAGACGCCCTTCTGACTTGAACAGGTCGCGAATGTCGGTATTTAATAACTGCTGAGTCTTTTTCAGACCCTTTTTAATAATATCAAAAAATCCCATGGTTTATTTGCTTTCAACTCGGCTGATATTTGCGTCAGCCTATTTTATATAATCGTCAAAAATATTATGTTTATTGAATATCCGCGACCGCAATGGCTTCTTTTAGTAAAATTTGCCCTTCGTAGAGGGATCGGCCGATAATCGCGCCTGCCATGCCCGCCCGTTTAAGCTGGGAGACGTCGTCGAGGGTGGTAACTCCGCCCGAGGCGACAACGGGAACGTCCAGAGCCGCCTGCATTGCTGCCATCGCGAAGACGTTTGGACCTTTCATCATGCCGTCGGTTGCGATGTCCGTATAGACAATCGCCGCCAAGGGCAACAAGGCGTATTGCTTTGCCAGCGCGATAGCGTCGGTGGAACTGGTTTCCAGCCAGCCGTCGGTAGCGACCAGCCCGTTGCGGGCGTCGATTCCCAAAACCAGCTTTCCCGGGAACTTGCGGCACATTTCCGCGAACCATTCCGGCTGTTTGATTGCCAGCGTCCCGATAACGGCGCGAGTCAGTCCGGCGTCGAACAGTTCCGATAAAACGGCTTCTTCCCGAATCCCACCGCCCAATTCGCAGGGGATGTCGACCGCCTGTAGAATCGCCTTGACGGACGGCATGTTGACCGGCTTGCCGTCTTTGGCGCCGTCGAGGTCCACCAGATGCAAATGCCGCCCGCCTTCAGACGCCCATTTTTGCGCCATTTTCGCCGGGTTCGCGCCGAAAACGGTCTGCTTGTTGTAATCGCCCTGTTGAAGACGGACGCACTGTCCGCCGCGTAAATCGATTGCTGGCCAAATTTCCATAATTGGTTTAATAGTATTTGTGGCTTTTATACGTTCTGGTATACCGTTATTAATATATCATTATAGCGCTATATCCATTTTTATACAATAGGACGTAAGAGCTTTTTAAGAAAATTATTTTCGAGAACGTTTACGGAGGGCGGGTATTACCCGCCCAAAACAATCAACCTTAGATATCGCGGACAATGTCCGCTCCCCGTATACTATTTTCTTCGAATCGCCAAAACGGTGATGTCGTCTTGCCGTTCGGACTTGCGGAACGAGTCGGCGATGTGCGCCATGTCTTTGCAAAGGGTTTCCGGAGAAACGTCGCCTTCGCGCTGAACTACGGCAACAATTCGATCTGATCCGAAAAGCATTTTCTCGCCGGTTTCAGTTTCCGCCGTCGCCTCGGAGACGCCGTCTGTATAGATGAACAAACTTTCTCCTGGATCAATATCCAGTTCGGACTGGTCAAAGCGAGCGTCTGGAATGATTCCAACCGGGAACCCGAACGGGAGCGGACATTCCTCCGCGCTGCCGTCGTTATGACGTACAATCGGGGGAAGATGCCCGCCGTTAGCGTAGACCATGTGCCCGGTATTAATATTGTACTGAGCGTAAAACACGGTAACGAACATCTGGTCGTTGGAATGGTTGAGAATTTCGTTCATTCTCCGGAGGGTTTCCGCAGGGGACCGCCGCGCGTTGGCAACGCCGCGAAGAATCGTTCTGGACATCGCCATGAACATCGCCGCCGGGGTTCCCTTGCCGCAGACGTCCGCGACGACCAGAGCCAGCGTTTGATTGTCTAACATCCAGAAATCGTAGAAGTCTCCTGCGACGAATCGGGCGGGCAGGTTGAGCGCGTAGATGTCAAACAGGGCAGACTTCGCCAGCGAATTGGGATCGGGCAGCATCTTCGACTGGATTTCGCGAGCGCGGGAGACGTCGTTTTCTATCGTGCGGCGAGCGGCGGATTCCTGCGCCTTTTGATCGACGGTTTCTTTGAGCGTTTCCAACATGTGATTGAACGTCTTCGCCAAACGACCCGCTTCGTCGTTGGATTCCATGTTATGAAGACGAACAGAGAAATCGCCGTCGATAATTCGTTCTGACGCCTGGTCGATATCTTCCAGCGGTTTGGTAACGACGCTGGAAACGATCGACAGAAGAACCATCGTTACAAAGAGAATCAACGAATACAGCAGCGACTGACGCCAAAACATCGCGACCAGCGGTCTGAGGATTTCCGGCTCGGCAACGACGTGAATGAGCGACCAGCCGGTTTCCGGAACAGGCTGAGCAAAGGCGAACAGCGCGTTTTTATGGTTGTCGACGTCGTGCATGACAATCCGCCCGGTTTTCTGCTCGCGGGTCATCTGCTTGAGCTTGTCCATATCTTCCTGGCTCAACGTGTAGCCGTACCCGCATTCGGAGGACTTCAGCCGCTCCAAGTCTACAGAACGATTGAACTCCTTGTTATATATCATCTTCCCTTCAGGGGTGAGAAGAATCAAATAACCGACCGGGGGCTGCAAGCCGTCCAGAATTTCTCGAATCTTTGCCAAGCTGATATCGATGGTGCAGATCGCCCGCGGGTGATTATTGAGAATCACCGGAACGCTACAGGTTACCATTTCGACGTTTTCCAGACCCGGCGTGTCGTCTATATATGGCGGCGACCAGTACGTGTCATGCGTTGTGAACGGCTTTGAGTACCATTGAAGCCCGCGCCAGTGGTCAATAGAATAATAGATGCCGCCCTGGTTAACCAGATCGGAAACGCCGACTTCGTTGACTTTGCCCGGGATTCGGTACACGTAGGGCGACGTATCCGGACGCACAAACCCGTCCGCTTCGCTGTTGACCGGGTAAGACGGTTCGTCGGGCAGAGGAATCATGGAAACGGTCATGCCGAACAGTTCCGGGTTCTCGTCTGGATTGACATACAAGGATTTAAGAATCTGAACTGCGCCGTCGTACCGCTGCGCCGACTTGAGCGCGGCTGGGAACGCCCGGTAAAAACTCGCGTTGTTTCGGGCGATCTGGGCGTTTTTAATGCACATCTGATTGATGCGCATTGCCAAGTTCCCGACAATCGCCTCTACGTTATCTTCGGTGGACTGTGTAACCGCCGTTTCGGCATAGCGATATTCGACAAACGCCATGATTGTAAAAATGACAATCATCGGCAAGCCGATCGCCAGAATAAACTTTGTTCGTAAGTGTTTGAAATGATACATCATAATACTCTATTATACTCATTTTAAAAGATTTTACTATAGCAATTTTTCAACCTTTTGTAAATTTTAGAAATTTTTTATTCCGTTGCCAAAAAGATTAAAAAAATTGGAAAACTGATCTGGAAAAAAAATCGGAAATATTGTATCTTGTCAGCAAACAGTTAAAAGCAAGGAGCGAGAAGCTGACGCAAACCGCCCCGCCAAAAGTTAACTGATTGCCAATGACCGTTATGCGCCAAGCGCTCTACAATAGTCCTTATTATAATATGTCGTCGACGTTACCTCAAGACAGCAATTCCAGTTCGTTATTCGCCTCCAGAACTTTTCACTGGGCGGCGTTGAGCGTCATTGCGATTCTGCTAATCGGCGGCGGCATTGGAATTTGGCTGGAAACGCAGCCGTCTTCTGAAAACAGAATCGCTCTTTTCGACGGGAAGCAGTTCACGCCTGACGAGCTGGTTCAGATCGAAGCGGCTCTGGCGAAAAAGAATCTGTCGGATTATACAATCGTCAATCAGACGCTGGAAATCCCGGCGAAAAGCCGCAGCGCCTACGTCGCCGCTCTGGCGGAAGCCAACGCCTTGCCGCAGGAGTCTGGGCGAACGCTCGAAAAGACCGCTGTCGATATTTCTCTGTTTGACTCTCCCGAAGTTCGCAATTTGAAAATCAAAGCCGCTCAGCAAAAAGACCTGGCGGATATTATCAATTCCATGGAAGGCGTCTCCAACGCCTCCGTTCTCTGGGATACAGAAAAGCAGGGTGGCTTGAATCCTAAAACGATCGTTCGCGCGTCCGTCAGTTTGAAATCCGTTCCCGGTTACGAACTGGACGACGCCAAAATTGACGCCATCTGCCGTCTGACCGCCAACGCAATTGCCGGCTTGAAAACCGAAAACGTCGTGATTGTCGACACCCGAACCGGCGCCTGTTACACGCAAAGCGCCGCGTCAAGCGCTTCGGCAGACAACGCCGATTTGCTGGACTCTCCCGAACGAATCAAAGACCCGGCTCTTGCCAAACGTCTGACCGCGGAACGGTTCTGGAACAAAAAGATTTCCGAGCTGGTTCGCGCCTCCGTAGACAACGCCATCGTTCAGACAACCGTTGAAATTTCAGACTGTCAGTCCGAAACCCAGCGGCGCATTGAGCACGATCCGGAACCGACGATTTATCGTTCTGAAGTTATCGAAGACCTGACGCCCGCCGTTTTCGGCATCAATCAGCCCGCCAACAACAGCGATCTGAATAAACTGGTTCCGCAGCCCGAATCGACTTCAGTTATTCGTAAAACCGAAGAGGGCGTCCTGGGCGGAAAAGAAATCGTTACACAAAAAAGTCCGCTGGCGGAAAAGAGCGTCAGCGTTTCCGTCGTCATTCCCATGGACAGCATCCTGGCTCTGTGCCGAAGCCGCGGAACAATCGGTTACGAACCACAACCGACAGACGCTCAGGTTATCGAGCAAACCGCCAAAGTCGTTCAAGAGAAAATCACGGCGGTTATCGCTAACATTCTCCCGCAGCCGGAAGCCAAACTCGAGCCGGAGAAGTTTATCAGTATAACCTTCTCAGACGCGCCCGCCCCCGTGGCGGGGGAGCCAATCCGCGCTGCCGCGCGAAAGACGGAACCCGCTCCCGTTGGTCGCTTTGCGTCTGCTCCAGTAACGCAAAGCGAATCGCGAAGCGAAACTTCTCACTCCTCACTCCTAATTCCTAACTTTAAAATCGCTCTGGCGATTTTTACTGCTTTCTTGTCCGCGTACCGTTACGAGTTTTTAATCGCACTGGGCGCGATTGTCGGCGTTTTCGTTTTGGCGCTGGCTCTGTTTGCCGTAATACGATTGTTCAGAGCGTGGGCGATTAAAAGGAAATCCCTTCCAGCTGACGTGCAGCAAACTCGGCACCCGGCGCACTCGTCGCCTGTCAATCCGCCGCACGAAAAGCCCAGCGAACAGCTTTCCCCGGCTGAAGCGCTGCTCAACGATGACGCTATCGATGAAGAAATCGCTCACATTCTGGGAGAAAAGCGCGATGCAAAAAGCGAAACGCAAGAGGACGTTCGGGAACCCGCTGCGTCAACGTCTCCGTCTCCTCGAGAAACTCCTGACGCCGGTTCGTACCGCCCGGAGTTCGCGTTTCTTAAAGACGTTCCTCCTGTGAAGCTGGCGCAAATTCTGTCCGTGGAACGACCGCAGGCGACCGCGCTGATTCTGTCACAGATTCCGGAACTGAAGGCGGCGCAGACGCTGTCCTGTTTTTCGATGGATTATCGCACTCAAACGGCTGAACGGCTTTTGAATTTGGAAACGCCGGAACCGGAAATCCTGTCGGATATTGCCGCTTCGCTCAAAGAGCAGACGTATTCGTTCACAAGCGACAAAGCAAATCCAAACAATCTGGTCAGCGACTCGGACAACGGCATGGGCAAGCTTTCAAAGATCATTTCTCTGTCGGACGTTCAGGTCGGTCAGGAAATTCTGGAGTCCATCAAACGGAAAGACAAGTCCATTCTGGAACCGCTCTATCCAATCGGCGTTACCTTTGACGACCTGGCTGAATTGGATACGAATTCAATTAAAACCATTTTTGCCGCCGCCAATCCAGATGAATTCGCTCTGGCTTTGGTCGACGCAAAAAAAGAAGTTCTTGACAAACTCCTGGTTGTACTGCCAGAAGACGAACAGCAAGATTATCGCAATCAGCTCTGGTTTAAGGGCCCGACGAAACTTTCAGACGTCGAGGAATCCCGAAAACGCATTGTTCGACTTACCATGGACCTGGCGGTTCAGGGAAAAGTCAAACTCCCCAGCCGGTTCTACTCCAAATCTCTTAAAATGAGAGCGTAGCGGCAAGGCGTCGCTCCCCACTATTGCGTAAAAAGATAACAAATTTTACGCAATAGTGCATTGCAATTCATTTTCTCTTTTGTTAGAATGAAATTCAGAACGTTAGGTTAAACCATCTTCCCTCTCTCTAACCCCACAGAAACATCATGAAAAAAACGTTTACCCTGTTCGTATTGGCGCTGGCGGCAATGGCGGCGTGCGCCTTCGCTCAGACGGCGACCCTAACCGTAGACGCCGGCGCAGACGGCATCCCGCTCAATCCGGGAATGTACGGCATTTTCTTTGAGGAAATTAACCATTCCGGCGACGGCGGAATCTATGCGGAGCTGATTGAAAACCGCAGCTTTGAAGATTACCGTCTTCCGGAAGGAACCGCTATTCGCGGCGAAAACGCCGTCGGTCCGAACAAAGGCTGGCGCGTCAAGTTTAGTTCGGAAAACAAATTTCCCCATTGGGAATTTGCCGCTAACAATATCGAAGCGTACTTGACGCTGGAAACGGAAAACCCGATTCATCCCAACAACCTGTCCTACGCCTGCGTTACAATCGGGACGGTTCTGCCCAACGGCAAAGCAGTCTTGTCCAACGACGGTTACTGGGGAATCGCGGTGAAAAAGGGAGAGCAGTACAAGTTCTCGATTTTCGCCAGAGCAGGGCAAAAGACGCCCATTCAGGTTCGTCTGGTTGGAAATGAAAACGCGGTTTTGGGAGAGACGACGATTGAAGTTGCGTCTGACAAATGGACGAAATACGAATCCGTTATTACAAGCGCCGAAACCGCGACTGACGCCCGTCTGGAACTGACGTTCACCCAGCCCGGCAAAGTCTTTTTCGACGAAGTTTCTCTCTTCCCGCCCACGTGGAACGATCGACCCAACGGGCTGAGAAAAGACCTCGTTCAGAAACTCTACGACCTCAAACCAGGATTCGTCCGGTTCCCCGGCGGGTGCATTGTCGAGGGCTGTACGCTTGCCAACCGGTTCCAGCCAACCACAACGCTCGGCCCGGTGGAAACGCGCCCGTCGCGCTGGATTTTGTGGAATTATCGCTCTCCGCAGGGCTTGGGGCTTCATGAATACCTTCAGCTGTGCGAGGACATCGGGGCGGCAGCGATGCTGGTTGTCAACTGCGGCATGACGTGTGAGTACCGCGACGGCGGCATGGTTTCCGACGACGACCTTCAGCCCTATATTGACGACGCGCTCAACGCCATCGAATACGCTATCGGTCCTGTTACAAGCAAATACGGAGCCATGCGAGCCGCGGCGGGTCATCCGGAACCGTTCAATTTGAAATACGTCGAAATCGGCAACGAAAACTGGGGGAACGAATACCGACCCCGTTACAAGGTCTTCCAGAAGGCTCTGAAAGAGAAATACCCGAATCTGGAATACGTGTCGTGCATCGAAATTGAAGACGCCGACGTCGATTACCGCGACGACCATTACTACTCTTCGCCCGCCCATTTCCGTTCGCTTAACAAGCGGTACGACAACGAAGCGAGAACCGGACGCAAAATTTACGTCGGCGAATACGGCGTTACGCAGGGCGTCGGACACGGAAACCTCAACGGCGCGCTGGCGGAAGCCGCCATGATGATCGGCATGGAACGCAACGCCGACTTGGTAACCATGGCGTCGTTCGCGCCCCTGTTCTACCACATTAACGACCAACGATGGGCGGTTAACCTGATTGGGTTCGATAACAGCCGCTGCTTCGGTCAGCCGTCGTACTACGTCCAGAAAATGTTCTCAACGCAAAAGGGCGACCGCGTCCTGCCGACGGATCTGACGATGGATTCGCCGGAATCCGCCAAACCCGCTTGCTCTGTCGCCATGGCTACGTGGAACACAAAAGCGGAGTTCAAAGACCTCGTTGTAACAGACGCCAGCGGCAAGGAAATCAAGCTGGACGCGCAGCAAGAGAAAGCGCTCTTTGACCCGCTGACGACAAAGAATGGCATGCCGAACATGATTGTCGTTCCTAACCTGAAATTGGGCGAAAGCTACACGCTCAAATTCAAGGCGCGCAAGCTTGCCGGCGCCGAAGGCTTCCTGATTGGAATCAATTACTACGACAACCAGAACTTTACGTGGATCAACCGCGGCGGTTGGGAGAATACCAGAGATTCCATCGAAGAAACCCACAACGGCGTCAAAGTTCAGCTCAACTCTCAAATCGGTCCGTTCAAGCCAGTTCAGGAAAACGTCTGGTACGAATACGAAATCCTCGTCGGCAAGAACTCGCTGGTTGCGTTCGAAAACGGCAAACAGTTTATCAAGTCCAATCTCGGCGCCGCAGCGACCGACGTCTTTGCAATCGCCCATCGCGACACGAAAACCGGCGACCTGCTCATCCGCATTGTCAACTCCAAAGCCGAGCCAATTGACGTTCAAGTTGAACTGAAAAACCTGACCGGCAAGACCGAGTTCACGGTGGAAGAAACCGTTTTGACGTCCGAAAAGAACACGGATCGCAACACGTGCGACGAACCGGAAAAGGTCGCGCCGAAAACCTCGACGTTTACCGCGTCCGGTACGGCGTTTACCTACAAGGCAAAAGCGAACTCGCTGACGATCTTGAGGCTGAAGTAGTTTTCGGGGAGTGCGGCGCCCATAGGCGCCGCCTTGTCCAATGTCCTGCTCACGACCTACGATGCAAGCCAGAAACTATAAGAGATTCTTCGTTACACGCTGGTTAAGGCGGCGTCAAGCCGCCGCACTCCCCGCGCAAGCGTTGCACTCTACATTTCCTATTTTCTCTATCTTTAATCTCAATCCCCAAAAATTTCTTAAAAAAACTCGCTCTCATTCCCCAAGATTCAAAAATCTGGTGTATAATATACATTAGTATAATATTGAAATACTTTACCCAGATATATCCAATAAGGAGTTTCACAATGGATCGTTTTCCATCCAGCAAACCTTTTGCGTTCGCGTCAGCGCTCGTTTTGGTTACCGTTTTCGCCTTGAATGGCGCTGCTTTGGCGGACACCTTCTGGAGCGATGCCGCCCCGGCTTCCGTTACTGACCTTCTCAATACGGATAACTGGGATAATAGCGCGCCGACCACGGCTGACAATCCCGGGTTCATTACCGGTAAAACGATTACGGTTTCTAACGACTTCTATCCCGGCTCCAACGGTCAGGATATTGACATTACTTTTAATGGCGCAACGTCAACCACTTTCTCGAAAGGTTTTGTCCCGTTGAAAAATCTTCCCAACGGCAATACGGCGACTTTTACGATGAGGCTGCAAGACACCGCCAACGTTTACGTTACAAATAACTTCTGGGGCGGGAATAACAACACCGGTCAATCTTACGATCAAAGCGGAAAGGATTATCTTATCTACCAGTATTATGGCGGAAACAGTACGTTTTCCTGCAATGAATGGTGGACGGCAATGACCGCCAGGACATACATTGAGATCTCAGACAATGCGGTTGTAACAGCCCGCGGCGGAACCAATTCCGGTTTGGGCTGGGACAATGCAGCCCCTTACACAGCAGACGGCTCCCGGCTGGAAATGAGCGGCAAAGGCAAGCTTACCGTCAGCTCTACCAATTTGAACTTCTGGGGTGAGGGCACGACCGTCAATATGCGCGGCAGCTCTTCAATCTCGGCTAAAGCTATCTCCATCAGCAGAGACGCGCCGCAGGTCAATCTTTATGACAATGCAAAAATTACTGCAAGCGAAGCTGTGAATGTTGCCAATCAAGCAACAGTAAGCCTTAATGACAATGCCAATATCACTCTTAGCAAAACGCTAAAGTTGGACAATAAATCATCTTTAACCCTGAATAACAACGCCAGTCTTACGGTTACCAGCGACTGCGCCTTGGACAGAAACGGCAGAATGGACGTTAACGACAACGCCAACGTCGCGTTCAAAGCCGCTTTGAAAATTGGCGACATCAACGCCGGCGACGCTGGCGGGGCGGTTTTCAATCTCTCCGGCGGAACGGTTACCGTTTCTGGAACAACCTATTTCTCCTATCATTCAGACGCAACTGTCAACATTTCCGGCGGGCAGTTCATCGCCAACGGCAATCAGCTGTATGCGACAGACCAGAAAGGCAAAACCGTCGACATTACCATGACCAACGACGGTTATCTCCAGGCGAAAGACCTGCGTCTGAGCCAGCATGGCAATACGAATCTGACCATGTCTGATACATCCCAGATCAAAGTGGAGAATCTCAACATGGCGTTCAATTACGCCTCTGGCGACAACGTCGTCAACGTCGTTACGATGGGCGGTTCTTCCAATATAACGGCAACAAATAATATGATTTTCTTTGGGAATAACGTCGGCGGCGCTGCGTACGGTTCGTTAACCCTCAACGACAACGCGTCGGTTGTCATTGCTAACGAAGTTCAAGTTGGAAAGGGCGCCGCGACCAGCCTTATCGACGGGAAAGACTATACTGCGGAAATTACTCTTAACGGAAACAGCAAGTTTTCGACTACAACCTTTACAACAAACTCTGGCGCGGCATCATCTACCACTGTCAACGGCTCAGCGACTTTTGAAGCTGAAACTATTAATCTGGCAGCTAATTCGTTCCTTAACGTCAACGGCGGCGCGGTAAACGTTACGTCATTAAACTTTGAGGGAACGATTAATCTTGCAGGCGGGGCGATCAATCTTACGCCTTACGGTTTGATTACCTCCACAGACGGAACGTTCACCGGAACCGGCGGAACGATTAACGTGAAAGGCTCTGACAACGTTTCCTACACCGAGGGCGATCAGCTGCTTGTCGGTCTGTTTGCCAACGAGACAACTGCCGCCGCGGTTGCTGGAAGTACGACGGCGCCGGAGGGCTGGCAGACGTCTGTTCTTCAGATGGGCGACTCCAAAGCGGTTGTCGCCAGTTACGGAGATGCCGCCCCGACAGGCGTTAAAACCTGGATTCCAGGCGCAAGCGGTTCCATGACCGACTCCGCCAACTGGGAAGGCGACTTCAGCAATCCAACCGGATACGTTCTCGACGGTACAAATACAATGAGCGATATTACCGGCAAAACAATCGTTATGGGCGGAGAGAATACGTTTAACGGCAACATGCCTGCCGGAACAGCGTTTACGTTCAACGACGGAACCTCGTACATGAAGGGAACCAATTATTACGGAAGCATAATTGTCAACGAAGGCAAAGTTGATTTTACCGGCGGCGACCGACTTCTCATGGACAACGCCGGCTACATGGAAGTCAACGGCGGGGAGGTCGTAACGACCAGCGGATGGTTCAAAAGCTACCAGGACGTCGTTATCAACGACGGCAAAGTCAGCTTTAGCGGCAACGGCATGGCGATGAAGCTCAACAGCGTTACAACCAATAACGGCGGCGAAGTCATTATTAAACGCTTGATCGTTGGCGACGACGCAGCTTCCAACCAGAACAACCCTGAAGCGTACACGTCCAAGTACATCAACAACGCTGGTACAACGACCATTAACGGAAATGCAGAAATTGCCCAGAAGAAAAACACGCTCGGGATTTTTGAAGTCAATGGCGGTTCTGTTGTTACAAAAGACTTTTTCCTTGGCTATGAAGGAAACGCCGAACTGACTATTGCGAACAACGGCTCTTTGAAAGTAGACGGCAGCACGTTCCATTTAGCCTACAACCTCGCCAATGGCGACAACGTTACAGCAAACGTTACAATGTCTGGAGATTCACGGCTTGACGCCGCTCAATTCAGAGTATTCCAGGGCAACAACGACAAGGATCACAAAGGAGCCGGTTACGCTTCGTTTACCATGACGGACAACGCCTATGTATACGTCTCCGGCAATATGTGGGGCGGTTCCAACGATGATAACAGCGCCCATGTTGTGGGGTTGCTTGGAGACAATACTTACAATCTGGAAATGACCTTCAGCGACAACAGCTACTTCAGCAGCGCTGAATTCTGGGTGGCAATGACCGCAAAATCCCACGTTGTAATCGAAGATAATGCGACCGTCTATGCCCGCGGCGGTTATTCCGGTATAGGCTGGGCGGCAAATGCTGCTGGTTCTTTGGTAGAAATCAAGGGCGGAACCTTCAAGGTTGACTCCACCTGGTTCGCTATTGGCTGCAGAAACGAAACTACAACCACAGGCGTCTGCAACGTTGTACAGACCGGCGGAGAAGCGACTTATAAAATGCTTCTTTTGGGCAACAACGCTTCCGCTTACGAACTTTCCGGCGACGATTCCATTATGACGGCTAACAGCGTTAAATCCTTAGCCGGCTCGTCGCTTAAAATTAAAGGCGGAACGGCAAACCTCGGAACAGTTACCAACGGGGGAACGCTTGACGTCTCAGGCGGTACGGCAAACGCAGGAACGATAACCAACACAGGAACGATTGCCGTCTCAGGCGGAACGCTCAACTTCGACGGAATCTCCATTGCCGACAACGGCATTATTAACATTTCCGGCGGTACGGTAATTCCAGGCGCCGGCGGCATTACCGCGACGGGCGCTCATACGGTCAATCTTTCCGGAGGCGTCTTTACAACAAACGACGTTAACTGGACAGCGACAGGCATTACTGCAACGTTGGCTGACAATTCCGAAATCGAGTTTGCTCCGCAAGCCGGTCAGTCGATTCAATGGACGGGCGCGCTGGTCAATAACGCTCAAAACAGCAGCGTTGTTAAAAACGGATCCGGCGTTTTAAGGATTGACAGTTCAGAAAACAACCCGACAAAGGCGAAGTCAATCCTCGTCAACATGGGCGAACTGGATTTCAAAGGATATTTTACTGGCAATTTTGAAATTAATAGCGGTGCAACGTTCTCGCCGGGCAACTCGATTGGAATAACGTACGAAACCGGCGATTTCTACCTGAACGACGGTGGAACGCTGTTGATGGAAATCGGCGGAAGCTCCGTTGACGATAACGATCAGCTCATTATCAATGGCAATCTCTACTTAGAGGGCGGGATTATCAACCTGGCTTTGGCAGAAAACAGCGCCCTCGGACCGAACGATCCGATTGCAATAAAACTGACGTCAACCAACAGCGAGAACATCATTGACGACGTAATGGCTGCAATTTCGTCCTATTACTTCACAGGTCTGAGTTACAGTTACTATGCAGACGGCGGATATTATCAAATTACCGGCGCTATCAATCCCAACGCCGTTCCGGAACCGTCAACCTGGGCGCTGTTAGTTCTCGGCGCCGCTGGTCTGCTGTACTGGCGGAAGAGAAAGTAATATCGTAATGACGTAAATGTGACATTTCGGAGTGCGAGAGCGAAGCGTAAGCGCAGCTCTCGCTTTATTTCTAAATTAGAATCGCTCAAATCGGCAAGCGTAGCTTGCTAAGAAAAACGAAATTTAATACTGTCAAGTACGAAAGCGACCAACGGGAGCGATTGTAATACGTCTCGCGCGGGAGCGCGGATCGGGGGCGGCGCCTCGCCGCTTGACGGCAAGCCGTCAAGTACGAAAGCGGGAGCTTTGCTCCCGCACTCCGAAAAGCCTTTCTATTTTACCCGTCTTCTCCATCCTCAACCTCTCACCCCAAAATTTCATAAAAAATCCCGTTCTTTTCCAGAATATTTTAAAAAAACCGGTGTATAATATATTATTAGCGTAAAATAGTTTACGTATATTTAGAAGGCATATTAACCGTTTACCCTGATTTATTCAATAAGGAGTTATGACAATGGATAGTTATCCTTCCTGCAAATCTTTTGCTCGCATTTCGACATGGAGTCGAATTGCGCTTGCATTGGCGTTGGTGACAGTTTTCGCCATGAATGGAACCGCTCTGGCGGACACGTTTTGGAAAGCTGACGCGCCGACTTCGGTTTCTGACCTGATGAACGGCGACTACTGGGACTACGGCGCGCCCACAACGTCAGACAATCCCGGGTACATTATCGGCAGAACGCTTACCGTTACGTCAGATTTCAAACCCGGCGCCGATGGACAGAATATCGACCTGACATTCAGTCAGGGTTCAGATGTAACGATGAATAACTCGTTCATTCCGTTGGCGAATCTTGCCAGCGGTCAGAATGGAACCGTTACGTTTAAACTGACTGGCAACGCTAACGTTTACGTTGGCGGCAACTTCTGGGGCGGAACCAACGACTATAACAGATCGTACACTCTGGGCGAAGACGAATATCAGCTCTACCAGTACTATGGAGGCGACAGTACGTTCTCGTGCAACGAATGGTGGTCGGCGATGTCCGTTAAAACGTACATGGAAATCTCGGACAACGCCAAGGTTACCGCCCGCGGAGGCAATTCCGGTTTGGGCTGGGACACTTCATTGCCGTCCTCGTCATACGGTTCAGTTTTGGAAATGAGAAACAATGGAACTCTTACTGTCAACTCGAGCAACTTTAATATTTGGGGAACAGACACGACGGTAACCATGGCCGATAACTCCACCATGACGGCGAATACGGTGAACATCAGTTACTTGACGCCCAAGTTCAATCTTAATGACAATTCCAAATTTACGGTTAGCAACACCTTGAAGCTGGACGACAAAGCGGCTATGACCGTAAGTGACAACGCTACTCTCACGGTTGCCAATGACTGCGCGTTCGACAGAAACGGCTCTATGACGGTTAGCGACAACGCCATTGTCAATTTCAACAGACAATTAAAAATTGGCGATATAAACAACGGCAGCGTAGAAGGCGGGGCGGTTTTCACCCAAACCGGCGGAAAGGTTACATCCTCAAGCACGACGTTCTTCTCTTTCCATTCAGACGCAACCGTCAATCTGTCTGGCGGACAGTTTATCTGCAACAACTCTGAGCTGTATGTTACCGACCAAAGGGGCTGCAAAGCTGACATTAACATGACTGAGAACGGCTATCTTCAGTGCAATGACCTTCGTCTGAGCCAGCACGGTCATGTCAATCTGACCATGTCGGGCAATTCCAAAATCCAGGCAAACAAAGTGAACGTTGCGTATAACTACGATGCAGGCGACAACGTTGTCAACGTCAATATTTTGAACGGTTCTGCCAACATTACGGCGAATAACATGATGTTCTTCGAGAGAAATGTAGGCGGCGCCGCGTATGGTTCTTTAACGCTTAACGAGAACGCAACTGTCGTCATTTCCAACGAGACGAAAGTTGGATTGGGAACGGCTACCGACCTGATTGAAGGAAAATCCTACGCTGCTGAAATTACTCTTAACGGAAACAGCAAGTTTGCAACCAAAACCTTTACAACAAACTCTACAGCGAAATCCGCCACCACAGTCAACGGCTCGGCGATTCTCGAAGCTGAAACGATTAATCTCGCAGCCAATACGTTCCTCAACGTTAACGGCGGCACGGTAAACGTTACGTCGTTGAACAATGCGGGAACGGTTAACCTCGCAGGCGGCGCGATTACGCTTACGCCTTACGGTTTGATTACTTCAACAGAAGGAACGTTCAACGCGACCAGCGGATCGGTCAACATCACCGTTCCGACAGGCGTTACTTACAGCGCTGGCGATCAGATGATTGTCGGATACTTTGCCGACGATTCAACTGCTACCGCCGTTTTCGGCAAAACGGTCGTTCCCGAAGGCTGGCAGAAGTCCGTCATCTCGATGGGCGACACTCAAAAAGCGGTAGTCGCCAGTTACGGAGACACAGCCCCGACAGGCGTTAAAATCTGGACGGGCGCCGCAGAAGGCGATACATCCATGAGCAATGCAGCCAACTGGCAAGGCGACGCCAGCAATCCGACCGGTTACGTTCTCGATGGAACCAATACCATCAGCGGCATTACCGGCAAGACGGCTATTTTGGGCGGAACCAATACGTTGAGCGGATCGCTTCCCTCCGGTGCGGTTATTTCAATCAATGGAGGAACCACGACCTATAATAGCGCTTCCATCAATGGCAGTTTGCTGGTTAATGAAGGTACGTTCAATTCCAGCAGCGGCAATTTCAACTTGGGCGATAACGAAAACCACGCTGTTTTTAACCAGACTGGCGGAACGGTTAACGTTGCTGGAACAGCCTATTTCTCTTTCCACGCGGACGCAACAGTTAATCTGTCCGGCGGACAGTGCATTATCCAGGGCGGTCAGCTGTACGTAACCGACAAAAAAGGCTGCACAGCCGATATTACCATGACCAACGACAGCTACCTTCAGGTAAAAGATTTGCGTCTGAGTCAGCACGGCAATACCACTCTGACCATGAAAGACAATTCTCATCTGAGCGTTACTTCTTTCCAGATCGGATACAACTATGGCAACGGCGACAACGTGGAATCAATCGTTACAATGTCCGGAAATTCCAGACTTGACGATAGCGGGAGCTTCGTGGCGTTCCACGGCAATGACGAATGCAACCACAGCGGAGCGGCTTACGCGTCGTTTACCATGTCGGATAACGCATACGCGTACATCAGCGGCAACACCTGGGGCGGCTCCAACGACGGCGGCAACGTTGCAGGATTGGTTTCCGGCAAAACGTACAATCTGGAAATGACCTTCAAAGGCAACAGCTATTTCAGCACAGGCGAGTTCTGGATGGCAATGGCGGGCAAAGTTCACGTTACGATTGAAGATAACGCGACTGTTATTGCCCGCAGCGGTTCTTCCGGATTGGGCTGGTGTGAAAAGACAGACGGCTCCTTGCTGGAAATCAAGGGCGGAACCCTGCAGGTTGACTCAAGCAACTTCTTGATTGGACATACCAGTACTAACGCCAATACAGGACGCTCCAACGTTCAGCAAACTGGCGGAACTGCAATCTATAAGATTATTGAAATTCGACACAAGGATTCCGGTTACTATATTTCCGGCGACAATGCAATTATGACGTCCGGCAGCGTTTCATCCGTTGCCGGCTCAACGCTGAGCATTGCTGGCGGTACGGTAAACATCGGAACGATAACCAATAACGGAACGCTTGACTTTACAGGCGGAACGTTCAACATGGGCAGCGGCGGCATTTCCGGCTCTGGGACTATTAACCTCTCTGGCGGGACTGTTACGTCCGGCGCGGAAACCCTGGAGGAAGCGCAGCGCGGAAGCTGGATCAGCTCTGCAAACGCGACTCTGACGGGAACGGGCGATTCCCGCGTTACGTTCGCTCCGGCAGCGAATACGTCGATTACATGGATCGGTGAACTCTCCGGCGAAGGCGGTCTGATTCTCGACGGAGCCGGAACGCTCTCTCTGGCGTCGCCGTCCACATATACTGGCTTGACGTCGGTTGAAAGCGGAACGTTAGAAATCGCGTTCCCCAGCCCCACGACAGAGGTTACAATCGCGTCCATTGAAATGGCGAACAACACGTCTTTCAATGTCGCCTCTGGAACGGTTTCGTTCACTGACGCTGACGTTACGCTCAAGAATCTTTCCGGCGGAAGCCTGAACGACGACGGAACAATCGCGGTTTCTTCCCATTTGAACGCCGACAAGCTGACGCTTGACAACGACTTCGAAACCAAGTTCGTTGGAACCATTACAGCAGGTACGATTGAAAAGACCGGCGACGGTACGCTGCAGCTGTACGCGGCTGCCGACGGCGAAGGAATTCATGCGGAGAAATTCATCGTTTCCTCCGGTCGTCTGGATATGAAAGACTACTACGTCGGAACGCTTGAAGTCGAAGACGGGGCTACGCTCTCGCCGGGCAATTCGGTTGGAACGCTGACCGTTGACGGCGACTTTATCCTCAACAGCGCGGCGATTCTGTTAATCGAACAGGACGAAACCGGCATTGACCAGCTCATTGCCAAGTCGTTTAATATTGACGACAACGCTGTTTTGGATTTGTCGATTGGGTCCATTCAGCCCGGACAGACGTATGAGATTTTCTTCCAAAAAGACGGCGATACCGCTGTTGATTTTACCGACAAATACGCAACCGACGATTTCTGGAACAGTCTTTTGTCCTCTGAAAACGCTTATTACTGGCATCTGAGCGTAAATGGAAACGTCGTTATGGCAACCCTCGACGCCAACGCCGTTCCTGAACCGTCGACCTGGGCGCTGTTAGCGCTTGGGATTGTCGTGTTCTTCCTGCGTAAGCGAGTTAGGAATTAGGAGTGAGGAGTGAGAAGTTGATATAGTGTGACAACTTCAGAGTGCGAGAGCGAAGCGTCAGCGTAGCTCTCGCTTTTTTTATAGCGAGCTTCGCTCGCGATACTGCAGGACGAGATTTTTCGGCGGTGGAACGCTTTTTCGATACTCTCGTCATTTACCGAAAAAGCGGGAGCTTTGCTCCCGCACTCCGACAGAACGCCTTACAGTCCTCATAACCCTCATTTCCAGAACTCAAGAAAACCTGATTTAAAAGAATTTTCAACATTTTTTCGAAAATTCCCCGGGATACGCCTTGAAATCAACGGGGATTTTGGTTAGAATGCAAATAAGTCCTAAGGAATGACTTTGGTTTGTCAATCGGCGAGCCGTTAATTAGCTCGTATTGGCGCCTGTCCTTTAAAGACCCAACAAAAGCCGGTCGGTTACACCCCTCTTCGCAGAAAGGAAGCCTGACATTTTGACGTTGGAGCTCCAGGCCGCCTCCCTTGAAATACGGGCTTGCCTCAATTACTTACCGAAGTCAATCCTGGGGCTTATTTTTTATCTGTACAAACGTCAATGGCAAATCAGTTTTTTGAATTGCCCATTTATCCCAATTTAATTAATATCCAACAGTTTTTCTAAAAATTCTGATAAAATCTGGTAAACTTCAATATAAAGGGCTTAACCTGAATCAAATTTATGTTATAATAAAACTTGTAGGGTAATAGTTTAGAATAGCGTTATCGCAGCTGACATTTGTTTATAGAAACCACTTTTCAGCGCGCTGTTCCTTATTTATAGTCAAAAGGATATAGATCATGTACAATCCAAGTTTTGGAAGCTCTCGCCGCGGATTTACGCTGGTTGAACTTTTGGTCGTTATCGCCATTATCGGCGTATTGGTAGGACTTCTTCTTCCGGGCGTTCAAGCGGCGCGTGAAGCTGCTCGTCGTATGCAATGCAACAACAAGCTTAAGCAATTGTCGCTGGCAGTTCAAAACTACGCCTCGTCTTATAAAGACAAGATTCCATGCGGTACAGACTGCAAGTTTTATCGCGGCACGGCAACGTCTGACGACAAAGCCAATGGTTACGCCGGCAACAAGCCTGCCAAGCCTGGCCTTGAAGGATTCAGCGAACTGTTTTGGCTTACCCCCTATATGGAAATGCAGGCAATTTACGATTCCGTTGACCTCAACTGGAGCGGTTACTACTACCTTAAACAGGGATATACACAGAAAGACAGCGCAGTGTCTTCTTCAACGGATAAAAAAGTTCGAGGCGTTTACGCTCTGTGCCGTTCAAAGGTTCCAGCATTCAACTGTCCGTCCTTCAACGACGAATTCAGCAACCCGGATGCAAAAGTTGCTGATAAATACGGACCCATGTCTACCTATCAGGGATTTGCCGGCGTATATTGGACGTCAGCGCTTGCAAGCGATACTAACAAACCAACAAACGATCCCAACACGTATGTTGTAACAACGGAAGCTGTTTGTCAGTATCAGAATACAACCTACGGCAGCATTCCAGACAACGGCGTTTTTACATGGGGCAAACAGATTAAGCTCAGCCAGATCAGCGACGGTCAGAGCAATACATACATGTTCGGCGAAGCTCCTACTTCCAGAATGAAAGAAGCGACTGGAAATATCAAAGAAGAAGCTAACGTGTTCCCGTACTATATGAGAGCGTGGTTTGTCGGCGCCGATCAAAAAGGCTGCATGTTCCAGTGCAAGGTTATTAGAGATCTCGGTCTGAATGAAGTTCCCACAACCAGCACGCTTTACAACAACATGCCGTTCGGTTCCTATCATTCAGGAGGCGGTTGCAACATCTCCCGCGTAGACGGTTCTGTTGAATTCGTCAACGACAACATCGACGATTATGTTTTCCGTCAGATGATTACCCGAAACGGTCGGGAAGTTACCACTACGGAAGATTAATTTTCTGACTAATTATTTAACAGCAAACCCGCCGTTGACGTCAATTATTTGTCCGTTGACGTAACCGGCGGCGGGCGACGCTAAAAACGCGGCGACAGACGCTATTTCCTCAGGGGTTCCCCAGCGGGAAGACAGCGTTTGCCGCCGAATTTTTTCTTGCCATAGAGCTGGGGCGCCGGTTCCCCATTTGGTCTGAATCCAGCCGGGAGCGATAACGTTGACCCGGACTTCCGGAGCAAGCGTCTGAGCCAAAGAGAGAGAGAACGACTCCACCGCGCCTTTAGCCAGAGCAAAGAGTTCAGAACTGTCTCCCGCCAAGCCGCGCCGAGCGCCGTCCCAGCCGATGTTGATTATGCTGCCCGACCCCTGCGCCTTCATTCTGTCGCCCAAATCCCGGCACAAGCCGACGGTTCCCAGGACGTCTACCGACCACAGCAGATGCAGTTTTTCTTCAAACGAGAGCTTTTTCGTCTTGCCCGTCAAAATATCCGCGCCGGCGCAATTGACAAGAACGTCAAGCCGTCCGCGCCAATTCCAGGCGCAATCCGCCAAACGACGTCGATCGTTTTCGTCGCTGACGTCCGCCTGAACGTGCGTGTATCGGCGGCTGTCGAGGTCTTTCAGCTCGCCGGTCAGGACGGAATCGGCGTCAAACGGGGAGCGTCCCGTCAGAATTACATCATAACCGACTGTCAAAAATTCTCGAGCTATCGCCAGCCCGATGCCGGAGTTGGAGCCGGTTACGAGGGCGGTTAATCCGGAAAATTTCTGTTTTTTTGAATTTTGTGGCGCCTTTTTGGGTTTCATGGGGGGAATCTCCCTAGTCAAAAATTAAAAAATTGATTATAATATAGAAAACAATTTTGACAAGACGGAGTTCAGAAATATTTTTACTTGACAACATAAGTCTCAGCCACATAGGAGACTTAAAAATATTTCTGTTGCAATATATTTCAGATCAGCCGCGCGAAAAACGCCATTTGCGTTAGCGGCTCAAAAACCATTTAAGAACCAATATATTTATGTCCCCACGAAAATCCGGACATTGGGCGTCGCTGCAGCAAGCGATGAATCCCGTCCAAAATCAGGAAGAAAACAATCAAACTGTCCCCGTAGAAGAAAACGCTACTCCTTCTGCTGAAAAACCTTCAACCTCTCAACCAGACGACTTCGAAATCCCGCGCGACGCGTTTTCGCTCTTTGACGACGAAGAAACCGCCGCAAAAGAAGAAATCGCTGTAACCGAATCCGACGCTGCTTCGGAAGATCCAAACGACGAGCTGCTGCTGGACGAAACGGAAGAGCCGCCAGCAAAAGAGTCGGAATACAAGTGGAATGCGGTAGAAATCAAGGGGAACGACCCCGTCGAGAACAATCTGGACGGTGATTTCGAGATTCCCGCCGACGCGTTTTCCATGTTCGACGACGAAGAAGATCAGCCCAAACCGAAGGCAAAGAAAACCAAAAAGCAGAGTTCTAAAGACGCTCCCAAAGCTGAAGCTCAACCCGAGCCGGCGGCTGAAGTCAAAGAGGAAAAGCCCGAAAAGGCTCGCAAGCCTCGCAAAACGAAAAAGTCCAAGTCCGCTCCGGCAGAGGAAACGGAATCAACGCTGGACGTCAATGCGTCCATTCCGGAGGATCAAATTTCGGAATCGTTCGCCGCTGGCGTCATGGACGACTCTGTAGTTCATACCGCTGCCACTGAAACGCCGGTCTTTTACCCGGTGCATCAAATTGAAGTGGCGCCGGTTGTTATCGATCAGCCGGAACCGGAAACCGCTGATACGTCCGAGTCTGCATGGTCGGCAACGTCTTTGCTGGACGACTTAATTCCCGACAGCGAAATCGACCGCGTCAACCAGAAAGCCGCCAAGAAAGAGAAAAAGAACGCGAAGAAAGCCGCAAAGTCTGCGCCGGTTGAAGAAAAGCCGGTTGAAAAAGTCCCGGAACCGAAAAACCTCGACGGCGATTTCGACATTCCTGCCGACGCGTTTTCCATGTTCGACGACGAAGACGAGCAGCCCAAGCCGAAGGCTAAGAAACCGGCGAAGAAGGAAAAGCCCTTCAAGGCGGAAAAGCCTGTAGAAGAACCGGCTCCGAAAGACGACGATTTCGACATTCCCGCCGATGCGTTCTCCATGTTCGACGACGAAGACGAACCGAAAAAAGCGCCCAAAGCCAAACCGGAAAAGGCGGAAAAGCGCGAAAAGAAAGCCGAGAAAAAGGAAAAGAAATTCGAAAAGCGAGCGAAAAAGGAAGAACGATTCGAGGACAACCGCGACGACTTCGCCGAGAAAGTTAACGCGTATGCAGACAACGACGAAGTCGACGAGTACGAAGAACGTCCGCGACGTCAGCCGAAGCAAAAGCCCGCTCGAGAACGCCGTTATGAAGAAGACGCTCCGGAACCGAGAGAATATCGAGAAACTCGTGAATCCGCCGTCCGCGAAGGCGAGCAGCGCCGTCCGACTGTTAATATTCCGTCGTGGCGTGAAGTCATGGACGCGCTGGTTGCGATGAACCTGGATCGCCGCAAAGCGTCAGAACGCCCCAACCGATCCTCCCGCTCCCGTTCTGCCGCCTCGCGTCAGAAAGAAATTGAGGAGATTGAAGACCGCTTCGAACGCGAAGACGTCGAAAGGGCCCCGCGCCGCCGTCGCCGACGCGCGGAATGATAAAAACTCAAAGCGCGGCAATTAGCCGCGCTTTTTTTCTCGAGATTTTAGGCGATTTTTTAACACGAAATACTCGAAAAGAATCGAAACAAACGAAAGGATTATTTTAAAAAATTTCGTGATTTTCGTTTATTTTGTGTTTTTCGTGTTTAATAATTTTCGTGTTTAAAAATTCTTTCGTTTCCTCACGTACAGCAGCCCCGCGGCGCCCAGAATCAGCAATGCGATCGTTGACGGTTCTGGAGTCGGTATAGGGATAGGGTAAACAAGGTACAAATTGTGATCTTCACTCAGCAGACTGAATAGTCCCGTGAAATCGCCGTCAAGCCAGGACGTAAAATCCCCATCCGGTAAATTCGCGCCGGAAACGAGAAGGTATTTACAATCTTCGTATGACCAGTCTTCTGCGACAGAATTTTCAAAAAGTAGACTAATCCTCTGATCGCCAGCAGAAAAATTTCCGTTGGTAATATTTAATACGTCGTGATTGGAATCGGAACCGACGCCTGGAAACGCTCCAAATTCAAATAGAGCCGCCCCACTGTTAAGGATTTTAACGTTTCCGTCAACATACGCTTCGCCAACAGAATTGCCGGGCGAAAAGACCGCGTCGGCTTCAGAACCGCCCACTTCTACCGCGCCGGTATAGTAACCTTTGTAATCTAACCGACCGGAAGATACCACAAAGCTTTCCGCGCAGACCAACCCTTCAGCTTCCGCTAAAATCTGCAGCGTTCCATCGCCCGTTTTTTCAATTACGCCTGAGCCCTGAACCGCTAAATCGCTATCTTGAGCGGAACCACTAACGTCATCTGCGCTCATTGTCAGCAGCTTCTTTGTATTGGCGCCAGTTACGTTTAGCTCGAGCTTTGCTGAGTTGTCGTCCATCACAAAGATTCCATTAACGCCTTCAATTTCATCCAATTTAGCCGTTAATTTTCCACCGTTAAAAATATTGGCTCTTCGCAATTGATAATAGTTTGTGGTATCGTTAGCTCTTCCGGCAATCGTAACTTGCGCTTGATTGATAGCTGTATTATAGGGGTTGCCGCTGTAAGCGCCCAGTTCGATGTAAATGCCGCCGTCGAAGGAATAAGAGCCTACGTTCGAAAACCCCAGGTTTGTAGCCACATCATCGGACGTATAAGCATCGTTTACAGTCAAATAGAGGTCGTTGCCGCAAGCGTAGTCAATTTCGCCGGCGTTATTATAATTGCCATAGTTGCCTGTGAATGTCGCAGAGCCGTCCGCGCCGTAAAATTCCACATACGGTGAATATATCGCGCCGCCTTGAGATGCTTTGTTATCAGATACCGTCAATGGCGAATTATTAACATACACATACCCCTCGCTATAAATCGCTCCGCCGGAATTAGCAGCGCTGTTCTCAGAGAACTCTGATTCCGAATTCCGAATATAAATGTAATTATCGGTGATATATATCGCCCCGCCGGAATTAGCAGCGCTGTTCTTAGAGAACTCCGATGGCGATTCCCAAATACGAACTAAACTCTCACAGTAAATCGCTCCGCCGGAATAAGCGCTGTTCTCAGAGAACTCCGATGGCGAATCTTTAAGATAAATGTACTGGAAACTATAAATTGCCCCGCCGATACCTTGATGATAATTTCCCGTACTTTCATCAGTGTATCCAGCGACGTTTTTGTAAAATTTAGAGTTGGTGCAATCACGGAGGTCAAAGGTTCCCTCGCAATAAATCGCGCCGCCGTCGCCGTACGCTAAATTGGATTCGTATATATTTACAGCATCGCTTATAAAAACGTATCCAAGCTTAAACGAACCTGAGTATTGCAAAGTTTCACAGCATATTGCGCCGCCTTTTCCACTGGCGATATTATTAGACAACAGGTTGCCATCCAAGCCAATCCCAGCGCGGTTATTTTTAAATGTATTTTCACCACTGAGGCGAATTTCACTTTCATAACCATAAATCGCGCCTCCATTTTCGCCTGCAGTATTGCGTTCAAATCTTAATGTTAGTTCGTTGTCATTAAGCTGACACATTGCCGCACTCGATACGCTCCCTGTACCTTCATAATTACCCGTGCTGTAAATCGCGCCGCCGTTTAACGTAGCAGTGTTCTCCGTAAACGTGTATTTTCCTTCGTCTTTCAATAGTAATTGGTAACAATTCAAAACGCTGCCATTAGTGGCATAATTATTATTAAATTTCCAGTCGCCAGCTGATTCATTTGCTGTAGTAGCGGGATTAAAATTAATGGCTCTGGCGCGTGCGCAGCCTCTATTGTTGGAAAAAGTATTAGGATATCCATCATCCGAAAGCAGCGTAATTGTCGTATTTATGTTGGTAACATTAAACACAGAATATGCTTCTGAATCAGGAGCGTTAAAAGACGAAACTGTAACGTTATGGAAAGTCATTGCCATACTGCTTGATGACGAACCTGTGTATTGGTCTCTTGCAAAAATGCTGCGAACGTTCTGATTTGCATTGCCGCAATATTCAATATTCGTCATGTAAAGCTGAAAGTCGTCGGTGGGCTTGGTAAAAACATAAGGAGCGGTTGGATCTAAAGACTGAACGTTGATTTTTTGAGCAGTTCCGCCATCGCCATAAATTTTAAGCACGCCAATCGCAGCCTTTTGGCTGTGCGTTACAGAACCGTAAATATTGAGAACGTTGGCATTGGGGTTAGAATTAAGTACGACTCCAACGTCGTCGCCTTCATAAAGATCGACGGTATCAGCGTAAACCGACGCCAAAATGCAAACGGCTGCAAAGAAAGCGCTCCAAACGCGAAGCGCCAAATTGGTAAGGGATAAATGAATGGTCATATCGCTTACTAGTAAAGTAAATGGTTCATCAGGTAACTCGCCCCCTGATGAAATAATCTATTGAAAAAACAATGGGATTCTTCCTAAAATATATGGTAAACAAAAAAACATCCCATATAAAGAACAATCCCATAACTGTTAATTAATATTATACACTCAACTCAGATATTTTCATGCACATTTTAAAAAAAGAAGTAAAAAAAGAGGGAAAAATTATCTATTTCTGCTTTTAACACAAACAACTTGAAAAGAATCAGAAAGACAGAAAAATTATTTTACTATCTAATTTTCGTAAATTTCGTTTATTTTGTGTTTTTCGTGTTTTAAAAAACATTGGCGGCTGAAACAGCCGCCTTTCGAGTAAAGCGGGCGAAGACGCCCGCGCATGTGGAGTGTATAAGAATTATCGTATTTTACTCACCGCTGACAACGTAACAGCGAAGCGAGCGTCCTTCCATGGTGAATTGTTCGTCGACCTTGGCGGGCGGGCCGTTGAGGTTCGGGAACGCGTCCTGACCGGCGGGGGCGGCGGTGTCGATAAACAGACGCCACGGCAGGCTTCTGGTAGCTGGCGGGAAAGCGAACTGCGTTGGTTCCGCTCCAGCATGGAAGAAAATCAGAATGTGCATGTTCGGCGGGTCGTCAACCTTGACTCGCGGCTCGGCGGACAGCATGCACGTCAGCGAGTTGGACGGGTCGTTCCAGTCGAACGCGGCGCCGTTGCGTTTGTACCAGGCGACGTCCGGGAACCCGTTGGGCGTCGTCGGCTGACCGGTGAGAAAATGCCGGCGGCGCAGAGTCGGTTCGCGTTTTCGGAACTCTATCAAAGCGCGAACAAAATTGAACGTCTCGAGATTGTTGTGAGTCCGTTTCCAGTCAATCCAGGAGATGTCGTTATCCTGGCAGTAGGCGTTATTGTTGCCCTGCTGAGTTCGTCGTCCTTCGTCGCCGGCGACAAACATCGGCGCGCCCTGAGACAGCAGCAGCGTCGCGAAGAAGTTTTTAATCTGACGGTTTCGGACGGCTTCGATCTGTTCGTTGTCTGTCGGTCCTTCCTGACCGTAATTGTACGAGTTGTTGTTGTTTTCCCCGTCACAGTTACATTCGCCGTTGGCGTCGTTGTGCTTCCAGTTGTAGCTGACCAGGTCGTTGAGCGTAAAGCCGTCGTGCGACGTAATAAAGTTGATGCTGTGATACGGGTTTCTGCCGCTTGTCTGATACAGGTCGCTGGACCCGGACAGACGGGTGGCGAACGCGCCTGTCATGCCGGGATCGCCGCGCCAGAACCGGCGGACGTCGTCTCGATAGCGTCCGTTCCATTCCGCCCAGCGGGACGTGGAATTCGCCGGTCCGAAATGCCCAACCTGATACGCGCCTGCCGCGTCCCACGCCTCAGCAATGATTTTTGTGTCCGCCAAAAGCGGGTCTTCGGAAATCTGTTCCAGCAGCGGGGCGTTGGACTGCATCGCGCCGTCTCTGTCCCGGCTGAGAATGGACGCCAGATCGAACCGGAACCCGTCGACGTGGTAGCTGTGAACCCAGTATCGCAGACAGTTAAATATCAGCTCGCGGCAGATCGGGTGGTTTCCGTTGAACGTGTTCCCGCACCCGCTGAAGTTCCGGTAATACTGCTGTTCCGGCTCCAGCATATAATAGACGGGATTTTCCAAGCCCTTGAAACTCAGCGTCGGACCTTTTTCGTTGCCCTCTGCCGTATGGTTGAACACGACGTCTAAAATGACTTCAATTCCCGCCTGATGCAGAGCCAAAACCATCTGCTTGAACTCTTTGACCTGCCCGCCAGGCGTCTTGTCCCAGGCGTACCCGCGATGCGGCGAGAAGAACGCCATCGTGTCGTATCCCCAGTAGTTTTTGATTCGCGGCTCCAAGCCGTCAGACCCGAGAATCGGGAACTCATGAATGGGCATCAGTTCTACAGCGGTAATTCCCAGCTGTTTAAGATAAGGAACCATCTCGATGACGCCCTTGTACGTTCCCGGGTACTTGCAGCTTGACGTCGGAGACTGGGTAAACCCCTTGACGTGCATTTCGTAGATGATTGTATCGCATAAATCCCGACGCAGATGTCGGTCGCCCTTCCAGTCAAAAGAATCGTCCACCACGACGCACTTGGGCGGGCGGGAGACGCCGTCTGAATTGGACTGGAACGTTCCCGCCAAGGCTTTACAGAAGGGATCGATCAACCGACAGTTGGGATCGAACCGCAAACCCTGATCCGGACAGAACGGGCCGTCTGCCTGCAGATGGTACAGCTGACCGGCGCGCAAGCCGGGAATGAACATACTCCAGATGTCGCCCCAGCGGTTATTGTTTTTGTCAAACTGGATAACCGACGACGGCTCCATATCGTCGACGCGGTCGTAGAGCAGCAGGCTGATAGATTCTGCATGGCGGCTAAAGACCGAAAACTGCACGCCGTCTTCCTGCAGCGACGCGCCGTACGGCAACGGGTGCAGCAACTTCAACGACGGGGTGCGAACTGATTCTGACGCTCCGCCTTGCAACGGAGGAACGGACGTCGACAGGGGAAACCATTCCTGAAAGTTTAACGACATAGCGTTTAGCCTTTTATGGGGTGGGAGGGGTTCATTTTCTAAATCTGCATTGAATACTCTTTCTATTCTAGTCTGAAATTTAAAATTTCAAACCCTCTCATTGACTATATCGTCCCAAAAAATCGATTTCTCTATAATAAAAAACGATACATATAGAAGTACTGACAAAATCGCGCTATTGGGCAATGTTTAGCTAGAGTTCCAAAAATGGCGAGACTGGCAAGAGGATGAAAGGCGGTAATGAAGCGAGTGAAACGAGCGGAATTACGCTTCTTTAACAACCGCGCTAGCGGTTGACTTTTAATAGCCGTGGGTTTTAACCCACGGACAACGGAACAAACAAAGAATAAATATCGTCAAATAACCTTTTCCTTTTGTCCTCCGCAGGAGGGACGAAAGGAAAAGGAACTGTAGCGATTAGACGAACCGGGAGGCAAGAGGGTCCGGAAATCTTTGTTCAGCCTCTTGAACAATACCGGACAACTCGCTATAATAATAGAGTAAATTGTTGTTCGTTTGATAAACGCGAAGAAAAGTTCAGAATTACCCGGTCAAATGTATAATTTCTATTTGCACAACAAGGAAAAAGAGCAGACCTTTACTGACTTTGTGGGGACAATTGCCATTGAAGAGGCCCGGTCGCTTGATAACGTATGGTCGTATATAAACGCTCAAAGAGGATATAATTTTCCTGTTGCTGTTTTAGACAATCCCGTTGTTCCGCTGGATATTCTTCGTCAAATGTATGATTATTGTACGACGTCGCGAATAAAAAGCAATCAGGATTTTTATATAACTCATAAAGCAAAAAGACCTTATATGATATTGTATGACAATATCCTTTCAATATTAGACGCTGCAATTCAGAGCAATTCGGATTTGTGGGTTGAACTCGACTGAACAGGTTCACAAACGCATTGCGTAGCCGTAAACGTCCTCGGCTCGCGAGCAAAGCTCGCCGTTTTCCCTTTTGCGGATTTTATCCGCGATCCAGAAAGGTTTTCGACTGCGAAACAGTTCATGTGCGGGACAGAGGCATCGCCCCCGGAAAATTTTGTTCAGTCTCTTGAACAGAACCGAACAACTCGCTATAATAATTAATGAACCTCCCCAGTTTGTTAAATCGTTATTGAAAAAATAATCGCCTTATGAACTCCCGTAAAACCATTTTGAGCGTTCTATTTGTTTTGCTGGTTTGTCTTGCTGGCGCATGTTTCGCAGCAGAGGATTCTGACATCCAAAAGCAACAAGCGATTAGTTTGTTTGGCAAAGACGCCACTGACCGTTTTGAGCAGATGTTTCAAAGCGGAGAATTTGATTTTGACTATCGCTGCAATCATTCTATGTATTCCGGCGCAAACGTTCTACATTACACCGTATGGACAGGCGATATAAATCGGGTAAAAACGCTTCTGGAACGCGGCGCGGACGTCAACGCTAAAACCGATTCCGGCGAATCCGTCTTGGAAAGCGCGGTTCAAAGCGGCAATTTCGAAATGGTTCAATTTCTGGTCGAACGCGGCGCAGACGTCAACGCAAAAGACGAATGGGGCGCAACAGTTTTGCACACAGCCGCTCATAGCGGCAATTTGGAAATGGTTCAATTTCTGATTGAACGCGGCGCAGACGTCAACGCTAAAGACGACGCCGAAAAAACCGTCTTGAATTATGCCATTCTTGGCGACGTCAGGAAGCCGGTTCTGAATTCCACCGACCAAAGCGACGCCTTGAAAATGGTTCAGTGGCTGGTCAAATGCGGTGCAAACGTCAACGCTAAAGACAGATGGGGACATTCGTCGCTCTTGCATGAAGCCGTTTTTAATGACGATTTGGAATTGGTTAAATGGCTAGTTGAACGCGGCGTTGACGTCAACACAACAAACAAAATGGGCTGGACGGCTTTATATACCGCCAAACGATACGGAAAGACCGAAATAGCTCAATGGCTCAAAGACCATGGCGCAAAGACCTTTGTCGTGAATTGGCGCGAATTCTTTGTATTTTTTATCGGTTTCTGTATTTTGTTTAGTCTCATAATGTTTTATATCTATCTCAAACGGGGGAAAAGAAAAACGGCGAGCCGGGATGCGTAAGCGCCCGGGCAGCGGGTCAGGCGGACTTTCCACGTTCTCGAGATTTTTGGAGGCTTCCGCGTTGTCTTGACGGCAAGCCGTCAAGAACGAAAGCGACGGCAAGCCGTCGCACTCCAAATTTTTCAGCTGCGTCTATTTGTTATGCACGCTTCTCAGCGTTTGGTTCGCCTATCGGCGAACTGCGTAATTACGTTCGCTCCGCTCACGCCCACGGGTTAACACCCGTGGCTCGCCTAAATTTGTTGAAAATTTTTTGAAAAAAGGCATTCAGCGCTATAGACAAACTTCGAGATGTGAGTAAAATAAAGGTATTGTCGAAAATATATTATCGATTCCCCCCTTTGAGTTTTCCGCCATGAAAAACGCCTCCATGCAAAATTTCGAACGCTGCGTCCTGGTAAGCGGGCTGATTTCCCTGCCTGCCTGGGACGAGCTATGGGCGGATTACCTCGCGTCGCACAATATTCTTCGATCCATGGAGGGAGAAGTTTACCCGGAAACCTTCTCCCATTATATTATTGAGCGCGGCGTTCTCAACGACTGGCAGATTCAGCAGCTGCTGGCGGGACACACCAAGTTCAATCTCGGATCGTATCAGATCGTCAACTCGCTGGGGCAGGGCGGTATGGGACAGGTCTTTTTGGCTCGACACAGCGTAACCAAACAGGAGGCGGCGGTCAAGGTTTTGCCTCGAGACAAATGCGCCCCGGAAGCGATTAAAAACTTTCAGCATGAAATCCGCGTCCTGTCGTCGCTGCACCACCCCAACATCGTCGGGGCGCTTGACGCTGGCGAAGACGGCGGGGTTTGCTATCTGGTTTGCGAGTACGTGCCGGGTCAGAACCTCCGCAAGCTCATTCGCAACGGGCGGCCGCTGACGATGAAGTCCGCCGCCAGCATCCTGTCTCAAGCGGCGATGGCGCTGCAGCACACGCACGAACAGGGGTTCGTTCATCGAGACATCAAGCCCGGCAACATTCTCGTTACCCCTCATGGAGTCGCCAAACTGACCGACTTCGGGCTGGCAACGCAAATCGGCGGGAAGAACGACCCTCGCGCCGGGAAAATCGTCGGGACGGCGGACTACCTGTCCCCGGACCAGGTCAAATGCCCCACCAACCCGGTTCCGCTGTGGGATATTTACTCCTTTGGATGCTCGCTATACTATATTGTAACCGGGAAAGTCCCGTTCCCCGGCGGAACGACGATGGAAAAGGCGCGGGCGCACATTGACCTCTTGCCGCTTGACCCTCGTCTGCTCAACCCGACTTTAAGCGAGGATTTCGTCAACGTCATTGCCGACATGATGGCGAAAGACCCGGACAAGCGCATTCAGTCTGCGTACGCCGTCATGGAACGGCTGGCGAAATGGTCGCCTCCTACGCCGCGCGATATCGAAATGGTCGACGGCGCAGAACTCATGGCGGCTCAAATGCGAAAGCGTCCGACGACAACCCAGGTTTCGGTCAATACCATCATGCAAGCCGGGGCGAACGCTGCGCCTATTATTTTAGGCAAAGCCGACGAGAAGGATAAACTCGATTTCACCGCAAAGAAAAAAGAGCAGGTCAGCGCTCAAGACACCGTCGGCGCTATCAGCCGACACCCGGCGTTTTCGGAATCGGAAGACCTCATGTCCGTCCAAATGTCCCGGCAAATCGAAGAAGAGGAGCGGCGCGTCAAAACCAACGACTACCTCATGCCGACCGTTACCCTGTTTGGAATCGTGCCTGCCGTACTGATGCTGCTAACCTGGCTGTTCTACGCCCTGATTACCTGATGAGCAAACCTGTAGTTATTATAAGTCAATGTTTGACCGGAGCCGTCTGTCGGTGGGATGCGCTCCAGTTAGACGCCTGTCTGTACGAATCTCTGCAAGCTCATTTTACGCTCATTCCCTTTTGCCCGGAATTGGCTTTGGGCTTGGGATGTCCCCGCCCGACAATCCGTCTGATTCGGAAGTTTTTTAATACAGAAACGTCTGACAATATCGAGCTGGTTCAGCCGCAAACCGGGCGCGTTCTGACGGCGAACATGGACGCGCTGTGCGAGTCGTTTCTCCGCTCCCATCCGGCGGACGGGTACATTCTCAAGTACAAATCCCCGTCGTGCGGACTGACAAACGTCAAAGTCTACATGGGCGCCCAGTCAAAGGAAATCTGCGGATTCGAGTCCGGTCGGTTCGCCGCCGCCGTTCGACGGCTGTACCCCAACGCGCCAGCAATCGACGACTTCCGACTGGCTCAGCCCGGCGCAATAGAGGAATTTGTGGAAAGGGTGTCAAAATACAAAAGATAGTCAAATCAGAAATATTCAGCGTTTTTTTCGAGACGATACTGGCAATTGCCGTATCTTTTTTTAATTAAATAGTGTATAAGATAATGCGAAAAGCGATGGGCAAATTCGCCCTGACGCTTGCAGCATGATAAATAGCCCCCAATTGATAGATTTTCAAGTACTAACTGACGTTGAACTGGTTCAGTGGATTTTGTCCGGCAATCGGATAGGATTTAACGAACTTATGCGCCGTCATCAAACGCGTCTGTTCGCCTTCCTGCAACAAATGAGCGGGTTGGAGTCCAACGAAATCGAAGACCTCGTTCAGGAAACGTTTGTCAAGGCGTACGTCAGTTTGGATACGTTTGATTATTCAGTCTATCACAGCGACAAGGCGTTCGGGACGTGGCTGTTTACCATCGGGCGACGAATTCTGCTCAACGCGCTGAGAAAAAGCAAACGGGATCGGCTCGTCTTTTTCTCGGCGTCGGAAACGACGGAAAAGCGCAAAGAGACCATTCCAGACAAAGCCCTCATCCCGGCTCAGTCTGTGGAACGGTTAGACAGCCGCCAAAACCTGTGGAGCAAAATCCGTACGGTTCTCACGGAACCGCAATGGACGGCTCTGTGGCTTCAGTACGTCGAAAACTGCTCTATGGAAGAAATCGCCGCCGCGATTGGGAAAAAGCCGCAAAGCGTCAAAGCCCTGATCCATCGCGCCAAATGCACATTGCAAAAACATCCAGAAATTTTTGAATGTTAAACGTTACAACACCACTACTGATATGCAAGACATTTTTGAACAGCTCAAAGCCGAAGGACAACGCTGTCAGCCGGAATTCTCCGAATCCCTTCACGCGCGCTGTAAAGAAGCGATTGACCAGATCGAAGCATCGCGATTGAGTACAGAGTCCGCCGGAGTTCCTTCTCGCAACTCGCAACTCGCAACTCGCAACTTCCCCATCTGGCAAGCGGTTGCCGCCGCGGTTCTGTTCTGCGCCGGGTTTGCGATGTTTAACTCGTTCTTCCTTCCGCCGACCAATATAACGTCTAATTTACCTTCAGAACCCCTGCAAATTGCGGAGGACGAGCCAGAGTTTCAGCCGCTGGTTATCAACCCGATGGCGTTTGAGCAGTTTGAACTGGAAACGCTCGCGAAGAGCTTTGACAAGCCCGCCCACGTTGAACATCAGGAAGCGAAGGGGCGTTCCGCCAGCGTTTTTGGTACTGTTAAAAAGATGATTCAAAAGCCCGATCCGGCAAAGACGGTAGCAGCGTCAATTATGCGTCAAGACATTTCCATGGGGTCCCTTCTGGTTAAAGCCGGCTCTCTGGCGCAGCTTCCAGAAAACAATTCAGAAGCCAATCCCGAAGAAAACGAATAACCATATCGCGGGCAAAAAGTCCGCTCCTTTACGATTATGCGAACGACTTTTTCCCTAATGATTTCTTACGTTCTGGCAACGGTTCTTTCTGTATTCTCTCTTATAGCGCAGGCGCAGGACGTTCAGCCCAGCGCCGTTTCGGAAACCAAAGAAGCCCCGGCGCAAGCGTCGGACGCTCATCCCGGAACTATTTTGGAAGTCAAAGACGCTCCCGCTCTAACGATTTCCGTTCGGAGCGCGAACGCAGCGCTAAAGGCGGCAGACGCGACTATTTCCAAAATCAGCGAGACGTCTCTCAAACTGTACACCGGCGTTTTACGTTTGTATCTGTCCAAAAACGGACCGCTGGGCGGCTTTGATCTGGACAAGCCCATTGGTCTGATAATCGACCCTCAATACGGCGCCGCTGCGGTGTTTCCCGTCCAAAACTGGGAAACGATTCAAAAGAACCTCAGTAAAGAGGGAACCTTAACGCCCCTGGAAGACAACAGGTTCAAGTTCACCCAGAACGACGGGGAAGTCTTTCTGCTCCTTCAGGACAATTGGCTGGCAGTATCGATGGACAGCGGCTCCGCAATCCTCAAGGCGATTCCGCAGCCGTGTCTGGACAGTATACAGCAATTATCTAAAATCTACCTTGTCGGCGCCGCGGTCAATTCCAGCCGCATGACGACCCAGCAGCTCAACGATTTGTTACAAATGTTTCAAAGCCAGCTGGAAGATGGGCTATCGTTGGAAGGCGCGCTGTCTGACGTTTTCAAAAAACAAATTCAGACGCTGACCGATTCAATTTCGCAATCGCTGAAACGCTATCAGAAAGATCATCTCACGTTCCTGCTGGGGCTGAACTTTAACCCGCAATTCGGATTCAAACTGGACGTAACGCTCTGTACAGACCCGAACACAGAAACGGCAAAGCAGTTCAGCCAGTACAAATCTTCTACAACGCGCCTGGCGGGATTTTACAATCCCAGCAGCGCCGCCGCTCTGTCGGTTTCCAGCCAGGGGCGTTTGGCGATTTTCAACAATCAGCAGGAAACCTTCAACGCCCTTCAAAACGAGATAAACAAGCAAATCGAAAAGAAATATACAGACGAACGCAAGCAAAACGAACTCAAACGGTTTGCCGACGCTCTGACGGCAATTGTCGCCAAGACGTTTTCCGATTCCAGCAACGAAACGGCTGTTACCATTTACGCTCAGCCGGATAGCGGCGCAACGGTTGTCGCCGCCGTCTTCTGCAAAGACGCCAAAGAGATAGAAAACATGCTCTTTGACTTCATCAAAAACGAAATTCTCAGCGGCAGCAAAACCATGTTTTCGTGCTATAACGGGTCAAAGCGCAACGCGGCGATTGTCAACGACGTTAAAATTCACACGCTGACTTTTACGCTGTCGAAAGAAGACAAAAACTACGAGCTGTGGCGTAAACTGCTCAACAGCGACGACGTTGTAATCGCGTTCGGATTCGGGAAAAACATCGTCTGCATCTCGGTCGGCGCGGATTCTCTCAACCAGCTCAAAGCGGCTCTGGAAAAGACCGGAACAGCGCAGCCCTCGCCGATATTCCAGTACAACGTTCAGTACGGAACCCTGGCGAGGTTTATCGAATCCTATAATCTCTTGACAGAAAACGAAGCTGAACAGTTCGCCAAATTCAAAAAGACCATGGGGAAACAGTTCAACGCCCCATGTCAAAAGGCGTCCGTTCTGTTTGTTGACCAGACGCCTTCCGCCTGCGCGATTCGCTATCAGGAAGAAATTCCCTTCGACGTTATCAAGTTTGTTACAAAGTACATGAAGCTTGGGGAGTAGGGATGAGCTTTTAGCTTCTAGCTCCTGGCTAATAGCTAATGGCTAGAAGCTCTATTTCGCGTACCCCATGACCTTCATCCATTCGTAGACTCGGTTGAGCCAGTCGCCGACGTGGTTGTTTGTCGGGTTCGCTCCGAAGCCGTGATTGACTTTCGCGAAGATGTGCAGTTCCGCCGGAATGCCCATGCTCTTTAGTTTGCTATAGACCGCGACCGATCCCATAGAAGCGTAAACGTCGTCGTCGCCGTGAATAAAGCACATCGGCGGGGTGTTGGCGTCAAAAGCAAAATCATCTACCATCTTGGCGCCAACGCCTTTGTTCTTGTTGCCGCCGTCTGCGCCGTCGTCCAAAACATAAGCCGGATATACTGGAACGGCAAAGTTGACGTTGCACGGCGTCTTATCGAGGTCGTCAATCGGCTCGTAAGCGGGCGTCTGTGACGTCGTGGACGTCATGAGCGTCAAATGTCCGCCGGCGGAGAAACCCATCACGCCAATCTTTTCCGGGTTAATCTTCCATTCTTCCGCATGAGAGCGAACGAATCGAATAGCGCGCTGAGCGTCCTGCCAGGCGGCGCGGTGCTTTTCAACGCCAGGACGGCGCGGAACGCGATACCAAAGCACGACGACCGTCATGCCTTTGTCGTTAAAATACTTGGCGATTTTCGTTCCTTCGTGGTCTTTCGCCAATCCGTAATACCCGCCGCCGGGGAACACGACCAGACACGAGTCGGTCGTTTTGGTTTCCGGCTGGTACAGCAGCAGAGTCGGGTTAGTTGTGGCGTCCTTTTCGCCCGGAGCCGCTTCCGGCCAGATGGAAAACGTTTCCTGCGCCGAGCAGACCGAAGCCGCCGACAAAATCAAAGCAGCAATACAAAGTAAAAGTCGTTTCATTGATAGATCCTTTCTGTTAGGGAGCCGCTAGCTTCTAGCTCTTAGCTAATAGCTAGGAGCTAAAAGCTAAACAATAACTTACTAATTAGCAAATTGCATGACCTTCATCCATTCATAGACCCGGTTGAGCCAGTCGCCAACGTGGTTGTCTGTCGGTTTCGCGCCGAATCCATGCCCGGTTTTGGCAAAGATGTGCAGTTCCGTCGGGATGCCCATGCTCTTGAGTTTGGCGTACACAACAGCAGACGCCATCGACGGGCAGACGTCATCGTCGCCGTGAATAAAGCACATCGGTGGCGTCTTGGCGTCAAAGGCAAACTCGTCGACAATCTTGGATTCGAGAGTATACCCTTTGTCGGTCCTTTCCAAAACGTAGGCAGGATAAACCGGGACGGCGAAGTTGACGTAACAGGGAACCTTGTCGAGGTCGTCAACCGGCTCGTAAGCAGGCGTCTGTGACGACGTCGAAACCATGAGCGTCAGATGCCCGCCGGCGGAGAATCCCAACACGCCGATCTTTTCCGGGTTTATCTTCCACTCGTCTGCATGAGAGCGTACGAATCGAACGGCGCGTTGAGCGTCCTGCCATGCAACGCGGTGCTTTTCCAAGCCTTCTCGGCGCGGAATGCGATACCACAGCACAGCAACCGTCATGCCTTTGCTGTTAAAATACTTGGCGATTATGTCCCCCTCGTGGTCTTTCGCCAGATGGTTATACCCGCCGCCGGGGAACACGATCAGACACGCGTCCATCGTCTTGTTTTCCGGCTGATACAATAGCAGCGTCGGATTGGCGCTGACGTCCTTTTCGCCCGGCGCCGGTCCGTCCCAGATGGAAAACTGTTCCTGCGCCCACGCGGTAGATGTTAACCCTAAAATAACCAATAGTAATAAAATTCGTTTCATTGCAGTTCCTTTCTGTTGGGAATAGTGGTAAGTGGTAAGTGGTTAGTGGTAAGGGCTTTGCCTACTAACCACTTAAAACTAACCACTTCTCACTAATTGACGTACCCCATCACTCTCATCCACTCATACGCTCGGTTGAACCAGTCGCCGATGTGATTTCCTTTCGCCAGACCGCCGAACGCATGTCCGACTTTGGCGTAGACGTGGACTTCCGCCGGGATTCCCATGCTCTTGAGTTTGCTGTAAACGGCGATAGAGTTCATCGAAGACCAGCCGTCCGCGTCGCCGTGAATAAAGCACATCGGCGGGGTCTTGGCGTCAAAGGCAAACTCCGGCATGAGCTTCGCGCCAACGCCCTTGTTGACGTTATGCTGTTCCGCGCCATCGTCTAAAACGTAAGCGGGATAGACGGGAACAGCGAAATTAACGTGACACGGAACCTTGTCGAGGTCGTCAACCGGCTCGTAAGCGGGCGTCTGAGACGTCGTCGAAACCATGAGCGACAAATGCCCGCCGGCGGAGAACCCCATCACGCCGATCTTTTCCGGGTTTATCTTCCATTCCTCCGCATGAGCGCGAACAAACCGGACAGCCCGCTGGGCGTCCTGCCACGCGACTCGGTATTTCTCCATCCCGGGACGCCGCGGGGTTCGATAAACCAGAATCGCAACGGTCATGCCCTTGTCGACAAAATACTTCGCCGTCGGGGTTCCTTCAATGCTCACCGCTACGCCGTTATAGCACCCGCCGGGACAGATAATCAGGCAGGCGTCGGTCGTCTTCTTTTCCGGCTGAAACAGCAGCAGCGTCGGGTTCTTGCTGACGTCCTTTTCTCCCGGAGCCGGCCCGTTCCAGATAGATAACTTTTCCTGCGCCGAGCAGACGGACGCCGTCAAAACCAGCGCGGCAACGCATAACAAAAGTCGTTTCATAAAATCTGTATTCCTTTCCATAATTTGAATTACAGGGCTTTACTATTCTCGCCAATTACTGATATTTTAATTCATTCAAGAATCAAATGGAATAGGGGGGGAGGGGGAATTAGCAATTTGCAATTAGCAATTATCAATTGCGCTTCGCGATCCCCGTAGATTATCGTTTGCGGCGGAAGCCTCCAAGAATCTCTTTCGCAGAAAAGCCACTCTGTCCCGCTGGTTCGCGGACGTATCGTCCGCCGAAGCCTCGTTGTTCCGCGCGCGTACTGCGACGAAGCCAAAAACCTTTCTGGATCGCGGATAAAATCCGCAAAAGGCGAGCTTCGCTCGCGATCCGAGAAATACGTCCTCGTTCCTCAGATGGAACTTTATCTATATTCTCCACCTTTATTATCTTTGCACACCAGCAAATCCCCCCAGAACCCTCTCAAAAAATCTGCAAAAATTTTTTAAAATTTCTTGACATCTGCCATTTTTTGATTACAATATTAAATAACAAAGTATAGTATAAAGGTGTAATGTATACTTTTATACATAAATCCATTTACATTTTTTTGAAACGTGATTTACGCTCTGACTATTCGAGGAGTTACAAATGATCAGTTCCACTAAACGATATTATTTTGCTGCGATTTTGGGAACGGCAGCGCTGTTGACCGGGCTATGCGCGAACGCTTTTGCCGACGCGGATTCCATTTCCATTAACTTCGGTCCGCATTTTGGCGCGCCAACCGGCGGGACGCTGGGCGCGTATCCAGTCAATTGGTCGTACTGGAACAACGCGATTTCCGACTACAGCGGAATCAATGAATACACCGCGGCAGGCGCTACTCAAAACGCCTATAACAAAGCTGGAACGTTTACTTCCATGCTTAGCAGCAACGGATTCCAAACGCCAGTAACCGGTACGTGGAACAGCAAAAATACGTATCGCTATAGCGCTACGCGTCCGTCGACAGACAACAACGCTATTCTTTACTATGGATACCTGGACGACGGCGACGCTGCCAATACTATAACAATGTCAGCGCCATACTTCGCATACGATATATATTACTATCCAACGACAGACGGCAACAATTCTTTTCGCGCGGTGTCTATCGGCGGCAGCAATATTAATACTCTGGAATACGGCGGCAACGGAACAACGACAATCCCAACGAAAAACTATTGGGGAACGCCTGTTCATGCCGACATCGACGCGCTTACCGAGGGCGTCAACTACTTGAAAGTTTCCAGTACGTACTCAAACGTGTACGTTAGAAGTCTGGGTTCTGAAAACAGCCATCGAGCCAGCTACAGCGCTTTACAGATTGTCAACACGGCGGATTCGCAAGCGGTTGCCGTTACCGGCGACTTCACCTGGACGGATTCCGTCTGGACAAGCGACCTGACTGGCGAAACCGGTCAGACGCCCAACGCGTCCGGCGTTGGATACCGTATTATTAATAACGGAACAGACGCGACCGTCAACTTGGGCGGTTCTACAGTAGACTTGGGCAAAGTCAAGCTCTTGGGAACCGGCAAACTTACGTTCGCTGACGGAACGGTTACTCTCGGCAAGACAGATTCGGTTTACAAATTCTCCGATTACGGCGGTCAGGTTGAACTGCCCTCAGTCGGGCAAATCGCCCCGCGAGGCGTTGTGTACTTCGATTCCAACGTAACGACGACCGATACAACCCAATCCGTATCCGCCATTCCCGGCGCGTATTTTGTCAACGGGTCAACCGTCTCGTTCGCCAAGGTCGAAGGCGGAGTTATTTCTGCTGTCACGCCGGAATACGTTGCTGCGCCGACAGACGGCATGGATCTGAACGTATCAACAAAAATTACTGACAACAACGATCGCACGCTCAATTCTATAACCAGCTCTACTGACTATGTAAACAGCAAAGCGTTGACCATTACCTCTGGTATGATGTATTTCAACAACAAGAACCACTGGGTTCAGGGCGGCGGCACAATTACATCCGGATACCAAAACGCTGACGGCGATAACGACTTGTACATCTACGGTTTAGGGACAGCGACCGACATGAGAATTAATAACTCTATCATTGTCGACAATCCTGACAACCCTAACGGAAAGCTTAACCTGATTAAAACGGGATCTGGGTCTGTAGGTATAACAATATACCCGTATAACTCAAACAGTTCAAATACGTATTCCGGTAAAACTGTCGTACTGGAAGGAACGCTTTTCTTTGGAGGGAAAATCACGTCAACAGATTTCTACGTCGCGCCCGGCGCCCGTCTCCATTTCGGCTCGTTAAGCAACGGCGGCAAAAACGACTACGGCGACATTGACTTCACCGCAACGTCGCTGTCCGGCTACGGACGCATTGAAATCGGTCACAGCACAACCAAAGGCTCGCTGACGCTTAACAACGTCGTCAACGACGGTTCCTGCTTCGACACGGTCTACGCCTACGGCAAGGCGTTTACGCTCAATAATTCCCAATTCCATACGCAGTGGCTGCACAGCACAACCAACATCACGCTCAACGGGAATTCAGAATACTACTCCAACGAATTCTGGGCGCGAGGCGCAAGCGTTCTGACCATCAACGACAACTCCACCTTTACCGCAACAACCATCTTCCAGCTGGGAACTGGCGCTGCCGGCGCAGCAGAAGGCACGGTTGCTAAAGCGGTTCAAAACGGCGGTACAGTCAATCTCGGCAACCTGGGTATTGGACACTATGGAAACTACAACGCTTCGTACGAAATGAAAGGCGGCGTTCTGAACGTTGGCGACTCTGTTACAATGAACGGAGCCAACGAATTTAAGGACATCTGGCTTTCCGTAACCAGCAGCGGAACGTTCCTGCATGAAGGCGGCACGGTCAACGCCGGTGGCATCGACCTGAAAACCCGCGACGTCAACGACATGGTCGGTACGTACACCATGACAGGCGGAACGCTCAATTTGGGCAAACGCGGATTCTATCGCAACGTTGCCGGGAACTATGTCATCAAACTGGAAGGCGGCACGATTACCTCCGGGTCAGCCGACCTGCCGGACAGTCAGCGCGGAGACTGGTCAAGCGCTCTTGACGCTACTCTGACTGGTACAAAGACCGGCGATACTGACACCCGCGTTACATTCGCCCCGGCTGCCGACTCGACGATTACCTGGACAGGAGTTCTCTCTGGAGAAGGCGGTCTGATTTACGATGGCGCAGGCTCCATGACAATTCAAGCCGGCGACGCTGGCAACACATATACCGGCGGAACGCTGGTCAAGTCCGGCACGCTGTATTTGAAAGGCAACAACAAGGGATACAGCACAGTCGGAACTGGCGAAGTCGTGATTGAATCCGGCGCGAAAATCGTTGGGCAGTCGTCCAACGTTTTCGGAAGCCGAACCATCGCAGACGGCAACGTTCCAGACGTTACTATCAACGGCGGAGATCTCGAATTCAACGGTTATCTCCACGTCAACAACATGACGCTCAACGGCGGCAAGATTACCAATACAAACAACTCTCCGGACTACGCCGGTTTGGACTTCTACGATCGCAATGCGACAATGACTGTAACAGCCGACACAACCATCAGCTCGAAGATTATCAACTCTTCAACGCTCACTATCGACGTTGCTGAAGGAAAAACGCTCTCGCTTGACAGCCCGCTGAGAAATGCGTCTGGCGCAACGTGCGAGTTCCTCAAAACCGGCAAAGGCGACATCTCCACCACCAACTGGTTTGGCGCCGGCGCAACCCTCACGATTGACGAAGGGTCGGTTATTCTGCCCACCAACTTCGGGAACGGAAACCGAATTGCGGGTACCATGACGATCAACGAAAACGGTACGCTTGTCAGCAACGCCAAAGATTCAATCGGATACAGTACAAACGCTGGCGTTTACAACATCGTCGGCGGAACGTGGCTGAAGATGGACGGCAACAACGAAACGCTCGGCAACAAGACGTTCAACTTCACCGGCGGAAAGATTACCTCTGCGTACACAGACGCTAACGGAAACGCTGTCGATAACAACGGCACGTTTGACATTTACAAAACAAAGACCACGTTCAACTCCTTCGCGGCTGAAGGCGCCACGGCAGACAATCCCACCGTTGCCACGGTTGACGTTCGCATCTGCCTCCGCAACGACGAACCCTTTGCCATCACCGCGGCAGAAAACTCCAAGCTGGTCTTCAACAAGGAAATCTTGAACGGCGGTTCTGGCGTTTATTCCCTTACGGTAAACGGCGACGGCGTTGTCGAATTCCGCGCCGCCAACACCTACACCGGCGGAACGACAATCAACTCTGGAACGCTGTTACTGACGGAAAACGGAACCTTGGGAACCGGGGCGATTGCACTTAACGGCGGAGCGCTCGAAATTGGTTACGATACAGATACGACGTTCACCAAAGATATTACCGGAACAGGTACGCTTGCAAAATCCGGGGCGGGTACGCTTACCATTTCTGACGCCAAATCCTTTGCTGGAAACACGGCAGTCAAACAAGGCAAACTGCTCGTTACCGGCGCAGGTACGCTTGGAACGGTACCGGGCGACATTACTATTGCCGAAGGCGCGGAACTGGAATTCGCAGTTGACGAAGGCGACGTTAAGAAAACCGGCGCGGTTTCCGGACAAGGTTCTGTCCTGAAAACCGGCAAAGGTACGTTGCAAATCGACAACAGCGCCTACAACGAAGGTTATGACGACGTTCAGTTCGGTACGATTACCGCTCAAGACGGTCGTTTGGACGCCAAAGGCGTATACGAAGGAACCTTCGTCATTGACGCCCCGGCGATCTTCTCGCCCGGCAACTCCATCGGCACGTTAAAGACGGACGTCTTCCAGCTCAACGCCGGCGCAACGTTGTTGATGGAACAGGACGCCTCCGGCATGGACAAGCTCATTGCCAACACATTTATTATTGACGACGACGCGATTATCGAATTTGCGCTGACTTCCGCTCAGCCTGGCGCAACGTACGAAATCTTCAACGATCCGGAAGGCTTGGATGGTCAGTACGCAGACGTCAACTATTGGACTTCGTTCCTGTCGCCTGCCGACGCTTATTACTGGAACCTGACAGTTGACGGCTATTCCGTCTTCGCATCGGTAGACGCCAACGCCGTTCCGGAACCGTCCACCTGGGCGCTGCTGGCGCTCGGCGCGCTTGGACTGCTGTACTGGCGTAAACGAAAGTAATAAATGTAACATTTTCGGAGTGCGAGAGTGAAGCGTCAGCGGAACTCTCGCTTTTTTTATAAATCGAATCGTTCAAAATGGCGAGCGCAGCTCGCTACAGAAGAACAAATCTCTTGACGGCAAGCCGTCAAGTACGAAAGCGGGAGCTATGCTCCCGCACTCCGAAAAAATTCCCCGTTATAATTTCTACTATGCACACACACATCGACTTCATGAATCTGGCGTTGACGCTGGCGCGGCGAGGGCAGGGCGACGTCGAGCCGAATCCGATGGTCGGGGCGGTAATCGTTCGCGACGGGATCGTTCTTGGTCAGGGCTGGCACAAAAAGTTCGGCGGGCCGCACGCGGAAATTGAGGCGTTTCTCGACGCGAAACGCAACGGCGCGGACGTCCGCGGGGCGGAAATGTACGTTACGCTCGAACCGTGCTGTCATTACGGCAAAACCCCGCCGTGCGCCAAGGCGATTATCGAGTCGGGCGTCGCCAAGGTCTATATCGCCATGCGCGACCCGAACCCGAAAGTCGACGGCGGCGGCATGAAAATGCTGACCGACGCTGGAATTGAAGTCGTTGCTGGAATCTGTCAGCAGGACGCCCAAACGCTCAACCAGCCGTTTGTGAAGTACATTACCCGGCGCCGTCCGTGGGTTATCGCCAAATGGGCGCAGACGCTCGACGGGAAAATCGCCGCCCGGGACGGCTCGTCACAGTGGATTTCCAACGAATCGTCCCGCGCCGTCGTCCATGAACTTCGCAGCCGCGTCGACGCCGTTATTGTCGGGGCGGGAACGTTCTTTCACGACAACCCGACGCTCACCGCCCGGCTTCCAGAAGGGCGCGAGCCTCACCGCAAAGCCGTCCGAGTCGTTTTCGGTCTGCACAAATCGACCCGGCAGGAAATGGAATCGTTCTTCCGACAGTCTAACTTATTCAAAACGCAAGCTCTCGCCCCGGTTTGGCTGACGTGGGACGACGGCGAGATTACCGACCCGTTTACCAGCGCTGTCCTGTCCGAATCTTTAGAAGCCCCGTCTTTCCCAGCGCGGTTCAACCGTCTATTAGAACGCCTTGCCGACTCCGGCGCGACGAACGTTCTGATCGAGGGCGGCGGACGTCTGCTCGGATCGCTGCTGGACGCCGATCTCATCGACGAAGTCCATGCGTTTATCGCCCCGCAGCTTTTATGCGGCGGCGCCGACGCCGTTTCTCCCCTCATGGGCTTGGGCGCATCGTCCATGTCCCAGGCTAAAAAACTCGTCGGAATTAAAACCCAGCTTCTCGACGGAGACGTGTACGTGCAGGGACGAATTAGCAATGAGTAAGCGTGACATTTTTTCGGAGTGCGAGAGTGAAGCGAAAGCGGAACTCTCGCTTTTTTTATAAATAGAATCGCTCAAACTGTCAAGCGTAGCTTGATACAGAAAATCAACCCTCTTGACGGCAAGCCGTCAAGTACGAAAGCGGCGCCAAGGCGCCGCACTCCGAAAAACGCGGACGAAGTCCGCCGAAGGATTTTAAGCCGCAAAGAACGCATAGTTTTTAAAATTTGCGAACATCCTCCGCACCTCCGCGTCTCCGCGTGAGTTTTTCCGGCGGTTGAGACAGCCGCGATCCGGGTTGTACGGAGCGTCTTCTCATTTCACCTATCTTACCACACATCCAACTATTTTCTAATTTTTTTCTTTTCTTGTCTTCTCAAATGAAAAAACTGGGGTATAATATATTATAGTAAGTGAAAATACATTTATCCTGTTTCCCCATATCGGAGAATTAATATGTCTAACTCTCAAACCCGTTCATTTTTAACTCGCGTCAACGTTGCAGCGTTTGCGCTATTGTGCGCCGCGTTGTCTTTCTGTGCGTCGATTCTTTCAGCAGAAGAATATGACTTGAATCCAGGGGATACGCTCACTTTAGGAAGCGAATTGAACAACCCCGCCAATACCGTGAACGTCTTAGGCGGAACGTTGAAGGTGGACGGAACGACTGACATCACAGCCAACTTCAACTACGACGAAACTTCGGTTCTGACAATCGATTTGAGCAATAATTCTATTTCGTCCAAGCACGTTACGCCCATGTCGCAGTCTCTGTTGAGCAGCGACAGCCGAGACATTTACTTTACCAACTCCGGGAACACGTCCGCCTATCTCCACCTGGGCACAAGTTACGAATATGACAGAATGGATTACAGCGCCTATACAGGAACATACGTCGCCAAAGACGGGGCTATTGTCCACATTGAGTATGCTGACCATAATATTGATGTAAATCTACGTATGGAATCCGGCACGACGCTTGTCATTCCATATAAAAGCGGCATTTATGCGTACAGAACCAGCAACAAATCGATTGAACTGGAAAACGCCACTCTTCAATACGGAAGTTACGGGAATCTTTTCGCTAACGGAATAAGCTTTTCAGGCGATTGCACTCTGCAGTGCACCGGAAGCAAGGATTCAGACTGGTTTAGAATTACAAGCTCCAATCCCGACGACGGCAATTCATTTTCCGGCAGCGGTACGCTCACGTTTATTGGACCTGGTTATCTGGCAATTAACAACTCCTATGCAGCAACTAAATATACCGGCGATTTCATTATTGGAACGAGCGCCGCAACAGGAAAATTGTCTCTGGAAGGCAACAACGCTATCAATGCGGGTTCGTCAATTAAAGTTGTAAACGGAACCATCGATTGGTACGACAAATCGCAAGCGTTCAAGTCATTGGAATTTACCAAAGGCTCGATGGCGGGAATGGCTGGAACGTTGACCATAAGCGACGAATTCCTGTTTAACTCATCCGACAATCTGACCGTCGGTAACGTTATTGCCGGCGCCGGCAAAGTTACCAAGAAGGGCGTCGGAACGCTGACGTTGTCCCAATCCAATTCGTACACCGGCGGAACGTCAATAACAGAAGGAACGCTGTCAGCTGGCAACGTCGGCGCTGTTGGAACAGGTCCGTTAACGGTCGACAACGCAACCTTCAGCGTCGTTTCCGGCACGGTTTCCGCCAGCAGCGTTACATTTACCGGCGACTGCACCTTTGATTCCTCTTCCGGCTGGAATTTATTAAAGAGCATTTCCGGTTCAGGAACGCTGACGCTCACCGGCTCTGGGTATTTAGCCGTCAAATCCGGCTATACCGCAACAAATTATACTGGCGATATCATCGTTGGGACAGCCGCCAAAGCAGGCAAGCTCTCTTTTGAAGGCGGCAATGTAATGAACGCCAATACTGTCGTTAAAGTTGTCAATGGAACCGTTGACTGGAGAGAAAATGCAGAGTCATTCAAATCGTTTGAGTATTACAGCGGAACGATGCAAAATATGACAGGAACTTTAACGTTAAGCTCTGAATTCCTATACGATTCGTCAACCAATTTGACCGTTTCCTGCGTTCTTGCGGGCACAGCCAAACTCACCAAGAAGGGCAGCGGAACGCTGACGCTGTCGGCGGAAAACACGTATACCGGCGCAACGTCAATTAAAGGCGGAACTCTGGTTGCAACCACGCTCAAAGCTGTCGGGCCTGGACCGTTAACCATCGACAATGGAACGTTGAGCATCGTTCAGGACATCGTTCCTGCCAGCAGCGTAACCATTACCGGCGATTCCACTTTTAATTCCTCGTCCGGCTGGAATTTGGTGAAGGGTCTTACCGGGTCTGGAACGCTGACGCTTACCGGAACCGGTTATTTAGCATTCAAAGACGGATATTCAGCAACCGGCTACACAGGCGATTTCCTTATTGGGACCACCGAAAAAAAGGGCGAGATCTCTTTTGAAAGCAACAATACAATCAACGCCGGCAGTTCTCTCAAGGTTGTCAACGGAACCGTCGACTGGAGAGGGCATACAGAGACGTTCAAATCGTTTGAATACTACGGCGGAGCAGGAATGAAGAATCCGGCCGGCGCCGTTATGATATTAAGCGACGAATTTATTTACGATTCGTCCACCCCGCTGACCGTTGGCGTTGTCATTGACGGAGCTGCCTCGTTAACCAAAAACGGCGACGGGACGCTGTCTCTTTCCGCCGCTAACACGTATACCGGCGGAACAACGATTTCATCGGGAACGCTGGCTCTGACCGGCTCCACTGGCTCACTGGGTTCCGGCGATGTAACAGTTGGCGAAAACGCGACGCTGGAAATTAACTACGACAACGCGTCAACAACGGCGACTTTACCGACGCTGTCGATGGCTGAAGGGTCTTCGCTCAAAGTTACATCCGGAAAGGTTGAATTTTCTGACGACGACGTTACTCTGAACAATCTTTCCGGCGAAAACGGGGATGTCAACGTAACCGGCGCTCTGACGCTCAACAACGACAAAAAGACGAAGTACTCCGGGGCGATCTCGGCGCAATCCATCACCAAGACGGGCGACGAAACGCTTCAGCTATACTGCGCCGCGGAAAACATGATTGACGCCTCCAGCTTCGTCGTCTCGTCCGGCCGTCTGGATATGCAAAAGTACTTCACAGGCGATTTGCAAATTAACTCCGGCGCGGCGTTCTCGCCCGGCAACTCCGTCGGAACGCTGGAACAGACAGGTAACTTTACCCTCGACTCCGGCGCAATCCTGTTGATGGAACTGGGCGGAACCGACGTCGACGAAAACGACCAGCTGATTGTTAACGGCAATCTTAATCTGACTAACGGATCGGTTATTGAGCTCGTTCTCTCTGACAACAGCTCGTTAAAGGGCGGCGATACCTTCACCGCTATTTTACATGCGAATAACAGCGGCGACCTTGCCGACGACTTTATTGACAATTACGTTCGTTCTTACTATTTCACCGGTTTGGAATACAGCCCAATGGGCGACGGCACGTACGCTATCACCGGTTATCTTGACCCCAACGCCATTCCGGAACCGTCAACCTGGGCGCTGTTGTTACTCGGCGCCGCGGGTCTGCTGTACTGGCGGAAAAGAAAGTAATATGGAGTGCGACGGCTTGACGTCGCTTTTCCAAGAAAAGAGTTGAGAACAACAAATAAAGTAGTTCGTGCCAATAACGTGCGAACTACTTTTATTTTTCCTTCGACTGTTTTTTAGGTTCAGATAATTCTTCCCACGTTATCAGCACGAATAAATATTATCGTCGTTCGCGGCGGTTCTGGTAATGAAAGCGACGTCAAGCCGTCGCACTCCATAAGCCCCCCTATTCCAATTCTCTCTCGAATACTCTATAATCTTAGAATAGATTCCTCACCACTTACCACTAACCACTTACCACTAACCACTAAATACCTGCCATGCACCACCCCAAACTCACCGCGGCTTTAGCCGTTATACTCAACGCGCTGTTGTTGTCCCTCGTTCAGGCGCAGCCGGACGACGTCATTTTCCAAATCGGGACGCCGGACGCGTGTTCCGCCGAGTTCCTCAACAAGCCGGACTGGAAAGCGTTCGCGGACAAAGTCCCGGATAAATCCCAGCCTGTCCCGTTTCTTCATTTTACAGTCGGGAAAGACGAGGACGCTGCCTGGACGCCGTGGCACTGGTCGACTCACGAGGCGAAAGCCGGGTTCCGGCAGTTTACCGCTGAAATTGAGTTCACCGCCAATCGGGACTACAATCAGAATCTGTACCTGATCATCGGCGTTTGTCACGGTCTGGAGCCGTCGGAAGTCGTTGTCGATACCAACGGGACGCCGTCGCCGGTGATCCGGTCGGTCAAGTTCTCCCAGCGTGAAAATCCATGGGAGCAGTTCGAGCGAGTCGGGACGTATCAGCACGACGTCGTTGTCATTCCCGCCGGGGCGGTGAAGAAGGGCGTCAATACGATTTCTGTAACACTTCGCGACGGCAGTCTGATTTTTTACGATTACGTCTGTCTGAGAGAAAAACCGCAGCCGCTGGATCAAAAGGGGGTTGAGCCGCTTCTGACGCAGTTTCGACGCGCCGGAATGCCGGATGAAATTCTCTTCGTTCTCCGCAAGCCCAGTTACGACGCGCACTGGTACGCCAACATCGGCTATTACGGAGACAACGTCTGCCGGCTGCCGTTCCCGATGAACTCCGGCGGGGCGATTTGCATTTACAACGTCGAAACGAAACAGGTCAGAACCATTTTCTCCGATCCCGGGGGGAACATTCGCGACCCGCAAATTCATTACGACGGAAAGAAAGTCCTCTTTTCCTATTTGCCGTCCGGGAAAAAACACTACAGTCTGTACGAAATCAACATTGACGGAACAGGTCTGAAACAGATTACCGGCGTTGGGGAAGACGCCCCGCTGACGCTGCCGGACGGGGTCGTCCCGTCGACGACGCCGGAACACCGTTCGACCGCCGCCAGCCGCGGCAGCGACCGCGATTTCGCGCCCCCAGGCTGGGACGACTACGAGCCGACGTACCTGCCGGACGATTCAATTATCTTCTGTTCCACGCGCGCCAAACGCTGGGTCAACTGCTGGCTGACGCAAGTCGGGACGATTCATAAATGTAACGCCGACGGCTCCAATATTCGCCCGCTGTCGTGCAACGTCGAGCAGGACAACACGCCCTGGGTTCTTCCCAACGGACAGGTTATCTATATGCGGTGGGAATACGTCGACCGGGAACAGGTTACGTACCATCACCTCTGGACGATGAACCCGGACGGAACGCGGCAGATGGTCTACTACGGCAACCAGCGACCGTACATCACCATGCTGGCGCCGAAACCCATTCCCGGAACGGACAAAGTCGTCTGTATTTTCTCGCCCGGTCACGGCAGACGCGAGCATTACGGCCCCATTACGATTGTCGATCCGCGTCTGGGTCCGGACTCCCCCCTGGGCGCCAAGACGATTACCAAAACCAACGATTTCGCCGACCCCTGGGCGTTTTCCGAGGACATGTTCATGGCGGCGTCATACGATAAAATCGTGCTGGTCAACGGAGCAGGGCGGGTGGAAACCCTCTTCACGCTTCCCCCGGATCTGTTTAAGGGCGCCGACCCGGCTGACCAGTCCAACCAGGGCTACGCAGCAGACAACCGCTTGCCGTCGACCGACCTTAGTCCGCGCAGCTTCTGGATAAGCGAGCCGCGCCCGATCATGCCCCGTCAGCGGGAACGCGTTATTTCAGACCAGACCGACCCGAACGCCCAATGGGGTTCTCTGGCTCTGGCGAATATTTATCGCGGACGCAAAATGAAAGACGTCCCGCCGGGAACTGTTACACATCTGCTGATTTACGAGACGCTGCCCAAGCCGATTCATTATTCCGGCGGCATGGAGCAGATGTCGTCTTTCGGGACGTTTACCCTGGAGCGTCTTTACGGCTCCGTTCCCGTTACGCCGGAAGGATCCGCCTACTTCAACCTGCCGCCCAACAGAGCGTTCCTCTTCCTCGCGATGGACAAAGACGGTCATTGCGTTAAACGAATGCACTCGTTTACGTCCGTCATGCCGGGAGAGCGCACCGCGTGCATCGGCTGTCACGAAGAGAGAACGGAAACGCCCAACGCCGACGACCGGGATCGGCTCTTCCGGTTGATGAGAAGCGCGCCCGTCAATCCCGAACCCGTTGCAGGCTATCCCGATATTTTCTCTTTCCCCCGCGACATTCAGCCCATTCTCGACAAGTACTGCCTGGAATGTCACAACCCGGACAGGGAAGAGGGGGGATTCAACGCCTCAGGACACTGGAACCCGGTTTATACGTTCAGCTACATGCAGATGTCGTGGCGAAAAATGTTCGGCGACAACCGCAACCGACCCAGAAGCAACTTCGACCCGTACGAGATCGGAACGGGGTCCAGTACGCTGTTGAAGATGATCGAAGAACATCACGAGGGGGTCAACATGGACGAAAAAGACGTGAAGATGATTCGTCTTTGGCTGGACGCTGGCGCGAACTACGCCGGAACGTACGCCGCCAACGCCTCCGGCGGGCTGGGATACTACATGCAAAACAGAAACGTCCGCAACGACCGCGACTGGCCCGAAACGAAAGCCATGGACGAGGCGATTACCCGCCGCTGCGACCCGTGTCACTGCCCGACGGCGAAGGAACGGCAAATCGGGACGTACAGGCTGTTCACAGACTATAAAGTCGACCATTTCCCTCCGCATCAGAACAATATGTTCGTCGCTCACACCCTGACCGAGGACGGCGGACGGTTCAACCGGCACGTCATTTTCGATTTATCGTATCCGGACCAGTCCAAAGCCCTCCGCGGTCCGCTGTCCAAGTCCGCCGGCGGATTAGGAACATGTGAAGCGAAGGCAGGAAAAGTCGTATTCAAAGATACGTCCGACCCGGACTACCAGACGATTCTGGCTGGAATCGAACGCGGCCGCCGTTACATTTTGGAAGAGGACAACCGATTCAGCATGTGGGATCCGTCGCCCAACAACGGGAAAGACTGCCCGAAACGCTTCGTTCCCCGCTGGGCGTACCTGCGCGAGATGATTCGTTACGGACTCCTCCCCGTCGACGCCGACCCCAACGCCTCGTACAACCCCTACGAACTCGACCGCCTGTACTTTGAATCGCAGTGGTACAAGGGAGGCAATTAATGGAAGGCGGTAATGGAGCGACCATCGGGAGCGGAATTACGCATTCGCCGTCAGGCGAACTAAACCAAGGTGCTTAAGCCCCCCGGAAAGCCTCACGCGGAGACGCGGAGATGCGGAGGAAGTTCGCGAAGTAATGAAAGGCGGTAACGGAGCGAGCGAAGCGAGCGTAGTTACGCTTAGGTGAGCCACGGGTGTAAACCCGTGGGCGTGAGCGAAGCGAACAAAAAAGTCTCACGCAAAGTCCGCGAAGTCCGCAAAGTTTTAAAAGTCCATATAGAACCATGAGCATAGACTTAAACTTCAAACCAAACGATATCGATGAAAATGCGATTAAACCGGTGGCTGCCGCCGCGATGGGAGCGTACTACTATCGGAAAATGCTATTAATGCTTTTTCAAATAAACCTCTATGGGGCATTAATATTCTTCTTTGCTTTGGCATCTGTATCCGAACAATTATCGAAGGTTCTTTTTGTTGTTCTTGCAATAGCGCTGCCGGGCATTTTCTTTGTTTTTTGTATCTGGTGGATGATATTATTGTATAAATCCTCGAGAGCGTTTTGCCGGATTCGAAAAGAAATCATCCCAAATGCTAAATCCACTATTGTCAGATCGTGGATAGCGTTTTTTATATCATCGGGAATCCTCATTTTTGTACAATCGATTTTACCTGACCTTGTTTTTCCAACTGTTCTTATTACACCAACATTTGTTAAAACTTTATGTCCAACATCAATGACAGAATGGTATATACTGTTAGTAATACTTGCGCCCGCCATTTACAGTATTGGCGTTTTCGCATTATTCATTTATCGGATAAAGCAAAAATTCGTTCCTGACAAAATCCCGGGCTGGCTGGCGGCGCTGTTTTTCGTTTGCCTGTATCCGGTCGCCATATACTGTTATGTCGATAAAATCTATCGATTCTTTTCCAAACAGTTTGGATATAAGGCGATTGAAAAGATATACATTCCATAACCATGAAACTATACTTCACCATCAAGCGTTTGGATCGCATTTCCGACTTGACGGCGGACGATTCAAACCCGCTGACGAAGCAGGAATTCGATTTCGACCCGGCGCCGAAGACGCTTCGGGAACTGTTAACCCAGCTTGTCAAGCACAACGTATTAGAATACGAGAAGAAGATCCCGGAGTTGCCCAATAAAACCAAGCCGCAAGTAAACAAATCGGTCGAGACGGTAATTCAAGCGTTTGAAGACGGGCTGTTTCGCGCGTTCAGTCCAGACGGGGAACTCACCCAGCTGGACGAACCGCTCAACCTCGCCGACGGCTCAACGCTGACGTTTATCCGCCTTGCGTTTTTAGCTGGAAGTTATTTTTAAAATATGGTTTATTGAGGAACATTTCCGGGGAGCGGACATTGTCCGCGAAACTTAGGTTGTCAGTTGGCGGGTAATACCCGCCCCCCGTAAAAGTACCCTTTATCCGCCAAATCCGTGGACATCCTCCGCGGCTCCGCGGCTCCGCGTGAGCCTTTTCCGGGGGCTTACGCACCCCGGCTCGCCGAAATTTACCAGAAATCCCTTTTACCCAATTTGATTTGTCATGAACAACTTCGACATTCACAACTTCGACAACGATATACAAGAAAAGCTCAATATCTTTTTGCAGAAACGAACGCTGCTGTCTCCCGGCGTATGGCGGGATTTATTCGACGCGGCGGCGTGGGAATGGATTTCCGACACAGCGTTTTCCGAAGACAAATCGGAGCTGGAAGAGGCGTGGAAAGAGCAGGGGATCGATCGGCAAGAGGTGAAACCGATTCTCTGTCAGGAAGAGGTTATCAGTCAGCTTGCCAAGCCGGGCTGTCCGTTCTGGTCGGCGTTTCCAGAATCCATTCAAGCGGTTTTGCCGCGGTCTGTTGAGATTCTATTCAGAACGCCGTGGCAGTCCGGGCTGTACAGAAGAACGTTTCGAACGTCGTACGATAAAACGCTCTACGCAGACGACGTCGCCCGGCTGATTGACTACTGTTTCAAATTGCTGGACAGTTCCCTGACTCTGGAGAAGGCTCTTTCTTTAGGCGTATCAGGCGGGGATGAAGACGAGGAAAAAGACCCATTGCTTCAACTCGTCTGCGTTAATCCGTTTATTGACTTCTGGATTGCCGACGCTCTCGACCGCCGCGACCCGTTCGTCTGCCAGTACATTCACGACGCCTTCTACGAGGGAAACAAGGATCTAACCAACAGCGCGATTCTCGCCTGTTTTCAAACCGTCAATCCAGACGCCCTGACGTGGATTTCCGACTATATGCTGTCGCTTAAACTTGAGGAAGGAATTCGTCAAAAGATCGCAGAGTCCTGCGATCAGGGAACCTTCGACGCGTTTTGTTACATGGTTCATTTCATCGACAAGCACAACCTGATTCGATTCTCCTCGGTAACGCGCGCGTTTTTATGCTGGATTGGCTGGTCTGGAACCGGAACCGGGCAGGAAGCCGCCGCTCGTCCGGAAACGCTTAAAAAGCAGTTCAAGGAATTCGTTCAATTTCTGGACCACCCGGACAAAATGACGAAAAGTCAAAAGAACAACCCTGTCAGCCGGTATCTGGCTCTGTCGGCGCTGGCGGCAAAGGACGCGGTTGTCGCAGTTCAAAGCTGCATGGAGATTATCGAGTCCGACGACGAAACGTTTCCCGTCAAAGCAACAGCGGCGTACATGCTCAAACAGATCAAGTTGCCCATCGAACCCATCTGGATTCTCGACCAGCTGGATCGGTGCGTACCGGAGCCGATTTTAACCAACTTGCTTCTGGATCGAATTCAATGCTCTGCGTTCCCCGATGACGACGAGGGGGTTCAAGAAGCCCGGGAAATCTACTGGCGGCTGCGTAAACTGTTTGACCGTTTTCCCGCCAAATCCGTCTCCGCGTTTCATCCCGTCTTTCCTGAAATGGAACTGTCCGTCAGTCAGGAACTTCTGTTTGTAGAACTGATGATCTTCGTCAAATCTATTTGGGAAAAAGAGGAACTGGAAGATTTGTCGAAGTTGGCTGTTCAGCTCAAAGCTAACAGCTTTTCCAAGACGTGGTTTATCCGAACTGTTTTGAGATTCTTCGCGCCCACGCCTGATCTGGACGCGACGGATCCCTATTATAACCGGAAGGTATACAAAGAGGATCTGGAACGTTACAAAACCTTTCCGCGAACCGACGCGATTCGAAATTCGATTTTCGAATTCCTGTCAGACAGAACGCCGTCCGTTAAAGAGGAAGCGCTGAAGTTAATCGTTCAGCTGGAAAGTCTGACGGACGACGAACTAACCAAAGTGAAAAACCTGCTCAAAGTGAAATCCGCTTCCGTTCAGGAACTGACAAACAAGATCATCAAAAAATTCGATTCCCAAACAGAGGACGACAAAAGCGCCGTTCTCTGGACGGAGCAAAACGGGTTCGGCTTGTACGACCCGACGCTCGACTACTCTCTGCCAATTCCTCCCGCAAAGCCGGAATATCGTCTGGACAGCTTCGTTCCGAAAAACGCCGCAAACGCTATTGAATTGATTCGTCAGCTGGACAGTTTCATTTCAGAGCATAAATCCGACGAGATTACATACGTCAATTGGCAGGACGCCAAAACGATTACAACCATCAGCGCTATGGAAGCGGAAGAAGCGCAATCCTTTCGTTGGCATTTCTATGTTAACTATCCGAAAGCCGACCGGGCGGCGCCCGAACTGTGGGACTCATTTTTTGAAAAGCGTTCCTTTAACATTCTGGAAGGGCTTGCCGCGTTGGCGATTATCGGCTGGAATAGCGCCAGCGACAAAACGCGAAAAGAACTCGCTCCTTTTTACGGCGCCGATTTCAATCCCAAGCCGGGGAAAATCCAGTTTCCCTTTTTCTGCTTTTCCGTCATTGCCCGACAGGTCAATAAACAGCCCGACTTCGAACAGACGCTTTTGTCGATTTTGGAAGCCTTCGTCCAAACGCCAAAAGATTTGCTTTGCAAAACAATACCAGAAAAATATTACTATTCTCAATACGCTGTTATTGGCATAGACGAATTCGATTTTTGGTTTGGCTTCTTCAGACGTCTCGCTCTCACACCGGAGAAAGTCGCGTGTCAGTGGCGGCTACTGTCGCTGACGACAGAACTCTATCTGGACGATAAAGTCGGCGGTCTGCCGGTTATTCTCTATAGGTGCGACCTGCTCAAGGCGTACGATCAAAATCTTTTAACACAGCGCCACGTCTTTCTGGCTCTGATTAAATGGAGATACATGACAGAATACATCTATTTACCAGACGATGAAACGATAGAAGCCGAAAAAAGCCATCCGCTGCTGAGAACCCTGTTCAAACGTATTGCCGACGTGGAACTGACCCGGACGGCGGAACCGACGGGGCTGTCGGGATTCGTTTCCAAAGTCAGCGTTCTGCCCGGCGTGGAGTATGCTGTCAAACTTCTGGAAAAGATGGGCGACTTCAAGTACACGCAAACCTTCGGCTGGAACAACAATTGGCTGGAATCCGTCTGCTATTTGCTTCGCGTCAGCCGACCGGAAGAATCGGATACAGCAGACGATCTGCGTCAGGCGCTCAAAAAACATCCCATTAAAAAGGAAACGCAGCGGCTTATCGAGTTGACGATGTACGCGCCGTGGTATGCGGAACTGGTCGGCGAATATCTAAAGCGCCCCGACCTTGCGACCGCGGTCTGGTTCTTTCAGGCGCACGTCCGCGACGAGTTCTCCCCGGAAATGACCGCCCGAATCGCTCGCTATTCCGACGTTACAACTCAGCAGTTCCAAAACGAGGCGATTGATCCGCAATGGCTTCAAAAAGCGATGGACGCTGCGGGACAGGAGCTTTTCCCCCTCATGTACGAGGCGTCCAAGTACATCGCCGGCGGGTCGCGCCATCGGCAGATTCAGATTTATATCGACGCCGTTTCCGGCAAGCTGAGCGTCGAACAGATTCAGGCGCAAATCGAGAAGTCGAGAAACCAGAACTACGTCCGCGCGTTAGGCGTTGCGCCGGTAAGGGAAGGCAGTAGGCAAGAGGCAGTAGGCAGTAGTGCAGATTCTTCTCGCAACTCGCAACTCGCAACTCGCAACTCAATAGACTCTGCATCGTTGGTTAAGGCGGCGCCTAAGGGCGCCGCACTCCCCGAGGACGTCCTGAGCCGCTATCAGTTCCTTCAAACGTTTTTGAAACAGTCGAAGCAGTTCGGCGCTCAAAAGCGCGCCTCGGAAAGCGCCGCCGTTGAAACCGCAGTCGAAAACCTCGCGCGGCTGGCGGGCTGCGACGAATCCGACCGATTCGTCTGGCGCATGGAAAACGCTCAGCTCGACGCCGTTCGTCAGACGTTTCAACCGCAAGATGTCGCTGACGGCGTAACGGTTCGAATTCACGTCTCCGACGCCGGCAAGCCGGAACTGAAATGGGAAGGGCTGCCGTCTGGAAAACGCACGCCCTCGGCTTCCATGAAAAGCGCGCCGGTTGTCAAGCAGCTTCAGGAAATCGTCAAGACGCTGTCGGATCAACAGTCCCGCATTAAACAGACGCTCGAGCAAGCCATGATTCGCGCCTCGGCGTTCTCCGTAGAGGAACTCGCCGGGCTGAGCGCCAACCCGGTTTTCGCGCCGATTGTCAACCGACTGATTTGGATTGACGAGTCTAACGTCCCGGGTTTCCCGTCGGAGCTTGCCGCGTCGAGCGGTACGGTTCGCATCGCGCACCCGCTTGACCTGTTGCAGTCCGGCCGCTGGACGGCGTTCCAAAAGAAAATTTGCGAAGAGCAAATCGTTCAGCCGTTCAAACAGGCGTTTCGGGAACTCTACGTTCTCGACAAAGACGAAAAGCTGGACGGGGTCCGTTCGCGTCGATACGAGGGCTATCAGTTCATGGCGAAAAAGGGCGCGGGAGTTATGAAAAATCGCGGCTGGACTATCGACTACTACGACGGTCTGATTAAACGATACCGGCGCGAGGGGCTTGTCGCGATGGTGAACTCGGATTGCTGCTGGTTCACTCCCGCCGATATCGAACCGCCGGTTCTGGAAACGATTGAGTTCTGTACCGAGTCCGGGCGTCCCGTCCGGCTGGAAGACGTCCCGCCGCGTCTGTTTTCCGAAACCATGCGAGACGTCGACCTGCTCGTTTCCGTCGCTCACGCCAGCGGCGTCGACCCGGAAGCCAGCCATTCCACGGTGGAAATGCGCTCGCAAATCCTCGCCCAGCTCATTCCGATTCTCCGCTTGGACAACGTCCGAATCGAGAAATCGCACGCCTTTATTCACGGCACGAAAGGGGACTACTCCGTCCACCTGGGCAGCGGCGTCTGCCATCAAAGCGCAGCCGGGATGCTGGACATCGTCGCTGTCCATTCCCAAACCCGCGGACGAATGTTCCTTCCCTTCGCCGACGACGACCCGAAAACCGCCGAGATACTTTCCAAAATCCTGCTCTTGGCGAGGAAATAGGGGGGAGCAATCTTAGGTTGCAACTATGGATAGTTTTTGAACGCAGAGTTCGCAGACTCCTCGCAGAATACGCAGAGACGGGCTGGGAATGTGGCGACGACGCTAACTACGTTAGCTACGCCACGATTCCCGCCCGTTTTTTTATTTTATAATTTATTTAATTATTTTAAAATCGCAAGCGGACATTATGTCAATTCCTATAGATTTAATACACTATACTATCACAAAAATGCGCTTTAAGGGTAGTATACTACCCTTATTTTCCAGAAATAAGAGTAGTACGCTTCTTTTTGATGAATTGTGATGTATAATAGGGGATAATCAGAAAACAGCGGCGCTAACAGCCGAATTTCAAACTACCCCAAAAGTCCCCAAAACCATGGAACAGCAATCATTCCTGAACGAACTGAAAACGAAAGTCGAAAACCGCTGCGCGCTCTGGCGCGTCGGCTGGCTGGGGCAGGTTGTCTGTTCGCCGATTTTCTGGATTGAGGCGCTGCTGATTGTTTACGTCGCTTTGGTTATGTCCAACCCGTTACCCATCACGACAGACGACACCAATTCCTACACGCTCAACCAAGTCGATCTGATGAATGGCTATACGGACGTTTATCGGACGCCTGCGTATCCGTATTTTATCAGAACGATTTACACGATAACCGGGGCGGAGCCAATCGAGGTTCGTCTTGCCCAGCCGGGGGAAGAGGCGATTTCCAATCACGTCTTTCTCTCTGGTCGCAAGACCTGTCTGTACGTCTTTTATGCCCAGCTGGCAATCTGGTTGCTGACGTTGATTCCGTTATACAAAGCCCTGCGATTGATACTGAACGCTCCCTGTCTGCCGTTTTTCCTGACGCTGTTTATCGGCTACGCTTTTTTGGACAAACAGGCGTGGATTATCACCGAGCCGTTAGCCATTTCCGCGTCGTGTCAGTTTTTCTGCCTGATGATTTTCTACTGGAAGCGTCCGAGCCACATTTTGGCAACAGGAATTAACCTGTTCGCGTTATTTATCATGATTATGCTTCGTCCGGCGTTCCTGATTCTGCTTCCCTTGCTGGCAGGGTTCTGGATTGCCCGGCTTATTCTTTCCTCGTCCGACAGGCTCAAGTCGCTTACCGGCATCGTCGCGCTGGCGTTTATTGTCGCTCTGCTGGCAGGGTACTGCGAACTCAACAGGCGCAACCACGACAACTTTGCTATCAGCTCCGTCAGCGTATACAATCAGATTGACATACTTATCAACTCTGATCTGTACAAAAAAGGCAGTAATCCGGAAATCATTTCGCTCATTGACAGCATGGAGCGGGAAGACGACGTTTTACAAAACAAAATCCGCGCCCAATTGATAGAGCAGTTCGGTTTCAAGGGCATGCAGCAATTCGCGTCCAAAACCATCAAAGATAATTTTATCAGTTACTTTATTCTGACTTTCAAAAGAATGTACTGGGAAATGAGCGTATATCATTTCGAACTGTATTACATAACGTTAGCAGTTGATTTCGTTCTGATTGCCTTGTTCTGGATTGTGTTCCGAGCTGTCCCGTGGCTGAGACTGACTGCATGGCTGTATTTCTTCTCGATGCTTTTTATCTCATTCTTTGCGGTTCAGAATGCGTATCCGCGATTGATTCTGCCCGTTCTGCCGATATTTTACATTATTGTCGCCAGATACATAGACATGACGCTTGGCGCGCTGACCCAAAAGCGCTCGGAGTTCATCGAACATCTCAAAACGACAGCGTAACGCGTCAGCAATTACTCAAATCTCATATTCCGAAGCCTCAGCGCGTTGAGGACGACGCAAATGCTCGACAGGCTCATAGCGACAGCGCCAATCATCGGGGAAAGCGTCCAGCCGAAAACCGGATAGAACAGCCCCATAGCAATCGGGATGCCAATAATATTATAGAAGAACGCCCAGAACAGGTTCTGCTTGATGTTGACGACGACCGCCCGGCTGATTCGCAGCGCTTCCGGGACGCATTCCACGTCCGGACGCTGCAGGATGACGTCGGCGGATTCCACCGCAATGTTCGCGCCGGTTCCCAGGGCAACGCCAACGTCCGCCTGAACCAGCGCGACAGCGTCGTTGATGCCGTCTCCAACCATGGCGACAACATTTCCCGACTTCTGCTCAGCCGCAACCGATTCCGCTTTCTGCCCCGGCAGGACGTCAGCGATTACCGTTTCGATTCCCGCTGACTGCGCAATCGTCTGAGCGGAACGCAGATTGTCGCCGGTTAGCAGGACAACGCGTCGACCGCTTGACCGCAATCGACCAACAGCGTCCGCCGCATCCGCTTTGAGCGTATCGCAGACCGCAATAAGTCCAACCAAGGCGCCGTCATTCCCAATCCAGATTGGACGTAAACCAGACTGAACATACTCTTCCGCCTTGTCCTTGACAGCTTGCGGAATCGCTATCTCCCGTTCAGTCATGAACCGTTCCGATCCCAGCGTCCATACGCTCCCGTCAACCGTACCGACTACGCCTTTTCCCGAGAACAATTCAACGTCAGACGGCTGCGGATAACTCAAGCCGCGTCTTTTCGCTTCATTAACAATGGCAGACGCCAGAGGATGTAACGCATTGGTCTTTAGGTCAAATAAAGAATTATCCTCTTGCCTACTGCCTACTGCCTCTTGCCTTCTTTCGCTCGCCCAGAATTCCAAACTCGCGGCGCAGCAGAGCAGGGCGTCTGCGGTAACGGCGCCGGTCGTGAAGACGTCTCCGACAGACGGCGCGCCCTGGGTTATTGTCCCGGTTTTGTCGAATACGACAGTATCGACGCGGTCGAACGATTCCAGCGCAGCGGCGGACTTAAACAGAATCCCTCGTTTTGCCGCCTCGCCCAGTCCAACCATGACGGCAGTGGGAGTCGCCAATCCCAGCGCGCACGGGCAGGAAATAACCAGCGTCGCCACAGCGCACGTCAAGGCGAATTCGACCGTCTGCCCAGCAGCAAGCCAGTACGCAAAGGCGAGAAGAGCCAGCGACAAAATCGTCGGGACAAACACGGCGCAAACCTTATCCGCCAAGCGAGAGAGCGGGGCTTTTCCAGCCGCGGCGGCTTCGACCATCTTCGCGATTTGAGCCGGAGTAGCGTCAGCGCCCACTCGAACCGTTTGGATTTCCAGAACGCCTGTCTGGTTTACCGTCCCAGCAGAAACCTCGTCGCCCGGTCGGCGCTCCACCGGCAGCGGTTCGCCGGTTAAAGCGGACGCGTCGATATCCGATTCCCCGCGGAGAATGACGCCGTCAACTGGAATCGATTCTCCCGGCTTGACGACGACCACGGCGCCGACCTGAACGCTCTCGACGGGAACGTCTTCAATCTGACCGTTAATTAATACGTGCGCCTGACGGGGCGTCAGCTTAAGCAGGGCTTCAATCGCCGACGTCGTGCGCTGTTTCGCTTTCCCTTCCAGGGCGCGGCCGATGGAAATGACAACCAGAATCATCGCTGCGGACTCAAAATAATAATGACCCGAGGCGGCGGGATTTGCAATCCGGTTTATCAATACATAAACAGAATACAGAATCGACGCCCCTGACCCCAGCGCAACCAAGGCGTCCATGTTCGGGCTGCCGCGCCATAGCGACGCCAATCCCTGAACAAAGAACTCGCGGTTTATTATCAAAATCGGAATCGCCAAAACCAGCTCAACAATTCCAGCAACGCGCATATCCTTCAAAAAAGCCGGCGTCGGCAACCCCAACATCGTCCCCATGGCGACGTACATCAACGCAACCAGAAAAGCAACGGAAATCCACAGTCCCCAGCTGGCGGCAGACAGCTTTTGAAACCAGCTGGAAGACTTCTCAGAAACCGCAGCCGGTTCAGACGTCGCGTTCTCAGGAACAGCAGGAGCCGTCGATTCCTCTGGCTTTTCCAGAACAACCTCAAAACCCGTCTTTTGGACGATTTGAGATACCTTTTCGTCCGCCTCGACCGAGGGCAGGGCGTTTTCGTCAAACTCCAGGGACAGCGTATTGGTCAGAATACTGACCGCGACGTTCTGAAAAGCGGGTTCTTTTTTAACCGCCGATTCCAGCCGCATGGCGCAGCCCGCACAGTGCATTCCATTAATTTTATAGTTCTTTTGCATATCTTCCTGATTGGATTATATTCCGAACGTCAAATAGTTATTTTTTTATCGATATGGACTATTGTATATCATTTCTTTAATATTTCAAGCCCCTACGTCCTTTTCAGACTTCTCCTTTTAGATATAATACTAGGGAAACTTCTAATAATACAACCCTAACCCTTGGAGTTTTACATGTCTGACACAGTAGAAAAAATCGTGATTATCGGCAGCGGACCAGCAGCGTGGTCTGCCGCTATTTACGCCGCCAGAGCCAATCTCAACCCCGTCGTTTACGAAGGTTCCTATACCGAAGAAAACCGTCTGGCAAACAATCTGCCGATGGGGCAATTGTACACGACCACGGAAATCGAGAATTATCCTGGATTCCCCCACGGCGACGTCGGCGCGTATTTGAAATCCGCTATCGGAGAAGAACGCTCGTACATGCTGGCGCCGCATGCAGAAGGCGGATCTGTCACAGGTCCTGAACTGGTCGAACTGATTCGTCAGCAAGCCGTCAATTTCGGGACTCGCGTCGTTTCTGCAGAAATCGTCGATCTGGACGTTACACAGCGTCCCTTCAAGCTGACAGACAACGAAGGCGAAACGTGCATGGCGCAGACAATTATTATCGCCACCGGAGCCCGAGCGAACTGGCTGGGGCTGGCGTCTGAAGAGCAATTCAAAAATCGCGGCGTAAGCGCGTGCGCCGTTTGCGATGGGGCTCTGCCTCGATTCCGCAATAAACCGCTGGCGGTTATCGGCGGGGGCGACAGCGCAATCGAAGAAGCTCTGTATCTGACAAACTTCGCATCAAAGGTTTACCTGATTCATCGTCGAGACGAATTCCGCGCCTCAAAAGCCATGGCAAAAAAAGCGTTCGACAACGAAAAAATCGAAATCCTCTTTAACAGGGTTCCAGTTGAGTTTATCGGGAACGAAACAGAAGGTCTAACTTCTTTAAAAATAAAAAGTACAGTCGACGGGCAAGAAATGACGATATGTGTTTCTGGAGTATTTTGTGCGATAGGACACACGCCAAACACAGCGTTTTTACAAGGGAAAATCGCCCTGACAGAAAAACGATACGTTCAGCTGCCCCAACCGCACAGAATGGCAACCAACGTTCCAGGGATATTTGCCGCAGGAGACTGCGCCGACGATTACTATCGACAGGCGATTACCTCGGCAGGAACAGGCGCAATGGCAGCATTAGAAGCGGAAAGATTCTTGGCTGCAGAATAAAAATCCCAAAATCGTATTACATATAAAACGAAAAAAGCGCTCAAAATCGTTAAATTCGGTACAAGCATTAAAAATAAGAAAAAAAATAATAACTTTTCTTAGCAATGCACATAGCCGATTTAAAAAAGTGTAGTACAATAGTTATGAAGTTGAGAGCAGTAAGCTTTAAGCTTATAAAACAAGATGAAAACGGGAGAAAAGAGACTCGGAAAAATCTTAATCTCCCCAAGAAATTGGCAAAAATTCGGAAAATTTTGAAAAATTTCTAAAATTTTGTGGTGCACTCACTTGACAAAATGTGAAAATTTAGCCATAATAGGCAATTGACGTATGAATAATCTGAAAAGAATATTCAAAAGTCAGAAAACAGTTAAGCGAGCATGCAATCGCAAGACTGGTAAAATCGGTCAGGTAAAGTTTCAATAAAATAAAATGAACAAGGTACCTACCACAACAGGCGCTCACATAACAGGGTATTGAGAGCGTCGTAAAATGGCCCTTGCGCCAAGTTAAAAATTTTATTTTTGTTTTACGTTTTGGAGGAATGATCATTATGAAACGTTTCGTAGTAGCCATGATTGCTTTGGCTTTGGTTTCCGTTAGCGCTATTTCTTTCGCTGCTGATTGCGCTCCGGCTTGCGCTCCCGCTGCCGCCGCGTGTGAACCGGCTCCGGCTCCGGCTTGTGATCCAGCTCCGGCTTGTGATCCGGCCCCGGCTTGCGCCCCCGCTTGCAAACCCTGCAAGAAACTGGGTCTCGGCTGCCTGAAGAAGATCCGTTGCTGCAAACCGGCTTGCGCTCCGGCTTGTGATCCGGCCCCGGCTTGTGAACCGGCTCCGGCTTGCGCTCCCGCTTGCGAACCCGCTTGCAAACCCTGCAAGAAGTTCAACTTCAAGCTCTTCCGTTGCTGCAAACCCTGCAAACCGGCTTGCGCTCCCGCTTGCGAACCGGCTCCGGCTTGTGATCCGGCCCCGGCTTGCGCTCCGGCTGAAGCCGCTTGCGAACCGGCTTGCGCTCCCGCTTGCAAACCCTGCAAGAAATTCAGCTTCAAGAAGCTCGGTTGCTTCAAGAAGGCTTGCAAACCGGCTTGCGCTCCCGCTTGCGCTCCGGCTCCGGCTTGTGAACCGGCCCCGGCTTGCGATCCAGCTCCGGCTTGCGCTCCCGCTTGCAAACCCTGCAAGAAACTCTGCTGCAAGAAGGCTTGCAAACCCGCTTGCGTAAAGAAGTTCAACTTCAAGAAGGCCTGCAAACCGGCTTGCGCTCCCGCCTGCGCTCCGGCTTGCGAACCGGCTCCGGCTTGCGCTCCCGCTGCCGCTTGCTAAGTTAAGCTAAATTATCAATAACTTGATTTTCGATTATCATAAGTAACTGGTACATCTACCCTGTGATTAGGCCAGTGAAACAAGGAACCCCGTCAGTGAACGGGGTTTTTTGTTTTAAATCGAGTTTTGGTATTTTCGTTGATTATCCTCAATATCTTTTAACGCCCTGCTTGACTTATATTTCAATAACGCTATAAATATTAGCGTCGATGTTACCATATATTGGTCTTTCACTTTTAGTCGCGATGCAAACGCTTTCCTTTGATTCTCACAATCTTGACGACACTCAAACATTGGGAACGATTCTCGAACAATCCATTCCCAACGGAGCAGTTGTTTCCCTCCTTGGCGCTCTCGGAGCTGGCAAAACAGCGTTAGTTCGCACTATTGCCGCAGCTGGCGGGGAGAATCCTCAGGACGTTTCCAGCCCGACTTTCGTCCTAATTCAGGAATACACTGCCGGACGTCGTCCGATTTACCATTTCGACGCTTACCGTATCGCGGACGACGACGAATTTCTCGAACTCGGTCCCGAGGAGTACTTTGACTCCTCTGGCATTACTTTCGTTGAATGGGCTGACAGAGTAGTTAACTGTCTTCCTGAACAATATATCCAAATTTCCGTTGAGCACACTGGAGACTCCTCCAGACGCTATAAAATTACCGCAATTGGCAATCAATATCAGGATTTTCTAAAAAAACTGGCTGATAATCCGATTTTTCCTTGAAAGTTTCATAAAATTTGTTGCATTTTTTCAAATGGTCTGATATAATAAGTATATAATATGTGAATCTATATAATATGGATTCTGTTTTTATATAAAACAATTTTTTCACCGATAAGGATTATTAACATGGCGTTATCAGAAATTGACCGCAACCTGCTTGACCGCTGTTTACAGCAAAAGCCTCGAGCGTGGGAAGATTTTGTTGATCGTTTTATTGGTCTGATTACGCATGTTGTTAAACACACGGTACAATCTTCATCGATAAGTTTTACGACAGAAGATTTGGGCGATTTTTGCAACGAGATCTTTTTGACCTTTATCGAAAACGATTACGCAGTACTGCGTCATTTTCGCGGTCAAAGTTCTCTGGCAACCTATTTAACCGTCGTTGCCCGCAGAAAGATGGTCAAACTTCTTAACAGTCGTATGGATTCGGTTTTGCTTACGGACGATGTTTCATCATTCGATGAGGACGACGCGTTAAATTATCTCTACGACCGCGACGAAGTTGAGAATCTCCTTTCTGAACTCCCGCCTGTTGAAGCCGCGATTGTCAAGCTGTTTTACCTGGAACAAAAGCAGTATAAGGAAATCAGCGCCGAGTTGAACATCCCGGAAAACAGCATCGGTCCTATTCTTCATCGCGCTCGTCAACGCCTGAAAAACAAATAGTTTTCATTTGCAAAAATGTTGTTTGCATATCAGTCTGTGGATTCGACTAATCTGGAAGCCCTTCGTTGGTCTGAAAATAACGAGTCCATGGAAGACGTCTGGTTTTCCGCTTCTGAGCAGACGGGAGGATTGGGGCAACGCAACAGAAAATGGTCTTCTCCGGCAGGAGGCGTTTACGTTTCAGTTTTGTATACGCCTCCGCTGTTGTTATCAGACTACTCCCTTTTTGGTCTGATAACTCTTGCCGCCGGAAACGCCGTTTACGAATTGGTCAAAGAGCTTTTATTGGAGAATGTCGTCGACGTTGAACCGTTAAAAATCCATTGGCCCAACGACGTCTATTACAACGGTCGCAAACTATCCGGAATCCTCACGCAAAGCGCCAATAAGGGAAAACTCATTACCGGGATCGGAATCAACGCCAACGCGTCCTTTTCCATTTCAGAGACAAATCGTCCGATTTCATTGCGAGAAATACTGCAAAAAGAAGTCGATTTGAGTATAATAATCGATAGACTTCAAAAGAGTTGGAACAATCAGATTCGCCTGCTTGCCCAAAGCGTTCAAAATGGATTCGTCGACTACGTCTTCCAGACGGAACGCAAACTCGCCTGGCTGGGAGAGCCCGTTACGGTAACGCAAACAGACGAGTCCCAACAGCCAGCTATATCCGGCGTTCTGACTGGTCTGACAAGCGCTGGAGCGCTGAGAATTCAAACCGCAGACTGCGAACGCGTTCTCGTTTCTGGCTCGGTGCGAGCGAAATAAATTATTCACAAAGAGTACAACACAATGACGCAATTTCTGACCGCTATCGGCATATTCCTTTTTTTCTTTCTGGCAATTGGACTTGTCCAACTGCTGGGATATCGAAACATGATGTGTTCCTGCAAGGCGCGTCGATACGTTCAAATGCGTCAGCAGGGGATTAAAGACGCCCAAAAGGCGCAGGACGCCCCGGAGCTGATTACCACAATAGAAACGATAGCCCCGAAAAACGATTCAAAAACTCAATCACAGGAATCCGAACCATGAGAATTGCCGTTTTGAGCGACACGCACGGAAACGTTCGTCCGGTTTCCGAGGCGTTGAGCATTTTGGAAAGTCTGGACGTCAAAACGATTTTGCACTGCGGCGACGTCGGCGGCGAGGCGATTGTTCAAATGCTTGCCCCGTTTGACGCTCATATCGTCGGCGGCAATACTGACGAATGGATTTCCCTGGAAAAGGCGGTTAAAACCGCTAATCTGGACTGGCAGGGCGAATTCGGCTCTTTCCAGGCGGAATCGGTTAAAATCGGATTCACTCACGGTCATCTGTTTGATCGTCTTGCAAAAGAAATAAACAGCGGCTGCTGGAATCTGATATGCACTGGACATACGCACATTGAAGGGTACTTCATCGAACCAAACGGGACGCTTCGCCTCAATCCCGGAGCGTTCTATCGGGTTCCAGCGCCTGGTTTTGCGATTGTAACCGTTATTGGCGATAAAATAAGCGTAGAGCATATTCATTTATAACTATAAAGAGAATTCGTCGCCCTTGTAATTCCATACAAAAGTGGTATAATCCAAAGCGGGGGTTGAACGCATATTCTACACGCGTTTGAATTATTGGAGAGATAGCAGTGTCATCATTTTACGTTATCGAAGGACCAGACCGGGGACGACGTTTCGAACTCCTCCCCAATCGCGTCGAAACCATTGGACGGGAAGAAGGCGCCACCGTACAACTTCACGATACGGAAGTGTCGCGCAAGCACGCGCGAATTATATATGATAGCGGCCGCTATCTGATTACAGACCTCAACAGTTCTAACGGAACGTACGTCAATCAGGTTCGTATAACTACAGCCGCCATCAACAGTGGCGACAAAGTCAACGTTGGATCCACGTGTCTGCAATTCACGCAAACGCCCAATATTGAACAGGACGATTCCGGAGCGTCAAGCATCAGTTTCGAACTTCCCAGCGACGATCATTCTCAAATCGTTCAAACAATGCGGCATACGGAAGAAGGACGTCCTTTTTCCGTTCAGGACTGTCAGTCTTTCCTCAGTTCTTCTCTGGATAAAACAGAACAGGCGGAATCCTATTTGCGTCTGGTTTATGAAACCGCCACCGCTCTGAAATCAACCGGTTCCATTGACGACCTGATGGAAAAGATTCTCGATCTGATATTCCAATGGATCAATCCGGATCGCGGCTGTATTATCCTTTCTGAACCGCATACGCATGAACTTCAGGTTCGCTGTTATCGTGTTCGAGAACAGGGCGTAAGCGAAAAAATGACCATCAGCCGAACGATTCTGGACTACGTTACCAACAAAAATGAAGGCGTTTTATCCAGAAACGCCATGAACGACGCCCGATTCGACGCTTCAGCAAGCATTGTTCATCAAAAGGTCAGCGAAGCCATCTGCGTGCCGCTTGACGGCCGTTACGGATGCGTTGGCGTTATCTATATTGATACGGAGGCCAACGACGCCTTAAATCCAGAGCGCAATTCAGCGCAGGGCAGAACGGCTCATTTTGACGAAAACCACCTCAAAATGATGGTCGCGATCGCTCATCACGCCGCCATCGCCATTGAGGACATTCGTTTTTATTCCGCCATGATTCAGTCTGAACGTCTGGCGGCAATCGGTCAGACGGTCGCCAACCTGTCACACCACATTAAAAACATTCTCCAGGGCGTCAGCGGCGGAAGCTATTTGATCGAATCCGGCTTGAAGAACCACGACGAAAAGCTCATTTCCAAGGGATGGGGCATCGTCGAACGCAACCAGGGAAAGATTTCCTCTCTGGTTATGGACATGCTCACGTTCAGCAAAGAACGATCTGCGGAACCGGAATTAGACAACATGAACGACGCGCTGGACGAAGTTGTCGAATTGATGAAACCGCGAGCGGAAGAATTCCACGTCGCTTTAACCTGGGTTCGCAACGAGCAGTTTCCCGAATTTTATTTCGACCGGAATCTGATTAACAGAGCGGTTTTGAACCTCATTACCAACGCCATCGACGCCGCGGCGGACAACGTCAGCCAACTCGTCGCGGAAGCGCAAGGCGATCAAAGCGCTCTGAACAACATCCCGCAGGGAGCCGTCAGCGTTACGCTCGGCTGGGGAGAAATCCCGACAAACGTCCGCATTTCCGTTTTCGACAACGGCGCCGGCGTTCCCGCCAATCAGGTGGAACAGATTTTCACGCCCTTTGTTTCCACAAAAGGATCCAAAGGCACCGGACTGGGCTTGCCAGTCGTGAAAAAGGTTGTTACAGAACACGGCGGAACCGTTACATGCGTCCCGCTGGAAAAAGGCGGAACCGCTTTCCACATCGACCTTCCGTTCCGCAAAGACCCGGACACCGATGGAACCGAGGAAGATGAATAGACAATAAATGAAAGGCGGTAATGAAGCGACCAATTTAGGCGAGCCACGGGTGTAAACCCGTGGGGATGAGCGCAGCGAACAAAAACAATAAACAACAGGCGCGAAGCTCTTCGCGCCTTCCTTAATTCCTCACTCCTCACCTCTCACTCCTAACTAACTACACAATAGCATTCACAACAAATATCATGAAATACGTAGTAATCATTCCTGACGGCGCGGCAGACGAACCGATTCCCGCACTCAATAATAAAACAATAATCGAAGCTGCCAATATTCCCTGTCTGAATAAACTGGCGGGGCTGGGACAGATCGGAGTCGCTCATAACGTTCCGAAGAACCTGCCCGCCGGGTCGGACGTCGCCAATTTGAGCGTTTTGGGATGCAACCCGACGCTGTATTATACCGGTCGCGCACCGCTGGAAGCCGCCGCGCTGGGCCTGAAACTGGGTCCGAACGACTGGGTTGTCCGCTGCAACATGACGACTATCATCGACCAATACATGCGATCTTTCTCCGCCGGACAGATTTCTTCCGAGGAACAGCATGAACTGCTCACCGCGCTGCAGGACGCAGTGATCGGCGATTACCCGCCCGGCGCGCTGGAGTTCATTTCCGGCGTCGGCTATCGCGGTCTGCTCATTCTCCGCGAAGTTCCGGGATTCACGGTTCCGCTGTCACAAAATACGAGAACGTTCGCGCCGCACGACTATACAGACCAACGCGTCTGGCATGTCGGGCCGCAGGGCGCGGGCGGAGAACTGCTGCTGGAACTGATGGATAAGTCCATTGACGTCTTCGCCAACCATCCCGTCAACAAAAAGCGAATAGAGCAGGGCAAGCCGCCGGCAACCAACGTCTGGCTATGGGGACAGGGGCAGATGCCGGTTATCCCGTCCTTCAAAGAAACGTACGGCAAAACCGGCGCGATGATTACCGCCGTTGACCTGCTGCGGGGTATCGCCAACTCCATCGGGTTTGACAATATTATTGTTCCCGGCGCAACCGGGTTTATCGACACCAACTTCTCCGGCAAAGCGGCCGCGGCAATTGAAGCGCTCAAAACGCACGACGTCGTTTGCGTTCATCTGGAAGCGACGGACGAGTCTGGACACGAAGGCAGCGTCGAGCACAAGATTCAGTCCATGGAAAACATCGACTCCAAAGTCGTCGCCCCGATTTGGGAAGCTCTTTCCAGTTCCGGCGAGCCGTTTAGAATGTTTGTAACGCCAGACCACCCGACGCCGATTCGCACCAAAACGCATTCTTACGACACCGTACCGTGGCTGATGGTCGGAACAGGCGTTCCCGCTTGCGGCGCCGCGTCCTACAATGAAAAAGCCGCTGCTCAAACAGGGCAATATCGGGAAGAAGGCTGGAAGCTCATGGGCGAGCTGTTATCATAAAAAAACATCGGGGATCGCTTGCGATTCGGAGGGTCGACGTCCTCGTCGACCGCAGGCGTCCTCGCCTGCATTCGCCGCAAGGCGAAAATTTGTCAATAGTTTACCCCCTTTTGCATTCGTCGTAAGTCAACAAAAACAAACTATATTAAATGAATAATCTCGGATGTTATAGACCGCGACGTATTCCGCATAGGGATTTTGGCGATTGTATCCAATCTATAACCTATCGTCTGGCAGATGCAATATCTCCGGGCGAAATGCAACGTATCGTTAATATTTCTCAACTCCAACCAACAGAACAACAAGAGATCTATAAAAGACGTCTTATAGAGGATTGGCTTCATGCCAACCGACACGGCATTTGCATATTATCTAATCCAGTTGCTGCAAGAATCGTAATTGATTCATGGTATTACTATAACGGAAAACAATACGATTTATTCGATTGGGTTGTTATGCGCAATCACGTTCACCTTATCATCCGCGTTTATGAGAATGTACAACTGGGCAGAATAATTGGTCATTGGAAGAGTTATACCGGAAGATTGATTTCAAATTATTTTTCAATTCAGCCGCCGATTTGGGAAAAAGGATATTGGGACAGAATAATACGTGACGACAATCATTATCATAAATGCAGAGCGTATATAATCAATAATCCAATTAAAGCAGGTCTTGATAATTGGCCATATGTTTCAACAAAATGGCATAAAGAATAACACCCTTCAAGATTAAACGCAAGTCAATGTGCGTGTGGCAAGCTGGAACGCTCGCGCTCGGCGGGAACGCCGACCCTCCGTAGAATTACACTACTTTCTTTTTATGCCCTTCAAGATTAAACGCGAGTCAATGTGCATGTGGCGAGCGGGGACGCTCGCGGTCGGCGGGGACGCCGACCCTCCGTAGAATTTTTACTAAAATTTAAAATCATCTATTTAGCTGACAATTCCGCTTAACGCTGCATAGACGTTGTCGAGTTCATTGGCGACGACTTCCGCCCAAACCGCTCCGACGGCGCGGCAGGCGGAGTTCCATTGATTTTGATGCCGGTGCAAGTTCTGTTCGTACATTTTGAACAGCCCGGTATCGGCGCGGCGGACGGCGAACTCTTCAGTCTCGCTGTCCGTCAGTCGGACGTCGCCGGAGAAGTCCGGGTGAACGTCCTGCTTATCTAAAACCTGAACGTACGCCACCCAGGCGCCGCTCGACCCCAGACGACGAGTAATCGCAAACGGGTCTTCTTCCCACAGAAAATCAGAGAGAATTATCTTGAACGTCTTGGCGTTCCAGTCCGGCCCGGATTCCAGAATCGTCCTCCCCAAAGAAGTTGTTGAATCGAAATCCATCGGCGCGCTTTGCTCGGTTACAAGCTGTCGATACGTCGACCGGTCAAAGACGCCGCCGTTTAGTCTCCACAGCTGACAGGAAAAGCGGGAATTTTCCGCCGCGCCCATAAAGTACCCGGTCAGAAACTCTGCCGCCGCCTGTTTTTGAGGCGTAATCGCCATCGACCGGGACGCGTCGAGAAGAATATCGACGTGGGGCTGAATCTCGTTTTCAAACCGTTTGACAATCAGCCGATCCGTTCTGCCGTAGGCGTTCCAGTCTATGTGACGCAAATCGTCGCCGGGCACGTAGGCGCGATAGTCCATAAATTCCAGCGACGCGCCCGCGTCTCGACCCAGTTTTTCGCCCCAGCGGCCGTGAGACGTCGTCTGAGAATCAAAGCGTCTCTCCGCGCCCGCGGCAAATCCGGCAGAAAGGTTGTCTATAGAACTCATAACGATATTGTAATACAAGTTTAATATATTGCAAGACGGGGGAGCAAGAATGCGTAATTCGTAATTACGCAAGCGGCCAATAAAAATGAGCCAGAAATTCCTGACTCATTATAGCAAGTATCAAACAGAAACGCCTGAACGTTCACTGCAGTTCTTTAGACTCGCTTTGATCAGGGGGCGTCTTAATCCGAAGCGCCATCGTATTCATCTTGCTGAACGTCGTCCTCAGTTTGCGAATCAGACGACGCATCTTGAACGTCGCTTTCAATTTGAAGAGTTGGCGTTTGATTTGCAGCGTTGTTTTCTAGCTGAGGCGTTGAAGAGACGTTATCCAGACTGGAACCGAGCTGAACCAACTGAACCGTCGGCTTGGGTGCGGCCTTTGTTCGAATACGAAGTTTGTCTTCCGTCTCATTGCGCAACTCAATCAAGTTTTCGTTTGTCGTTTGATTCTTGCTGTATACGACAAGAATCAGTAACGCGGAAAGAATGAAAAATATAAAGAGAGCAAAAGCAATCGGATATGACGGATTAGCATACGACATCTCCATGTTATGCAATTTCTCTTTATACTCCTCAATCTTGAGCTGATCTGCTTTAATTCTCCCGAGCTCTTCTTCTGAAAGAATTTGATTTTTCTTAAGAACAATCAGCTCTTCGTTGTATTTTTGCTTCAATTCCTGAAGTTGCTGCCGTTCAACCTGATTATCAGGACGGATGTAGTAATAATCAAGCCCCATTCCCAATAAACAACCAATAAACAATAAAACGACAGCGCCCAAAATTAACGATAATCTATTCATTTTCTTTCAATTGTTGAATGTTGGAGTTAATGCTTGATAACAACTGGTTTTTAAGAGTAAAGTATTTCAAAATAACCAGGCTTAAAATTCCAAGCAAAATGATTGAAAATGTGATATATATAATAGCGCACGTCCACAAATAGGTTTTGTAACGATCTGGAAGCCGATTAATCATGTTTTGCGTCATCTGATCAATCTGACTGCTTTTTTCATAAGCTTGTATCTTCTCAGTCTGTTTGTTAATTTCCTCTTGCAGTTTGTTGATTTCATCCTGTTTCCAGCTCAGTTCTTCAGCATGGCGCTTTTTCAATCTTTCGATTTCTTCACTTTGGCTTGTCTTACTGTCTTTATCCTGATCTTCCAACCGTTGATTTAACCTGTCAATTTCTGCTTTGTATTGTTCTTCCAGCTTTTGGATTTCAGCTTTACGATCGTTATCCTTATTAACAAGCTCCTCTTTAAGCTTCTCGATCTGGTTTTGAAGGATTTTATTCGTTTCTTTTAATCCGTCTACTGTTTTTGGACCTCTATCACAACTAAGATTGCATGATAACGCTATAAATGCAAACAGGAATAAAACGCTGGATGATAACTTGTAATTCATTTTAGTGTCTGGCAATGAGAAACATTTGAAACACAATAATAAGGAGATTATTATAAAAACATTATCTCTCCAAATGTAAATAGAATTATACACCTATTTTAAATCCTGTTCAAGGGGGGAGAGATTTTTGAAGGAGAATGTAGATATAATTATCGTTTAGTAAAGAACTCAGCGGCGAAAACGGGATGGTTGCGGAGGAGTATAAGTCTAAAAATTCGGTGGAGTGAAAAGGCAAGAGAACGCCGGGCTTACAACTGAGCGCTATTCCGCAGCGTAACTTTGACAATTTGCGGCGGGGCGAAGAATCGCAGCGGGACGCCGGTCGTGCCGACGCCGTTGGAGGTAATAATCGCAGTCGTTTTATTGTACGGATAATGCTCGACGTCGACGCGCCCTGACAGGTACGTCCGATTGCGAAGCATGCTGATCGGAGCGTAGAGTCCGAAAAACGTTATCTGTCCGCCGTGCGAATGTCCCGATAAAACCAGATCGATGCACCGCTGCTGTTCCGGGTCGAAGCGGTCGAACAGGTCAGCAGAATGAGTCAGCAGAAGAACAAACTCGTCTTCCGTCCGGTCGTTCATTTCGTAATAGGGAAACTGGAGCGGAAAACGTCGATTCCAAACGTACTCCGTCCCGACGAGGCGAATTCTTTGTCCGTTCTTTTCCAGCCAGACGCCTTTGTCGGTCAGGTTGACAATCCCCCCCTTTTCCTGAAGAATTCCCATGACCTTTTCCATCGTCAGATGAACGTAATCGTGATTTCCCGGGACGCCGAATTTGCCCAGCGGGGCGGAAAGAGCGTTCATCGACTCCGCCAGGGCTTCGACTTTGTAATACTGTTTATCAGCGTAGTCGCCGCCGAAAAGAATCAAGTCCGGCTTTTCCTTTTCGGTCAGTTCGACGACTTTACTCCTCAGATCAAACGTTCCCCAGCGTCCCTGGTGAGTGTCGGTAATAAAGACGATAACCGTTCCGTCGAACTCAGGCGGCAAATCGGGAGAAACGACAGTATACTCTACCGTCCTCAGAGCGCGGGACTCTATAAAATGAGCGTATGCGAGAACGCAGAACCCTGTAACAGCGGCAAGCAGAAACAAAATTGCACCTGCCGCCCGCAACCGGGTCGAAAAGAACAGGCGATACAGTCTGCTGGTCAACGTCGGCATTCCCAATAACTCCTGTTCTTAAATCGCGAGCGGCTTCCCGCTGTTAGTTGAACGAAAGCGAATACCGCGACGACGTGTATTTTCCGTTGGCATTGTCGGCGAGATATCCCTGCAAGGCGGCGTCGTGAATGGCGACCCGGTCAGCGTCCGTCAGACGTCCAACGCGGCGCATAGCGAAGTTGGAAATCGTAACAGACCGCGTTCCGTCGGTAAGGGTCGTTCCTGCGCTGGTCGCTGTAACAGTTTCAGAGCTGTTCGTACCGTACAGCGCCGCAACGTCGACGCCGGAAGAGCTTGTATCAGACGAAATCGCCTTGACGCTTTGGAACCCGTTAACCGTCGTCTGGTAGCTGGACGAATACATTTTCGTCTGACCGACGTCTGCAATGACGTAGTCCGGTTTGGAGGCGTCTTGAGTATCCTTGAGCGTAGCGGTGCAGTACCCGGTTCCCGCGTAGGCGTAGGTATAATAAAAGCCGGATGCGGAATAGGTCGCAATGTTCGTTTTGAACGTTGACGCGCCCGCCTGAGCGTTGAGCGTTGCCGCGGCGGCGCCGGCGGTGTAACGAACGGAATCTTTCCCACCGTTGACGGACTTCAATACAACGTTGTTCAAGCCAACCAGATACGATCTGAACGCAGTTCCGTTATAGGCAAACGCGCTCTCTGTAACGCTGAACAGATCAGACTCGTCGGTGTCGTAAATAACAGCGGAATTCTGACCGCCCGCCGTTTGTGACACGTTGACTTCTTTCATGCCGGACGCCGTCCACGTATTGACGCCGGTCGTCCACGTCGCCGTCTTGGCTTTGAGGTTCAGGTCGAGATTGTCCGCGCCGGTGGAATCGTAAAACGCGACGGAGTCGGCGGCGTCCGCCTTGATTGTAGTCGTCTGAGCGCCAAACGCCTTGACCACGTACCCGCTGCCGTTGATAAGCGTGTATTCCTGATAACAGCGAATCGAATCAGTTCCCGACGAGGCGATAAATTCAAACGTATCCGCGCCAGCGCCGAGGTTGCACTGAACCGAATTGATTGTCCCAAAGGAATACGTAAACGTACTGCCGTTGAACGTGAATTTCCACTGAGAACCCGATGCGTCTACTTTCAGCGAGTCCGCCCCGGACGTTCCCGTAAAGAGAATCTTCGTTCCGGAAACCGTTACGCCGTCAGGCAGATTCGCTCGACTGGACGTCTGCTGAACGTTCGTATTGGTCGACGTATTTGTATTGGTATTGGTCGACGTATTTGTGTTGGTATTCGTTTTGGTATTGCTTGTCTTGTTGGTATTCGTACTGGTAGACGTATTTGTATTGGTCTGAGTACTCGTGTTCGTCGGCTTATTTGTGTTGGTATTGGTATTTGTGTTGGTCGACGTATTAGTATTGGTTTGAGTATTCGTGTTACTCGCAGTCGTTTGGGCGTCAAGGGAATAGATGTACTCAACCGCTTTGGCGACGTTGATTCGGCTGTAGGTTTGCCGGGTTGCCGCGTCATAGACTTTGTCCGCTGTCGACGTCATGACGGAATAGATATCCTGCTGTGTAACAGACGTGTAGCCCATGTTGGCGTACGCCTCCCTCAGCAAGCAGGAAACGCCGGTAATGACGGGCGTCGCCATGCTGGTGCCGGTCATGCGGGTAAAGTCGTCGCTGCGATTGTTGTTGTTGCCCAGGATGTCGGGAACGGAAGAATAAATCCCGTATCCAGGGGCGAAAATCGTGTTGGAGTCACGCTGAGAGTACGTTGCGATGTCGCCGTCGCCGTCAACCGCGCCAACGGAAACCGTGTACTGACTGCACGCCGGATACGCAACGCCCGCCGTCGGGTAGTCTTTGTAGTCGTTCCCGGCGGCAACGCTGATAAATACTCCGGAATTATAGAGCGATTCCAGCTCGTCGTCCAGAATTTTCCAGTCCGTTGCGTTGGAATTGCTCGAAACGGATCCGACCGACAGGTTGACCGCTGTAATCGGGTTGTCGAACGAATTGAGGTTGGCGTCAATCCATTGCAGAGCCTGTTCAATCAGTTCAAACGAGCCGACGCCGTTGTCGTCAAAGACGCGCAGAATAACCAGATCCACGCCGGGCGCAACGCCGGTGTACTTTGTTGTAGATCCCGCTAAAATGCCAGCTAAATGCGTCCCGTGACCGCCGTAAGAAGAATCGTCTGACGGGTTAGAGTCGTTCTCTGCAAAGTCCCATCCGCCGACAATCTGTCCAGAACGAAACGCCGCGTGATCAGCCGTAATCCCGGAATCGACGATGACAACCGTCTGACCGGCTCCGGACAGTCCGTATTCCTGCTGCACTTCCGTCAGTCCGATTAAATCGTCCACGACGGAATTGTATTTCATCACGCCGGACTTCGCGTACGACGTGTAACTGTAATCGCTTTCCAGACCGGACAGGTCAACGGGTTGCGTGACGCTGAGCATCCGGCGCGATTCCAGCCCCTCAATGCGCAGTGTCCTATACCGCCCTGCCGCGCGTCTGGCGCGGGCGCTTTCATTTCTACTCATGGTGCCTACTCAATGCTGCTGAAAAGAAAAGCTGAAGTCTTTGCCATTCTCGGACGATATATCCAAGTGAAGGCAAAATGATTCTCAAATCTTAAAATCATGGTGTTGTCTCGGAGCTATCGATACAATCGATATAACCGGACTTTTCAGGCGTGACAGTTCTGCGGGTTAATCCACATATACGGTTCATGCCAGTAAATCCAGATATAACGATTATACCAATCGCAACAATTTTAATTATACACTAAATTGGAATCTTGTCATGTTCCAATTACGAATTTGGAAAATATTTTCCCGTTTTTTTATTTAAGCGGTCGGTTTGGACCGATTATGCAAAATATAACGATTGTATCGATTTTAACGATTACGATTTTTTGACAAAAAAATCCCCGTCTTGTTTTTCAAACAAAAACAGGAATCTTTTCAGAATGCGGCGCTATCTAAATTATAATCACCGCTGACATTTTTTATTGCTGTCTAACAATCAGAATTAGCGTTTCTACGCGATCTCCGCCCAAAGCGGATAATCCGGGAACGTTGTTGCGTTCCGGAATGGGCGAAGGCGTAATCCCTACAGAAATCAGCAGAGCTCTGTCTGCCGCCCACATGAAACGTTCCTGAAATCGGAACTGGTCAATACGGGGCGTTTGTATCTTAAATGAACCCGAACGACCGGACGGCGTCGGGAAATTGACGTCGTAAACCCGTTCGAGGTTATCGATATGAACCTGAACCAGAGCGTCGACGATGCGGTCGTCGCCCGTTACCAACGGCGTGAATTCCAGCTTGCACCCGGATTCTACCAAGCCGGTGGCAGTGCGAAATCCGCCGCCGTTGGGATCCGGATAAACGCCTCGAACGTATTGCCGCGGGTGAGTCAGATTAACTGTAATCGGCTGACCGTTATGTACAGTCGCAACAGGCGAATTGACCTGCTGCAAGCCGTATCTCTCCTGAAAAATGCGAATTAGATTGGGAACGTCAGAGGCGTTGAGAATCCAGGCGGACGATCCTGGGCTTTGCGTTTCCGCCGCCCGCATAAAAGAAGCCGTCTGAGCGCGCCAGGCGGGGCTGTTGACCGTCATGACGCGGAACTGCCACGTAATCGTTCTGTTTCCAGAAAAAATGTATTGATTGACTATCGCCTCAACCTGCTCCTGAATTTCCGGAGTGTGATAAACGCGAACGACGTCCGGTTTAACAATGAGCATGCCCGGCGTTTCTCCGCACCAGACGTTATGCCCCGTCTGACGCAAAATCGCGTCGAGAATCGCCTGTTCCGGCCGGCTGGTATTGGTAACGCCCTGCGTGTACGCGCTGATATTGTAGCTTTTCCAGATCTGTCCCTGTTCGGGAAACTGCGCTGTCGCCAGCGGCGCAAACAGGACAAGAATAACAATCGACAGGAAGAAAGACAATAATGTAACACGCCTAAACGGCTTTGAATTTCGGATTGAATGAGAAATCCGGAATGGACGCAAGAGTTCTGTAAACGACGATTCCATTCTCTTGCTTTTCGCTTCCTGCGCGTTCATAATCTTTCTCCTGAAGTTATGGTCCGAACTCCTGCCGGTATCCCAAAGAACGGATGACCGTCAGCAGTTCTTCATGACTGATAAACCGGCGATGAAAATGGATTTTATAGGCGTCAATCGCCAAAGCCAGCTCCCGGGCTTCCGGAGACAGATCCGCGTACGAATCGACAAACTGCCGGCGTTCAACGCGAGCCGAATCCTCTTTGTCCTGCGTTCTGCCTGTTACAGACGAACCGTCTGACGAATCCTCTGTCAGTTCTCCGGGCGGAATCCTGTTTTCGTGCTTTTTCTGCCTGTCCCGCCGTTCCCAATACGCGATTCGGGACGGTTTGACGTTTTCGCTTGAACCGGGATAATGAGCCGGTTTCGGACGGCGCGACGCTTTTTTATCCATGACGACCTCTTGACATTGAAAAATGAGGGAAGTATAAACGAAACTCGCTTCTCGCAACTTCATTATACCCGCCCAAGTCAAGGGTAGTCGGCGGGAGTATAGGGATTTTTCTCAAACCCGTCAAGAGAGATTCTGAAAAGTTAGGAATGAGGAGGGAGGAGGGAGGAGTTGCGCAAGCGATGCTCGTTGATTAGCGCGACGCCTTGACAAAAAACCGTATTAATATATATTCTACAGCATGAATCCTAACTTTAACTTTGATATTTTAGCAGTCGATCACAACAGCCGGGCAAGACGCGGCGCGTTCCATACCCCGCACGGTGTCGTTCAGACGCCGGCGTTCATGCCGATCGGGACGGTCGGGTCCGTCAAGGGAATCGAAATCAGCCAGCTCGAAGCAACCGGATCCCAGATGATTCTCGGGAACACGTACCATCTGTCGCTGCGTCCCGGCGAAGAAATCGTCGCCAAACTCGGTGGACTCCACAAATTCTGCGGCTGGAACGGTCCGATTCTCACCGACAGCGGGGGATTTCAAATATTCTCTCTGGCAAAACTGCTCAAAATCAAAGAGGAAGGGGCGAATTTCCGGTCGCATATTGACGGGCGGCTGCTGTCGCTGACCCCGGAACGCTCGGTTCAGATTCAGGAAGCGCTCGGGTCGGACGTTGCCATGGTTCTCGACCACGTCGTTGGGCTGCCCAATACAGACAAGGTCATTCGCGACGCTTTTGAGCGTACTCTCCGCTGGGCGAAACGCTGTCGAGACGCCCATACCCGGGAAGATCAGGCGCAGTTTGGAATCGTTCAAGGCGGGCTTTCTCGAGAAATGCGCGTCGAATCCGCTCAAAAGCTGGCGGAAATCGGCTTTGAAGGCTACGCTATCGGTGGTCTGAGCGTCGGAGAGCCGCCGGAAGACATGTACAGAACGATTGATTTTACCGAACCCGCCATGCCGACAGATCGGCCGCGATACCTGATGGGCGTCGGGACGCCGCGCGATTTAATCGAATGCATCCACCGGGGCGTCGACCTGTTCGACTGCGTCATGCCGACGCGCAACGGCCGCAACGCGTTCGCCTTTACAGACAACGGCCCAATGAGAATGCGTAACGCTCAGTATATAGAAGACCCGCGCCCGATCGACGAAACCTGCCCATGCCCGGCGTGCAAACGGAGCCGAGCGTACATCCGGCACCTGTTCGCCGCAGACGAAATGCTCGGTCCGATTCTGCTGTCGATTCACAACATCACGTACTACCAGAGACTTGTCAGCCGCGCCCGAGACGCCATCGTCAACGGAACGTGGAACGAATTCCGCAAAGAACGCCTGGCAGGCTGGGGGGTAGAGCCGTTCGAAGAGTAATTATCAATTAGCAATTTGCAATTAGAAATTAGAAATTGCGTTTTTGCCATCATTATGAAATCATCATAAAGAACGCTGTCGTTATTGCTAAAACTGCCGCTGCGTAAACGAGAATTATATTCGTTACAAAGACGATTCTTTTAATCCAAACGTAATGACGGCTTGAGGCGTCTTCGTCTTTGGATAAATACTTCAGCAATAAAGACCCGATTATTCCTAAAAAAACCAGAGCGACGCTTGCCATTGACGAATAGACTACCAAATACCCTTCAGCCAGTTCGTCCATCTTATCAACCGTCTCGAGCGGCGATAAATTGATTTTAATCAGCTGAATCAAATGGTATACAGAAAACGTCGTTGATATAAACAGCGCTAATACAACGACGAGCGTCAGTCCAAGCGTCAGGACGCAAAGTTGTTTCATGTATGCCTCCATTCAGGATAAGGAAATAAAGCAGAATAGAAAAAACTATTCCCTATTCCCTACTCCCTACTCCCTACTAAATATAACGATTATTTTAGTTCTATCAAATTTTGAGAACTATTTTCTATATATTATAGTATAAAGATTGAATTATTTCTCATTGAAAAACGTCTAAATATCGATATTTCTGATAAGGAGAAATATATTGTAAGGATTAGGCAGTAGGGGATATATATTCCCCCCGACTTCCTAATTTAATAATTCCACATTCCGAATTCATCATTCCGAATTAACATGTCTTTAATTGCGCGCAACTTAAGCAAGACGTATAAAGAAGGCGTCAACAATCAGACGGTTTTTACCGGCGTGAGCATCGTGCTCGATAAAGGCGAAACGCTGCTGGTCGTCGGCCCTGCCGGATCGGGAAAATCGACGTTAATCAATATTTTGGGGTGTCTGGAATCGCCCACCACGGGAACGTATCTGATTGGCGAGACCGACCCGCTGACCTTTGGCCGGAGCAAAATTTCCCGATTTCGCCGCGATTATCTCGGGTTCATCTTTTCCGAGGCGTACCTTCTGCCGCAGCTGACGGTTCTGGAAAACACGCTCATTCCATGTTTGGCAACCGGGCTTCCGCTCAAGGCGGACGTCGCGTTTGCGAAAGAGCTTTTAGAGCAGATGAAAATCGACAACTGCCAAGGCCTCTATCCGGAAACTCTCAGCCGAGATCAACAGCAGCGCGCCGCGGCTGTCAGAGCGATGATCAAACGCCCGTCGCTCATCCTGGCAGACGAACCGGTCAGTCGGCTGGACGCTCGCGCCGTCGAACCGTTCGTCGACGATTTTCTGGCAGCGCAAAAGTCCTGCGGATCCATGCTGATCATGGCTTCAGATTCCCCTGACTTCAAAGAAAAATTCGACCGCACGGCGAGACTGGAAAAGACGCGATGGACTATTTCCGGACGCCGCAAATACGGGCTGGACGAAAACGATTCCGTTCTCAATATCAGGAACGAATCTGAACCGGCGCCAGCATTGGGCCTGGACGAAGACGAATACATTCAGGACATTGAAATGACGCAGCCTAAACCGGAACCGCAGCCGGAAGAGGGCGCCGAACTGGACGCTTTTCGGAGGAGGTTTCAATGAAGGCTCCCATTCCCTACAAGCTTGCATTAAGAACGTCAAAGTTTTTCTGGCGCGACAACCTGGCTCCGACGCTGTGCGCCGCCATGCTGACCGGCATTTTCGTTTGCGCTCTATGCTTAAGTACGTCGCTGGTTACCAGCATGAAGCGGCAGGTTAACAGCCGTCTTGGACGCATTGAATCCTGTCTGCCGGCGCCGACGACGTTTCGAACTCAGCTGGCATACGATATCGCTATTGGGCAAAAAAACGTCAATGAAAAAATTCACAGCCTCAAGCCCCCGGCAATTTTAGTATCGGCTCTGAAATTTAACGCGGCGCTAGTTTCTCATGTCAAAGAATCGGACGATTTTAAGACGCTGCCTATCGGCGATATTCGCTCCTGCTTTTTATGGGGCGTCGACGATAATTTTTCCCATCTGGAAGCGCCGGGAAAACCGGAATTCCGCGACCCGAAGCCCGGCGAAGCGACAGTAAGTCAGTACGTCGCAAAACTCTGGAATCTGAAAGTTGGCGACGGCTTGATTTTAGCGGTCGAACGTCCGCAGGACATCCCGCTGGACTCCCCCTTTGCCAAGCGAACCGGGACGATAATTCAGCTGTCTGTTACAGTAAAAAACATCGTTCCTGACAATACAATCGCGTCTTTGAATCTGAAAGCGTCACAGCGTCCCGCGGTAAACGTATTCGTATCGCTGAACTGGCTTCAGAAAAAAATGGAATTGGAAGATCGAGCCAATATTATTCTTTCCGATTCCGAAATTACGTACAATTACCATCCGACGCTGGACGACTACGGTTTCCAGTTCAGAGCGACCGATCTGGATTTCTGGACGGTGTCTTCCAACCGTCTGGCGTTTTCCGAACAGGAACGCGCCGCGTTAATGAACCGTATTGACGCTCTTTTTCCCAATAAACGGGTCGAACTGGCAAACGTCATGACAACGCTTGTCAATAAAACAACCGTTGTAAAAAAGGAAATCAGAAAAGAGGACAGACCTTATATCGCCTATTCATTTTTAGCCGCAACGGACGACGCCAGAGTTCCGTTTGTCAAATCGGGACAGATTGCCGTAACGCAAATAGCGGCAAGCGACCTGGAAATAGCCGTAGACGATAATCTGGAACTGGAATTCTACGTTCCAGACCCGGCAACCGGCGAATGCGTTCTGAAAAAACGCGTCTTTCAGGTCAGCCGCATTTTAGAAGACGATCCGCTGTATTACGAACGTTCCTGGGTTCCGTTCATCAAAGGCGTTTCTGATAAAAACAGCATTCACAACTGGGACATCTCGTTTCCCATAGACGGTCGAATCACCCGACCGGAAGACGAAGAATACTGGGATTTATACGGTGCGCTTCCCAAGTTTTATATCAATCTGGACGAAGCCAAAGAACTGTTTACCAACAGCGCGGGAGCGATTACATCCGTACGCGTCTGGGGCCTGGCGGCGCCCAGTTCCAGCGTCCTGGCTCCCACGCCGCAGGAAGTCGGCTGGACGTTTATACCGCTTCGTGACAAACTGTCGCTGTGCTCAATCGGCGCGTACGACTTCGCCTTGTTCTTTATTTGCATCTCGTTGACGATTATCTTTTTCTCTCTCATTTTGACCGTTCTGCAAATGAGGCTGAACATGGATTATCGATGCAAAGACATTGGGCTGCTGCAAATTGTCGGCTGGAATGTAACAGAGATTCGGCAGTCGTTCATTTATGAAAACATGATTATCAGCTCCGTTGGAGCGCTGCTGGGCATAGGCGTTGGAATTGTTCTGACGGCGTTCGCCGTTGTATACCTCAACCATTTCGGGTTGGAAATCATCGGCGTTCCGTTCGTGAGCGTAAACCTCAACCCGTGGGATTTGGTTCCCGGCGCGATTATCGGCTGGTTGGTAACGTTTATCGCAACAATTATCAGCATCCGAAAACTGGACAAAGTCCGATCCATCCATCGGCTTCAGGGAATATTTGATTTCCCGACCCCATACGAACCGAATTTTGCAAGCGGCATTGCCAAAGCGCTGCTTCAGATAATATTCTGGCTTATTATTTTCGGAGTCGCGTTGGCGCCAATGACCTGGAATCTGGAATCGATGAAACTGCTTCCTCGAATCATTTTCTTCGCCGCAGCCGTTTCGCTCGCTTTTGGGATCTGGGCGTACTACTATAAGCTCAAGCGCAAACCGTCGGCAACGTTTTCCAGCGATTTATGCAATTACGTTCGACATCCTGGACGCTCGTTTTTTATCATGGCGACTGGCGCTGTGATGTTGTTCCTCATACCGTCGCTGTCGCTGTTCATGTACCGCACCGACCGCAGCGACGCCATTACGGTTCGCGACAACGGCGGCTATCGTTTGATTGTCAAAACAGCGCTGCCAATTATCGGCAATTTAGACCTGCCCAAAGATCGAGACGCCGTTGGCTTTACAGTCAAACATCAGGAAATACTCAAAGACGCCGTTATTGATCAGGCGCTTCTCCGCGACGGCGACGACGCGTCATTGGACAACCTGTATTATCCATGCGTTCCGCGAATTGTCGGCGTTTCGCCCAAGATGATGAACAACCCGCTTTTCGCCTGGAAAAACGCGTTGGTTCCGTCGTTCCCGTGGGACGCGCTGTGGCGAAAAGAATACGCTTTCCCGATGGTTCAAAAAGAAGAAATCAAACAGGAATTCCAGACGGAAGACCCGGACGTTATTGCCGTCAAAAAGAAAGTGGCGATGATGACGCGAGTCATGCCGTTCATTATAGACGTCCAAACGATGAAAAATCGATACCATCTTAAAGGGCTGGATTCCAGACTGCTGCTCGACGACCGACCCGGACGCGAAGTGCAAGGGCGCGTTGTCGCCGTTATGGATAACGACATGTTCCGCGGCAGCCTTGTAACAAGCGACGAAAACGTCCGACGCTTTTTCCCGGAAACCCGCGGATACAGAATGTTCTTCGTCGATTGCCCGGCAGACAAGACGCTTCAGGTTCGTCAGGCGCTTCTGGAAGGTCTGGAAGCCTACGGTCCGGAAATAGAGTCCGTTTTCGAAAGCCAAAATCGACAAATGGCCGTTCACAACTCCTGGATTCGTCTGACTCAGGTTTGGCTTCTGGTCGGGTTGGGACTGGGCTGTTTATGCTACGCCCCGATTCTGCGCCGAAGTCTGCTGCGTTCTCAATCGGAACTGGCAAACCTGTATTCCATGGGATTCAGCGTCTCGCATATCAGACGCATTGCCATTCTGGAGCTGATTCGTCCGTTAAGTCACGGAATCAATATCGGGACGATCGCCGCGATCGCAGCAACGGTCGGCGCAACGCTGACGTTCAAGAACTCGTCTCTGCTGGCGTGGACCGGCGGAGTCTGGCTGGCGGCCGCCGCAGGAAGTCTGATTATTTCCTGGCTTGCAAGCTCCCGCGCCGCGAAATCGCTAACCAACGACTCCATGAGCGAAACGCTAAAGGGAAATTGATTGCGGGGCGGGTATTTTATGGGGGGCGGGTATTACCCGCCAAAAACAACAACCTTTGATTTTCGCGGACAATGTCCGCTCCCCAGAATGTTCACTCCCCGATTACAATTTACGCGATATGTCCACCTTCGCCCAAAACGGGTTTTGACGGTCGCCGCGGGTTCGGACGTCTTCCAATAGAATCTCCAAATCCGGCTCGATGTATTCGGTTAACAGCCTGATGGTTTTGCGCCCGTTGACTAAAACGGTCGTCTGTTTTTTGCTGTTAATCAGAAAGATCATTTTCTTGTCAAAGTCGACGATATTCGGATTGAGCCAAACTGTAATCTTGGACGCAGACGTCGAAATGTTCAAGCTGGCTTTGGCTCGAATCTCGCAGCTGGTAATAGCGGCGGTCGTGCCGCGCGCCGGCGGCCAGCGAACAGGGTCCGCGACCCTTTTAGCCGGGAAATTCGCCTGCTCCAGATTCCAAAAGAAATTGTCGAACGTCCGCATCGACCTGCATTCAAACTTTGAGGGATAAAAATCTCGTTTGCGGCGGTTCATCCAGTCCATCATTTTCAGAATTTCTTCCTGAAAATCCTCGTGACCGCGCCCTTGATATTCTACCAAGGTAATATCATAATTCCGTAAAAAATACCCGTTGAGCAGTTTGGAAGCGTTTTTGACAATGGCGCCGTTGTCATACTGACCGAATACGAAATACGTAGGCATGTATCGGGCGTTGAACCCGCAGAAGAGCAAAAACCGATCCGCCATAGGCCCGACCGGCAAAACGCCCGCCCATAAGTCCGGATGTGCAATCGCAATATCCCATGCCGCCGTAGCGCCAATGGAAAAACCGGACAGAAAAACGCGGTCTGTATCGATGGAAAAATGCCGGCAGGCGTCGTGAAGACAGCCCAACACAGCGCCGTGTGACGTTCCGGAATAATCGTACGAACGCGTCGTTTCCGGCGTCCAGGCAGGGGCGATGACAATATATCCCTGACGTCCCGCCTGACCGTTTCGGGTTCCTTTTTCGTTCACTGAGCCCGCCCACCAGTCGATTTGCATCTGCGGCGTTGAGAATTCGCCATGAAGTGTAACAATGGTCGGGTATTTTCGATGCGGGTCGTATTCTGGAGGCAGCTGAACGAAGTATTCCAGTTCAGAATCGTCAAAGACGTTTCGGCAGGTTATTCGGAAAAAGTCGTCTGTAATGCGGGAATTCGCCTCGACGGCTTCCGGCGGCTCCATGACGTTCAAAATATGCGAAACCGTTCGCACGGACGACGCTTCTTCCGATTTGAACTGTTTGAAAATTTCCGATCTCTGAAAGTCGTTTTCCGCCGACATGTACTGCTCAATCAGATCGCGAACTCTGTACGCAGACAGACTGACGGCGATGTTGCTTGTCGCGAACTCGGCGCCCATAAGCCACCCGCTGACAGCCAAAGAAATATGCTCGTCCGGCTGAAGCGAGTTGTCGTCCAGATTCTGCTCAAAAGCCGCCATTCGATCCAGCGTGTTGCGATTGAGATTCAGTACAATCTCTCGCAAAACCGGAGCCAGGCGCGTCTTTTCCTCTCCGTTTGGAAGCTGCTGATACAGCTTTTTGAGGTTGTCCAGGACGTCCTGCTTTTGCTGGTTGATTTGCTCTATATCCTGAATCTTGCGTCGAACCTGCTGCAGAATCTCAGACGAAACGCCGTCGACGGGGAAGTTGGCAAGGAGTCGGGAAACCAGCTCGTACTGACCGGCTTCCTCGCGGGCGTTGAGTTCCTCCAGCAGCTGACGGGACTCCATCTGCTTAATCGCCTGGAACGTCTCCTCAAATTTCTGCTTGACTTCCGGGCTGACGTCCGGCTGAGCCAACGCCGCTTTCATGACTCGAACCGCGTTGTGGTACTGTCGGAGCTGAATGTAAAATCGAGCGACTTGGACAATTCCATCCGGATTGCCCGGCGAAACCTGTCGCTGAAGAATCGCGTCCAGTATCGGCGTTGGGATGCTGCTGGTTGAGATTCGCATGTCCCACGTATGAGTTATGCCTTCCACCTTGACGTATTCCGGCGTCAACTCCGTAATTCCCTGAACCACATCGACCGGGCCGCGGGCTGTCGCCATCGTCAGCGTGCGGCGCCCAAACTGGTCAAACGGCGTTTTTTTAGAGAAAAAACCAACGCTGCTGACAACGGAAGAAGAAACCTTTATCCGCTGCGGCAAGATAAACTTCACCGACACGTCCAGTGGGTCGTCCTGATTGACGTTGGCAATCTGAAAGCGCGGAACGTAAACCCGGCGAAGGTTGTCGTCCAGAAAGACAATCGTCTGCGCTGCTACCGTTGACCCCGTTTCCGGTTCTTCGCCAATCGAGGGCAGCGTTCCAAGCTTCCCGTTAAGAAGACGCCCGTCTTTCATTGTCAATTCCGCGCCTCTGGCGAAACTAACAACGAACAGGCTTGCAAATGTCAATAATAACAGACGTTTATAGTTCATAGCGGTTTTTATATAAGTTTTTAGTGGTTAGTGATTAGTGAGAAGTACGCAAGCGCACATCAGTGGTTAGTAAGAAGTTTTTAGTGGTTTAGTGGTTAGGACGCAAGCGATCATCTAACTTACTACTTACCACTTTCCACTTACCACTTTCTAATAATATAACACAGTTCAGAATAAACTGCAACCGGGATTCTCTCAGTTTTTTAAAAATTGATCTTGTGTAAAAACTGAAAAAACGATATTGTCGAGTAAAACCGCATAACGGTATTGACTCACATCCAATAATTACATGGAGCGCCAGCGTTTTATTATAGACAATCCATCATCATTGAATAATACCATGAATCCGAAAAAATTGGCTGTTCTTACTGCTATTTCCATTATATTTTTTATTTTCCTGCTCATCGCAGCCCTTTTTGGCTTGCTCGGCTACGGATTATTTGCCATTCTGGGAGACGTTGGCATCGCAAAACTGTTTTTCTACGGAACCGTTTCAACTGGAATCCTGTCAGCGATTGCGCTCATTGTCGCCGTTGTTGCCAATACAATTCTGGTAACGTACAGAATTTAACTGCATACAAAAGTTTTTTTAACACGAAATAAGCGAAAGAGATGAAAGTTTTTAAAAATTTAATTATAAAATTTTCGTGTCATTTCGTAATTTTCATGTTTAAATATCCCTCTTACCGGAAAAGCCTTATTTTTGAGGCGTTTCAGCCGAATTCGCGTCTTCAATCGGTTTTAGAATCATCGTAACAGGCGTACCGCACGGCGGGATTTTCGCCTCGTTGGCAATAAACAGTCTGGAATCGTTGTCTCCAGAGCTTTCTATCGGAACGTCCATAACGGCGGACGGGAAGTTGGAAACGCAAATCAGCTCTCCGTCGGCGTCGCCCATATACATGCGCCTTCCGTCTCGGTTTACCATGAACATAGACCCTGTAAACACAAACGGCGTTTTCATGGTTTCTTTGGTCTGTTCGTCTAAAACCCATTCCCCGGCAGAGGTTTGCTGAACATTCCCCTCCGCGTCCTTCCAGCGAAGCGTAACGTCAATCCGAGTCCCAGACGGCGGAATGAATTCAGGCGAAAAGACCGCCGGTTTGCCTGGCTGCGCCCCGGACGCCAGCAGAGCCGCGTGCATCAAATGCGGAATGATGTCAAAAACCAGCACAGACTCGTGCGCCTTGGGACCGTCGGCAAAAATGCGATCTTTGAAAGATCGATCCCGCGTTACACGACCGGTGCAGGCGAACAGTTCCAGCGGTCCGCGATTCAATCCAACTGCGCCATGAAGCACCGCGGTTTTATTCTTTTTATCAAACCAGATGTTTTGCTTGGGATGAAGCCGAACCAAATCATCCGGATTGTCGATAATCGGGTCGCCCAAATCGACCAGCAGCGGCTTCGCCTTGACAGCCGCCTTCCAGTCGTAATCCGGAGAATTCGGGTCAAGAACCGAATCCGGATAATCGCCCTCTTGACCGATAGCGCCATTGTCAATCGCCTGTTGAGTAAGCGTCTTTCTGGGCGTTTCAGACGCAATCGACAGGAACGCGTCTTTATCCGCCCGGGACGAATCCGCCTGCTTTTGCTTTTCCTTTAACTCCGCTTCCTGTTCCGGCGTCAATTCCGGTTCCTGATAGTCAGCAGCGTTGAACTCCTGCGCTTTTTTTATCGCCTCGTCCAGCTTCGCTTCTTCCTCCGGAGTTAATTTACGGTCGAAAGGATATTCGACATCGTCTGAATCGGAAACGTCGTCTGGAATCGGGACGCTGTCGCTGTCGTCTTGTCCGTCAGACGCTTCAGTCGCAACTGGCGCGTTTTCAACCGTGACGGAATCCTGATCATTGGACGGAGCGACAGAACTGGCGTCTGACGTTGCCGCCGCGTCGTTTGAATTATTCTCTCCCTTGTCAATTTCAACAGACGCCTGAGCCGACGGTTCCGAAACCTCTGGAACGTCTGTATTAGACGTTTTCCAGCAGCCGGACATTGCCAGGCTTATCGTCAAAACAAAATACAACGACAGACGTCGAACGGCAGAATTGGAAAACGTTGCGATCAGAAAACGTGGATATTTCATGACAGCTTTTTTGTAACAGGCTAAACAGGGCAAACCGGTCATAGGCAATAAAAGACGAGAAACAGAATCGCCAATGCGGTTGACGTCCTGTTTCTCGCATCTAATTTAATAATCTAAATTGTCTGACGCTCGCTTACTGACGAATAGACAATACAAATTCTTCGAAGCTGAATCCGTCTGCTTCCATTTTGAAAAATCCGCCGGAAGTTCCGAAATAGGTTTTAATCTGTTCAAACGGCGGCAACGAGCTGGCGTCCAACATTTGCGTCTGCTTCGACTTCGGGCTGTCAGTTCCAGCAATCGCTTTGACAATTCGTGCAAGCGTGGTTTTGCTTTCGACCGACTTGCCGGATTTAAACAATTCGTAGTTCAGACGGTAGCTGTTTTCTGTCGGGCTGTAAATCCAAACGCAGGCAGAATCGCCGCAGCGCTGCTTGGCGACAGCCATGGTTCGTTTGAATCCAACAGAATCTTTCAGCGGCTGAGCGGACGGGGTAAGCAGCTGAGCTAAAAATTCCCTTTTGGAAGCGATAATCAAATATCCGTTTTCAACGGCGATTGCGGCATGCGCCATCGGTCCTTCCGGCTTTTCTTTTTTGGATGACGATCCGACAGCGGGAAGGTTCAATGAGCTCTTCTTTTTCTGTTTCGGAACGCATTGCCAAATATTATACTGACCCAGTTTTTCTGGCAAAACCTCCTTGTCGCCATTGAACAGTCTTTCCAGAGCGGAACGAACGGCATTGGCGTCTTTAACGCGCAAGGCGTAGGCTTTGCATTCGGATTCCGGTCCGAGAGGCTCCAACGCCTGGCTGATAATTAAAAGCTGACCTTCAAAATAGCGAACCAGATCGTTTTTGAGGTTGATTCTCGGTCCCATCGGATCTTGTTCCAGACCTTCTACAACGTCCGCCCAGACGCCTTGTTCGCCATCGCCGAAATAGGTGTCAAAGAACGGGGCGATGTTGTCAAAGACCAATTCGGGAGTTCCCTGAATTGCTGTGAACGAGGAAATTTTGGAACTGATCCAGACTGGCGGCTCCGGACACGAAACGTTGGTCAACTCGAACATGTTCATGGCTCCTGACCACGGTTTGGGAGCGTAAATATAACCCTTGACAAATCGGTTAAAAGCGGCAGCCGGTTTAAGCTGAACGGATCCGCCCGCAGCGCGATATCCGATAAGCCCTGACTTCTTCATACCGTCAGTCGGGCTTTTACTGCTGAGATTTCCAGCGGAGTATTTGTCGTTGAGAAGCTGGACGGCTTCGGCATAACGATCAATCTGAACAAAGCTGAAGAATTCGTTCTTTTGAGATGAATGTTGTTTAATCTTCTGATAATAAGCGCTGGCGACAATTGGTTTGACTGACGCTACCGCCGCGTTATTGGACGCCTTCTGCCACAACATTTTGGCTATCATCAGGTTATCGCAGACAACCATCAGGTCGCCGTCAATAATATAAACGATCTTCTGATTTTTGCCGTGGTCGTCGACAAAGTCCAGCTGAACAAACGACGCCGTTCCAACCTGGTTGCGAATAACGGTTCCTTTTTTCTGCTGAATGTTGGCGCTGACCTTGTTCACCAGCTGGTTAGCTTCAGCAGAATGACCGGAAATATTAGCCATCAAAGCAATCGCCAGAAGTTCTTTATTGGGATAAATCGTTCCAAAAGCGACTTCGCCGTTGGCTACGTTGCGTAAATCGTTGAGTGTAATTCCAAGGCGATCTTTAAGCGGTCCGCTGGCAACCTGTTCTGAAATTGAATCCTGAAAAGGTTTCATATTGGGTTGAGAAGCAAGAATACCCAAATCGGTTTGTTCGAACTGGCTTGACAAACGAGCGACGTCTGGAATAGACGTAAACTGCGCCGTATAGTACGGGAAATAACGATCCATTGGAACGCTCAAATCTATTTGAGCAAACGCTGCCGCGCTAAAAAGCATTGTGCATAATAAGCACAGACTGACGGAAAATAAATGTTGTCGGGTCACTGGATACTCCAATTAAAGGGATAAATGTTAACGCCGCGAACAAAGTCGCATCAGGAAAACATGCCTGACATAAACTCCATCTTACCCCATTTAATTATCTGAAAACCATAATAACTAATCAGGGCAAAATGGCGAAATTCAAAATACTCTTTTAACGTATTATAACAATTAATGAAATCTAAGCAATAGGAATTTAGGAAATTATTTGGATTTTGGAATACAAAAGGCGGAAACCTGCCGCGTTTTGCGCTCAAATCCCGTAATTTCGTTACTGAGCGTAATTCTGATCATTCTGGAATGCCAATCAGGTCGTATTCCTCTTGGTCAACGATATTGACGTTAAGGAACTGACCTTCTTTGAGCGGGCGTTTCTTCGGACCTTCCGTATCTTCTTGAGGATAGGTAACATAGACAACCCCGTCAACGTCTGGAGCGTCCATCCAGGTGCGACCGATAAACACGCCCGGCGCGTCTTCCAGCTCGTAGTCCAGAACGCATTCGACCACGTTCCCGATGATTTCCTCGTTGTTTTGGACGTTGATTTCCGCCTGAACGTCCATCAGCTCCTGAGAGCGTTCATGAATCGTCTTTTCGTCCACCTGATCCGGCAGCTGCGCCGCCTCGGTTCCCAATTCCGGCGAAAATTCAAACACGCCGACGTGATTAAACCTCTGCTGTTTGAGGAACTTGACCAAGCTCTTATGCGCCGACTTCGTTTCGCCGGGGAATCCGGAAATGAACGTCGTTCTCAAAACCAGACCGTCGATTTTACGGCGCATTTTATCCAGCAGGGCGCGGGTTTTGTCGCCTGAAACGCCGCGGTGCATCAGCCGAAGAACCTCGTTGTCGATATGCTGCAAGGGCATGTCGATATACGGCAAGACGCGCTGCGCCCCGGCAATCGTGTCGATTAAATAATCGTCTACCGCCAGCGGATAGAGATACATGAGCCGAATCCAGTTCAGATTCTCGATTTTATCCAACTGCTGCAGCAGCTGCGCCAGCTGCGGTTTTCCGTACAAGTCCGCTCCGTAATAAGACGTGTCCTGAGCCAGCAAAACCAGCTCCTTAACGCCGGAATCCGCCAGACGTTTCGCTTCCTCAACGCACTGTTCGATCGGTTTGCTGATATACTGCCCGCGAATTTTCGGAATGAGACAAAACGAACACGTCCGATTGCAGCCCTCGGCGATTTTCATAAACGCGACGTGGTCAGGCGTCAAGGCGTGGCGCGTCTCGTCCGCCGGCAGCGTGTCCGGCTGATAGTTCTCGTAGAACATCGGCAGCTTCATCTGAGACGCATTTTTCGGGTCAGCGTCCAAACGTTCCAACGCTTCCAGAATCGCCTCGCGGGAAAAAACGTCCAGAATGATATCGACGTCTTTGCAGGTTTCCAGCACAACCTCTTTATCCGTCTGAACGAGGCAGCCAGCAACAATAACGTGTTTCGCCTGACGGTTGCGTTTGCGAGTCAGCGCCTCGTCAATCGTATCGTACGATTCCTTTCGCGACGACGCCAGAAACCCGCACGTGTTGACAATAATCACGTCCGCCTCGTCGAGGTCGTGAGTAATCGGATACCCCGCCTGTTCCAGCTTCCCGAGCATCTGTTCGCTGTCGACCAGGTTCTTGGCGCAGCCCAACGATATAATTGTACAGCAATTCTTAAGCATAATATTCCGTCTTGTTAGAGGTCAGGGGAGAACGTCCGCATTCCGCACAGACGCCCTCCACGCTTAATATTATACTAGAATCTCAAATAAATGGAAGGAGCAGGGCGGCGGGGAATTAGCAATTGTCAATTACGCAAAGCGCCGCCTTGTCTAGTGAAAAATCCGTTGAGTCCGGTTCTAGCCCGGTCTTCGCCCGCTGAAGGTTCCCCAATGCGGTTGTTACGTCTGCAAGTCAAATATCTACATTTGATTAGGCAAAAACGAATTTTAGAGAAATTCCCCCAAAATTTGATTTTTCCATAATTACCCCCTTGCAAAAAAACAAAATCCTTGAATAATTGATATTCAAAGAGGCTAAAAGCATTCAGAAATATATTTTTGAAGCGTCAATCGTTATTATTCAAACTTGCAATTGGGAGCGTATTCTATGCGAAAATTGTTATTGACATTTATCCTGATAGTTTTAGGATTGCTAATATTCGCTGCATCACAATCGTCATTTGCAGCTGATACAAACATCAGCGAAAGCGAAGCTGTTTCCGAAACCGAAACCGACGCCGACGCTGAAACAGACGCGTCTAAAAAGGAAAGCTCTGTTCACGGTCTGTTCAAGGGATATGTTTACGCAGTTTCTCAAAACCCCTGGTTTGATCTCGCAATTTTGATAACGGGAGCTATTTTGTTTATTGTGCAAGCGTTCTTTCTTGTCAGTTATCTTTCCAGAAAATACTGGGCAACTCAAAACGCCACGATCATTTCAGAACTTTTCTTGGCGCTTTGTGAAGTCTTTCCGCTGCTTGGTTTGTTGGGAACCGTCCTGGGATTGCTTGATACATTTAGCGCGCTGCCAAACGGCAATATGGCTGAAATGTCAAATGTAATTAAGGATTTGCTTCCAAAATTTGCTCCTGCATTAACCACAACGGTTTCTGGAATGCTGGCGATGATTTTTAATCTGATGTTGTGCGTTTTCTCTTGGTTTTGCATCCAGTTTATCAGTCAGGAGGAAAAATAATGAACGTTTCCAAAGTAATGGCGCGATTTCTGCCGTTGATGGACTTGTCCATTTTGTTGCTTGGCATGTTTTTGCTCGTTCTCAGCATTGCAAAGTTTAACGAATACAAGTCAGAAAGAATAGTAGTATTTAATGGAGTAATTAAAGACGACAGCAAACAATCCTACGACGCCAAGAAGGTCTTGAAACAAACGCTCACATTGGAATTTCTCCCTATCTATGGGTGCTGTAATTCAAGTAATGGGTGTCTTGTAGGGCATTGCTACTCCCTGGACGCCCAATTAAATCCGGGAAAAGAAATTCGCATGGATACCGATGCGGACTATAAGGAATTACTCCAGAAGTCCGGATTCAAGGAAGATAATATGCCAATTGTCTGTTTAATCACAATAAGCGACGGATGGCTTGCCTCTTGGGATTCAGAGACAGTCCGCAAGTTGGGAGAGACTTGGAATTGCGGTCGTATTTATCGGATATACAATTTTGCAGATTTTCCATTTAAAGAAGAGTAATCAGGAAAAAGGATTCAACAATGAATATTATCATTCTCGGGTTCTTTGGCGGCTTTTTATGGTCGTGCTTTCGAGTTGCCGCCGCTATTGTCGTTGGGGTAACAGTCGGGATTGCCGTTGCTGCAATTGCTTCTGCAGCTGGTTTAGCCCCTGTGGCGGGCGCTGCATTAGGAATAGCAGCCGCGGTGGGGGCGGGGGCGGCAACATACGCTATAATTGGACCATATCAAGAGACTACGTCTTCATCAAAGGCTATAAAAGAAAATGAAAAGCCTGCGATTAATCCTGTAAAACCTAAAATAGAGATAGTGTCTAAAGAGGTAGTCATACCAATTCGATTTAAGGAGCCTGACGTCCAATTAGAAGGTGAGAGATGTCCATCTAAACGCTATTATTGCGAAATTAAAGAAGACAATGACTGGAAATCAATCCAGGGGAATTCGCCAAAAGACATGCTGGATCAGGTTCGCAGCCATTTTACTAAAATAATTGAACAGCGCCGCATTTCAGACCAAAAAGTTGTAGACAACAAAAAAACGAAAACGTTTTTTACAATTGACGTCTATAAGAAACCATTTCCTGGCGACAACATTCTTTCAGAATTGTGGGAACTGAAGAAGGAGTGTTTTAACGACAACGACAATTACAACGCATACGATAAGGAATATTCAGAATCTGAAAGCGAAGGAGACAAAAAATAATGAGTTTTACAGCTTTTTCATTCATTTCCCCAATGCCGCTTGCGACACTGTTTGATTTATTTAAATGGTATGATAAATTATTTAGCCCGCAGGTTTCCATAGCGTGTACTTTAATCGTATGCCTTGTTGTTATTTGGGTTACCGGCGCGCTGTTTGACAACTGGTTTAAAACCAAAAAACTCCTCTTGGCAATAATTAAGACGGCGATCATTGGCGTCATTCTCTTTAGCGTCTTGAAAGCTACCGGAAAAGGCGACGGAGACGATGGAAAAACGCCGCCACCGCCGCCACCGCCGCCACGTCCAGTAGCCCCGGCCCCTGTTAAAAGAGATCCTGTTGATATAGCCATTACTTATTCAAATAATGGCGTTACCATTGATTATAAAGGAGCTGTAGCTACTTTACCCAATCCTACATCGCAAAAGATTTTTAATGAACTCAAAAAAAATTTGGAAGATAATCAATGTTTCGGAACGATAACCATTAAGCTCGAAAAGGATATTAAAGACCTGGAGAGCGTTAATGGAAACATTGATCGTTTGAAAGAGTTGTTGGATCAAGATAACGAGGCGCAGAATAATGCTACAAAGATACACTACAACGATTCAGACGCTAACATATCAACAGGAGTTAAAAAATGAGCAGCAAACAGAATAAACCGTTGACAATTGGACTTTGCAGTGAACCGGGAACAGGTAAAACTCAGTATGTATATCAGTTTTTATCTGACGTTCTTGCTCTGAACGCTCAATCTGGCGCGAACAATGAATTGGACGGCGATGCGAAGCAATACTACCAAAAGCTGTCCGCCGAAATCGAAAAAGGCGCGTTGTCCCCAACGCGTGACGAGAAATCGTTTACGGTTTCCCTGCCGGAAAAAACGGAAACGTCTCAGGATGTCAATTTGAAACAGTATAATTTTTACGATGAGTCAGGCGACAGCTTTGTCAATTATGTTGAAGACGATGAAAAGTCTGACGATATTTTTAACCAGCTCATCAATAACTCTGACGTTCTGATTTATACCATTAATCCCGCCAGTCCAGAGTTCGTTTCCGAAACGTATTTTCAAACGCTTCAGGAGCATATTCATCAGTTGCTCAAAACCATTGCTAAAAAGAGAGGAAATCGATATTTACCGGTATACTTTCTCTTCACGCATCAAAACGATTTGGATGCCGCGTCAGAGGATGACAAAGCGGTTGTTCAAAAGCAAATGGATTCTTTGATGGCGTTTGTTAAACAGGAATACCAGAATCGCTATAACAGGACGTTCCCTAGAGAACTGGCGTCTCCCAAAACAGCTTTTGGCGCTTTTGATTTAAAGCGCCCGGGTTCTGCTTTACAAGTCATGGAAGAAACGCTGAACCTGCACGCCTGTCTTGAAAAATTCGACAAGAAGTTTCGCGCTCGATCAAGAATCGTTCTTATCCCATTTATAATTTTTCTGTTTGGATTTGCTCTTGCATTCCTTTGCTGGTTTTTGCCCAAACTTTTAGGGCATAGTGGAATGATAGGCGGAGAATCCTTGACCGAGCTTAAACAACGAATCAGCGATATCGAAGAACAATTGCTGGATTTAAACCGGAATCAGAAAGAATTTAACGATACAATCAGCAGCATTAACTCAAATATTGACAACATTGAGAACAGACTCCGCATTCTTGAAAAAGGTCCCAGTAGTTCATATGTTCCTGGAACCCCATTACCAGAACCTGTAATAGATGAATTTTTGCTGAAGGGGGGGATGCTTAATTCTTTTGCAGTCGCGGAAGGAATAGTTAAAAACCGTTCACAAATCCAAAGTATCATTCAAAGGCTTGAAAAGCTCGAAAGAGGTACAGAAACCAATCCTCTGAACTCGGTTATTGATGGAGAAGATAAATACGGAAAATTTAAAAAGATTACATACAATGGTTTGACGTTTGCATTTCGGTATTGTGAGTCCTGTAAAGCTAATGGATTTCCTATGGGGAGAGAGGGAATTAACGTTAAACTGCACCCTGGTTTTTGGATTCTGGAATCTGAAGTAACTAATGAAATGTGGGAGACGATTGAAGGTAATCGTAAAAATGATAACGGAAAAAGTTTTCCTGTAGGTCAGGTTAATTGGTACGAGTGTGAAAGCTTTTGTCTCGACCTGTCTGAAAAAATAAATAAAGCCTGTAATACCAACTTCAAATTCCAGTTGCCAACAGAAGCCCAGTGGGAATATGCCTGCCGTGCCGGAAATACTCTTAAAGTACCATCTGATGATAAGGTTATAGAGATAATATCAGATCTGGCATGGTATAATAAAAACAGCAATAATACCGTACATGCCGTTAAGACAAAAAATCCCAATGCCTGGGGTATATACGATATGTACGGGAATGTTGATGAGATAGTTCGAGACGGTTGGAATAGTGAATTAGTCAGCTCAAATAACCCGATTGGTACAAATGATAAAGATTGCGTGTATCGTGGAGGATGTTATAGCGACTCATGCTGGCGTGTTAACTGGCATTTCCGCAAAGCTCTTAATAAAGGCGATTCCTTTAAGGAATGTGGATTCCGCATTTGCTTTGAAGACGAGGAGCCTGAAAGCAAGAAATAAGCATTTTTGTTAGTTCAAAGAAATCTTTCCGTTCTCCTCTCTGGCTCCGTCGACGCGAAAGGGGAGAACGGGAGAATTCGCTATTCCGCCCACAAAGCCGATCTTGCGATTTACTGTCAAATTCTCAATCAGCGGTCAGAAACAGTCAATAATCATGTCAATAGGTTCATAATGAACTTCCCCAGATAGCACAACGCGCCAATAAGGAATGCTAATACTAACAGAATTCCATAAGCTCTCTCATTACGAGTGTTTTCTGCCTGAGTAGAGGGACGTTTTATAAAATCTGGTCCATTGCTCTCGACGGGAGTTTTGTCGTTTTTTTCTTCATCCGTCATTGTCGCTTCAGCAAGCTTGTAAACGAAGGGCAAAACAAGAAAAAAAGCGACAATTCCAATAAAAGCCAAAAGGAATCTGAACATTATGCTTCCCCCTATTTAAAACTGAATGCAATACGAAGCGTCTTTCATTAATTACCAAATTAAGGAGACAATAAAACTAATCAGCTGAAAAATTACATATCCGATGACAAATAATACGAACAAACACTGATAAACGCTCTGCTCAAAATCATAATCCACTTGTGTGGCTGTACGCCAGACGCCCCATTCGTCAGGGTATTCGACCAGGGTTTGGTCTTTTTTTTCTTTCTCTATCATTGAGGATTCCACAAACTTACAAACGAGAAATACGAGAAAAAGGGAAAAACAAAAAAGAAAAATGCCAATGATTTTCTACATGATATTGCCTCCTTAGCAAAATTAAAAAACAGTCTGTCCAACGCTGAAAAAGCCTTTTCAGCTTCTGAACAAGCCATCCAGACTATTTCAGGATTATGACTGCAAAAAGAATCCGAATTAATCAAAATCCAAATGGACGATTAATCCGTTTTCGCTTCCTTGCTGTTGAAATTTTTAATAATTATACTTAATCAATATTTGTTTGTCAAGCAACTATGAAAGAATTTGAAAAAATTTTTATAAGAATTAAAGGGAAATACCGTTTTATCAATTTCAAAACCGTTCCTGTTTCCAGAGTCCGGTGGAGATGTAACCCGCCATGAGGAAAACAGTTATAAACGATGCCAGCGGGGAAGCGAATCCGATTCCGTAGAGCGTCGCGCCCGCCATGCGGCTGACGAACCAGGCAAACGGGATTCGAGCGGCGAACGTTGGAATGACGTTCATCATCATGGACGTGCGGGTATGTCCGCTGCCGTTGAGAAAGCCGTTGCTGGAAAAGACGAATCCCAAAACCAGTATCTCAAAGCAGAACGAGCGCATGTACTGCGACCCCGCCGCGATAACGTCCGGGTCTCTGGTAAAGATGGCAAACGCCGATTCCGGGAAGTACCTCATCCAGACGAAAAGCCCGATGCCAATCAGGGTCGAGTAGAAAACGCTCAGCTTGAAAAACTCTAAGGCGCGGTCGAACTTCTTCGCCCCGATGTTTTGCGCTGTAATGGGCGCCATCGCCATACCCATCGACATGGCGGGCAGAAGAATGATTCCGTTCAGACGTCCGCAGACGCCGTACCCGGCAGAGGCGTTAAGCCCGAATTCGTTCACAATTGCGAAAATAATCATGAACGACAAGTCGATTAAAATGGACTGAATTGCAATCGGCATTCCAATTGCCAGCAGTTTCGCAACATGCGATTTATCGAGTTTCAGATTGTTCCAATGGAACTTAAATATCGTCGGATGATAATGCAAATATCCCAGCGTCAAGACAGCGCCGATCGCCTGAGACGCAACGGTGGAAATCGCCGCCCCGGTTGCGTCCAGATGGAAGACGCCGATTAAAACCACGTCGCCGATAATATTGCAAATGCACGCCGCGGCGACGCAAATCATGGGGTAAACCGAGTTCCCGACGCCTCGCAAAATCCCGGACGGGACGTTGTATCCGATCGTAAAAATCAGCCCGGCGGAACAGATATAGATATACGTCAGCGCGCCGTTATACGCTTCATCCGGCGTATTGATAAACTTCAGCAGTAACGGCGCCAGCATGAACGCCAGCCCAGTCATAAAAAGCGTTAAGAGAAAAAACAGCGTCAAAGAAGAGCCGATAAACCGCTGCAGGGACTCGAAATCTTTCTCGCCGAAGTATTTCCCGATAATAACCGTCATACCGGTTGACAAGCCAATTACGAAGAGCATAAGCAGCATCATCGCCTGACCGCCGTTGGCGACGGCGGCGGTCGACTGTGCGCCTGTGCAAAACTGACCGATTACCAGCAAATCCACCGCCATGTACATTGCCTGCAAAAGATTGGCAATGAAAAACGGCAGAGCGAAGGTAAACAGTATCCTGGTAGGCGATCCGACAGTTAAATCGCGTTGTCCATCCATATTGGACAACTATTATTCCCTAAATGCCAGAATTGTCAATAGGGCAGGGGGAGAATTCGCCCTGATGAGGGAAAGAAAGAGCGAATAACGTTACTTCGGAGGGTCGACGTCCTCGTCGACCGCAGGCGTCCTCGCCTGCCAATGGAACAACGTCCCAGAGAACGACGCCGCCAGTCCCCTGCCGCTGTTGATTTTTAAACACGAAAAACACGAAAAGAACGAAACAACACGAAAATTTTAAAATATATTTTAAAAAACTTTCGTCTCTTTCGCTTATTTCGTGTATTTCGTGTTAAAAAAAGGCGGACTTTGTCCGCCTATAAAAAAGCGAGAGTTCCGCTAACGCTTCACTCTCGCACTCCGAAATTGTCACATTTTTGTATTGATTATTTTCTTTTCCGCCAGTACAGCAGCCCGGCAGCGCCGAGAACAAGCAGCGCCCAGGTTGACGGTTCCGGAACGGCGTTGGGATCGTAAACGCCGCGAATATAATATTCGTTGCCGGATTTATTAACCGACCAATCGTAGAACGGCCAGCCCGGGACTATAGCGCTCGAAATCGCGTCTGTAAAATCATCGTCTGCGCTTCCAGCCTGAATCAGAGCTTCAAAAGCGTCGCCGGTCGAAAAAGCGCCCATATCCGCCAAAGCAAGATAAATAATCGCGTCGTCTGCTATTGTGAAGTCGCCGGTTACAATCAGCTTATCGTTGTCGTCAGCCGACTTTCCGCCGATTTCCATCAACAGCGTTGAACCGGGATTGAGTTCAAAATCGCCGTCTATAGTCAGCGTATCGATGGAATTCCCCGGCGAGAACGTCGCGGTCGTATACACGCCATCTTCAAGTTCTTCACCAATTATGAGAGAGCCTTTGAAATAGGATTTCATATCCAGCCGACCGGAGGAAACAACAAAGCTATAGGCGTCAACAGCTCCTTCAGCAGCGTCAATTTTCAGCGTTCCTTCGCCGGTCTTAATAACTTTTCCGTCGCTGACAATAGCGTTGTCGGCTGTGATTGTTACTTTTTCCGTCTGACCGCTTGGAATATTATATTCCAGCGTTCCATCCGTTTCGACAGTAATCGGTCCGCTGGTTTGAACCGCGTCGCCGGTCAGTTGGAGAGTTCCTTCGGTAACGGTCGTTTCGCCGGTATACGTATTAGCGCCGGAAAGCGTCAGCGTTCCCGCGCCGATCTTTTCTAATCCGTTATTGCCGGAAATGGAACCGGAAATAGTCAGGGTCTTTTCCTCGCCGACTTCAAACGTACCGTCTGCATTGAGAACTATCGAATTCTCAAACGTTGCCGACTGGTCGCCTTGAGTAAACAAGACGCCCTGTTTATCCGTTCCATTAATAGTCCAGGAAGCCAAGTCAATGTCTGCCGTATTGACAAAATAATACGGTTGCTGATAGAAGGCGATTTCAGCAAATCCGACTCGGTCGCCGCCGCTGGAATTAAACCAATAATAGCCGTTATCCAAAGCCGTCAATCGGGCTTTACTAAACAAATAGTTGGCGCCCAAAGAGAACGTAACATAATTATTGTTGGATAACAGTTGAGTAATTTTATATTCTTCAGCAAAAACCAGGTTGCCGGAACTGTCAAACAGTTCCAAAATAAAGTCGGTCATTTGGCTTCTTCGATAATCCTCAAAGTAACCCCAAATAGAGAAACTGTCATACATGCTTTCTGACGGCATGGTAAAATCAATAACGGGCGAAAAGCCTTTATTAAAGTAGTCGTTTTCACTCATTATGGTACACCAAACGCCATTGCCGCTGTTAGTTCCAGTCCCATCAAAAAGGTTGGTTAAGGGATAACCACTATCAGCCGCGCTTTCCGATCCGGGGGTAAAAAACGATGCAGATATTGGACGAACAATATTGTCGGCATGCATTGGAGAATCGTACATAACAGGAGTTAAATGCGATTCCGTTGCAATCGTATTGAAATAAACTTCCGAAAAAGCAATTCTATCTCCGCCAGATCCAACGCCTTTGAAGTTGCCAGTTACGGTCATTTTAACTTTACTTACCCCTTCAACCGTGGGAAACGAAAAAGAGTTTTGAACCGTGTTGGCTGAATCCGTCATCGAAAATTTATACTTGGACGCGTCTTCAACAGAAATGGTATTTTCTGCCGAATCCAGAAATTCCAGTTCGAAATTCTTTATGGAATTACCGCTGATGTGATAAGCTTGAACTGTTACGCCGGAAAGATTTTTCGTACCATTCAAGTCAAACGTGAATACAGGGTCCTCAAATTTGTCAAAATAATCATTGCCTGAACCTGCTCCATCGTTTGAACACCATCGAGTAGACGAACTGTTATCATAAAGATTTGCCACTGACATACCGCTGATTGTAGCAACACTTACTGTTCCCGAGGTTGGCCTTACATTAGAACTGACGTTAAACATTATGTCTGAAATGCCGACACGGTTACCGCCATGGTTTCCTGTAACAGTAATCTTAACATACTTGGCATTGACTGGATCTGTTAATGTACAGGTTGTGGATTTATTACTTTGAATACCGGAAAACGTCTGAGAGGCAACAGGCGTACCGTCAATTGCTGGCGAAGTGTAGAACTCTACCAGCATATCCTTAATGCTATTCACGGCGGCTGTTGTATAAGGCGATAAAGTAATGCTGTTAATCGTTTGAATGGAACCCAAATCGTACAACATAACCGGGTTAAGACCATTATCAAAATTATAGGTCGTAGAATTGGGTTCCGTACACCATTGCGAAGAATTGTTATCACTGGACGCGTAATTACTGTAGAAATTAGAATTCCCCGGTCCATTCAAGGCGTTTACGCGAACCGCGTAAATCGCATCTGCCTGAGCTGAGCTTGTCAAAAAAAGCCCCAGCAAAAGGAAAGCAATTCCGCCGCATGTCAAAAGGCGGACGAAGGAAAAACGATCTTGAGTGTTGTACATATTTTTACTCCGATTAAGGGTAAAAGGAAAGGATGTATGGTTTTAAACTTTGTATATATTATACACACAATTTTGCTGTCGTGAAGGAGAAAATAAAAGATTTTTGGGAAAAAGCTGGAGAGGAAGATAAGATGAGGAAGATAAGAAACTTTGTTTTAAAAACTGGGAGGTTTCTGGGAGGAGCTGGGAGACTTCTGGGAGAAGCTGGGATGTCTTCAGCAGATCCCAGAAAATTCCCAGCAGTTCCCAGCTTTTTCTTTTGCGGCAGGGGACTGCCGCGTGCCGGCTCATCCATGATTTTTAGCGGGTCATTGGACAAGGCGGCGTCAAGCCGCCGCATTCCCCGTCGCAAGCGCTCCCTGGCGCCTACTTTGTCGTCTTAAGTATAAACGACTTTACTGCGTCGTTGAGGTCGGCGTCTGTTACAAATCGAATTCGGACGATGTCGCGTTTGGCTTTGGAGTCGTCCAACTCAATGTTGTTCCCAATTGACAGCAGCTCTCCAACGGAATATTTGTTCTTCTCGGCTTCAATATCCAACCGGACGGCGTCTGTCTGTTTGGTCGAAACGCGGCCCCAAATCGCTTTGCGTCCGGCGAGTTTAATCGGGACGACGCATTTGTTCGTCCAGCCGAACTCGGCGTCGTTAAACGTCTCTTCCAGCCACGTTACAACGGCGGAAAGAAGCGCCGCTTTCCATTTGGGACGCCGGTTTTTATGGAATCCTTTGGACGGCATTAAATGCCACGTCCGCCCGAGAACTTTCCACGGTTCCGCGTTGGCAGAGATGATATTGAGCTTCGGCTTGTCCTCCTCTTGCTGATCCGGCTGCGCTTCCGGTTTCGGGGCGTCTGTTACATTTTCCTCCGCCGGGCTGGGGTCTTTCGGTTCCGGCTTGTCGAGCAGTTCGTCGGCAAAGGCGTTGATGGCTTTATCGATAAACGCCCAGAATTCCGGTCGGTCGATTTCCCGCAGGTAATGGACTTTCATCTCAATTTCCTGGAATCGCGGGTCGTGAGCCGTTTCGATCTTGACGCGGGAATGAGCCCCGTAGAGCGGCAGTTCCGGCATGTCGTTGAGCGGCTTGAGGTCAAGCTGTTTGTCGAGTTCCTCTTGCGTAAAGACGCCCCGGGGAACCTGAACTTTGAGTTTAAGCAGCCATTCTTCGTTGGTGATGGCGCGGAAGAACCAGAACATCGGCTTTTTCGGCGCGGCGACGCTGACCGTGGCGCGATCGCCCCAGTCTGGAATGCCCAGCAGTTCTTTCGCGTCGATATAGTCTACAATATGCGTTAAAATCGCGCCGTCCCACCGGCAGGCGTTCCCGTTTCGGGCGACGCGCTGCTGAGTATGCCATTTGACGCCGTCGGTTTCCCACGGGGCTTTCGCGTCCAAGCCGATAGCGCCGAAGTCGATAGAGCGTTCAATTTCCATCTCGGTTGGAAGCGGAACCGGCTGTTCGACCCGGTCGAATTTCTCCCGTTTGACGTACGTCCCGGATTCCAGTTCCGGAACCAGCGCCCGCCCGGTATAAGAGACAAGCCCTTTCCCGGACTTCTGCTGCCGCTTTGTGTATTCCGCCAGATTTTCCGGCGTTCCGGCAAAGACAATTTTCCCGCCGTCTTCCCCGGCTTCCGGTCCGAGGTCGATAATCCAGTCCGCCGTTTTGACGATGTCAAGGTTATGTTCAATCACGACGACCGTGTTGCCCAGGTCAACCAGACGCTGTAACACTTCCAGCAGCTTGGCGAGGTCTTCAAAATGAAGGCCGGTCGTCGGTTCGTCGAGAACGTAGAGCGTTCGCCCGGTGTCGGGGCGCGACAGTTCCGACGCCAGCTTGATTCTCTGCGCTTCGCCGCCGGACAGGGTCGGGGCGGGCTGACCCAGAGCGAGGTAATCCAGCCCAACGTCGCACAAGGTTTGAAGGATTCGTCGAATGGGCGGCTGAGAGCTGAACAGCGTCAGCGCCTCTTTGCAGGACAGGTTGAGCACGTCGGCGATGGAAAAGCCGTGGTATTTCACCGACAGCGTTTCCGGCTCGTATCGCTGACCGTTGCAGGCGTCACAGTTGACCCAGACGTCCGGCAGGAAGTGCATTTCGACTTTAATCTGCCCGTAGCCCTCGCACTTTTCGCAGCGGCCGCCCGGAGCGTTGAAGCTGAACCGGCGCGCGGAAAAGCCCTTGATTTTCGCCTCCGGCAGAGACGCGAACAGGTTGCGGATGTAGTCGAACACGCCCGTATAAGTCGCCAGATTGCTCAGCGGCGTTTGACCGATTGGGCGCTGGTCGACGTTGATAACCTTGTTGAAATGCTCGATCCCGACGATGTTGCGGTACACGCCCGCCTGAACCGTTGACCGCTGCAGGATTCTCGCCATGCCGCAGTACAAAACGTCTTCTACCAGAGAGCTTTTTCCTGACCCCGAAACGCCTGTTACAACGGTAAACGCGCCGACGGGAATGTGAACGTCGACGTCTTTGAGGTTGTTCTGTCGGACGCCGTAAACGTGAAGCCATCGCCCCAAATCGGACGCCAGCGCGATGTTCGGTTCCGCGGTCTTTTGACCCTTTCGGGCGCGAATTTTAGGCGCAGGCGCTGGAACGGAGTCCAGCCCGACGCTGTACAGTTCCGCCCCGGGAATGGCGCGCCGGTTAGACGGAATCGCAATCGATTTCTGATTAACCAAGTACGGTCCTGTAACAGATCGTTCCTGATCGGCAAGCGTTTTCGGTTTGCCCTGAGCGACCAGTTCTCCGCCGAAATCGCCGGCTTTGGGGCCGAAGTCGAGAACGTCGTCCGCGCCGGAAATGATCTCTTTGTCGTGTTCAACGACCAAAACCGTGTTGCCGATGTCCCGCAAATTCCGCAGCGCGTTGAGCAGTTTGACGTTGTCTCGGGGGTGCAGCCCGATGGTCGGTTCGTCCAGCACGTACAGCGCGCCGCACAAGCCGGAGCCGATTTGCGACGCCAGGCGGATTCGCTGCATTTCTCCCCCGGAAAGCGACGTCGCCGGGCGTGACAAGGTGAGGTAGTCCAGACCGACGTCGAGCAGGAACTTCACGCGGTTGAGAATTTCGTTACAGATGTCGCCGGCGATTTTCTGTTCCGTTGGAGACAGTTTCCAGGAACTGAACTCGTCGTAGAGTTTGTTGAGCGGCATACGGCACAGCTCGTCAACCGACCGACCCTTGAGCCGAACGGCAGAGGCGTCTGCGCGCAGTCGGCTGCCGCCGCAAGTGGGGCATTCAATTTCCGCCCTCAGCCCGCTGAGCTTGACCCGCAAGCCCGGCAGAATTCGCGACGCCGTATCGAGAGTCGGATACAAACCGGCGTACTGGAATTTGAAGTCCAGTTCCGGCTCGGCGTCTTTTTTGCGGCTGGCGTTCGGCTTGTAAACGGGAATCCAGGAGTCGCCGTAGCCCTGCAGGATGATTCGTCGATGCCGCCCCGCCAGTTCCCGGAACGGGACGTCAATCGGGACGTTGGTTTCCTTTTCAAAGGCGGCAAGCATCCGTTTGAACAGCGCGCCGGACACGTTCGGCAAGAGGTTAACCGCGCCCTGCGCCAGCGACAGTTTATCGTCCTCAACAAAAACGGACAAGTCGGCGCCCATCTGCGTTCCGATTCCTTCGCAGTCCGGGCACCAGCCCAAAGACGAGTTGAACGAGAAATGGTTGGGCGTGAGCGGAACGAAGCTCTCGCCGCATTTCGGACAGGAGAAATGCTGGGAATAGGAGTCCGTCTTCCAGCGCGTTTCCGGTCGGGTCGCGTCACAGATCGCCACGTGCAATTCCCCGCGTCCCAGCGACAGCGCCGTTTCAACGCTCGACGCAACGCGGCTGCGGTTGGCTTTGCGGATTTCAACGCGGTCGACGAGAACCTCCACGTTCCAGCGGCGGCGTCTGTCCATTTCCTCCGGCATGTCGTTGAGCGAATACACAACGCCGTCCAGACGAACGCGCGCGTAGCCCTGCGAGCGCAGGTTCTCCCAAACGTCCTCGTATTTCCGCCCGACGTCAATCGTCAGCGGCGCGAGAATATACAGCTTCGTCCCTTCCGGGTAATTCATAACGCGGTTGATAATCTCGTCCGCGCTTTGCGTTCCGACCGGGATCTGGCAATGCGGACAGTACGGCTGACCTAGCCGCGCCAGCAGGATTCTGACGTAGTCGTAAATCTCGGAAACCGTCCCGACCGTAGACCGCGGCGACTGTGACGTTCGCTTCTGCTCAATCGCGATAGCGGGGGACAAGCCGGTAATCAGGTCAACCTTGGGTTTCGCCATCTGCCCGACGAACTGACGCGCGTACGACGACAGACTTTCCACATAGCGTCGCTGCCCTTCGGCGTAAATCGTGTCGATTGCCATCGAGCTTTTTCCCGACCCGGACGGCCCGCTGAGCACCGTCAGTTTGTTACGCAGAATATCGACGTCGACGGACTTGAGGTTGTGTTCCGCCGCGCCTTCAATATGAATCACCTCCGGCTCGGCAGACGCGGACGTCGACTCGACCGCCGCCGGCTTTTTCTTAATCTGTTTTTGGATGTCCTTGATTTCCAGCGCGGGTTTGTTCGCCTGATCCAGAACCGGACGCAGCGCGACGCCCGTTGGCGTGTCGGTCTTCGCCATGTCTTCCGGCGTTCCGGCAAAAATCAGCTGACCGCCCGCATCGCCGCCTTCCGGACCAAGTTCAATCACCCAGTCTGCCGTCTTGACGACGTCTAAATTGTGCTCAATGACAATAACCGTGTTGCCGAGGTCGACGAAGTTGTGAAGAACCTTGAGCAGCAAATCGATGTCGGCAAAATGCAAGCCCGTCGTCGGCTCGTCGAGCATGTAGAGCGTTCGCCCCGTCGCGATTTTAATCAGTTCCCGCGCCAGCTTGATACGCTGCGCTTCCCCCCCGGAGAGAGTGGGCGACGGCTGACCGATTTTCATGTATCCCAGCCCAACGTCGTGTAACGTTTTGAGCATGGAGTGAATTTTCGGGATGTTCTCGAACAGCTCCATGGCGGCGTCGACGTCCATTTCCAGAACGTCTGCGATGGACTTGCCTTTGAATTCCACCGACAGCGTTTCCGCATTGAACCGCTTTCCGTTACAGACCGGGCAGGTCGTCCAGATGTCGGCGAGGAAGTCCATTTCGAGCTTTTCCGCGCCGGCGCCCTGGCACGCTTCGCACCGTCCGCCGGAGACGTTGAAACTGAACCGCCCGGACTTGAACCCCTTCGCCTTGGCTTCCGGCAGCGAGGCGTACAGATCGCGAATCTCGTCGAACAGTTTGATATACGTCGCCGGGTTGCTTCGAGGCGTTCTGCCAATAGGCGACTGGTTGATGGCGATCATCTTGTCGAGATTTCTCAGACCGTCAATTCTGTCGTGAGCGCCGGGAACACCGATGCCGCGGTTCAAATCCCGCCGAAGGGCTTCGACCAGAATCCCGTTAATGAGCGAGCTTTTCCCGGACCCGGAAACGCCTGTTACACAAATGAACTTGCCCAGCGGGAATTCGACGTCGATATTTTTCAGATTGTGATAGCGCGCGCCGCGGACGATAATCGACTTCGGCTGGTCGTCCTGCAACGCGTATTTTGACTTTTTGACAGAACCGTATTTCGCGCCTCGCCCCTGGGACTGCGGAGCCGCCGCCTTTTCCCGCCGGGCGGGAACGTCAATCTTGCGGCGTCCAGCCAAAAACGCGCCTGTTACGCTGTCGGGCGTTGCCATGACCGTATTCAAGTCCCCGGACGCGACAACGTATCCGCCCTTCGCGCCAGCCCCGGGACCGAAATCGACAATCATGTCCGCCGAACGCATCGTCTCTTCGTCATGCTCGACAACGACGACTGTATTCCCCTGATCTCGAAGCGTGGAAAGCGAATTCAAAAGGCGAATGTTGTCACGGGAATGAAGCCCGATTGACGGCTCGTCCAGAATGTACAATACGCCCGTCAAGCCGCAGCCGATTTGCCCCGCCAGACGGATTCGCTGCATTTCTCCGCCGGAAAGCGTCGGCGCTGTTCTGCCTAAGGTGAGGTATCCCAAACCGACGTCCGACAGGAACGACAAGCGACCCTGAATCTCCTTCAAGGCGTCAAACGCGATGGTCATTTCAGTGGCGTCGAGCTGCAAATGAGCAAAGAAGTCGCGCGCGTCTTCAATCGACAGCTTGCACGCCTGCGGCAGCGACAGCCACTGACCGTCAAACTTACCCCCGCGAGCGCACAATTTAACGTGACGCGCCTGAACGTTGAGCCGTTCGCCCTCGCAATGTCCGCAGGGGATGACGTCCATGTACTTTTCCAGCTGGCGTTTTTGAATCGAACTGCCCGCCGCGTTGTACGTGGACAGCAGAGACGGAATGACGCCCTCGTACGGGCCGCCCCATTTTTGCTCGTTGACGCCCGTCTTGTACGAGAACTCGATGTGCGCCTCGCCGGTTCCCCACAAAATCTTTTGAGAAACGTTCGGGTCAAGGTCTTGCCACGGCGTATTGAGAACGTATCCCTCCGGCTTGTCGAACTTCTTTTCCAGATACCGGGCGACGCCCTGATAAATGCTCTTGCGCCATCGCCCCAGCTCGCTGAACGGCGGCAGAATCTCCATCGGGCCGTCCATCAAAGAGCGTTCCGGGTGAGTCGTCAGCTTGTTCGGGTCGAACGTGTAGATTTCTCCCAACCCGTTACATTCCGGACACGCGCCCTGCGGAGAGTTGAACGAAAACATCTGCGGCGTCGGAACCGCAAAGCTCAGCCCGCACGTCGGACAGGCGTACTGGCTGGAAAAGCGGACGTCCTTGAAGTCCGAGCCGGCTTCGCCCGCCAAAAGCATCTCGCCGTCGCCGACCTTCAAACTCGCCTCGACCGCCTCCAGAATCCGCGGACGGTTCTGCCGCGTCAGTTCCAGCCGGTCAATGACGACCTCTATATTATGCCTCATCTGGCGGTCAAGACGGATGTCCTCCTGAAGCTGTCGAACAACGCCGTCCACCCGAACCCGGGCGTACCCCTGCCGCCGCAGGTCTTCAAAGAGTTCCTTGAACTCGCCTCGCTGATGATACGCCTTGGGCGCGAGAAAGAGGAAGCACTCGGCTTTCCCGTCTTTCTTTCCGCCTATCGCCTCCTGATTACTCCCGATGCTGAGAATCTTGCCCAATATCTGCTGACGCGTCTGGGCGGTAACGGGCTTTCCGCAAACAGGGCAATGCCCAACGCCGATTCGAGCGTACAGAACGCGGAGAAAGTCGTAGATTTCCGTAATCGTGCCGACGGTAGAGCGGGGGTTGCTGCCCGCCGTCTTTTGAGCAATAGAAATAGCGGGGCTTAACCCGGAGATGAGGTCAACGTCCGGTTTGGGCGCCTGCCCGAGAAACTGTCGGGCGAACGACGACAGGCTTTCCACGTACCGCCGCTGTCCTTCTGCGTAGAGCGTGTCGAACGCCAGCGAGCTTTTCCCCGACCCCGACACGCCGGTAAAGCAAATCAGCTTGTTGCGAGGCAACTCTAAATTGACATTGACGAGGTTATGCTCTCTTGCGCCGCGAATTTGAATATTTCGATTCATAGATTATTTTATAATCCTTGAGTACTCTTTTTATTTAGGAAGGGCTATTATAGCGCTTTTCCCTCGATTGGTCAAGATGGTAGCGAAGAATATACGGATATATTAAGAATATTTTGGAGAATAATAATCTATAAATTCTCTGTCTTATTAGGCATATCTATATCACCCAAATTTTGGCTATCCTGATTATTTTTCCTAATCACGCTGTCAGTCAGCCAGTAGAACGGAATCGTCAAGAGGAAAATGACGCCGGCGGAGAGGTAAATGGCGCGGACGCCCAGGTAGTAGATAATAAATCCGCTGATAACTGTTGCGATTAGAATCCCGCCCATTCTCAGCGAAGACGACAGACCGAAAACCGCGCCCTGACGGTTGGCGGGCGTAACCTTTGACAGGATCGACAGATAAATCGCCTCCAGACCCCCGGCGGCAACGTAATGCAGGAATCGCCAGCCAGCGTATCCGATTAACGACATCGCCAAGCCCTGCATCGCCATGGTAACCCCCGACGCCAGCAGGGCGGGAACCGTTATCCGTTTGGGCGAGTACAGGTCGCACAGCTTCCCAATCAGCGCGCCGGAAATCATCCCGCCCAGCGCCGCCAGCGCGCTTATCCACCCGGTATGCATAGCCGTCTTGTCCGGACCGTGAATGCACTCGACCATCAGCGGAATATACGGCTCGTCAAACTTTCGGGCGACGGCGGTAATAACAATCAGACCAAAGATCAGCCAGACGCCCAGCGACAATCCCGACATTGAACTGAGAATTGAGTTGCGAGACGGCGTGGCGCCGCTCCCGATCCGCGCTTCCGCGCGTTTGCCAAAATCCGCTTCCGTTGGTCGCTCGTTTAATTCCGAATTCCGAATTCCTAATTCCGAATTAAGCGACGCCTCCTCCGGCTGAAAATTATCGACGACGAAGATATGCGCCAGCAGTCCGCCGATAAAGTACATCGCGCCGCAGGTAATAAACGCGATTGTATAGCCGCAGTACTGAACGACGAACCCGCCGGCGGCAAGACCAATCAAATTCCCGGTCCAGATCGCCGACATGAGCAGTCCCAGCGCGAACCCGTGATGCTCTTTGGGCGTCGTCGTTACGACAATCGTCTGCGACGCCGACACGGTTCCAGTAAACGCCGACGCGATAAATCGGGCGGCTATGAGCCAATACGGGTTGGGCGCCAGCAAAAAGCAGGGGAAGATAACGGCGTCGGCGTAATAGGCGCGCAAGAGCATCAGCTTTCTGCCGTACCGGTCAGCCAAAATCCCCCAAATCGGCGTGGAAATGCAAAAGCTGAGCATGCCGAAGAAGTTAAACGCCGCCATCCAGACGCCCAGCTCTTTCTCCCCGGTTATTCCCCACGTGTCGCGAATATACACCGCTATAAACGGCATCGCAAACGCAAAGCCGGCAAGCGACAGCAGCTGAGACAGCCACACAAACAGCAGGTTCTTCTTCCAGTTAATCTCTGGAACGGGGGAAGACATGGGGGGTAGGGGGGATTGAAAGGCGGTAATGGAATGAGCGAAGCGAATGGAATTACGCAGTTCGCCAACGGCGAACCGAAACGCTGGAATTACAATGCCGCATTGAATTTATCCAACCGCAACTCGCAACTCGTTACTCGCCACTCTATTATATCTTTTTTGAAAAATTGAAAACTCCCCCTGCTTGCTTGACTTTTCTCGATAAGATTGTATACTATATGGGAAAAATGAAAGACCCTAGGCGAGCCGGGGTGCATAAGCCCCCGGAAAGCGACGGCTTGCCGTCGCGCTAGAACCCGCTATATCGGAGTGCGGGAGCAAAGCTCCCGCTTTTCAAAAACGACGAGCGCTACGAAAAACGATATTCGCGCCAAAAGCGTTCGAATCGTTTAAATATACGCGAGCTAACGCTCGCTAAAAGAAAGCGAGAGCTGCGCTCTCGCACTCCGAAATATTCCGGTTTCGCGCCCTCTCGCAACTCGCTCCGTGGGTTTCACCCACGGCTAGACATATTAAACCGCTACGCGGTTTTAGAGGAACGCTTCGCGTCTGAAATTTATTTGTTATACCCATGCACATACGTTTCCCCCTCATTCTCGCCGTTTTGATCGCCGTTGTCGGCTGTCGACCCGGTTCCAACGAACCTGCCGACGGGCGTCCGGTCGTTTACACGAGCTTTTATCCGCTGTACGATTTCGCTCAGAAAATCGGCGGGGATAAAGTCCAGGTTTGCTGTCTGATTCGTCCGGGAACCAAAGCCCACGACTGGGAACCGTCGCCCCGCGATTTGGCGAACCTGTCGAAAGCCGACCTGTTCCTGTGCAACGGTCTGGGAATGGAACCGTGGATTAAAAACGCCGTCGACGCCATGGGGAACGTTAAATTCCAAGTCGTTGAAACCGCTCAGGGAATAGACGCAGTTACCGGCGGTCATCATCACGAGCACGGCGACCGACACGAACACGACGACTACTCGGCGCCCGACCCGCACGTCTGGCTCAGCCCGGTCAACGTCAAGATTATCCTGAAAAACATTGCAGACGCCTACGTTCAGCTTGACCCGGGCAACGCGGAATACTATCAGGAAAACCTTCAACACTGGACAGCCAAATGCGACGAGCTGGACGCGCAGTATCGGGAAGCGCTCAGCTCTGCCCCGCAAAAGGAGATTGTCGTGTCACATCAGGCGTTTGGATACCTGTGCCGTGAATACGGTTTGACCCAAATCCCGATTGAAGGGCTGACGGCGCAGTCCGACCCCGGCATGGCGCGCATGGCGGAACTGGTCAAAAAGATTCGCGACGACGGAATCACAACCGTCTTTGTCGAGTCCAGCCAGGACAGCCGCATTTGCGATGCGCTGGCGAAAGAAACCGGCGCCAAGGTCGACGTCCTCAACCCGTACGAAACCCTGTATCAAGACCAAATCCAGGCGGGAGACGATTACTTTACCGTCATGACCCGGAATTTAGAGGCGTTGAAAAAGGCAATAGGCAATAGGCAGTAGGCAGTAGTTAGTGGTAAGTGGTAAGTGGTAAGTTAGATGAACGCTTGCGTCCTTACCACTAACCACTAACCACTAAGCGCTTAATCATGCATTTCGATATCAAAAACCTGACGTTTGGCTACAACGGCGACACCGTTCTCAACAACGTGTCGTTTGCCGTTGAACAGGGAGAATGCGCCGCGATTATCGGCGGCAACGGGGCGGGGAAGAGTACGCTCATGAAACTCATTCTCAACGAGCTGACGCCAGAGCAGGGCGAGATTCTTATCGACGGGGTTTCGACGTCGGCATATCGTCAATGGTGGAAGATCGGGTACGTCCCGCAAAACTGCTTTACCCTCATGGACAGATTTCCCGCGTCCGTTGAGGAGGTCGTCTTTTCCGGAATGTATCATCGGCTCGGTCTGCTGAAACGCTTTTCGTCACAGTATCGTAAAACGGTCGAGGAGCTTCTCGACGCGGTCGGGCTTCTGCCGTTCGCGAAAAGCCCGGTGAACAAGCTCTCCGGCGGTCAGCAGCAGCGAACGCTCATCGCCCGGGCGCTGGCAAGCGAGCCGGAATCGCTCCTTCTGGACGAGCCAACAAGCGGCATCGACCCGACGGCGGCGAACGAGCTGTTTACGCTCCTGGACAACATCCGGCAGAAACGTCAGCTGACCGTTTTGATGATAACTCACGACCATCAGCGCGCCTGCGACTGGTTCAATTCGATTTACTGTCTGGAAGACGGCTCCGTCGTCAAGCTGGACGCTCATCAGCTTCAGGAAGAAATCCAAAGCCGTCACAAGCACCCGGGCGCGCATTACCACGGCGAACGGCTCGGTCATCATACGGATTGCCTTTGCGAACAGTGTCATCTCAACCATAAGGAGGGCGGCCATGAATCCACTTGAACTGTCATTCATGCAGCGCGCGATAATTATCGGGCTGGTTCTGGCGGCGGCGATCCCGTGCATCGGAATTCTGTGCGTGCTGAAACGGATGTCGCTCATGGGCGACACGCTGGCGCACTCCTCGCTGGCAGGCGTCGCGTTCGGGTTCATTTTCGGATTCAATCCGACCCTGGGCGCGGCTGCGTACTGCGTTCTCGCCGCCGCGGCTATCGAGTTCCTCCGTCACAAGTTCCCGCAGTACGCGGATATTTCGCTGGCGATTATTCTTTCCACCGGCGTCGGTCTGGCAGGCGTGATGACCGGATACCTGCCGGCGTCAGCGAACTTCTCCAACTTCCTGTTCGGGTCGATTGTCGCCGTTCCAGACGAAGAGTTCTACACGTCGCTGGGCGTTGGGCTGGCGACGCTGGGCGCGTTCTTCCTGTTTTACAAAGAGGTTTTCTATATCGTTTTCGACGAACAGGGCGCGAAGCTGGCAGGCGTGCCGGTGCACAGAATCAACTTTGTTTTCGTCATTCTGACCGCGGCGACCATTGCCGTTGCAGCCAGAACCGTCGGCGCGCTGATTGTCTCGTCGCTGATGGTCTTGCCCGTCGCGTGCGCGTTACAGATTGCAAAGAGTTTCCGGTCGACGGTTTGGCTGTCGATCGCATTCTCCGTCCTGTTTATGATCTCCGGACTGATTATCTCCTGCTGTTCCTACGCCAAACCCGGCGGAGCCATCGCCCTGACCGGCGTCGCGGCGCTTGTAACAATACTGGTTGTCAAAGCGGTTGCGAAACGATAGACAGAAAACGCCTTAAGTTATTTGGAGAATTCCTTAAAGATTGGCAACTCCGTTTGTCTGGATGAAAATATACAAAGAACGCAATCCGGCTGAAACTCCTCAATATTCTTAATTAAGCTGTCTCTATAATAATTAAAGGCGTGAAACTCAACCTGCTCAAATGAAAGACATAATAAACTCATAACAGGCGGGCTAAACGAGTCGCCAATAACCATGAGTTTTTTCTTGTTCACAGCCTCCGGATTAACAACTTTCAAAGTGGGATATAGTTTGCATAAGATTGTCATATCAAAATCGCCGGTATAATCTACATCGTAAATAAAGGGCAGATTTACATTATTTGAAGAGAAAATTTTGATATTCGTAAAAAACTTGGGTTTCAAATACAACGTTGATTCTTTTGGAAGATAAAATCTGCCATACAGTTCGGACAAATCGTCAGAAACGCCGCTGGAATAGACAGAGAAATTCTCAATGGATTTCAGCTTATTTTCAAATTCAATGGAATAGCGTTCTTCCAAATACTGCATGATTTGGCAATAAGCTAAAAACGCATATTGAATCTTCCAGTGAGAATCTCCTATATAAAACAATTTGTAATGCTCTTCAGGATTGTTTTTGTACAATTCGCGATTATCAATTACATCAATGCGATCCTTAATCTGCGAAACTAATCTATTCATATTTCCTGTCTCATAATCAATAATCCCGCGAGGCGTCAACGGATGATATTTATAATTTTTATGCGGAGCAATTACATACAACATCGAAATGCCGCGCTCATTAAGGAATTCTTCACAAGACAATAAATTTTGCGACGCTGAAACCATATCGCTATAATCAGAACATACCGATAGGCTGCCATTTAACAGTCTTACAATACAGTCTTTTGTATGATGCAATCGATACAAGCCCTGATACTTGGCGCAAAGAGCATATACGTCAATCCAGCACATGTTAACGTCTTTTTCAAAATTTACAGCAGATGACAATGGTTTTAAACTGACATATCCTTGAATGCTCGCTACAACAGAATTTATCTTTCCACAAAAAGATTTATCGCTGTCATGTTTCAGATGAAAACATATTGCATAGAACAATTGTTTAGGATTTTGACTGAAACAACTATAAACAGGCGAACATGACTGTACAACGAATTGAAATGCAAGTATTGTTACCGCTGCAACTGCGACAATCTTCTTTTTAATTGCGTTATGCATAATGACGTCACCTGATTATTAAAGGATTATGAAGCGGTAATATTGTTAAAAATTAAAGTAGATAAACGGATTGTATCCGCCTTTGACGACGTAGGCAACGGCGATTATAAAGACGAAGCAGAATAACAGAACGTAAGCCGAGCTATAAACGAATTGACCAACCGGGTTTTTAATCTGGTCGCCTTTGCTGACAAGCCACGGAACGAGCGGGAAGCTGAACAGGACGGCAAAGAGATAAAAGTATCTCGTTTCGTGCCAGTGGAAATACGCCAGGTCGTCAAACAGAGGAGCGCCGCTCATTCCAAACATGGTTTGAAGATACGAGCCGGTCAACGCCAGACTGTTGGCGGTTTCTCCCTGCATGACAGCCTGATTGGCGTCGAATCCTGCTTTGAACAACACCCAGCCGACAACGACAATCAACATCGCATAAACGTATTTCAGCGGGACGAACCACGGCGACGTCAGACGTTTCTCGAAACCGACGCTTTTCTCGAAAACCAGAAAGACGAAAAACAGCAAACCCCACAGAACAAACGCCCAGTCCGCGCCGTGCCACAGGCCCGTCAGCGCCCAAACGACAAACAGGTTGAGTATCAATCGGGGCTTGGAAACGCGGTTTCCGCCCAGCGGGATGTAAACGTAATCGCGGAAGAAGCTGCTCAACGACATGTGCCATCGACGCCAGAATTCTGTAATGGACGTCGAAACGTACGGGTAGTTGAAGTTCTCCAGAAAATGGAATCCGAACATGCGCCCCAAGCCGATCGCCATGTCGGAATAGCCGGAGAAGTCGTAATAAATCTGGAACGTGTACGCCAGCGCGCCCAGCCACGCCATTGTAACAGACAGCTCGCCAGCAGGAAGTTTGAACGCCGCGTCCGCGACAACGCCCATCGAGTTGGCGATTAACATCTTTTTGCCCAAACCAACGATAAACCGGCACACGCCGTCGGAGAAGTCGTCAAACGTAGACTTGCGGTTGTGAATCTGGTCGGCGATGGTTTCGTAACGAACAATCGGACCGGCTATCAGCTGCGGAAAGAACGCTATATAAAGTCCCACGTTGAGCGGGTTCTTCTGCGCCTGACCTTTGCCGCGATAGATGTCAATAACATAGGAAATCGCCTGAAACGTAAAGAACGAAATCCCGATCGGCAGCATGATTTTGGGAATCGGGATATAACTGCCAGTAAAGTAGTTGATGTTTCCCAAGATAAACATCCAGTACTTGAAATAGGCGAGAATTCCCAGGTTGACGCCCAGCATTGCAACGATAATCGCAATCGCCGCGCGTTTGTTCTCCCGGAATTTGTCGATTAGCAGTCCAAACGCCCAGTTGCACATAATCGACAACATCATGACGAACACGAACCACGGCTCGCCGTAGGCGTAAAAGACCAGGCTCATAATCAGCAAAAACAGGTTCTGCAGCGTTCTGGATTTAAACAGAATGCAATAGTATACAAACAGAACGATCGGCAGAAACAAAAACAGGAATATTTCGCTGGAAAAAATCATTTGGGGTTGATTATTAGGCGGCGTGAGTTGCGTGACGACTAAAGCAATGCTTAGCCATCTATGCAAGTAAAACAATCTTACGATTTCTATATTATAACATATTTTGATAAAAAAACTATATCCAGCGCCGATTAACTAATTGAAGTCCAATCATCATTTGCTTTTTAAACACGAAAAACACGAAATAATCGAAAGTTACGAAAAATTCAAGAGTTTAAAATAATCCTTTCGTTTGTTTCGTTCTTTTCGTGTATTTCGTGTTAAAAAATACTTTTGGATTGGCAAAACGCCGATATTTACTCTAACTTACATATCGCCTGGGTCCCGTTTTTGCCCAAGCCCTGTTCCTGCGCTTTTTGGTACTCTCTGTTTGCCAAGGCAACGGTTGGCAGGTCGATGTTCATTCTTTCCGCATCCTCCAGCGCCAAGCCCAAATCCTTGACGAAATGGTCAATATAGAATCCGGGAGCGAAATCGCCTTTGAGAACTCGCGGGCCGTAGTTCGACAAACTCCACGACCCCGCCGCGCCGGACTCGACCGACTGCATGACGGCTGTCATATCCAAGCCCGCATGACGAGCGTACCGGAACGCCTCCGCCAGCCCCAACATCGTGCCGGCGATGAGAATCTGGTTGACCATTTTGGAGCGCTGACCCATTCCCGCCTCGCCGTGTCGAACGATGTTCGTTCCCATCAGGCTCAGCAGCGGCTTGACGAATTCAAACGCCTGTTCATCCCCGCCGACCATAATCGACAGTTTGGCATTTCTCGCCCCAACGTCGCCGCCGGAAACCGGAGCGTCGAGAACGGCAACGCCGCGATCCCGCCCGAAGTCCGCCATTTCCGCCGCCAGACGCGGGGAGCTGGTCGTCATATCGACCACGATTTTCGCGCCGTTGGAGTCCATGTTGGCAATCGCGCCGGAGTCGCCCAGGAGAACTTCTTCTACGTCTTTGGGAAACCCGACAATCGAGAAGACGACGTCGCTTGCCTGAGCGACCAGAGCAGGGGAGTCCGCCCAAATCGCGCCCTGTTCTAAAAGGGAATCCGCCTTGCTTTTCGTCCTGTTATAGACTGTACACTCGTACCCCGCCTTGAGCAGATGAGAACACATAGACCGACCCATGACGCCGGTTCCAATCCAGCCGATTCGAAGTTTGGTTGCCATAGAGAATAGAGGGAATAGGGAGAAGGGAATAGGGAATAGTGGTAAGTGGTAAGTAGTAAGTGGTAAGTAGTAAGAATTCATACTCTTTACTAACCACTAAATACTAACCACTTACCACTAAATACTAACTACTTGTCGCTACGCGCTCTACTGGTGCGGATAGGCGACGGTCGTCGTTACCGGTTGAGAGGGCTGAGCGCTGGCTCTGGTTCGCTGAACGCCCATCAGCGCGTACGCTTCCAGCTTCCGGAAATGCTCTTCGTTGGGCGCTTCGGAAATCGCCTGGCGCGACAGTTGAACAGCTTCTTCAAATCGGGATTCCTTGCAAAGCTGCTCTATCCACTGATGGTAAATGTGAACGTGATTGTTCTTAAAAATCGGATAGTTCGGATCTATTTTCATTCCCTGACGAAGAATCCTCATGGCGTAATCGTAATGAGCGTCTTTGGATTCATTGATCGCCCAGTTGTTGAGCGTCGCCAGAAAGTTGCCCTTGGCGGTCGCCGACTTGGAATCCAAAATCAGAGCCTTCGCGTTACAGTGCATCGCGCCGGCGTAATTCTCCTTGTTGAGCAGTTCGACGCCGCGGTTGTAATACAATTTCGCGACGAGTTCCACGTCGTTGATTGGGCGGCGAACAACCGGAGCGTCGACCACCTGAGACGCCGCGCCCGCTTCCAACATCCGGGCGATAACCTGTTCCTGCTTGCCGGGATAATCCTGAAGCTGGAACCAGACGGCGCACGTCGTTTCGACGTCGTAATACGTCCCGTCAGACAGATAAACGCGGCTCATCGCGTGACCCGGCAGTTCAAGCGCAACGGCTTTCACGCCAAATTGACGCGCCAAGCTGTTAAAGAGCGTCGCGCCTGTTACGCAATTATAAATCCCGGAATCGAAAATCGCCCCAACGTTCGAGCTTTCCAGCAAATACTCGCGAAACATCTCGCGGTGAAGGTATTCCAGAATAATGCGCGCTTTTTGCAATTCCGTCGCGTTTTGAGGAATAAGCTGCGCCAGATGATAGACGCGATTATTATATTGTTGTCTATACCCTTCCAGCTTGGCTGCGTCTGTATTGCCGGCAGCAATCAAAGCGGCGTCAAAAAGCGTATGACTGTCAAAGCGGCTGTCCTTGGCGTCTTGAATCATATCCGATTCAATCGGGCTGACTTCCCCCTGAAATCGTTCAAACGGGTTGACGACAACAGGCTGTTCAACTGGTTGAGAGCCAGCATTTAAACTCCTTCCAGAATTTAAATAGTTGTCATAATTAGAATTGAACGTTGGACGCAGAACCGTCTGTCTGCGAACAGGCGTTCGCGCAATGCGTTCTTGAATTTGACCGTACGACGCTGAACAACAGATAAAAACAGCAAACATCGCGACAACGGCAGACCGATAAAGACCGGGAGTCTGCGCCAACGATCGATTTGACCGTTTTATCGTCTCAACGTTTGTTAGAAAATTGTATTGCATGAAAATTCATCTAAAATTGTTTAAAGTGAATTTACATGCATCCTTGCAGAACAATCGACGCCGCATCTCGACGCCGAGACCTAAAATCCTTTTACTAAAGTATAACTCAGAAAATAAAAAAGAGCCGATTCTCTCCTGCAAGAAAATGGATTTTTTCAAAAGTCGTTCAACGCCTGTGCCGATTTGACCTTTTTGTCCGGCTCAAAAAAATTTATTAAAGTTTAAAAGATAACGATTAGTCCGATTATTACAATTACACAAAAGAGGCAATCGCGCCAATCGGACGTTTTTTTATACAACTTTTTTATTTAAAAATTTCCTTCCAGAACCAAAAGAATCGTTTCAACAACGCTGTCGGAAATGCCAAACATCTTCGAAACCATCTGACGATAGGCGTCCATCTGCCCCGCATACCGGGCGCGAACGTCGGATATATTGCTTCCTTTCCGGACGGTTTTGAAGTCGAGAATAATCGCCTTGTCAACCTTCCCGTCAGCGCCGCGATGCACTGTCAGACGGTCAATAACGCCGCTGACAAGATACCGGATTCCTTTATCTTCCAGAATCCCGGCTGCGTTCTTTTCCTGATGCGCTTCCCAGGACTCGTCCGGACGTTTGAGCGCGGAAACCACGTTGGGATGTTTGAGCAGCGACTTAAACGCCGGCAATAAATCCACAAACGATTCCTGCTGCAAGCCGATTCCGATTCCCAGATCAATAAGCCGCTGATCGTCAACGCGATAATCTTCCAGCCATTTAATATCCGCCAGCCAGCAATGAAACAGCGTTCCGCGAACGCTTTGAGACAGCGAAGAATCTGAAGTAAAATTATCGACTTCCGTCGTAACAACTTTGACAAAAGACGACGGCTTGACGTTCGTCGTCCAGGCAGAGGCGGGCAGGGGAACGTAAGACCGTTTGCTGTCATGAAACGCAAAGTTGGCGCTCACTTCCAGCTTTTCGCCCTCCGACGGCAATGCAGGCTCGCCATGAGAGCATTTAGCGTCGCGTTGAGACATCAGCGCAGTTTGGCCCCGTTCTTTTGACGGAGTGTTATAAATCCAGTTTTCATCTCCAGTTGAATAATAAACCTTATTCTCTTCCTTTGTTTTTTTATCTGTAACATTTCCCAGCGTTCCCAACAGAACGTCTTCGTATGTTTTATGCGTTCCCATTTTGCCCGTTTTAGGCGGAGGCAGAATCATGTACAAACCCTGTCTTGCCCGGGTCATGGCAACGTAAAGATTGCACAACGATTCCTGCATCTGTTTTTTCTCGGAAACCGTAAACAATTCCTGTTGATCCAGGGGCAGCAAATAACGATAATCTCCACTAATGTAGGTAATAATACTGTCCGGCGGTTTAATCGCATCCTTGCGGCCATAAACGACAGGAATCGATTTGTATGTAACAAGCTGAGTGTCCAGCTGCGGCAATACGACGATGTCAAATTCCAATCCCTTGGCCTTGTGATAGGTCATGATTTGAACCCTGGCCTGGAACGAGTCTGAAACCGAAACGGTGTTAATATAGTTGATAAAATCGTCCGTCCGGGTCGACCCCTGAGAATCATACTTGTTGGATAATTCCTCGAGCTTTTCCAGTCGTCTGCGGCTGCGGACGCCGGCCTCTGGCATAAGCTTTTCCACCCAGCGCTGAACGGTCAACCCATAGCCGTCGCGATACAAATCGCTGCGGATTTTGTTGAGTATTTTACAGTCCTCCAAAACAACTTTCATCCGTTGTTTATCGTCTCTTGAGTCAATCCACCGATCCTGTATTCCCAACATTTCAGCCAACGGAGACTGAGAAACCTTGTAATAAGAATATACGTCTCCCGGATGATCAACCCATTTCATTAACGCCAAAATCTGGCAGACTTCGTACGAGTCCAGCAGCGGAGAGTTGCCTTCCAATGAACATTCCAGATTGTGATTTCTTGACTTGATGCAATCCGCGATAATTGCGCCATCTTCGTTCTCTCGAACCAAAACGCCAATCGACAAACCGCGAGCTTCTGCCAACGGATACAGTTCCTCCACCTTCTGAGCGGCATATTCGTAGGTCATCATTCGAAGCTTGTCTGTATTGTTTCGCTCATCTTTAACAGCCTGACTGTTGACGTCTTCGCCAGGAGCCGGTTCGCGATACGGCGCGGTTCGCAATTCGACATAAGACGGCAGATTCTTGCACTTATCATCGCTTTCATGATGAGTAAAACGATTTGTCTGCCACTCTTTCACCGCCTCTAGCATCGGTTGAGGCTCATTCTTTCGCGCGCGCTTTTTAGCGATAAGCGGGTTGTTGTGAAGCTCTTCAAACAAATCGTTGACCGCCTGCATAATCGCCGAACCACTGCGGAACGATTTTGTCATATTGATCGGATCGATATGGAACGTCTCGCCAAGAGAAACCAGCAGCTGCGCCTCTCCGCCGCGCCAGCCGTAAATCGCCTGTTTGGAATCGCCAACGCAGAAGAAAGAGCAATTTTCCTCGCTTGACGTTTTACTGGCAAGAGGTTTCAAAACGCGCCATTGATCAAGACTGGTGTCCTGAAATTCATCCAACATCAAATGACGAATCGAACTGTCCATACGAAACGAATCGTTCAGCTGTCGTTTTACGAAGCCGTCCTGACTGAGAAGCCAGGGGATGTCGGCAAATCGCAGCTGACCGGTAATCTTTTTACGATTCCAATAACTCTTATGGAACTGTCCCAGCGTGTCGCGATAAAAGTCCGACTGCTTTTTCCATACGTATTTTAACTGCGCGTCAGCAAGCTTTGTCAATTTAATCAGACAGTCAATCGTATCCGGGTCTGTAATGTCAACTTTGGAAATTCGAATGCCATCGTCTGGATACTTGACAAGCTCATAGCATTTTCTGCCGATCGCATGTCCAAAGAAATCCAAAAAGTTGTCAAAGAGTTCTTCCTTTGAAACATTAAAATTCTTAAAGTAATCGATATCCTTTTTGGTCTTTTTCTTTCCTGACTCCTCCTGCTCCGATTCATTCTCATCTTCATTATTTTCATCGCCAATGCAATACTGTAAACGATCAAGCGTTTCAGCAAGCAGCGTTTGAAAACCGTTATAATTCATATCCTTTTTAGGCGCTTTAAGAGCGTCCCACGCCTCCATCGGAGCTTCTCGCCACAAGAAATACAGGCTCTTAACAGAAGACAGCATTTGATCAAACACCGATCGTTTCAGGTCGCTGTTTTTGATAAACTGAGTGTAACGCTTGACCGTTTCATTATCTTGAAAAATCTCAGACAAAACCGCCTGACGATACATTTCGTCTTGAGCGTCTTCCATAATTTGCCAGTTCAATGGCAATTCCAGTTCGAGTGAAAAGCACTGCGCGCGTTGATTAAAATAAGAGTCCAACGTGCTGATGTTGAGTCGGTTGAGGTTTTTTATCACCTCATAAAGCGTCTCTTGAACCTCGCCGAGTTCCAGGTTAACAGGACTCTTATCTTTAACTAACGACTTCTTTTTGGCGGCGCTGAGTTTGTCCGACAATTCCGCGCAGCGGTCTTTATCCAAAGCCCCTTCCGCAAGCCAGGATAGAATTCGATTCATAATCTCTCCCGCCGCTTTTTTCGTAAACGTAGTCGCCAGAATATGCTCCGGACGAATTCTATTTCCTGAACTGTCTTTTGAAAACAGAAGCAGCAAATAACGACTCGCCAGTTGAAACGTTTTGCCCGTGCCCGCCGAAGCTTTAATTATCGTATTTTCCATGATTATTTTCTATTTGAGCGATTGAGAGAATTGGTTAGGCGTCAACCGCGAACGCTATGCTTTTCGCTCGGTTTATTCGACGCGGAATCATTATTGCACAGATTGAATCAAATGTCAATAGTCAACGCAAAAAAATATAAAAATAATCAGGTGCGACAACGGCTGTCATACCCTGATTGTAAATAATTTCATTACGTGTATAATACATAAAAATTTGAAATTAAACAGTGAGATTCTTTCCGTCTCGCTGCTTCACAACATAAAAAACTCAGACGCTGCAAGGGGATACAACAATGGAACTCGGGTGGATTCATTTTAACCGCGACGACAGAAACCGTGTTTTCAACGCATTAAAAGCGTTAGAAGAAAACTACGCGTTAGACGAACTGGGAATAGGGAAGATTCGAGATTATTTCTCCAACGAATTCTTCCCCGGGATTACAACCAACCAGACGCGCGCTCATTATTATATTTTTTTATCAAATATGTTTGAAGATGCGCTTAAAAACAATTTCTCTTCTACTGAAGAACCACATTCTACTGAAGAACTGCAAAACTGGCTTGATAAGCAACAGGACAGCCTTGTAAAGATTTTACATGAAAAATATCCTAATAATTGGAGTGGAAAGGGAATCATTGGAATTCTAAACAAAGTCCAGAATAAACCGATTAATCCAAAACCGTTGATCATCTATTGGTCAGGGCTTTATAAATACCGCATTATTCTTGACGAAAGCTCTTTTTACCAGAATGTGCTCGACTACATTGACCAAAAAAAAGCCATTGACAAACAAAAAAAGTCCATACACAAAAAAGACGGCGATTATGAACCCGACGAAATTCTGGAAAGAGACAGTTTCTTTCCAGAAACCGGATGCTGGACTAAAAATTGGGAAAGTCAAATTGATATGGAAACGTTGTCCAAAAATGAAGCGAATTTCTTGTATAACAGAATTACTAAATCCTGTCAAAACTCACTTTTGACCTTGATTCTTAAATATTACAAAAATCATCCTTCGGAAATTGACTTACGTGAGAAATATACGTTCAACGACTTGTCCGAAATTTCCCCCAATATTATCAATCATAATCCTGAAATCAAAAAAACGTACGATTGGGCGTTACAGTTCCGTAACTTCTATTACGGTTGCCAGCTGGCTTACGCCTATCTGGTTACAAAGGATGAAGCAGACAAAAAGAATTATTTAGACTGGCTCAACAACAAGCAGGAATGGACAAACGTTCCTCTTGACGATATCCTTGGCAGCTCAGGCGCTGATGAAAGTACAAAACAATTCCTTAAAAATGCCAGGGAATACGCGCTTCATAATAACCAAAAAGCGCTTGAAGAACTGATACGGCAGAGAGAGAAAACGCTTAAAGGCGTCCGAGCAAAAATTGGCAAGGAGAACAAATATAAACCGTCGAGCAAGTTAGACTATCGCGCAAACGCTGCTCGCAGAATTATCCAAGACATTCTCAAAGGACTCAAATAAATACACCCAACGTCGCCTTTATACACCAAGGTAAAGAACATGTATGACATATACAGTAACGATTCTCATGTTATTTATAGCGAATGGCTCAAACCCGCCGATGGTTACGAGTTGGCTTTTGGCGTTTGCTGCACGTACTCGCTGGATTTAGAAGCCGTAATGGGAACCATGCTGGCATTAGGGCTGGACGCTCAATTCAATGACTCGACTACCGATAATCCGGTTGCGTTATTAAACGGCATCCGAAGAATGAGCGATAAACTTGCGTTTTTTTGCAGCGACTGTGCAATTAAAAACGCACATCCCCGTTTTAGTAAATTCACAAGCATTCTGGATAACGCCATTTTTGAAGTCAAGCCGGAATCAGGCGGCATCTTCCATCCCAAGCTGTGGTTTCTTCACTATAAGCCGCTAAAGCGTTCCAAAGACAAGCAGCCTTACGTTCGCTTATTGATTCTGACAAAAAATCTGACTTTCGATCAAAGTCTCGATTTCGGCATTTTTCTGGAAGCGTACACATATGAAAAAAACGAACAACTGTATGACAACCAGCCGTTAGTTGAGATGCTGGAATACCTGAAAAATAGCCAGAACAAAGATAATTCACCGAATAATCTTAATAACCGTCTGACAAAGTTCGATGAACTCAAAAACGCTTTTAAAAATGCAGGACCGTTTTCTTATGACGATGAATTGGATTACGAAATCCCCATTAAATCTAACAAATCTAAAAAAACCAGATACAAACAACGCACCTGCAATTTTCAGGAATGTAAATTCATTCCAATTGGAATTGGACATAAAGACGAGGACGAAAAGCTGAAATTTCTTCTGGGAAGCCAATCTGAAAACGACGCCCCTGTTAAAAAAAATTGGATTATTTGCGTATCGCCTTTTCTTACAGGCGACATTGTCGCAAAACTGGTCAATAATGTCAAACCAGGCGGAACCGAAGATTATACTAAATATGGCTCCACTTTGTTGACGCGAAGAGAGTCTCTTACTCCAGGCATATTAGACAATGTTGAATACTGCTTTTGCGTCAAATCCACTTTTGAGGATTCATATAAGGAAGATAACGCCCAAACAAACAACTCGCCAGAGACTGACACAAACCCAAAAGATGCCGTCAAGTCTGTAACCCAGGGCGACATTCACGCTAAAATGTACTTTGTTGGAACAGGCAGCGACGTCTATTTTTATACCGGTTCCGCAAACGCAACTCATAACTCATTTTATAATAATGTCGAATTTCTGGTCCGATTGAAATATCGACGGCAAACGGATACTCCGGATTATTACAGTCATTGCGCGCTGTTACACCTTATAACTGATAGCGAAAGCTCGCCTTTTGAATGGATTAAAAAAGAAGACCTTCAAGAAAACGACAATCCAAAAGAAGAAAACTATGAAGCGTTTCAGAGGTTTCGAAATCATATCGACAACATTAAAGCCCGCGTTGAAGCGACTTCCGAAAACGAATACAGGGTTTCCTTTGAAGAAATTGACTCGTATTTTAATGGAGCCGGCATAACAATAGCGGCAAATGGAAAACCGGAACGAAAAGTTGATCTTCAGCCCGGCGCCTGTATTGAAGGGTTAAAGTCAACGGAATTATCTGAGCTTTACGTTATCGAAATCTCCCAGGATAATTCGATGGGAATTCCTCCCAGAACGTTTGTGAAAAAGATTCATACGGATGGGATTCCTGAATCCAGAGACGCAGACGTCATGAATTCGATTATCAACAGCCAAGATAACTTTAACTTATGGTTCGATATGTTTCTGACTCGTCGACCGCTCAGTTCGCTGTCAAAGACTTCGCGAAACAGCCATAGCTCCGATCAAAAACAGCCGCCGCGCTCCCAAGCTGCGTTTTCCCCTGGGTATTATGAAAAGTTGTTACAACTTGCAATTGAAAACCCGGAAAGATTCAATGAACTTAAAAGCGACATCGCCAGCTTCAAAGAGGCGCCGTCTGAATTCAAAGACATGATTAATGTTTTTTGTTCTGCGATTAAGCCAGAATCCAACGAGTAATCCAATCTTTTTTTATAAGTCAACAATCAGCCGTCATCACATTAACATAATACCATGAGCCAAAAAGAAAACGAGATCCCCGCCACCGTCTTTCAGGATAAAACCGCCAACTGTATTGTCGAGATGTTCCAGAAGGGAAAGAACCGCTTCCAGAAAGGTCAGAACCGCGTTCTTCTTGCAGACGAAGTCGGATTGGGGAAAACCATCGTCGCCAAGCATGTGATTAAACTGATGAAACAAAGCGGGTATAAAAAGATAGTGTATTTCTGTTCCAATCAATCAATTGCGAATCAAAATGTAACAAAGCTGACGGGCGACGCCAGCGCATTGCACATCTTTGAAAACCGTCTTTCCATGATTCATTTGCGTATTGCTGAGCAATTAGACAACGCTAATCAATCGCACAACGCTGAGCAATCGCAAAACGCTGAAAATGACGATAAGGTTGTTTTTATCGCTATGACTCCGGAGACGTCGTTTAACATGAGTCAAAAAAAGGGAAGAAGGGAAGAACGAGCGTTAATATGCTGTATTCTCGAAAAATACCTTGTCTGTTACCCGTCATTTCAAAAGCTAACCCCCAAAGACGTCAGAATTAAAAAGCTAAATGAATTATTAAATCTTGGCAAACCCGACCATAGTAACTGGACTGCAGATAAAAATAAATATAAATCCAGATTCGATGAAGTCGAGCAAAACTACTATGAGCTTTTAAGGAAAAAATGTAAAGATAGCAATGAGCTTTTAAATCAAAGTCTTAAGGATCGCGTCAAAGAAGAATTAAACGATCCCCAAAATTTTGATGGTTTAATTAGAGGCTATGATAAGAAGAATTTTCCTCCAGCAATCTCGAAGTTTTTAAATTACCTGTATGAAGAATACCTGAAGGATAATAAGATTAAACTGAATAATTATACAGACGTAACCTCGAAACTGGACTGGGAAGACAGACCGACATTCAAAGACTTTTTTGATTATCTGTTCAACAAAAAACCCGAACTGGATAATACAATGCGTGCAAACGTAATTTTACATCTGCGCCGCATATTTGCAAAAATTGGCTCCGATTGTCTTAACTCCGATTGTCTTAAACCGGATTTGGTTATTCTGGACGAATTCCAGCGCTATAATTATTTGATTTCAACCGGCGAATCCGACGACCAGGTGCGCAAAGACCCTGTTATACAAGATTTGATCGATAAACTTCTTCATTCCACGAATAACAGAAAAATCTTGCTAATGTCTGCCACTCCATATAAACCGTATTACACAGCCGCAGAAGAAGAAAATGACAGTTCTAATAGCAGTTCTAAAGAATTCAAAAAGTTGATTCATTATCTTTTAGGCAAGAAAAAACATTGTAAAGAATTTGACGATAAATGGGAAGAACACTCCAAGGCGCAGAAGGAGTTCTGTCATAATCCTTCTGACGAATCAGTCTTTTCGAAAGCAAAAAAACACAAAAAAGCTGTCGAGGACAAGCTGAAAAAAATACTATGCCGAACGGAACGGTTCCATGGGATGGATCCGCAAAACGAATCCGATTCATCCAACAGTTCCTTCATTTCAAACGATCTTGTAAAATGCGTCGATATCAGCAAAGGGGACGTTCTTTCCTGGATTAATGTTCATGCAATCGCTGAGAAAGCCGGTTATCAAATGACGCTTCCTGTCGATTTTGCCAAATCTTGCCCATACCTGATGTCGTTTATGGGGCAAGTAGTCAAAAGAAAGAAGCCGAATGGTAAAAGAAAAACCCTAGATCCGGATGGATACGTCGACTACAATGAGTTATTTAGATGGATCAAGGGTAATGTGAAAAAAGCAGACAGAAAAAAGTTGGTTGACAAGAACGACCACACGTCGTTTATCGACCCAAAAATTATTAACGCTTTCGGTAAACTCCCCGCTAACAATGCGCGGCTGCAGCAGCTGATTGATATTATGTTTCCAAAGGACAAGCATACAGAATATCTGTTGTGGGTTCCAGCCAGTCGTCCGTATTACAAAACGCCATATAACAAAACATCAGGCAAGACCAATCAGAAGGATCTGCTGCGGAAAGCCTATACTGAAAACGCGGGCTTCTCAAAGGCGCTTCTCTTTTCGCATTGGAACATGGTTCCCAAAATGACTGCCGCTTTAGTTTCATACGAATCTGAACGCAGAATTTACACCGTCTTTAACAAATTGGAAAAACGCCGCAACAAGATCTACTATTTTACAAAAAATATACACTCCCGTTTAACTCCTGCGAATCGTAAACTGTTAACCTATCCATCAGAATATCTTGCTTCCATTGACATCCGGGAAATCGCTCAGGAATATATTCAGGATAAAGGTGAGGATATTACGCTGGACGAACTCTACGCAAAAGTAGAAGATAAAATCAAGGATGATCTGAAAGATTATTTTAAGAGTCAAAAAAGCCCTGCAAAAGGAACGCCGCAAAAATATCGCGATATTCTGGAAAAGCTTGATATACTGGGAATTCGTGATGGCAACACAGACGACGAGGAAGACGCATCTGTTTTTCCCGAGGATTATGTTTTTCCACAAAATACGGCTTCTGTATTGGCATGGCTTGCGATAGCCTCGCCTGCTGTTTGCGCGCTTCGAACTCTCGATCAAAATTGGAAACGCAATGATTTTGATGAGTTGTTATCCGTGAAAAACAATGATGATGACGACGACGAGGACGAAGACGAAGAATTCGACGAAGAGGATCAAGACGGCGACGACGAGCAAGACGTTGTTGACGACAAAAACGACGAGGACGAAGATGATGATGAGGAGGAGGAAGAGGAAGAATACGACGACGAGGATATAGAAGACGAGGAAGCGGTTCAAGACGACGAGGATGACGAGGACGACGAGCAAGATGAGGACGACAAAGACTCCTGTTTGAACATAGCAAAGAAAATTGCAACGTCCATTGTGTCCTTGTTTGCCAAAATCGATTCTCAAACAATCATAGACATTGTCTATGACGCTGATAATAAAACGCCGTATTATCAGCACGTTGTCCAGTATTGCGCCGAGGGGAATCTGCAGGCGGTTTTGGATGAATTCGCATTCAAGCGTCCTCTTACAGATTTCTGTCAACTATTTTTCAGGAAGAGTCAGAATAAGCAGAATACTGGTTATCCGGAGGAGGGAAATCAGGACAATTCTCAAATTAATACAAATGACGGTTATACCTGCTCGATTGTTTCTTCTGACAGTATTGAGACAGGAACGAAAAACGCTTTTTTACAAACAGGGAAAGACAAAGAAAACTTCAGAATCCGCACTGGTTTTGCCTGCCGATTCACGACAGCAAAGGACGATTCGGTTTTACGCAACGCGTTTAATTCCCCCTTCAGACCGTTTGTTCTGGCGTCGACGTCAATTGGTCAGGAAGGGCTGGATTTCCATTCCTATTGCCGAAAGATTATACACTGGAATCTGCCCAGCAATCCAATCGACCTCGAACAGCGCGAAGGGCGAATCAATAGATTCTTATCCCTGGCAATTCGGCAGTCGTTAGCCAACAGCGATTACGCGACAGGAATCCCAATACAGGATTATTGGAAAACGCTCGTTGAAAAAATCGCTTCAGAAGACAATAACAAAACCGGCGGCATGGTTCCCTATTGGATTCTGCCGGAAGACTTTGAGTTCAAATATCCCATTGAACGCATCGTCCCGATGTATCCTTGCAGCAAAGACCAGGACAAGTACAACTGGATTATCAAGGTTCTGTCGATGTACCGTCTTACGCTCGGACAGCCGAACCAGGAAGAACTGCTCCGAAGTCTTGACAACGCCAACATCCCGAAAGAACAGCTTCAGAAACAGCTCCAAGAACTATTCTTCAATTTAAGCCCATTTTTCAGGAATCGGAAATAGAAAAAGGGTGCAGAGGCGACCTAATCGCTTCAGTATCTTTTTCTGTCGTCCCCCCTTCGGAGGACGACATAAAAAGCGTATTTGGCGATGTTTCTTTTTTGTCTGATTTTTTCCGTGGGTTAAAACCCACGGCTAGTAATATTCAACCGCTAACGCGGTTGCTCGCGACGGCAAGCCGTCGCTTTCCGGGAACTGACGTTCCCGGCTCGCCAAAATCCGAAGGGACTGACCTGCGACACGTTGGCAGGCGCCAACTGTCCGAAGAAACCCCATATTTTTTATTACACCCTCTTTTCTCTGACAAGAAAACGGATATAATAGTAAAAATTGGAAATCGGCAGCGGCGCCAGCCGCTTTAGCTTTTAATTATCGGGAGACTGCTATGCGTCGTTATTTATTATTACTGATTTTCGTCCTGTCCTTTTGTTTTACTACAGACGCGGAAGCCCGCAAACTCGCGCTGCTGATCGGCGTAGACGACTATGACAGCGTTCAGCCGCTCAGTTGCTGCGTCAACGACATGAACACGATCAAAACCGCGCTGATGAAAATCGGCTTTGAAGAGAACGACATCCAAATGCTGGTTACAGGCGGCGCGTATCGAAATTATCCAACAAAGAAGAAAATCGAACAAAAACTTGCCGATCTCCTTTCCTCCGCCAACTCCTCTGATTTGGTATTCATAGCGTTTTCAGGACACGGCGCTCAAAACGGTAAAATGGTCTATTTCTGTCCCGTGGATACCGATACGGAAGATCTGGACGGAACGTGCGTGTCGATTACAAAAGTCATGGACGACATTGCCAAATGCCCGGCGAAGTTCAAGTGGATGGTAGTTGACGCGTGCCGAAACGATCCGGCGTCTTCCCGCGACGCCAAGGGGCTGCAGATCGTGCCCTCTCCGCCGGCGGGAATCGCGCTGTTCCAAAGCTGCGCCGAAGGGGAAAAGAGCTATGAGGAACGCGGAGGCGGCAACGGATACTTCACCAAAAACTTTGCCGCCGCTCTGTCCGGCGAAGCGGATTCCAACCAGGACGGTCTGCTCACGCTGATGGAGGTTTGCACCTGGACGACGGCGCATACCAAGGCGGAAGTTCTGAAATCGGAACAGAAAACGCAGCGTCCCTATTTCAGCGGTTCAATTACGGACTTCACGCTGATGGAAAATCTGAACGTTCCAAAAGCCAAAGCCCTTGCTGAAGAGGCGCGCCAGGCGATGAGGGAAGAGAAATACGCCCTGGCCATCGAAAAGTTCGACGCTGCATTGAAACTCTGTCCGAGCTTTGAATCCTGGAAGAACGAACGGGATTCAGCCCAGCGGCTTCTAAATGTAAAACCGGTAGTCGTTAAACCGGCGTTCAATCCGAAACTCATCACGGTTCCCAACGACATCCCGACCATCGAAGAGGCGTACAGGAATGTTGAAGACGGCGGAATCATCACAATTCAGCCGGGAAGATACGAGCTTTCGTCTACGCTTGAAGTTAACCGCCCTGTTACGTTCCGAGGCAACTCCGGACGGCCGGAAGACGTCGCTATCGACTGTCCGTACTCAGACGCTTTCAAAATTTCTTACGGCAGTCCGTCGTTCCAAAACCTGACCGCCAGCAGCGGCGCGGAAAAATGCGGCGGCTTTGACATAACCGGCGGAACGCCGAAACTCTTCCGTTGCATCGTTACCTCCCGCAAGGCGGTAGGAATGTACGTTCACGGAGAAAGAGCCAACCCGCAAGTGGAATCCAGCGTTTTTAAAAATTGTGGGCAGAACGGAGTGTTCGTTTATAATAAAGCTCTTGGCGCTTTCAACGACTGCGAAATTTACGGAAACGGAATGGCTGGTATCGAGGTAACAGAGTCTGCTAATCCGACCGTTACCGGGTGTAAAATCTATGACGGGAAAGCAGTTGGCGCGAACGTTCATGATAGCGGTCTTGGCAAGTTCAGCGACTGCGATTTTTACGGAAATGCGGATGGAGGAATCGATGTAAAAAAGTCCGGAAATCCAACCGTTACCAGGTGCAAAATTCATGACGAAAAATCATCAGGCGTGTTCGTTACCCAAAACGGACTTGGAACTTTCAATGACTGCGAGATTTACGGAAACAAGTTGTCTGGTATCGAGGTAAAAGAATCAGGCAATCCGACCTTTACCGGGTGCAAAATCCATGACGGGAAATCGAACGGCGTATTCGTATACGAAAGCGGTCTTGGCAAGTTTGATAAATGCGAGATTTATCAAAACGAGAATGCGGGAATCTCGGTATGCGAGTCTGGAAATCCCACAGTTACCGGATGCAAAATCTATGATGGGAAACAGAGCGGCGTGTATGTTCACAACAGCGGTCTGGGCACGTTCGATAACTGCGAGATTTACCGAAATGAGTTTGCGGGTATCGAGGTAATTGAGTCCGGCAATCCGACCGTTACCGGGTGCAAAATCCATGACGGAAAACAGAGCGGCGTGTATGTGTACGACAGAGGAAAAGGAACGTTTAATAATAACGTCCTTCAAAGGAATTTTACGACTGGTCAAACACAGAACTGGGATATTGAATCCAGCGCCGGTACAGTAAGCGGTTCTGGGAACTCGCCGGCGATTCCTAGAATATCCAGATATTACTACTATTACAATTAAGAAACACGCCGGCGATATACCGGTCATATTGAAGCGGAATCCGCGTCAAGTGTAACAGTTTCACACAGCGGGCGACGCGCCCGCATAGAACTGTTGCGAAGTTCTAACCCCGGGAACTAATGTTCCCGGCTCGCCGATTCAACTCCTCACTCCTCATTCCTGACTCCTCAGGGTGCGTTCAAATCAGGGTTGCGAAATTAGAAAAATTGAGTATACTTGGCAAGAATTTCTTTATACTCAAGAAAGGAACCACTTGCCATGTCCAATAACTCTATTGACAATTTGACTCCCGCAGAATTCAATATCCTCAA
>JAFQXE010000029.1 GCA_017407125.1 Thermoguttaceae bacterium
ATGCGTTTTCTTTTATTTTCTGCAGAATATATTCTGCAGAAAATAAAAGAAGCTCCAACGATAAAATCTATTTTACCTCAAGAACAGAACTAATACAATAATTTTTATTGGATATCATTATACAAGTGCGAGAGGGAAGCGAAGCGGAACTCTCGCTTTTTTCTAATTAGAATCGTTCAAACCGGCGAGCGCAGCTCGCTACAGAAACCTCGCCGCTTGACGGCTAAAGCCGTCAAGAAAAAAGCGGGAGCTTTGCTCCCGCACTCCGAAATGTTACACTTATTACTTTCTCTTTCGCCAGTACATCAACCCCGCAACGCCCAGAGCTAAAAGCGCCCACGTCGACGGTTCCGGAACGCCGGAGCCGGGTTCTGGTCCCGGTCCCGGTTCAGCCGCTGCGATTAAATACAAGCCGCCCTCTCTGCCTTCCAGTCCGAACAGGCCATAATCGTTCGTCAGCCAGTACGAGTAATCGCCGGCAGAAAATCCTTCATCGGAAACCAGCAAGTATCCAGCGCTCGGGTCGCTTTCTAAAGCCGCCGCCCAGAGAGAGGCATCGTCGCCTTCAAAGAACAGTTCAATCGTAGACGGATTGGCGGTAAACGTAAAGTCTGGAGCAACAGTCTGATCGTTGACAATTGTCAAAACGTCGTAATCGTTACCGTTGATTGGCGAGAATTCAAAGATGATCTTGCCTCCGTCCTTAACAAGGACGTTGCCGGTTACGTCCGCCGTTCCAACTGAATTGCCGGGCGAGAAGCTGCAGCCGGGTTCGATGATAAGGTCGCCAGTCATAGCGCCTTTCAAATCAAAGCGATCGTTAGCGACAGTAAAACTCAGCGCGTTGACAGAGCTCCCGGATTCGTTGGCAAACTTCAGCGTACCAGCCCCGGTTACCTCAATGTTTTGCGCTGTAATCGTACCGGTGAATTGTGAATCTTCGTCGTTATAGAGAACCAAGTCTTTGCCGGTTCCAGTAACCGTTCCAGAGCCGGTAATATTATTGAGCGTCATGACGTTATCGCCAGTACCAGTATAGCCCGCGAAGTCAAGAGTTCCGTTGACGGCAACGTCGCTGGACGTCGCCAGGTTCGCGTCGGCGCCGGACAGAACCATCGTCTGACCGTCGGCAATGCTGGTCGGACCGGTATAGGACAAGTCGCCGGTAAAGGTAAACGTCCCGTTTTGCTTTTTGACAATAGAAACGCCCAGCTGAGAGGTTTCGCCGTCTGAAAGGTCGCCGCTGAACGTATGAGACGTGTTGTTTGTGTTCGCCTGAATTTTCAACGTTACAACGCCGCTGTCCGCCCCGGAAGTAATGTCGCTGGAAACGGTGCGGGAGCCGTTGATTCCCAGCAAACCGTCTGCTGTAACGACGAGGTCGCCGGACATGTTGTCGTTGATTCGCAGAGCGCCGTAGCCCTCTTTGTTGCCGTCGCCGGCAAGAAGAACTTTCGCCTTTAATTCGGCGTATTCAACGTAAACGGTTGTGCCCGGGTTGATCTCAAAGGTAACGCCGTCGAAATCGCGTCGGTTTGTATAGACCTTGCTGGTGTCGGTGCAGCTGTTGTTAACCAGCGAAATCTTGCCGGTGAAATTGTCCGGAGTGAGGTTGGGGAATTGAATGTTGCCTGCGCTGTTGGAAATCCTCAGTTCCAAGTCGCCAGCGCCGGAAATCTTGTTGACGTTAATCTGTTTTGTATTGGCGCCCATCAAGACGGAAAGCGTCCCGTCGTTGACAGCGACGTCGCCGGAGAACGAAAACGCGCCGTCGAGGTTGACGGTGTTGGTTCCCTGTTTGACGATCTTGCCAGCGCCGGAAACCGCGTTGCTCATCGTATCCCACGCCAGGTCGTCCGCAAAGGTCAGCGTTGCGCCCTGAGCGATAGAAACCGCGCCGGCGCCGGAACCCAGGCGTCCGTCTCCGCTGAGAATGAGCTGACCGGCGTTGATAGTTGTCGCGCCGGTGTAGTTGTTGGCGTTGTCAGCCGCGCCGGTGATTTTCATCGTACCGTCGCCGTTTTTGGTAATTCCGTGTCCTTTGGAGTTCCACAGTTTGGCGGACACGACCAGGTCAACGCCGTCGTCAGACGTTCCCGGCGCGACGTTAAAGGTGATGCCAGCGTTGTGAAGATTAAATCCGTTTGAACCGGTAACGTAGTTTGTCGCGCCGCCGTTGGTAGTAAACGTCGTTGCGGAATTGTTGACCAGATTCAGGATGTTGTCTGAACGATTGCCTGTATTGAAGGATCCGCCGCCGACTGCGTCAAACGTAATTTCTGTTTGATTCGACAGCCACAACGCCTTGTCGTTGGCGCTGGGATCGATTGTAACAGACCCGCCGTTGTTGATATCGATGTACTTCCCGGTAAACGTGCCGCCGTTGAGGTTGTTGATTGTCAACGAAGAACCGTCGGCAACCAGAGCGCCGTTTGTATCAATCGCCAATTTTGTAACAGGAATGTTGAACGCGCCGCCGCCGGAAACCTTGAGCGTTCCTGCCCCGCTGATTGCGCCGCCAGCCCAATTCCACGTCTCGGACGCGCCCGTCGCCATTTCCAGCGTCGCGCCGGATTCGACCGTTGCCGCGCCGGTTCCAATTCCATTGACGTTGGTCATCGCCAGCGTCCCCTCGGAAACCGTTGTCGCGCCGGAGAACCCGGTGTTAGACGACGTAACAGTCGCCTTGCCCAGTCCGGTTTTGAGAAGAGCGCCCGAGCCGGTAAGCGCATTGCCGAACGTCTCAGTAAGACCGTCTGAAACGTTCAGTTCCAAAACGCCTGCATTGAGAGCAATCGAGCCGGTTCCCTGAACGCCCGCGTCTTTGAGTTGAACGGCGCCGCCGTTGACGGTCATCTGGGTTGAAAGTGCGCCGTTGAGAACGAGCGTTCCCACGCCTTCTTTAATATAGCCCTTTGTAAAGCCTCCGCTGTTGTCGTTGCTCAACGTTCCCGCAACAGTAACAGTTCGATTCGCTCCCGGCTGGAAGATAATCTCGTTCTTGTTTTTGTTGATAACGCTGGCGTTGATTGTCTGAACGGTTGGAGCGTTTTCATCGGCGGCGGTTGCGTCGCCAATGCGTAAATATGTTGTCATTTTAGAACCGGTGTCGTGCGCCAGTCTAAGTCTGCCTAAAGACCCGCCGGACGACAGAACGTCTCCTAATACGGTAATTGTAGCTGTGTCGGTTGCATCGCGGGTCTGACGGAATTCCAGCAGATAACCGTTCGTCTCAATATCGCCGACAAGCTGAGCGTTATCAACCCGGGAGTACACGCCAATCATGGAGTTGGCGCCGAGAGTAATTTTGCCTGTTACCGAGACCGACTCATGCAATTCATGGAATACCAACCCGCCTGCGTTGGCTGATTGAATCTTTTTACCGTAGCCGGTAAGCGAAATATCAGAGGCAATCTCAACGCCAGTCGTATTAAAAATCGAAAACTGCGCGCCGTCGTCAATAACCAGTTTAACGTTTTCCGACAACGGTTTTGAATAATACCCTCTGGCGGAATTGGTTACGTTAATCGTTCCTGTAAAGGAATCTGAAATCCCGTATAACGCCGTTTCATTAGCAGAACTGCTTTGATCAGCCGCAATTTTCAAGGTTCCGCTGCCGGTAATAGAGTTTTGAACAAACATTTCAGACGCGGACAGCTTGAGCGACGAGCCGGAGTTGAGAATAACGCTTGTCGCGTTTTTCATCGCGTTGGCGCCGGTGAGGTTGACGCTGGAATTTTGAGCTACGTTTAACGTCCCGGTAAAAGCGTTGTTGGCGCTGGAAATTATGAGGTTGTCGTTATTAGCGTTCTGAACGAGAGTGATTTCGCCGGCGCCGGAAATCGCGCTTTGAACGTTAATCATTCGATCGGTTTTGCCGCCGAACTGAAAGACAACGGTTCCGTTGACCGCCATCGAGCCTTTGAGGTTGATTGTTCCAGTATTCATCGCCTGATTAATCAGCGAGTTCCCCAACTGCAAGTTGTTAACGGTAAAGTTCCAGGCCTTCAACCCGATTTGCCCTTGAGCGGAACTAAAGGTTCCGTCTGTATTGTAGCCCATCCAAAGCGTGTTGCCGGCGGGGAACGTATCGGAGCTGTTAGTGGTATTTAGATCTTTCGTTCGGAAAACGATATTGCTGTCTGTAATTCCCTGACCAACATAATAGTCATTGGCGGTTGACGTTGTGGGAACTGCGCCAGACCAGTATGCCGAATCCGCCCAGGACTTTCCGCCCGGCATCGACTGCGTCTGATAGATGGCGTCTGCCAAAACGTTTGAAGTCAAACTCAACACAGCAATGAACGCAGTAAACAGAACAACCCCGCCGCGAACTATCGCGCTGGAAAGGGACTGGATATTAGTCTTTCGAGTATTAGCCATTTGTGGATAAAACTGGATAACGGTTATTTAAACGTCGTTTTGCGCCGGAATGTCCCAGAACCGCAAAACGAGAAATTATACTTCTATGTATATATAATTATACACCAAATTTTTGACAATGACAAGCGCTGAACGAAAAAATATTGAAATATTATGAAATCTTGCAAAAATAGACAAATGTAATGTCATTGGAAATTTTGAATTATTGTAAACGTCATTTGGTAAAAGCTATTTGGAAATAACGACTTGCATTTCTATTATACTGCTTTAGTGAAGGCAACCTATCTTTGCTAAACTATTTATTTTGACAACTGCAGACAATTTATTAAAAAAATGCTAAATTGTTTTTCAAAATCGTCTTTTTAGTGTATAATATTATAATGAAATATTTTAAAATATTCCAAAATCGAGGTTACTAAATACTAAGTTTTTTTCCCATGTTAGAGGAAACTATGAAAATTCGATATTATGCCCTGTTTATCGCGTTGGCGTTGACGTCAGTTCAGTTCGCGAACGCTGATACGTACATTTTGAATGACATGAATAACACGATTACGGATCCTCAAATTGCAGACGACGGCGAGACGAACGCGATTGTCAGTTCGGGTACGGGAAAAGGCTTTGTTCAGGGAACGATGACCATCCTTGGTGATTCCACTATTAACAACTCCAACCGAGTGGAAATGACAGCGGCGATTACCGCGGACGCCCCGTATACGATTACCAAAGTCGGCGGCGGACAGCTGCTGTTCATGAACGATTCGTCAGCCGTGGGAAAGATTGTTGTAGGCGCTGGCACTGTTATCGGTCAAAACAACGCTAACTCGCTCAATGCAATTAACGGCGTTGATCTCAATGCTGGAACGCTGCAAATCTGGGCCCTTCAAAACGTTCCCGGACACATCTACGCCAACGGCGGAACCTTCCAGTCAGCGGGCGGAAACAACAGCTTTATTGGAGACATTACTCAGACCGCAGAAATGTCTGTTGACGTTACAGGTTCGTACACGTTCACGACTACGGGATCTATTGGCGGTCCAAATGCGGAAAGCGTTTATCGAATCAATAAAACCAATACCGGAACCTGGAATATTCAGGGACCCGTTAATTGCGGGTATTTTGACATGGCGGGCGGAACGGTAAATGTCCAAGCCGGCGGCAATGTGCAAGGAACGCAATTAGTTCTCCGTCAAGCTAACGGAAACGCTACTTACACATTTACCGTAGACGGCGGAACGGCTGCATTTAGCGGCGACGATCATCGTCTTGGACACTGGGCAAATCACGTAGGCGTACTCAATATCAATTCCGGTTCGTTCAGCGCAGCAAACATTATGAACGTTGGCTGGGATGGTACTGGCAAACTGTATCAAACAGGCGGAACATCGACGTTTGATACTTTAAACATCCTTCGCTCGGGTTCTTTGATAGAATTCAGCGGCGGTAAAACCACGATTGGAACCATGAAAATTGGCGTTCGAGCAGCCAATACTCAAGGCGCTGCCGGTTCGGTAACGTTCAAGGGAAACAGCGACGTTTCGCTTACCTATCTGTATGCTTACCATGGAGGAACGCTCAATATTCAAGACAACGCCAAAGTTACCGTGAGCAATAACGCCTTTTTTACTCAAGCTTCTAACAGCTGCACTTTTACAATCAACCAATCCGGCGGGACATTTACCGTCAATGGATCTTTGGCTCTGGGACATTATCGAAACGCTACTATAACATATAATATGACCGGCGGAACGCTTAACGTACCCAATTACAATGCATCAGAAGGACAGTCCGGTTTTTGGTTGGCTGTAGACAGCTCTGCGACTCTCAATCAGTCTGGAGGAACGATCAACACCGGGCGTCTTAACCTCAACGCTCGCGACAACGAACAGACGGGAACCTACGTCATGACGGGCGGAACGCTCAACGTCGGAACCGGCGGCATCATGGCAACGAGAGCCGAAGACGGTCGATACACGGTTCAACTGGAAAAGGGAACCATCACCGCCGGGGCTTCTTCCCTGACGGCGAACAAAGGCGACTGGTCGTCCAACCTTAAAATGGAACTCACCGGAACGGGAACCGATCGCGTTACGTTCAAGCCGGAAGATGGCTACTCAATCACGTTATCCGGCGTTCTTTCCGGCTCTGGCGGATTGATTAAAGACGGCGCAGGCGCTCTGATTCTTTCTAATAAAAATACGTATGCCGGCGACACCACGGTTAAAAACGGGACGTTAAAACTGAATTATACCGGCGGTACGGCAGCTTTAGCGCCTGGCGCCAAAGTTTATGTCGAAGGCGCAAACGCGGTTCTGGCTGGCAACGGCGATATTTTAGGCTATAAAACGGGCGCAATCGGCGCGATTTACCTGGAAAACGGCGGTACGTTTGCTAACGATTCAACCAACGCTCATATTACTGTCAATAACCCTATTTACATGAATAACGGCAATATTTTCGCTGAAGGAAACGGCAATAACGACGTCGGCAACTTCATTTTTGACAACGCCATTCATGTAACAGCTGGAACTGCAAACAAGATTACTGCAACTCGTTTTGTGCTGCGAAACCTTGACGGAACGACCTATGTCGGGGAAGATACGGCAGGCTTGTTTGACGTCGCCAGCGGCGCGAAGCTGACTATTTCCGCAAACATTAGTAACGGTTCTGGCGGAACTGCTTTGATCAAAGATGGCGAAGGCGATCTGGAACTCACTGCAAACAGTACTTATGGCTACGGTACTACTATTAAAGGAGGAAAAGTTATTCTGTCCGGCGAGGGTTCGTTAGGAACCGGAGCTGTTGTCAATAACGCGACTTTGGAATTTGCATGCAATACTGACAAAACCTTCAGCCCAAGCGTTACCGGAACTGGAGAGGTTATCAAAACCGGCGATAAAACGTTGACGCTTACCGGCTCTATTGGTTGCGATGGAGGTACAACGGTTTCCTCTGGAACGTTAGGGTTGTCGAATGGTTTTGGCGGCGATAAACGATTTACTGGCGATGTTACCATTGCCGACGGGGCGACGTTATTGTGCGCTGCGCACGATTCGCTCGGGTTTGGCGGCAATACCACTGTTCTGAAAATTTACGGAACGATGGACAATTCCAATGGCAACGAAACCCTTAATAATACAGAGCTGCACTTGTACGGCGGAACTGCGTCGTCTTCCAGCGGCGGTACGTTTGACGTCTTAAATACAGGAGTTAAATTTAATTCCTACGCGCTTGACGGCGCAACGCCGGAAAATCCAACTGTTTCGACGATTTCGTCGCAAATCAATCTGCGTACGACTGGAACGTTGGATATCAACACGGCGGCAAATTCTCAGCTTGACATGACCGGCGTTATCTACGTCGGAAGCGGAAGCTGCGCTCTTAAAAAACTGGGAGATGGCGTTTTGACCGTTACGGCTAACAATACGTACGACAGCGGTACGATAGTTGAAGCAGGCAAGCTCGTCGTTTCCGGAGCTGGTACGATTGGAACGGGTCCTGCAACCGTCGCTGACGGCGCGACGCTGGAATTCATTGTTGACGACGGCGCCGTCAAACAAACCGGCGCGATTTCCGGCGCGGCTACCGTTGTCAAAACCGGAAACGGAACGCTGCGAATCAACAACGAAGGCGCTGACGAAAGTCTTGAATTCGGAAACATCCTCGTTCAAGCTGGGCGTGCAGACGTTAAAGGTCTTTACAATGGCACGATTAATGTTTCCGGTCCGGCAGTCTTCTCGCCCGGCAATTCCGTCGGGACGTTGACAACGGACGTATTCACTCTTGGCAGCGGCGCAACGCTGTTGATGGAACAGGACGCGTCCGGAATGGATACGCTCATCGCCAATACGTTCAATATTGCCGACGACGCGATTATTGAATACGTCTTTACGTCCCTTCAGCCCGGCGCGACCTTAACGCTTTTCAACGATCCGAACGGACTGGAAGGTCAATACGCCGACGTTGATTACTGGGCGTCGTTCCTGACGCCAGAAGATGCGTATATCTGGAACTTCACGACGGATGGTTATTCCATTTTCGCCTCCGTTGACGCCAACGCCGTTCCGGAACCGTCAACGTGGGCTCTGCTGGCGCTTGGCGTTGCGTTTTGGAGTGCGACGGCTTGCCGTCGCTTTCATAGCCGGAAACGCCGCTAAACTCGATAAATAATATTCGTGCCAATAACGCGGGGAACAATAATCAATAACAATTCATACGTTGTTGGCACGAATATCATTTCTGGAAATTCTCAACTCTTTTCTATTAAAAGCGACGGCAAGCCGTCGCACTCCTTGTCGCCGAACCGTTTTCTCTATGCACTTCGCCTAAGCTCTTTATTTTGACATCAAATCCCAATTTTTTTCTTATTTTTTAAAAATCTTTAGTTAGTTTGTCCATGAATTCCCCAAAACAGGTTATAATTTATATTAAGTAGAATTATATTTGGTAATTTATACCATAACCATAAATATATTGGAGATACCCCAAATGGCAAAACGAACGACCATTTTCGCTGCGGTTTTCGCAGCCCTGCTTTCCGTCACGATTTCCGTTCAGGCGGAGAATTATGATTATTACTGGAAGGGCGGATCCGGTAATTACTTTACACAAACTATGTGGCAATTAAGCGATGGTTCCGACGCGCCTGTCCCGCTGTCTTCCGCTTCCGACGTGATTTCCACGTTCGTCCAAGCAGACGGTTCAACCGTTTCTTTTGACTACAGCCATCTTGGCGACGGGGTCAAAAGCCTGACAATCGGCGGCGATAATGGTACGGTATCGGTTACTCGTAACAGTAACTCAAAACTTACGATTGATTCAGATAAATTCATTTCCGTTCTGAGCAAAGGAACGCTTACCGTTCAGAACAATACAGTCATTAATGCTGGCGGTACATTGACCGTCGATGGCGGAACATATAATCAGACAGGCATGACTATTTCCGGGACGTTTGACTACACTTCCGGCGCCAATTTTGTAAATAACAATACGATCACGCTTAATGACGGCGGTACGTTTAATCTTGCCGGAAGCGGTCAATTCCGAATGAGCAGCGCGTCTGCGATCATGAATATCCAGGGCGGAACTGCGACTATTGACAACATTTCCTATATTGGCGTAACAGCTAACGGAGTTATTAACCAGTCTGGCGGAAGCGCAACCTTTAAGAAATCGCTTGTCTTTGGCTGGGGCACTGGAAACGGAACGTACAACCTTTCCGGCGGAACTCTCACGACCACAGCCGACGCGGGTTTGTGGTGCTCTAAAGATTCTGGCTTTAACGCCTTTAACATGACCGGCGGAACTGCCAACTTCAACAAGGCAGGCAATTCATTTGCTGTTGGATTATATGATGATGGAACAGGTACCCAGTGGACTCCTAGGAGCGTTGCCAACGTCTTCAACCTGTATTCCGGAACGGTCAACGCAGCGGATACGTTTGCGATTCAGTACGGCGGAACGCTTAATGTTGCCAAAAACGGCGAGGACGGCGGCAACGGCGTACTCAACGCTAAGAAGATTACGCTTACCAATACCGGCAATCTCAACATGTCGTCTGGAACGATCAACGTTGGAGAAGGAGGAATTGCGTCTTCTGACGGCGCTTACTCAATCGCTCTTTCCGGCGGAACGTTCGGAACCAACGGTTCGAGCTGGTCATCCGCTTTGAACGCGACAATTTCATCTGACGCAGTTACATTCGCTCCTGCTGAAGGAAAAACGATTACGTGGAGCGGCGTTCTTTCCGGGGCTGGCGGCGTTACAAAAACCGGCGCAGGAACTCTGGAACTGACTGGCGCCAACACGTACACCGGCAAAACGACCGTTTCAGCGGGAACGCTTAAACTCAGCGGCAGCGGGAAACTGGCGTCTTCAGTCATTGACGTTGAAACTGGCTCGACGCTGACGTATTACAATACTACTCCCCAAAATACTTCTCCGCTGACATTTAACGTCAACGGCGGTACTCTGGAATTTTATAACGATAGAACCACATCGGTTACGCATGCCGATAATAATGCAATTTGTACTGGCGCTGCAAACGCTGACGTTACCATTTATGGAACAGGCGGAACGCTGCTTATTGACGGCGGCGGTCACGTTGGCGTATTAAATGGAAAGAATTCTACTGTTACAATTAGTATGGACAAGAATTCCACGATTTACGTTAAAGACGGCTATTTCATGAATGGCGGTTATACCATGCAAAATTGGTCTAATAATCAAGCTGAGCTTAAAATTGGGTCAACCGGGATTGTAAACCTGTGGGACGGAACTCAAATGAAAGTCGGCGGTTTAACAGGCGAAGCCGGCGCTCAGATGATTGATACTCAGAGCGCCGGTCAAGGCATTTCTGTCGGTAATGGCGTAACGTCAGGTCAATCCTTTACGTATAACGGAACAATTAATCTCAGCGGAAAAACCTTCGATTCCGTCGGCGCTGGCACGCAAACTCTCAATGGCGATATTACCAATGTTACAATTAATTCCAAAGGCGGTACGCTGATTTTGGGAACTGCTGGTAACGAATTGAAAATCAATTCGGGAGTCGTTATTAAAGAAGACGGCGGCGAAGTTCAAGTAGACGGCAATCTTGTCGTGGAATCCGGCAGGTTTTCTCCGCGTGGAACCTGGTCAACGGGCAATGGAACTATCACTCTTAAGAGCGGTACTGAAACGAGAGTCGGTGGATCGATAGGTTCTACAATTGGCATCAAGCTCGACGGAGGTAAACTCTTTAACGATGGCGACAACGGTGGAAAAGACGCAACGGTTTCTTCTCCCATTACCGTTCTTTCAGACAGTCAGCTGCAAAGCGGATGGAGCGGCTCGTTAACGCTCACCGGAGGACTTAGCGGTTCCGGCAATTTAACAGTCGTAGACGACAGCGGTATGATGTACTTTAAAGGAACTGGATCTGGCAATTATACCGGATCGCTGACGATTTCTGCCAACGTCCGCATTGGCGTTGAGAACGTCGGAACGGCTGCCGCGCCTGTGAACGCTTCTGATTACATCGGTACTGGCGAAATTGTCCTCAAGAGCGTTTCCAACACTCGAGGCATTTTCATGAATAATAATAATCATTTGACCTTCGCAAATAACCTGAACGTTTCTCAGGATTCCTATTTGCAAGCGGGCTGGAGCAAGAGCATGACCTTTACCGGCAATATTAAAGGTTCCGGCAGATTTGAAGTATTGTCCGATTCTGGCTGGATTATCATGGGAACGCATAGCGCGAACAACGAGTTTACAGGCGACGTTCAGACCAACTATTCAAGCAATTCCAGCATGGGTCAGCTGCGTTTGGCGGCGGATCAGCCCTTTGGCGCTAACGCTGGCGCTGGTTACATCTACGGAAAGCTCGATATGAACGGTTTTAGCCAAACGTTCAAGGGCTTGTCTAGCGATGCCGATAAAGGTCCAATTTACAATGATTCAACAACGCTTTCGACTTTAACGCTTGACACCACGGGCAAGGATTTGACATTCAAGAGTTCTATTAATGGCAACATTGCTTTGGTTATTAAAGGAACTGGAACTCAGACGTTAAGCAAAACTCCTGGATACACCGGCTCGACAACGCTTGAATCGGGGACGCTTGTTCTGTCCGCTGGCGGAACGCTGTACAACCTTTCCGGCGCGGGAACTCTCAACTATGGAGCAAACGCTCTGATTTTGACCAACACTGCCGATACCGAATTTTCAGGCGCGCTGTCCGGTTCTGGAAAAGTAACGTTCCAAAACGGTTCCGGCTGGATTGAAATGGCTCAGCCGGGCGCATTTACAGGAGACGTTCAACTTAACTATGCCAACAGCGATTCGCAAGGTCGAGTCAGACTCGGCGCCGATAACGCTTTGGGAACCGCCAATCGGGCGTACGTCTACGGAACGTTGGATATGAACGGATATGACCAGTCGTTCGCTGGTCTGTCTAACAATGGCGATAAGGGTTCAATCTTTAATGAAACTGACACGCTGTCAACATTAACGATTGACAACATATCCCAGGAATTGGAGTTCAAGAGTTCCATAGCTGGCAACGTTGCTCTGGTTTTAACTGGAACTGAAAATGGAAAGCTGACGTTAACCAAAGCGCCTGAATACACCGGCTCGACAACGATTGAATCGGGAACGCTGGCTCTAACCGAGGGCGGTACGCTATACAACCTTTCCGGCGGAAGCGTTAACGCAAGCGATGAAATTACCTCGTCTGCGACTTTGGACGCGACTGGCAAAGATCTGACGTTTGTCAATACCGAAACGACCAAGTTCGTCGGCTCGATTAAAGCGAATACAATCGAAAAGACCGGCGACGGTACGCTGCAGATTTACGCTGCTTCGGAAGGACAGGTTGACGCTGGCAGCTTCCTGGTGTCGTCCGGTCGTCTGGATATGAAAGAGTATTACAAGGGAACAATGACAATCGGAAACGGCGCGACGCTGTCGCCCGGCAACTCAGTTGGAACGCTGACGATTGACGGCGCTTTTATTCTCGATAGCGATGCAACGCTGTTGATGGAACAGGACGGCAGCGGCATGGACAAACTCATTGCCGGTTCGTTTACTGTTAGTCCGGATTCCATTTTGGAATTGACCTACGGGGGAGGTTCTGGCACGTACGAAATTCTCGTCCAGAATGATGGCGATTTCACCGGCGATTATGCGACCGACGCTTTCTGGAATGGACTTCTGACGTCAGGAAGCGATTATTTCTGGAATCTTAGCGTCAACGGAAACGTTGTTACGGCAAGCATTGACGCCAACGCCGTGCCGGAACCGTCAACCTGGGCGTTGCTTATTCTCGGCGCTGCTGGCTTGCTGTACTGGCGGAAACGTAAGAATGCTTAATTAGTAATGCGTAATTCGTAATTACGCAAAGCGTGACATTTTTCGGAGTGCGAGAGGGAAGCGTTAGCGAACCTCTCGCTTTTTTTCTAGTTTGAATCGCTCAAATCGTCAAGCGTAGCTTGATACAGAAATAAAAAACTCTCTTGACGGCAAGCCGTCAAGTACGAAAGCGACGGCAAGCCGTTGCACTCCATACGCATACGCCCTGCTCTCTCGCTTCTGATAATCACCAAGGTCTTAAAATAACGACCTGTATTATCTGTCTTTATTCAGAAATTCAAAAAATTTTCTCATAATTGCTTGCAGAATTTAAATTCTCGTGTATAATAATATATGTTGATGAATGTATTTTGATAACTATATCGAAATATACACCTACTTATTGTACACTAACACAACTTCCATTTTTATACATACACAGAGAAGAATCATGACCAATTCTCCTAAACCGAGATTATTCAATCCCGTCCGTATTTTAACGGTTGGTATGGGATTCGTCCTTTTTACCGTTGTCTGCTTTACGCTCTCTCAAGTCGCTATTGCTGAAACGGTTGACGTTAATGGCATGAACGATTCAACGAACTATGAAAACGTTGACATTGTCGATACGCTGGGGAAAGCGGCATACACCCATAAAGGGACGATTACCGGTACGTCGTCGTTGACGATTAATGCGCCCGCAACAAACAGCAGTTATCGTCAATGGCTTGGCGGCGGCAACGGTTCGTACACGTTTACCGGACCGATTAATGTCAATGCCGGACAGCTGCTTATCAATACGGGAACGTTGCAAACCAAAACCATCAATCTTAACGGCGGGGACATGTACGTTATGTATGAGGACTGTCTGCCTCACGATGCGGTTATCAACGTTGGCGCCGGCTCCATGTTAGACCTCGAAAGCAAGGCGAACGCGATTAAAGGGGCAACGATTAACATCGCTTCTGGCGGCAGTTTCCGTCTTGCCGGTCAGAACCTGAACGACTCGACAGAGCCGGTAACGCTCAATATTGCCGGCGTCGGCAGATTGTCGTCTACGTATCCCGATACGTACAATTCTCCCGGCGCGATCGACGCATACGGCGATTCAAACGATATAAATTTGACTGCTAATATCAATTTGACGGACGATGCAACCATAAGTGTAATTAACGTGTCTACAAACCGACAGTTCCTCATTCGCGGAACGCTTACCGGCTCATCCACCGCAACGTTTTCCTCTGACAACTACGGCAGATGGATCCGATTGGTTGCTGGCGCGGCAAATACCGGATTGGACATGTCGGGATTTTCCGGCAACATCGTTGCGGATAACGTCAAGCTGCGTTTATATACCGATTCTCTCGGAACCGGTTCCAATATCACGGTTCAAAATTCTGCGACCGCTTATTTTAATAACACGACCGCTCTTAATAATTACACCGGCAGTTTTACGGTCAATAATGCGACAATCGCTTTGGAAGCCGCTGGCAAGTTAAACAACCTGTCCGGGAACGGAACTGTCAGCATCGGCGATAAAGCTTTGACGTTAAACAATACTACCGATACGACGTTTTCCGGAACGATAACCGGAACTGCCGCAATTACCAAAAATGGAAGCGGCAAGCTGGAATTGTCAGCTAACAATACATATACCGGCGCGACAAATGTTTCAGCCGGCGAACTTATTTTCTCCGGCAGCGTTCTTCCGGTATCCGCCATGAAGGCGACTGGCGGATCGCTCGTTTTGGGAACGGCGGGAAATACCATTACCGTCAAGCGAGGCGCTTCCATTACTGCGTCCGGCGGGGCTGTTCGCGTTGACGGCGACCTGGTGTTTGAATCTCCCGGTTCCGGATTTGTCGCTTGCGACGGTTCCTGGACGGGCAGCGGCTCCATGACGCTCGATGGCGGATACATTCGCGTTGGAACAAACTTTAACACCACAACCGGAATCAATTTCAACGGCGGTTCAATATTAAACAACAATAACGACGCCGTTCTGTCTTCTGACGTTACAATTACCAAAGACGGCTCGACCATGCAGGCTGGCTGGAGCAAGTCGTTAACCCTTACCGGCGCGTTAAAAGGCAACGCTTCTCTTACCGTCGGCAGCGATTCCGGCTGGCTTCGATTCAGCGGCGACGGAAGCCAATACAAAGGCTCTTTGCTTGTCAAGGGCAACATGCGCGTCGGCAAAGACGGGGTAGACTCCTCAGACTGCTCCAAGTTTCTTGGCGCTCAGGTGATTAACCTCAACGGCGGTACAATTCAAAACAACAACAATAACATCACAATTCCAAACGATCTGAACGTCATGACCGAAACCGGGTTTAAAACCGGTTGGAGTAAAAAGATAACCCTTACCGGCAACGTAACAGGATCTGCCAAGCTGAAGCAGGTTTCCGATTCCGGCTGGCTGATTCTTAAAACCCACTCTGATGGCGATGCGTTTACCGGTTCCTTCCAAACCGGTTGGGCAAGTACGTCGTCCAGAGGTCAAACGCAATTGGCGGCTCAACAGCCCCTCGGCGCCAACGCCGGCATTTTGTACAACTACGGCTATCTCGATATGAACGGATACAGCCAGATATTCAAAGGCATTGTCGACGATGGCGCGAACAATAAATTGGGCAGAGTTTATAACACTACTGGTACAAAATCAGTTTTGACGCTGGATATAACCTCACAAAATCTGACGTATGCTGGAACCTTCGAAAGCAACGTCGAGCTGATTGTCAACGCCAGCGGAGCGGGAACTCAAACGTTTACCAACGGAGGAAGCTCGTTTACCGGAAACGCTACAATTAACGGCGGTAAAATCAGAATGACAGGCAAAGGCTCCAACGGAAATTCTCCGATTGGAAAAGTTTCGAATACCCGTTACGTTTACGTCAATGATGGAGGTGAACTGGTATTTGCCAATCAGGACGTTTTAGCTAACGCTCATAACTACGCCCCGATTAACTTTGTCGTTGACGGGGGCAAGATTTCCAACGAGGGAGCGAATTACAACTTCCTTCAAAATTCAACGTTCAAAAACGGCGGTCAGCTGTATGCTTCCGATGGAAATGCAACGTGGAAAGCGTTCAAGCTGTTAAACGTTACCGTTGCCCGAAATGACGACGATACAGCCGGAACGCCCGTTCTTTTCAGCGCGGATCCGAGCAAGCCTGATGCCACGATTGCTTTTGGAGATATCAGCGATGTAATAAAAGCGGGTAACTCGGTTTCGACGGTTAACGTCGCTGAAATTACCAGCGCAAACGCGTCGGTGAACGACAACGTTTCCGATCTTGTTATTTCAGCCGTAATTGCCGATCCGGTTTACCAAACCACTGACGCTCTTAAACATGCAACACAAATTATTAAGAGTGGCGCTGGAACCATGGAGTTTACCGCTTCCAATACGTATACCGGCATGGTAACGATTAATGAGGGAACGCTTAAACTGTCAGGAGACGCGATTAAAACTAACGCTCCGATAACGCTGGGTAACGATGGTACGCTTGAATACTATCTGGCGGAAGGTCAGACTAAAAAGCTGGAATTTACCAATGCCAGCAAGATTGTCGGTACAGGTCAGATTGTTAAAACCGGCGCCGGCACACTGCAGATTTACACAAGCGCAGTCGGTCAGGTTGATGCGTCCCATTTCCTTGTTTCGTCCGGACGTCTGGATATGAAAGACTACTTCAAGGGGTCAATGGAAGTCAAGTCAGGCGCGACGATGTCCCCTGGCAACTCAGTTGGAACGCTGACCATTGACGGCGCGTTTACTCTCGACAGCGGCGCGACGCTGTTGCTGGAAGTCGGAAAAGACGATCTGGGCGACATTATTATTGATCAGCTGATCGTCAACGGGAACGCCGCGTTCGAGTCCGGGTCAATTATCAACATCGGCCTGGATCCGTCCAGTTCGCTCGTTGGCGGCGATACGTTCTCCGGCGTAATACTTACAGCTGATAACGCTGCGAATATTTTTGACGACGTTGTCAACTCGCTGCAATCCTATTACTTCACAGATTTGACGCCTACGCTTTCTGGAAACCAGATTCTGCTTTCAGGGACGCTCGACCCCAACGCCGTTCCTGAACCGTCAACGTGGGCGCTGCTGATTCTCGGCGCGGCTGGTTTGCTGTATTGGCGAAAACGCAAGTAAATAAAAGCTTAGACAAACCGGGGCGCGTAAGCCCCCGGTAAATATCGGTTTTTAATTGATTTTTTCTTCGGAGGGTAACGGTGTCGTCGCCCTCCGAAGAAATCCAATCATTCTTTGTTTATTCAGCTATCCTATTGCAATTTCTGCATCTGATTGCATTTCTTTTTGGTTTCCCTTTTCAACCCTCTTGCAATTCTTTTTAGAATTCGTACAATAATAAGTAAAAAAATGCGTTTCGTCAGATGCCGAGGCGTTCAGAGAGATTACTCCAGATTATTCCATTCCACATACCCCATATCCTACTATGACGTCATTCATTAAACGAGCGAGTTTGGCTGTCGTATTGTCAGCCGTATTGATTGGATCCGTTTACGCGCGAGGCGGAGGCGGGGCTTTTTTATGTCCGGACGTCAATGGCGCCGGCGCGGGCTGGGGAGTCGGCTTTGTCGATATTAACCTCTCTCCGGACAACGTCTACGGCCCGCTGACGGTCAATCAGGTAACAGTAACGTCGCCTGATCGCCGCGTTTTCTATCCGGCGTTTTCGTTCTCCGCGCCAGATCAGAAAACCAAAGAGATTTTAACCGAACGTCCAACGCTTCCCCCTTTTGTTCAGGGAATCGTTCGAACAGCAATGGACAACGCTCGACCGCGCTGTCGTATTTTCTTCCTGTTTTATGGCTCTCAGCCGTTTCGAATTGACGTCGGAACCAATCCGCCGGTTTCATTATCGCTGGTTCCTTATTCAGACCCGAAATCGTATTACACGTTTTTGAATCATTGGTTTGAACATTTCATTCCAGAAAACGGCAAGCAGGATAAGAGCCTTTCCCCCCCTGCTCCGTCAATGATAAAGAGCTATCTGCAGTCAATGCTGGTTTATCGGCTGGGGTTGAATCCGGAATCGATTGGGCAGAAAACATCCCCATGGGACGACGTTTCCCCGTTTAACTTCACCGCGCCGACGCCGACGCTGCGGTCCAAAATGCCGTACGTCTCCTATTTTGAAGATAAGACGCTTGACGCCATTTCCATAGACTCCCTGATTGAGCGTTCGCGTTCTCCCAAATCCATCTTGCCGGATGATATTGCCAGCGACGACGACAAAGTCGAGGTTGCTCCCGAAGCCCGTTTTGACGGTCGAAAGCTCATGCATCTTAACGAGATAGCGCCGACACTGTATCTTCCCATGCCGTCAATGGAAAATGTCGCAATTGACGAGAAATCGCCCATTGAACCCATTGCAATGCGCGTTCCGAAAGATTGCGTGTACATTCGATTCGGCTCGTTTAACAATTTCGTCTGGTTCCAGAATTTGACGGCGTCCGTCGAGGGCAATATGATGAACCTTTTCGCGTCGCAAAGCGTTGATCAAAGCAGCGGCGCGAACAAAATGCAAACGACTCTTGCCAGCCGCATGACGGACGTTTCCAAGGCGATGGGACCGACGGTTATTCAGGACGTTGCGTTTATCGGCTCTGACCTGTTTTTTGACGACGGGCCGTCGTTTGGACTGATCTTTCATGCGACAAACAGCTTTTTGCTTTCCGCTGGAATTAACGGCGATCGCTCCTCCTACCTCAAAGAGAATCCGGACGCTAAAGAAAAGACAATCAAAATTGCCGGGAAGAAGGTCAAGTACCTGTACACGCCGGACGGACGAATTCAGTCGTACTATGCCGTTGACGGCGCGTTTCATTTGATCACGACGTCCAAAAAGCTCGCTGAGGAGTTCTTAAATACCTCAGATGCAAACAATTCGCTGGGCGCTCAGCCGTACTTCAAGTACGCCCGAACGCTCATGCCGCTTTCCAACAAATACACGGTTTTCGTTTACGCGAGCGAAGATTTCCTCTATCGAATCGTGTCGCCGCAGTACTGGACGGAAATTTCCCGTCGACGCCGTTCTGCGGCTGAAATCGAAATGGTTCTTCTGGCTCGTCAGGCGGCGTTGAACGAAGGCGTCCAGGCAGAATCCCTGGAAGATTTGGTTCGATACGGCTACCTGCCGAAATCCGTTTTGATTCGTCCAGACGGAAGTCGGCTCATGTTTGACGACAAAGGCGGCGTTTACGATACAAAACGCGGATACTGCGGTCAGTTCCGACCTATCGCCGACATGAAAGTCGAATCCATGTCCGACTACGAACTGTCGCGCTACGAAGCCATGCGGGAATCGTTCCAGAAAAACATCGTTCAGCTTAATCCGCTGATGATTGGTTTGACGATTCAGAAAACAGACAATCTCAATTCCAGACTGTTTGTCGACGCCCGGGTCGCGCCGTTTGCCCTCGCCAATTTTGAACGAACCAAGAGCTACTTCGGTCCGCTGGATACCGTGCGATTCGCTCCTGTGCCGGGCGACTGCGTTCAGGCGCAGGCGATTCTCAACAACGCCCGACTGCTCATGGGCGTCAGAAACGACATCCCGTATCAGGGGCCAACCGGTCGTCCCGTTCGCGACATTTTGGGCGGCATTTTCGGCAATGATATCGGCATGTATTTTGGCACGACCAACGAAAGCGGATTTCTAGGGTTGCTGGGAACGTTTGGAATCGCTCCGATTGGTCCGCCAGCTGACTATTCGATTCATTCCAGGCCGGATATCGACATGCGCTATCGGGATCAGCATATACGTCTGTTCTCATTCCAGCCGGAAATTCCGCCGCAGGTGCAGCCGTATCTGGCTTACGAAACCGCGCCGACGCCTCAGCACGTCTGGGTGTCAGTCAACAACCCAATGGGAGTTCCGATTGGACGGAGAATCAACGATATGTGTTACGCGATGTCGGCGAGAACATCGCTGCATAATCTTGTAACGCTCCAGACGCTGGTTCAGCAGTTTGGCATAAGTTCATCAGAATCGATGGCGTTTTTCGAATCGCTTTCCTCTGTAAAGATGGCGTCGCCTATTGGGGGACAATACGTATATCAGCCCCTCGCCTCAAATCTGGGATATTGGACGGATTCCGCCTTGGGATACGCCAACATGCGAAATCTGGGCTGGTTTTCCGTCCACGCGCCGCAGGGATATTTAGCTCAGCCGTGGAACTGGTTCTATGGCGGTGAATTCCGATTCAAAATTGAACCGAAAGCCGTTCAGTTCAGCGCAACTATTGATATGAAAGATTTGGGAAAATGAACATAGAAGAACAAGAGTTAAATTCGCTTCGCTGCGCTGTGTTGATTTCCGGAGCTGGTCGAACGTTAAAGAATCTGTTGGACTATAAAAGCGCAGGGCGTTTGAAAAACGTTTGCTTTCCGCTGGTCGTTTCCAGCTCGCCAACCGCAGCCGGGCTGCAGTATGCGCCGTTGTGCAATGCAGACGCCAAAGTCGTTGACCGCAAAGAGTTTGATTCCGACGACGCTTTTTCCGACGCGATTTACGCTTTGATTGAGCAGAGTCAATGCAACTTTATCGTCATGGCCGGATTCATGCGAAAGCTGATCATTCGCCCGGACTGGGAAAATCGCGTTGTCAACATTCATCCGTCGCTCATTCCGAGTTTTTGCGGCCCCGGCTTCTACGGAAGGAAAGTCCATCAGGCGGCAATTGACCACGGCGTAAAAGTCAGCGGCTGCACGGTTCATTTTGTAACAAACCAGGTTGACGACGGTCCGATTATCTTGCAGAAAACCGTCCCCGTCCATTCGGACGACGACGCTGACTCGTTAGCCGCCCGGGTTCTGGAAGTCGAATTCCAGGCTCTGCCAGAAGCGTTGGAACTCATTGCCGCCGGGCGAGTTACGGTTCAAGGAAGAAAGACGGTAATTGTAAATTAGAACTAATACGTCATCAACTTTTCTTCGACAACGTTCCAGCCGCGGGGTTCTCCCTCCGGGCGAATTCTGTGCCAGAACGGGTCGGTGGGAAACAGAGCGTCGTCGGCAGGCCAAGGGGTAAACGGATTGAACCCCAACGCGTCAATGAGTTTGCTGGAATCCATGGCGACGTTTGTCGCCCGGGGCGGGATCGGCGCGCCCTCGTTTGTCTTGAGTCCGTAGAGTAAATCCGGGTCAAAGCCGCCGACGCGGTTGATAATCTGAGCGCATTGATAGAGCGAAACGGGCCGTGGCTGTCCGCAATGAAAGACGCCGGAAAACTCGGACTCGTCGCGATTGAGAATTTCTTCCAACACCCGATTGATGTCCTGACAGTACGTTGGCGTTCTCAATTCATCTGTAAACAGCGTCGCCTGACGGTTGGCGAGAAATCGGCTCCCGATCCAGTCGATCGCCCCAGCGTGTCCCGTCCCGCTTTTGCCCATCGGGAGCGAAATTCTCAGAATGCACGTCTGCGGACGATGTAACAGAATCAGATTCTCCGCTGCCGACATCGACTGACCATAAATCGAGACGGCGTCAGGCGGGTCGGACTCTTTATAGAATTCCCCGGCAGGACGTCCTTTGAAAACCAGGTCGACGGACATGCAGATAAGCCGCGAATTAAAGCGTTCGCACTGCGCCAGCATCGACAGAATCGTTGACAGGTTGAGCGTCCACGCCAGTTCCGGGTTCAACTGACACGCTTTCAACGCGCACGATCCGCCGGAATGAATTACGCTCTTAAACTGATACGTTTCAAACAGACGCTGAAGTTCGTCGGCGTCATCGATGTCTGCAAACACCACCCCCGGCGCTGAGGCAATATCTCCCCGCGATCCCTGACGCACCCCGACGACCTCGCCGGGATAGCGCGACAGGAAATAGTCCAGCGCGTTGTATCCAATCACGCCGGCAACGCCAGTAATCAACAGGGGAAATTGCATGGGCAGGGAATAGGGAATGGGGAATAGTGAATAGACGCAATACGTCCATCGTTAAAGCGCTATTATAGCCCTTAAAACCGGAGCTGTCAACCGGGAGACTGGAACGTGAATTTTTTGATTAACTCTGGGCTTTCGTATTGACTGTCATTTTGATTCAAATATAATAACAGTACCGTCCCTGTTTATCCATTATCATAATTCACAAACAAATGAAAAACTATCCAATATACATAGCGTTTGTATTTGCCGTATTGTGTTTCACATCTTCATTTAAAATGATGTATGCAGATGGCAATCATGAAGTCGATTTCGCGTACGGCGGCGATATTTCGTGGGTAACGGCGATGGAGAAGCAGGGCAAAATGTTCTACAACGCAAACGGCGAAGCGGCGGACTGCTTTGAAATCTTGTCGAGCGCTGGCATGAACGCCGCACGATTTCGCATCTTTGTGAACCCGTCAGAATGGGACCGCGGCGTCTGTGGGCTTTGCGATATCAACGACGTTGTAACAAAGTCTATTCGCGCCCAAAGGTCTGGGATGAAGATAATGATCGACTTCCATTATTCCGACACGTGGGCGGATCCTGCTCATCAAAAGAAACCGGTAGCGTGCGACAATGCAGCAACCGTTGACGACCTGGCCAATTGCGCTGCTGCGTTTACCAGTATAACGCTCGAAAGACTCAAAGTAGCTGGCGTCGACGTCAGCTGGGTTCAGATCGGGAACGAAACCCGAAGCGGCATGATGACGACGTCGTCTACAGGACAGCAGACCGACGTCAACGGCGCGATGGGCGACAATTACGTGGTCATTCACAACAGATGCGCTTTCGCCGCCCGGCGCGCCTTCCCGCTGGTTAAAATAGTAACGCATTTTGAAAACGGACAGAGCGCGCTTGACGAAAAACAGATCGCGGTTCTGAAAAAGCTCGACTTCGACATTCTCGGGCTGTCGCTCTATCCGGAATACGTCAACCAGGGCGGATACTGGGCTCCGGACGTCAACGGCTTTTCGGAAAAGCAATATAAGAAATGCGCTGCGAATATGAACGCGTTTGCCGCTGAATTTGGCAAGGAAACGATGATTTGTGAAATTGGCGTTACTAGAATCGAAACGCCCGCCAACGGAGCGTCGTTAAAGGCAGCGTTCGACTATATCAAGACAAACGTCCCGTCCTGCAAAGGCATTTTCTACTGGGAACTGGAATGTTACGACGGGTTCAATCATTACCGCATGGGCGGATTTACCCGCTCCGGTCAGCCCGCCCCGGCGCTGATTGACTTTTTCAAACATTGATTTTTGGGTTCGTTTTATGGATTTTGCACTTCGGATAATATTATCGATTTACGTTTTTACGATGATCTTTTTTATGCCATTATCGTCGATCTGATATAATGCACGCCCTAGATTATACTCAACCGTTGAAGCTATGGGTTGTACGGAATCGTCGATCTGATATAATATACGTTGCGAAGCATCAGACTGGTGAACGCTATGGGTTGTACGGAATCGTCGATCTGATATAATCTAATAGGTAACAATTAATTTCAAAAAATTGCTATGGGTTGTACGGAATCGTCGATCTGATATAATGGAAGCAATCAAAAGCGAGGGGTGCGTTCAAATCAGGGTTGCGAAATTAGAAAAATTGAGTATACTTGGCAAGAATTTCTTTATACTCAAGAAAGGAACCACTTGCCATGTCCAATAACTCTATTGACAATTTGACTCCCGCAGAATTCAATATCCTCAA
>JAFQXE010000030.1 GCA_017407125.1 Thermoguttaceae bacterium
ACCTATGATTTAACGCGGACAATGTCCGCTCCCCAGATACGTTTACGGGGGGCGGGTATTACCCGCCAACAAAAACAACCTATGATTTAACGCGGACAATGTCCGCTCCCCAGATACGTTTACGGGGGGCGGGTATTACCCACCAACAAAAACAACCTAAGATTTAACGCGGACAATGTCCGCGTCCCAGAATGTTAACTCCCCAGAAAGTCTACCAGAATGATCATTAAAAAAGTTTAAACATGTATTTCAGAGGAGAAAACAAAAACAGTTATAAGAGAAGCGGGCTGCCTCATCGAGATCATTCCGGCGTCAGACAGGCTCTGACATATCGTCTATGGGACAGCATTCCTCAAAGTGAAGTTTTGATAATTGAGCAAGCTGTCAGCAATTCTCATCCTGACATTAAAGATTATGCCTTGCGTCGCTATACAGAAGCCTGTCTGAATCGCGGATATGGCTCTGGATTGTTAAAGTATCCTGAAATCGCAAAAATTGTATTAAGCCGCTGGTTTACAGATAACGGTAAAGCATACGACCTTTATGAATGGGTAATCATGCCAAACCACGTACATCTATTGTTTCGTCCATATCCGGGCTTTTCCTTATGCGATATTATCCAATCGTGGAAAATGCAGTCTGGCAAGTTAATTCGTCAGACGGAAATTTATCGTCAGATTATTCAGGATTATCCGAACGATTTGAAAGATTCCATTTGGAACTCGGATTATTTTGATCGCGAAATTCGTTCAAACGCACATTTTCACAATATGAAAAAATATATTTATAATAATCCGATTGGTTTAATATGGAACGGTCAACGCATTGAACGCCCTGAAGACTGGCCTTTTTCCTCTGCGTCTACAGGTTGGCAATCGTATTTTTGAAAATATTCAGGGGGGCAGACCTAGAGAGTTTGTTTGTTGGCGGGTAATACCCGCCCCCCAGATACTGTTCCCCGTAAAAATACTCCCCCCCTCTTGACGAAAAATGCGTTTTTGCTAGAATACAATCAAATTTACACGCCATTGGAGGATAAGCGAATGGCTAGCAACCTCATTGGAAATGAGGCGCCCCTTTCTGGGGTTGCGAGTTCGAATCTCGTGTCCTCCGCTTTCGCAATCGTTTGGAATTTGTCCAATTCCAAACGATTTTTTTATGATTTTTTCGTCCTACTCCTTGACTTTTTCTCTTTTTCCGGTTACCATATTATATTAGAGAAGTTTTAGAAACGCGTCAGCGTCTCAATTATATTCACGTTCGATTTGAAAAGCCATGGCACGTCAATCATTTTATAAAGTTTCTGTATTCGCTCTGATTTTTGCTTTGTCGTTTTTGAGCGTTTTGGGTTATAGCGTTTCGTTAAAAGCGGCAGAACCGCCAGCGCGGCAAAATCTGACGCCCAAATCTCCTGAAGTCGTTGAAGCTCTGGATAAAATGTGCGCTTATATTGCCGCTCGTTACAAAGATGAAGATCGCGCCGGCGGAATGGCGCTGGCGGCTCTGGCTTACTATAAATATACAGGCGAAAAGCATCATCAGATTTATGTCGATACGATTAACGCCATTAAAGAGAAGGCGGCTAAAGACCCCAAAAATGGCGGACTGGATATTTATGAAACTGGTCTGAGTCTGATTTTTTTGGTCGAATACGACCCCGAAGGCAACAAAAACCTTATTGACGCCATTTACAAAAGTCTTTTGGATCGCCAAAAGCCCCATGGAGGATGGGGTTATCTCAGTCATTCAACGGGAGACACGTCACAGACGCAATACGGCGTTCTTTCAACCTGGACGCTGCTCAAAGCTCGTCAACCGGTTAATATGCAATCTGGCGAAAGCGCCATTGACTGGCTTCTCAAAACGCAAGACCCGGAAGGTTGCTTTGGCTATCAGGGCGTTGTTGCAGAAAAAATCGGTCAGCCTGTCGAACAGACGCAAAAAGGATTGTGCATGACAGCCGCGGCGCTGGGAAGTCTGTACATTCTTTCCGACGTCCTCAATATTGGGCGCGTCGCCCCTGTTGAGAACGCATTGCAGGACGCGCTAAAACCTGTCGATCAAAACAAAGACGCTCAAAGAAACTATCGTTCTACAACGTCTCCCAAAGCTGTGGCAGATGTTAAAAAGAAAGGAAACGAATGGTTCGACAAAAATTTTGAAGTTGAATACCCCTCGTGGCCATACTACTATTATTACGCCGTTGAACGATACGAGAGTTTTCGAGAAGCATTGGACGGAACTACAATTGACCCGTCTCCGTACTGGTACAACGCTATTGCCAACAGAATCCTCAATAATATGAGCAGAGACGGTTCCGTCAGCGACAGCTGCAAGACGGTTTGCGCAACGTCTTTCGCCGCGCTGTTTTTAATGCGTTCCACCAAACGGGCGATTGAAAAAGACCGTTATCTCGGCGGCGGCGAACTTATCGGAGGCAAGGGATTCCCGACTGACATGACCCGCACTACGGTTCGAAATGGAAAAGTCGTTTCCAAACGTCCCCCGACTACGGCGGAAGAAATGCTCGAAGCCCTCAAAGATCCCGATAACGAAGCCTTGGAAGCGGCGGTTGATTCGCTTGACGAAATGCCGCCGGAACTGGCAAAGGCGATTATGTCCGAAACCGCAAAGCAGATTCAAAAACTCGTTTCCGACCCGAAACCGGAACGCCGAACGGCGGCTGTCAAGGCGTTGGGAAAAAGCGGAGAGCTGGACAACGTCCCTGTTTTGCTCTACGCTCTGACAGACCCGGACGAAACCGTCGTTCTCGCGGCGCGCGACTCGCTTTGCACCATCGCCCGTAAGCTCAACGGGGGATACGGTCCCATGGAGGGATTCGACGAAGTTCAGCGAGACAAGGCGATTGCCAAATGGAAAGCCTGGTTTAAGTCCATTCGTCCAGCCGCAGAACTCGAATAAAATTCTGCAAAAATTTCCGAAAAATTTTTAAAAAGTCGTCCCCAGGTCTTGCAATCGGCTAAAACATTATGTAAAATAATATTAGTCTTACGCAAAGGACGTGAATTATCAGCGTTGTTTTTTGTTTTTTTCAGCGCAGATTTCTTCATTGTCAAACGATGCGTTTATAAATAATGCTTTTATTTACAATCGTTTAATACGCGTAGATTAATTAAAAGCTTCACGGGAAGTTTCGATAGCGGCGGACATACAGCCCCGATTTTCAAACTATCCTGATGTTCATCCCCATCAACTTCTTTAAAAAGGAGATTATTCCATGTTAAAGACTTCACGTCGTAACTTTTTGAAGTCCACCGCCGTTGCTGGCGCGGGCGTTATTTTGATGCACAATCTCGCCTCTGGCGAATCCCCCAACGAAAAAATTAACTTTGCCGCAATCGGCGTTTCCGGCAAAGGCGGTTCTGACACGGCAGACGCAGCCAACTCCGGCAATCTGGTCGCAATTTGCGATACAGACTCCAATAAACGCCGCGGCGCTCTGAAGCGCTATGGAGACATTCCGGAATTCTCAGATTTCCGCGAAATGTTTGACAAAATGGGCGATAAGATCGACGCCTTCACCTGCTCCGTTCCAGACCACATGCACGCTCCCGCCTGCTTGATGGGTATGCGTCTTGGCAAACACTGCTTCTGCCAGAAACCGATGACCCGAACCATTTACGAAGCTCGTATGATGGCGAAAGTCGCCGCTGAAAACAAGTGCTGTACTCAGATGGGCAACCAGGGCACAGCCAATAAATACCTCCGCATTTGCGAAGCCCTTTGCAAGATTGGATTCCTCGGCGACCTGCTCGAAGCTCACGTTTGGACCAACCGTCCGATTTGGCCGCAAGGCGGCGACCGTCCTGCTCCCAAACCGGTTCCGGAATTCCTTGATTGGGAACGCTGGCTGGGCGTTGCTCCGGAACGTCCATACGCTGACGGCTATCACCCGTTCTCATGGCGTGGATACTGGGACTTCGGCACCGGCGCTCTGGGCGACATGGCTTGCCATACGTTCAACATGCCCTACGCCGCCTGCAAACTGGCAGACCCGTCCTCTGTTGTCGCCACCACCTCTGGCCACAATTACGAAACCATGCCGCAGTGGAGCATCATCGAATTCCAGTTCCCGGAAACCGCTGAACGCAAAGCTGTCAAGGCGTTCTGGTATGACGGCGGAAAGAAGATGCCGGCTGAAAAGCTTGCTGGTTTCGCTCAGCTGCCCAACACCGGTTCCTGCATTTTCGGCACCAAGATCATCATGCTCGCCGGCGGCGACTACTGCGATCAGCTCTCGCTGTTCGACGCCAACACCAAAGAAAAGGTTGAAATTCCTGCTGACCTCGAATGGGAACAGTCTCCGGGACACTTCCAGGAATGGGTCAACCACATCAAGGGCGGTTTCGATTCCAAGCCGGGTCACTCCAACTTCATTACTTACGCCAGCAAGCTGACCGAAACGATTCTTTTGGGCAACCTCGCTGTCTACGGCGCGCCGGAAAAAGAAGTCAAGGGCGAACTGGTCGAATGGGACGCCGCCAACCTCAAGATCACCAACAATCCGAAGGGCAAAGACAAGATGGAACTGCTGGTCAAACCGCAGTACCGCGGCAACTATCGCCTGGACTAAATTTTAGTTGCGAGTTACGAGTTGCGAGTTGCGAGAGGATTTCATTTCTCGCTTATCGCAGCTCGTTTCTCAGCGCATGATTCACCCCGTTCAGCCGTCGGTTTTTCCGGCGGCTGTTTTGTATAGAATGAATTCCTGTATATTGTTTGCTCAAGCTGTTTCCGACGCATCCCAATCTGTTACATTTCAGTTTCTGTCGATATTGGGGCTGTTTTATCTGACGGTTATCACGCCGGGACCGGACTTTCTGGCTGTCGTTCAAGCCAGTTTGAACCGGGGTCTGAAAACGGGGCTGACAACGGCGCTGGGCATTGGCTGCGGGTTGCTATTCCATTGCACCTACAGCGTTCTGGGCGTAGCATGGCTGATTAAGCAATATCCGTTTGCGTTTTCCATCATCCGAATTTTGGGCGGGTTGTATATCGGCTATCTGGGAATACAATCTCTGAGAAGCAAGTCTATTGCCAACTTGGACGAGAATTCCGAAGACGCGAAAGACAATCAATCTATTCTCAGCCGCGGCGGGTTTGTTACAGGACTGCTTGTCAACATTCTCAACGCGAAAGCAATGATTTGGTTTATCTTCTTCTTTTCCAGCGTCATTCCACCATCGTTTGGGTTGCCGCTCCGCGCTCTTTTCGCGCTTTGCTCACTGATCGGCGCGATAGTCATATTCTCCCTTTTGGCGCTGTTTATCTCTCAACCCGCTGTCAGAACGACGCTGCAAAAGATGGGCAAAGCTGTTAATATTATTATCGGATTGGCGTTTTTGTTTATAGCTATAGACATCCTCTACGGACTGTTCAATAACCCGGAACCAAAACCGAAATCAGAGCCGGCGGTTCAGCAAAGCGTTTTTCAGGAAATATCGCCCAAAAACATCTTTTCAAACTCTCCCGCTTTATTCTCCCAGGAATGTTCCTCGACCCGTTTTCGCGCTCTGCGCTGAGCCGAAGTCGAACCTTTGGCAAGACGCTGTTTGAGCAGCGTAACAAATTCTTCCGGGGTGTCGGCAACGTCCAGGCAGTCCGACCATTCTGACGTTGACGGAAGATTTCTGGCGATAATCGGCTTTTCGACCGCGAGATATTCCAGCATTTTCAAGGGTTGAATCTGACGAGTAACTTCCGTATCGGCGTAAGGCATAATCAGAACGTCCGATTCCATGGCAAGCATGGGCAGCTGTTTGTACTCGACAATTCCGTGAGCGTAGACATTGTTCGGTGCAAAAAGCTCTTTGGAAGGATTTGCCGACGGCCCGACAAAAATAAACGAATCGTTTGGGAACGCCTTTGCGCAGGCTGTTACAATCTGAGCGTCAAGCCGCTGATCAATCAAGCCCCAATACAGGATCTTTCGACCAGGATACTGTTTCAGAAGCCGCTTTGAACGGGGACGGCGGAGAAACTGCTCGTCAAAACCGTGCTGAAGAAGCATGCTCGTTCGCCCAGTCTGTTGAGCAATGCGGCTCTGCAACGCTCGCGAGACGCAAATTATCGCGTCGCATTTTTCGATAAGCTCCGATTCCATGTCGCGAAGAGGCTTGGCGTCCATTTCCGGCCAGCAAGACCAGTCGTCAACGCAGTAATAAACCCATCGGTCAACGGGAAGTTCGCCAATCAGGTCGCTGATATACGGAACCGTCGTTATTCCGATAATCGGACCTTCATGTTTTTTCAATTCTGGAATAATCTGCTTTACCAAAAGAGATTTATTAATTCGACGCCGGGTCTTCCCCCCAAAGGACGGCAGCATTTTAGGATTGAGAACAATCGGGTTAATACGTCCTGAAGAATCAGACGGAACCGTTCCCCTGCCCTTCGACGCTTTCATCCAGCTGACGGCTTTTTCAAACGCTCGGCGAATCGTTACCCAGTTGAACCGCAGAGCTCGAGTTCCAATTGTGTTGACCCAAACGACGTCGTAACGATCCAGCAGACGTTTAATCAGATGCTGACAGCTGGACGGATGCCGTCCCCAGTCGTCAGAAAAAACCAGCAGGAGAGTTTTCGATTCAGTCATTATTGGAGTTGTCATTTGGATTGATAGTTAGGAGTGAGGAAGGAGGAGTGAGGAGTTATTGAGACGCTTGCGCTCATTCCTCACTCCTCACTCCTAATTCCTAACTCATATACCGTCTGTCTACATCTGTTCATACAGTTTTCCATAGGCGTCGTGCATTTGTCGTTGAGTAAACATTTCCAGTAGCCGAGCGCGGCCGGCTTCGCCCAGCCGGGCAGCCAGTTTTGGTTCGGTTGCCAACAAGTGCAGAGCTTTTGCCAGCGACGTCGGATTTCCAACCGGTGCGACAAACCCTGTCTGACCGTTGACAACAACCTCTTTACAGCCGCCGGCGTCTGTTGTTACAATGGGAAGCCGCGCCGCCATCGCCTCCAAAAACGTTACCGGGATTCCCTCTGAAAGCGACGTGAGCAGAAACGCGTCCGCCCCTTTGAGCAGTCGGCTGACGTCGGATCTGGCGCCGGTCATAATAACGCCGTCTTGAAGGTTGTGAAGTCGTATTCCCAGTTCGATAACGCCCTGTTCCGGACCATCGCCAACAATAAGCAGACGAACGTTGGGGAGAGTCCGTTTCAACGCATCGTAGGTTCTCAAAGCAGTTCGATGATCTTTAATCGGGTCAAGCCGGGCGACTTGAATTATCGTAAAGGCGTCGTCTGGAATATTAAACTCGCGGCGAACGGCTTCGCGAGTGTCGTTTTCGTTTTCGGAACGAAGGTTGTCGTAAACGTCCTGGTCGATTCCGTTGTAAATCACCTGAATCCGTTTGCCGGGATACCCCTCTTTTTTCTGGAGAGCTTCTTTAACCCGCTGACCGACGGCGGTAAGAACGTCGTCTCGTCGATACAGAAATCGATTTGCAAGCCGACGTTTCCAACTGACGACGTCCGGATAAAATCGACCGTGTTCCGTCAACAGGATTTTCGGATTCTTCTTTCGCCATCGCGCTAACGACGAATAAAAATACGGCGTGCATTGATGAGCGTGAACGACGTCGATTTCGTACTGTTCAAACAGATTCGCCAGCCGTTTAACGCAGTCTCTGTCCAAACCGGGCTGACGGTTTAGACATTCAACTTTATAACCCTTATCGATAAGCTCCTGCGCCATCGACCCGGCAAGGACAACGTTCTCAGCATCCAGACAAAAGAACACAAATTCATACCGACTGGCAAGTTCAGAGTCGGTCGCCAGGCGATACGCCAGCGTTTCCGCCCCGCCCCAGTTGAGCGTATGTACAAATTGACAAATTCTTTTCATCCCAGATACCATAACGTCTCCAAAGTCCAAAAGCCAACAAACGTTCCAACAATCAAAATACTGGCAATTAACGACGGAATCTGTCGGCGAGTAAAATCAAAGCCATTCTCGATTACGTATGTAACATACGCTGCGCTGTACAGGCACAACAACGGCGTCAACGGTAAATGATACCGCGAATGAGCGAAAACGAGCGAATGAACGCCCCAAAACAACCCGACTACGCACAAAAACAGCAGATGAACGCGCCACGATTTTGGCGGGGCAAAAAACGCGCCGAAAACTGCTGTCGTGAAAACAAGAGCATAGGAAGCCATGAAAACCACAGCAACAAAAATCGACGCTTGTTTGCTGTCCTCTGAACTGATTCCCTCGACGGCGCCATGAGCAAACAGAGCCGCGGTAGAACGTTCCAGCTGCCAAAAGCAAAGAGCTTTCATTCCAAAGCGCTGAAGCGTCAAACCGGGATGTAACATCATAAACTCTTTGGCGTACTTACCCGCTAGTTTGTCTTTTTGTCCCTGCGTCATCGGGTCAACGTTATCGTATTTTGTACGCAGAACTCTATACCAGTTCTTTTCGCCTTCCTGATGAATGGCGTCCCAGGCGCGGTACAGAGGCGTGTATTCATAATTGCCCATCATGAGATTTCGACCCGACATGCAGTCGATAGCCGTCAGAGTTTTTTGCAGCGTTGTATTCCGAACAATCCACGGCGCAATTACTGAGCTGCTGACAAGCAACGCAACGACCGCCGACGTAAGACGAATCGTCCATCTCGATTTTTGAAAAAGGAGAATATACAAAAACACGCATGGAATCGCAAGCCACAAGATGCTTCTCGTCAACGCGCCCAGCCCCAAAAACAGACCGCAAAACGCCGCGTTAAGCGCCGCCGTCTTAAAAGTCAAAGGACGACTCTCGCCGTTTTCGTCTGTTCCCCCGTTTTCGTCCGGGAAAAGATTGACGGCAAAATAAAGCGTCAAGACAAGGAAGAACGTAAACTCCGTTTCAGTCAGAATCATAAAATTCTGCATGACCATCGACGGATAAAAACAGAACAGCCCTGCTCCGATTAACGCGGTCAATTCATTTTTAAACGCTTTTAGACCGATTCTGTAAACCAGCCAAGCTGTCAAAAGAGAAATCAAAACCTGAAATATCCGAACCGCCAGCTGAACGACGGCGGGGTTTTCCGTTCCAAAAACTTTATAGAATCCAGCAACTGTCCAAATGTACATCGGCGGTCGAATGGACGACAGACTCCTCTCCGTTCCGAAATTGCCGCTTTGGGCAAAATACTGCGCCATTCCGTTGTAATGCTGCTCGTCGACAATTTTTAACGGCGCATTCCACGTCAGGAACAAAAACGGAATTCGAATCGCCAGTCCCGTCAGCAGAATAATCAGCAGGATACACTTGGATTTCATCGAGTCCGCCTCCGAAACGGGGTTTCAAATGGGCGTTTGAGCCGCGTAAACCACGGTTCTTCTTCCGGATGTATCGGATCAACCAGAATCGAAACGATTCCCGCCAGGTTTGCCGCCATGATATCGGCGTAAATCTGGTCGCCAACCATTGCAGTTTGACGCTTCTCCCAATTTTGCTCTTTCACAGCTCGAAGCAGTCCAAACGGAAACGGCTTAAGAGCCAGGGCGCAAAACGGCAGTTGATGTTTTTCCGCAAACGCGCCAATCCTTCCCGGCTTGCCGTTGGAAACCAGACAAAGCCCAACGCTCGACTGGCGCATTTGTTCAAGCCACTGGGCGCTGAACGGCTCCAGCTCCGTTTGAGAATAGCGTTTGAGCGTACAGTCGACATCAAGCAACAGGTTTTTAATTCCGTTGTCGGATAAGAAATCCGGCGTCAGGCTGGAAACGTCTTCAACATGAATTCGAGCGGAAAACGGAAACATCGGTCAGTTTTGAATTATATAATACGAATATATATTTTATTGTTGATTCTTTCCCAGGTACTCAGCCAACGCGTCTTGCCAGGATGGCATAGCCGGCGCGCCGGTTGAGTGGTATTTGGACGTATCCAAAACGCTGTAGAGCGGACGCGGAGCCGGGGCGTTCCATTCCTCGGTTGTAATCGCGTCTGCATGAACGGTCAGCCCTTCCAGCCGGAAAATTTCCATGGCGAAGTCGTACCAGGTTGTCGCGCCGGAATTGACGACGTGATACAGACCCCACTTTTCGCTTTCCAGCAGAAACAACGCCGCCGTTACCAGATGTGGAATATACGTTGGCGTACAATGCTGATCCGCGACGATTTTCAGCGGACGACCGGACGCGCCCAAACGTTTCATGGTTTCGACGAAGTTGCCCGGCGTGTTCTCTCCAAGCCTGCCGTACAACCCGCACGTCCGGAGAATCAAATGTTTTGGACACTCCGCCGCCTTCAGCTCGCCTTCGTATTTGGTTTTTGCATAGACGCCTTCCGGGAAAACGGGATCCGTTTCTTTGAGCGGTTCCCGCTTTTGAGTTCCGCAAAAGACGTAATCCGTTGAAAAATGAACCAGTGGAATATTGTACTGACTGCACAGCCGCGCCAGGTTCCCCGGACCAAAGGCGTTGATCTTCCGACAAATTGCAGGCTGTTCTTCAGCAGCGTCTACTTTTGTATACGCCGCCGCGTTGATAACGCCGCGGGGCTTGAGAGCTTCAAACAGGTCGGAAAGCTCCAAGGCGTTGGTTATATCGCCGTCGGGCAAATCAAAACCTCTGGCGGAGTCGCCCAGACGCCGCATAAATTCGTCGCCGAGCTGTCCTTTACAGCCAAAAATCAGGTATTGGGATTCCATATTCGTATTTTGGGTTTCAGTAGTTCTATTTTCGGTTCTATTATGCGATTATTATATAAACCATCCCTATTATTATTCTAACCATTTTTCCTGTTTTTGACAAGAAGATTTCAGGGATTTCTCATTCCTTTGAGCAAAAAAACATTTAATAATAGGGCTATTTCTTTTTTTAAGGACAACAAGCAGGAAATGACGCTTTTTGTCCAACGCATTCCATACGGACGTCATTTGTCATTTGACGCTTAACGAATACTCATAAAAACTTATCAATGGTGTATACTTTCTCTATCTGAATCAATAAGTTAATTATATGGTTCACCATTTTTCAAAAATTATTTCAAATTAAACGCATGATGTATATACCCCGTATTCGTCAAGTTTTTTGAAACCCAATAACATGATCGGACTACTGCATGGAAAACTTTTTCGTCTGCCGAAAAGACATTCAGGGCGCAACGATGGAATTAGTTCACTCCCTTACAGAACTCAATCGTCTGACAACAGATATTCAGCCTTTACATCGCCGCGTCGTTCAACAGCGACTTGACGAAACATGGGACAGCTTTATTTCTCGGGCGCAGAAAACCTGCCAATCAATAATCCCGCCGAACGTTATTGAATCCTGGCTCGACAACCGCCGCTTTTGTTCTCTGGAATTCAATCTCGAGGGTCCGTTTCATTTCAAGGCGATTCCTTGTTCAAAAGGTGCAATCCAATTTCCATGGAATAATGAGTTTGGTAAAACAGAATACTTTCAGACGAACGTTTTTAAAATTCAGACGTTAACTTTTCCTCGAATGGAATTGCTCATTCCAATTGCAAACGAAACCTGGCGTCATCTCTGCGGAACGTGGCAAATGCGTATCGACTGTCGCAACCGTTTATATTGGGACTGCAAAGACGGAATATTGTCATACGCGTCGCAATCGCATTTTACGGTCGTCGAGCGTCCCGGGGAGCAATTCCGGAATCAAAATAACCCTCAACCGATCTGCGATGCATTGGATAAACCTTTTGAGTTCGTCCAATCCCGCCGTCTTGTTCGTTCGGGTCAATAACCTTGCCCTGCAGCTCGTCTGTTGAATCCTTTTTTTCTTTTGAAGCGTCGCCGAGAGTAACGCCTTTCAACTGACTTTGCTCAACCGCCTGACGCGTTACATGAGTCGGGAGCTGTTCCGGTTTGAATTTATCAAAATCCGGATTGTCGTCTGGCGGATTGTCGTCAAACTGAAGCGGCGTCGGCGGCGCGTCGCCATGACTTTGCCCGCCGCGGCCGCCGCGTCCCTGCTGAAGCCAAAGCTGAATCCCCTGCTCGCAATCGCCGTCGGGGCAATTTTCATCTAAAAACAGCAGCAGCGAATCAGGATCAACATCTTCGTCGGAAGGTTCAATTTGTAACTGATCCAGATCTCCAAACTGCCCCTCTTTGAGCTTATCAAGCAGTTCCTGCAAATCGCCCTGATACTCTTTGAGCTGATTTTTTAACTGCTCAAGCTGTTCCGGGGTAAGCTGAGACAAGTCCGGTATCTTCACGTTTTCGGGAAGCTGAAGCGCGTTTGGTTCAGACGACTGTTCGGACTCGCCGCCTTCCGGCGATCCCTCTCCAGACTCGCCCTGTTGAGAGGAATTTTCCTCGGAAAATTCGCCGTTCTCTCCCGATTTCTCCTGACCGTCTGCGTCCATCGAGTTTTGATTCTCTGAATCTTTTCCGTTTATCTTGTCAAGCGTCTTTTGGAGTTCTTTTGCAGCCGCCGCTCTTTGAGCGTCGTTCAACTTCTCCCAATCTTTTTTCATGGCTTCCGACAAATCCTGAGCGTCTTGAGCGCTTTGAGCGTTTTTCTCCGCTTGATGCGCCATATCTTGAGCGGTCTGGTCAAGAAGATTTTCCAACGCGTCGAGAGCTTCAAAAGTATGAAGCGGATCAGTTCCGTCGGATTCTTCAGAAAGACGATTGAGCGTCTGCTGCATCTGCTCTGCCTGTTGTTCTGAAAGAGCTTTTTCCTTTTTTAACAATTCAATTTTACTTGCAATTCGTTCAACGTCCTTGTCAATGTAAGCCGTTGTCGTTGACGCGGGAGCCGCTGGAATGGGAACAAGCAAAGCGCAGGTTATAAAAATCGCTGACAACAAACAGATAAACAACGGCTTGACAACGCAGAACGGAATCAATTCTCCAAGTTTGTTATGGATTTCAACGGCAGTTTCTTTCTTTTCCCAGTCTTTAGCTTCCGGAAAATACTCTTCCGCCGACATGACGCCGCCGCAGGAAAACTGGTTGTCCAGCCACGCTCGAACGGACGTTTCCGAAGGAATAAATCGCCCTGCAAGCAAATATGCCGCCAGAGGAATCAATGCCGCTAAACCGAGAGCCGTTCCCCAAATTGCATACGGATGCAAATTGAAAACTGCAGGATAGTACAGACGTAAAACCGCTATTGCCGCTCCTACAATAAACAATTCCCCAGACAGAGCGTACAGGAACATCCGATTTGCAACGGTCAGTCGAAATCGTCTTTGCGCCTTACGAACGACTTGTGTATACTGCATTGAATTAGCTCCCTGTAAATTAGGCTCTTATTTGCAATACGAGTTAGATATATTATCTCGCAACTCGCTTCTCGCAACTCGCAACTATTCTATAACGGTAATACCCTGAACAGACGCCGGCCCCTGTGGGTTGCGATACTGCCAAACAACTTTTTTGTCTCGCGTGATTTCAAACGCCATGGCTCCGTGATAAGAACCGCGATTGGCGGCGTAGTTTCCAATAACAAGATTGCCGTTTTTCCGTTCGACAATCGGACACATCATTGCAATCTCGATCTCCGGCGCGTCCGACTTCTCAAACCGCCAGATTTCTTTACCGGTGCGGTCGAAAATAATCACGTTGTCCAGAAACGCGCCAGCAATGGAGCCGTCTTTCAAAACGCAGACGCCAAACGCCGCTGTTCCTTTATCGCCGTGATACGTCTGAACCAGTTTGCCGTCGAGGGTGTATTCTGCAATAACGTTCAAATTCTTTTGAGCTACCAGAAGCGTTCCCTCGGGCGTGAGGCGAATGTTCCGCATATTGTGATGAGAACCGATCTTTTCCGCATACTGACAATCAAACGACGAAACGACTTTTCCCTGCGGGTCAATCTCGATGATTTTATTGAGCGTGTTCCACCCGACAAGCGTATTGCCGTTATCCAGACGAATGGCGGAAAAAACGGAATCGTTGCGGCGGTCGTCGGGGCAGTAATGCATAACTTCTTTATTGTCTGGCGTCAGCTCGACAACAGAGTCGCCGTCTGAAAAGAGAATGTTTCCATTGGGCAAAATCATCCCGTCGCCGGTGTTGCCGACGTCTTTGGAATACGCCTTGATCTCGACGCCGTCTTTGTCGATAGTCAGAATTCGACCCGTGCAAGCCAGCATGATGGACGCGTCCAGCTTGCCGTCTATATACTGACTCTGCTTTTCCAGACCATCGGCTCGGCAAACGCTCGACATGCAAAATACACAAAGCAATATCGCGACAACGCTAAATCGTCTTGACATTTTCATACCTTTCTTTTTATACCCTTTCACGTTTTTATTGGTTACTAAATCCTGTTTATCTGTTCAACCATTCTCAATGATTCCGATTACTCGTCCTCTTTCCCTTTTTTAAACAAACGCCCAAAGAATTTAGTAACTTTTTCTTTTCCTTTTTTGACAGCTTCTTTCGCCTGTTCGCCAACCGGTCCGGAAAGAAGCTCTGAAATCCCCTCTTTCATGTCCTGAATTCCCTCTGACATGCCTTTCTGGAACTGATAGCCAAATTTGGACTCTTCTTCTTTTTTGCGTTGTTCTTCCTGTTCGATTTCAGCTACCTTGCGCCGTTCCAATTCCGCCATATATGTCGACATCTTTTGTTCTGATCTCGGCTGAGGCTGAGCGACTTTGTATTCCTCCTCGTTAGACTTGGGCGGCTCAATTCGACGTTCCTGACTCGGATTAATTCTTTTTGGAGTCGCCGGTCTGGAAGCTGCTGGCTTAGACGCCGGCGACGGCGCAGGACGCCGTGGCGCCGATTGAGATGGACGGACTGAAGGATTATCGACTGCCTTAGGTTTGGGATTCGGAATTACGAACTCTGAATTAATTCCCAGCTCGTCCGGCGGCAAAGGCGGAATTTCCGTCGTTTGATGAAATCCGGTTTTAGCGGAAGACGGTTCCGGGGCAGGCTCCGGCTGAGGAAGAGGAGGAATCGGCCGCGGAGGAACTGACGCAATGGGAGACTCTTCTGGAATATCCAAAAAGACCGTTTTGCCTACAGACGTAACTGGCGAAGACGGTTCAGGCTTGTATTCCGGAGTAACGCTGAAGCGATTGTCTTCCTGTCGGATCTCGGGAGCCGCGGTTTCGACATTAAACTCTCTGTCGAGAAAAACGTCTGAACCAATGCAGCAAAGCAGAACCGTTGAATCGTCAACTCGAATCTGTTGTTCAAGTCGAATTCGTTCAACCAGTTCGTCATACTGTTCCGGCGTCTGATTCCAGAATTCCCGCCAATCCGGTATGGAGCCATTTTCACACTGTGACAGAATCCACTGGGACATTGCGTCCGTTGCCAAAATTATCCAGTCTCCTTCCGGAACAACAAAATCAATCGGAACAAAGCTGGCTGTCAAATCAACGCCAAGATTAACGCTTCCCACCAATGGAGGCGTTGAATCAAAATCTACTGAACGAACAACCGGAATGGAACGAATGAGCCGCCCGCTGTGAAAATGCATCAAACAAGCGTCGCCCAGAGCGTATCCGTATATTCTGAAAAAAGCGGAATCCAGCGGCACGTCGTCGTCCAGATCGTCCGGAATTTCAGCCGACTGATCTATCGTCGCCCAAACAAGAGTTGCAAATGCGCCTGACGCCATTTTCGGCTTCTGATACCATGACAGATTGTTTAAATCTATACCGTTAATCCATTTTTGCCGAACTCGCTCAAGCCATTTCGGGAAGTTGAAATGATCCATCGGGTCAGGAACGCTCTCGATAACGCTCTGACAAAGAATATTCGCCCACGAACTGGAAAACAAAGAACTGGACGCGCCGTCGGAAACGACAACGACGTTTTGAAGGTCGTCCGCCCGCCAGGCGTCTTCATTCACCCCGGTTTGTGGGTCTTTCGGATGGGAAAATCCCTTGAATACAAACATGATTGGTTAAATGTCTGTTATTAACAAACTGTATACTGAAAGCCGTCGGATTAAACTTAAACAATCCTGACTTCTGTTCATTTACTCTTTTTTAATTACTCATAAACGATTATCGTAACCCCGGCGCCGCCTGAGTTCCCATGTTGAGGAACTGAATCAGACACACCATATCGGCGTTAAACGCCATGCCGCGCGCTCCGCGCTGAAGCGGAAGCCCTTCCGCGATCGCGTGATTGAAAAACGGTTCCGGCAGAATGCTCGACATCTCGTACAGGTACTGCGCCAACATATCCGGCAGTCCGTACGGGTTGGCAGGAAACATGAATCCCGGCGCGGGCGTTGAGGAAAGGTGACAGTTAAACAACAGAACATTGCCGTCCATTGTCGATAAACGCGTCAGCGCCTGAGCGTAAGGACGCGGGTCGCCATCCTGGGATTCGCCGTCTGTGATATGAACGACAATGGGCGGAAAACTGTATTGATGATGACTAATCCACTCCGTAAGCGTTTGATGAGCCGTGTAGAGCATGTTGCACATCGGCGTTCCGCCTTCACAGCACGGATCAACCCAAACCGGACATTCGTTGGGAATTTCAAACGTCTGCCCTGTCGTCTGATCCTGAATATACTGAATCCGCTGTTCAATTCGAGCGGGATTCATGCCGATGTCCCGAATAGAGACAATCGGGCTTCCCGCCAGCGGTCCCTGTAACGCGGGAGCGATAATCGGCTGACCGTACGAATTGGTGCGATAGCCAAAAACGCCAATGTCCATCCAATCCTTGATTCCCTGATCTCCAGAAGCGCGAATTGTCATGTTTTGCAGCCACGAATTAATCGCGTTGCAAAGTTCGTCACACTTACGGCGCTGGCTGCCGCCTAACGGCTCGCACATTGAATATGACTGATCCAGCAGAAACAGAAAACACGCTTTGTTCTGCCGACTGATTTCCATTTTATAGGGCATGAAAAAACCTCGCGTTCAAGCTATATGAAAAAATGATAAATGTGAAACAAAACTATTTCAAAACTTCTTCCAGTTGAGGACGAATTTCCGGAGCGGTAATCTGCTCTGCCGCTTTAATCGCGCCGGCAAACGAAACCCCAGACACATTTTCCGTTTTACGATGCAATTCCATTTCATTGCATTTCGCGATAAATCGAGTCCAGGCGTCTGGACTGCTGACGTTATCCAGCAAGAGCTGTCGTTCCTTATTGTACGTAGTTACCAGTCGTTTTGCCATCGTAGAGCGAGGCGAAATGATAAAGTCTTCCGCTCGATACATCAATTCATGCTTTTCCGGATTGTTCATCTGACTGGCGTCTTCAAAATACTTGTATCCGACTATTTGCTGAGTTTTATCGTCTCGAACCTTTATAAATGCGCCGGTCAATTCCGTGCCGTCTTTGAGCTTGGCGTAAAATGTCATCGGGGGTTCGTTAAGAGTCTTCTCGGAAATGCCGGATTTGATTAAACGAATCACCTCGCTTTTTAACGCCGCGCGAACAGCCGGATCGTCGTTGGTTTCCAGAATTTTTGCCGCCGCCTGCACTCTGCCGGCAAACGATTTCGGAGCGTCGTAGTACGCCTGAATCTGCGATCTGACCGACGAACTGATTTCAACGGAATCGGAGCCGCGTTCTGAATTGCCGCCCAATTCTTCATACTGTTCCTGCCATTGACGATATTTACGCTTTTGCGAATCGCTCAGCTCGTCTGAATTTTTAACGCGTTCCAGCAAAGACCCCAGCTTTTCTCGTTGACTTGCCGCCGAATCCGATTTGAGAATCCTCTCAATGTCGTCTTCTGACGTATAAAACGCGCAGCGGTTAATCATCATGGAAATATTCGCCTTGACCGCAGTTGAGGTGTAATTGTCGTAATCGTCTTGAAGCTGTTTGCAGAATCGGGCGCAGACAAGCCATTTTCCCTGATCGAAGGCGTTTCGCGCGTCCGTTAAAATCTGAGTCGCTTCATTCTCTTTTTGCAATCGTTCGATTTTGACTTCGATATCTCTCTGCAAGGCGGAAATCTGACGATAGACGCTGCCCTCCGTTTCGGATCCGCTTTTAAGGGTAGCCAAAAAACTGCGAATGGCGCTTTGCAATTTGAACAGTTCGTTTATATCCTTGCTTTCCAGCTGACGCTGCGATTCCAAAAAACGCTGCGTGTTGAAAAACACGTCTCCCCACTGTCGGGAATAATCCGGCATTTCTCCCCAGGCGGTGTTTTCCGCCGACATGCCGCGCATAATTGGGGGAACAGGACTGTTGAGCAGACTCTCTTTTGCCAAAACATCTGATGCGTTGTCAAGAGACCTCAGTTCTATTGACGTTCTTTCGACAACTTCAACGGTTTTCTCAAAGTAGTCGGACTTGACGTCAGGTTTCCATGGGCGTACAAGCGTCATGTCCAACAGCGCGAAAGCGGTCAGCAACGCCAGAGGGATCGCTCCCAGGACGATAAAAAACAAACTTTTCATGATTTAAAATCTGTACTAATTATTTTAACTCAAATTATTAACGCAATAAATTATATCGTTTACTGAGCCAGCGCCATTTCCATGTCGCCAGGCGTCAGTTCGTAATATAACGTATACTGTTTTTTCGATTCAATATTTTTAATGGTTTCCCAATTGGTTTCAAAAACCTTTTCCGGATTCTCTTTGTTGGTAAACCGGAATTTAACCATACATGTAACAGTTTGAGGAATAATATCGAAATCGCATATCGCTTGCGGACCAGACGGAGCCATAACAAACTTTGATGGCGTTTTCACGCCAAGTACGGATATTTGAACCACCTGGCACTCAATCGAGTAATTCTTCTGGAACGTGCCTCTGAATTTATTGTACGCTTGCGTGTTTTTTGTAGCGCCGGCGTTTCTACAGATTACAGAAAGCGTACCAATCACGCCAGACCGGGTAATGGAAAGCGGCTTGCTCGTCGGTTGAGTCCAGGTTCCTGCCAAGGGGCTTTCCTGACTGTCGTCATCGCTAAACATCAAAGCAGACGTGTTCATCTTAGGCGCGTCTGAAGCAGGAGCCGCTGGAACGGGAGCAGAGCCAGCGCCCGGCTGCTTGGCTGATTCAGGCTCTTTCTGACCGGAAGACGAACTTCGCCGCGGTTTGATTCTAACCGTCTGCGGCTTCTCTTTTTCCGTCGGTTCAGCAAACGGATCAAGCAGAACTTCGTCTTCTGAATCGTCATCGGCAGACGGTTGAATCGGTTCCGCCGCTGGGGCGTCATTATTTACTTCTGGAACAAGCGGCTCGTCAGCCGGATTGTTCAACTCGGAATCGGCGTTTGCATCCGCCGCATTGTTAGCGTCAACAGGCTTATTCGGTTTTGTTGCGGCAAACGGATCAAGATCGTTGTTGTCTGAACCCGCCGGTTGAGCGTCAGCTGAATCTCCCGCATCAGGTTGAGACGTCAGTTCTCCCGTTGGCAAACTGAGCATTCCCTCAAAGCCTCCTGTTCTATAAAGAACAAAAGCGCTCTGTTTGAGATATTTCAATACTTCCGACAGATTCTTTTGCGCCTGAGCGTCCACTCGTTCCTGTTCGACGGCTTCCAGATTGGTCAATCGTTCAATTTCCTTTTCCAGCAAACCGTAAACTTCGTTTGCTTTTGTAACAATCAGCTCGCGCTGACGTTCGTACGCTTCAACTGCCAGACGATGATCCTCAACGGCGCTTTGATACTCTTCGTCCGTTTTGAAATCCTTTTTATTGGGAGCTTCCGGAGCGGTCTCGGCAATTGGAATTCCCACCATAACGCCCATCCGGTATACGCGTTTTTTCTTTGCGTTTTCCGGAACGTCAGGTCGATTATACTCTCGAAGTTCATAGCCCAAATCTTTATACTCAATCTGACGCTGTTCCAAATCGGACGCCGCTTTTTTCTTGTCGTTTTTATCGAAATGAACTTTCTTTCCCTTGACCGACAAAACCATTTTAACGGTTGTCGGCTCTGCTTTAAGGCTGACGTAACATTCGTCCAGCCCCAACGCTTTTTCCAAATCGGTTAAGCGATACTGCGTAACCGGATTTTGCGGATCAAAAACGTCTCCAGCTCCCCAGCGAACGACTTTATCCTGAAAGACAAAAAAGCCGGGGCCCAGTTTCAAATTGGGCATATTAACAGAGTCAATCAGCCCCGCCTGAACCAGATCCAACTCGCCGTTTTCGTCTAACGGACTGGCAATTCCCTCCGTTGGCAAATTAAACGCTTTTCCCTGAACCCGTTTCATTGGCTCTCGAAGAGAATCTTTAATGGACGCTATTTCCAAATCCGTTTTAGAGGGAATGGCTGACAGCTTCGACATAATGCCGGGATTCTTTTTTACTGCGGCATAAAGCGAATCCGCCATCGAGTCGACTTCATCCTGTTCAGGATTGGTTTCGTATTTATCGCCGTATTCAGGAGCGTCGTCCCAAATAATCGGAGCAATCGTTTTGGGCGATTGGGCAGTTTCCGCATCGTCCGATTCTGAAACGTCTGAAGAATCGTCTTCCTTTACGCTGTTCGTTTTAACGTCATTCTTTAACGCTTGCGATTCTTTTTGACGTTCCGTTTCTGCGGATTTTTTCACATTGGAATCGGCAGACGGGGCGTCAAGTTGAGTCAAATTTGTTTTGTTAATAAACAGACCGTCATCCTGTTTTGGGAACAGCAAATCCAGATTGATTAAAACCAGAAGCGTTACAAGCAGGAACGCTCCCAGCGCGATGGTCAAATACATGGTTTGCTTTTTATTAAGCGTGAACTTCTTTTTCGGTTCTGCTGAAGCTGGAGGGGCAGCAATTTCGCTCTGTCCGTCTTTGATGGGATGAACAACGGATTCGCGAGAACCGACGATTCGTTCCACAAACGTTCCCAAAGTTTGCTTGGACTTCGCCCATTGACCGTCTTCAAAGAAGCTGACAGTCTTTTCCCAAAGGCGTTCGTTTCGAGGGGTTGTCGGCGGCAGAAGCTGCTTGAAACCGTCTTGAGCGGGGAATAAAGCTGTTACAATTTGCTGCAGGAACTGCTTTCGCTTTTCCGGCGCGCGCTCCTGAGATTCTTTATCCGGCGCGGCGACAGAAAAATCTGTAACCAGCTTTTTCATCAAATCGTCGAGAGCTTCAACATTGCCCGTTCCGTCCCCCTGCTGTTCCAAAATGGACTGCGCCGTCGCCTTGAACGACGTCCAGCTGTTCGCCCGCTTCGCTTTGTCTTCAGACATCAAATGCGACCCGGCGGAAAGCGTCTGGATATAGTCGTTGAATTCCGGCAAGAAGGCTTCAAACTGCGTTGACAACTCGTCCAGCTTTTTGCCCATCGCAGACGACTGGGCAGGATATTCCGCATAATACCGTTCTGACCCGAACTTGAACAAATCGATCAAGTCACGCGATGTCAGCTTTTCAACCCGATTGTTCAAAAAGGCGACGTCGCCGCCGTGATAGGCAACGCTTTGAGTCAATGCGGCAATAAACGGCAAACGATACTGCTGAACGTAACGATTCCACAACGCTCCCAGCCGCGGCGGATCCAGCTTTACCAGCAGCTTGGACAGCAGCGCCGTTTGCGTTCCTTCAAAAATCGTCTTTTCCGAATCCGGAGGCAAAACGCCGTCCGCGCTGATGTGACGCAGCAGCATTGTCATTTTGGCAGACTCGGACGCGTTACCCAGCGACAGCCAGGGACCGACCTGTTCCAGCGGAAGCGTTTTGAGCAAATGCAACACAACCAGATTGGATTTCGGGTCTGTCGACTGCGTTCCCAGCAGTTCCAGAATCATCAAATGCGCCTGCGTTCCAACAATCGGCTTGAGCTTCTCTGCAACGTTGGTTTCGTCAATGTCGATTTGAGAAAGCCCCTGAATGAGCTGTTTTTGGAGCAGGTCCGCCGCTAAATGACTTTGACGCCAAATCGGAACGACGTCCGGGCTGAACGAGCGGTTGAGATAAACGACGTCTGTTGGGTTCCCCTGAGCAATAAGCCTCAGCGTCAAACCGATCTGATGAGTCAGCACGAATTCCGTTGCAATTACAGCGTCCGGATTTCCGCCCGGCTTTAGCCCCATCGCGGCGGAAAGCTGCTGAAGCGCGCTGGCGCCCGCCCAGGAACTGGTCTTGAGACGATTGATAATCGTTTTGGTATACGAACATTCGCCCTTTTCCGATAACGGATACTGAACCGTTTCCCCCGGCAAGGCGGGCAGAAACACCGCCGCCGGTTTGACGCCCGGAGGGCTTTGACGTCCTGTAAACACGTTAAAGACGAAATGCCCAGCGTACATTTCAGAGGACAAATCGTTTTTCATCGGGTTGACAAACGTCGTCGCGCACAACCGACCAGGAAACTCCATCGGCGCGCTTTCGTACGTAGAAAACGCCGCGTGAGTTCCCCATCCGCCCGGCGCAAGCCGTAAGATTCCGTAATAAAACAGAGCCGCCATATCGGAATCGGCAACCAGAATAATCTTTTTTGACGCGTCTTTCCAAACCGACATAGCGCCGGCAAAGAACTGCTCAAACTGTTCCGGCCGAACGACAATTTCCTCGCCATTGACTGCTGTTTTCCATTCGGTCTTTCCACTGATCCAGTTTTCAAAAACGGAATCGGAAATCGGGCTGCCGTCAGTTAAAGGCGTAACAGAACCCATGTCCAGCGTCGGCAGAGCGTCGGGAACGTCCGTCCCGTCAATCCCTCGCCAGAAGTTGGATTTGTACATCTGCAAAACCGTTCGGGTCATCCAGGGCTTTTCCCCGTCGCCGTACAATACATGAGCAAAATACGAACCCGGACGCCCAGCCGTGTCTTCTTTCCGGTACGCAACGCAACCAATTACCGGCTTGCCGTCAACAGACGGAAGATAGAAAAATCGCCGCGGCGCTTTCACTGCATCGATATCGGACGCTGCGCCGTCTGACGGCAGATGGTAATACATCTGCGATTCAATCGCCGTAAAGATTTTACGAGCGGTTTCCTGGTCTGCTGACGCGCTTCGAACGGAATAACCCAACGGAACAGACGTGCGTTCCGACGCTTTGTCTTCCGCGGAACTGAAATACGACGACCCGTATGTGCAATGCGTTATGTAAAGTTGATGTATCATATTACCAAATCCAGCCCTTGCTTCGTTTTTCCAACTGTCCCAGCGAGAACGGCTGAGTATAAATCTTTGTAAATCCCAAATCGATTTCCGCCCAAACGGAAAGGAAGCACTCGCTGGCTTCAATCGACTGCGTATACAGCCAGCTTCCGCCGGCGGCGTCCCACTGCTCGCGAGTAATTTCGATTTTACCAACAAAAGCGACGTCGGCGTCGTCAGGACGGTCTGCCTCGCTGAGCGGTCGCTTTGTTACACCCAAAACGCAAACGTCAGAAAATCTCGGGTGAGGCCACGTCCAGCGAAGACGGTACTCGCCCTTGGACTTGTCCGACAGAATTATGCCGGCGCGTCCCATGGCGGCTTTCAATCCGACGGTTTCCAAGTCGACCAAATGATCGTTCGCCCAGCGAAGAACCTTTTTGAAATACGGTTCGTACCGTTCCGAGTAATCGCGGAAAATACGAGCGTCAAAGACCTGAACAAACGGCGCGGGATCGTTGTTTTTCAACGCGTCTTCCAGCGGCTGAGCCTTTTCGACAAGGTCTTTGGACTTGTTGACGTACATCGTCCACTGCTTCGGCAGCGGATAATTTTTCATCAGCGGATCGTTGATCAGACTGACGACTTCATCTCGAGCGTCGCGCCCGATGGCGTCCTGCAATTTTTGGAAAATGCTCCGTCGAGCGACCGCGTCGTTGTATCGCTGTTCCCATTGTTCCACCTGTTTACAGCCGCTTAAAACCCGACCGTTCCACGCCTCCAAAATAGCGGCGTCGAGTTCGTTCAACGGCAAATTCTCCTGAATGGCAAGAATCTTTTTGACGTACTTGTAACGCGATTCCGCCAACTCAACTCGAGGCCGGAATTCCGGCGGGATAATCGTCTCGCACTGAACCTTTTTAACCATCTTGTACGCCTTGTGAATGGCGACTTCGTCGTCCGGCGATTTTCGAACAACGCTGATAAGATGATCAAGATTCAGCACTCGGACTTTCGCCGCCTCAACTCGCGGACGAAGCGAATAAATGTACTCTTTGGGAAGCTGGGCGGCAATCTGAACAATTGTTCTTTCCCCGGAATAGCACATCGTATCTCGAGAAGAGGAATTGTTGACCGACTGCGCCAGTCTTTCCAACAGCTGAACCCGTTTTTTGGCGTCGAAATACCATTTCATATCCGCCGGCGGCAGAGGCGGAACGCCCGGCTGCGCCTTGGTCATAATAGCGTCGCCGGTCTGAACAACGCGGCGGTCAATCGTTTCGTTTACAACGCGAGGAATCGTCGTCCAGCCTTCCCTCGCCTTTTTCACGCACACTTCTTCGTACGCCTTTTGAATGGCGGGCTTGAGATAATCTGGCGCGTCGAGAAAACGACCGCGCTGATTTAACGCTTCAACAGCCTTGGAGTAGTCGCCCGCCTTGAGCAGAGCTTCGATTTCCTTGTACGGATTGACCAAATCCCACAACGACGGAACCGCTTCCAGAGGACCGGTCGCGTATTGATAAAAAAGTTCAGACGTCAACTTCTGAACAGTTTCGTTTGGAAATTTGAGCAGCGTTTGAACGGTCGCGCTTTGCTGCGGATTCTGGAAGTCCTCAACCCGGAACAGAATCTTGTCGTTGCCAGTTTGTAACACCGCTCTGTCCCACAAAGACGGATCCAAAGACAACGCCTTAAGCCCCAGATAAATGACGATGGTTGAGTACCTGTCCAGCTCCGGAGCCAGAAGCGTATTCTGTCCTCGTTTTGGGTGCTGATACGGCTGAACCCCGATTTCCAGATTGCGGCGTCCAAACAGACCGGGAACGGACATGCAGTCGTAGTCGACCAGTTTCAGACGCCCTTCCGGCGTAACGATGATATTGTTGTGCTGTAAATCGCCGTGCGCCACCTGCGCCTCGGTCAGCTCGCGCGTCAACGACAGCCAGCAGTCCGCCGCAGCTGACAGCGCCGCCCCGTTGCGTTCAGAGCATTTTTTATTCACCCACTTGAACAGCGTGTCCCCTTCAACCCAATCCATTAAAATCATTGGATACCAGCGGCCGTCCGTGCAGCGAATGCTGTCGTCCAGATACTGGAAGTTGACAAGGCATTTCATCTTTCGACCTTTGAGGTACTCGTACGTGCGGAAATAGCGTTCCCGCCGTTCCGGAGATTCCGTCGAAAAAACGCGAACCGCCTGCAAAGCTCTATTGGGATAAATCGCCTTATAGACAACCGCAAACGCCCCTGCCCACGGACGAGGAAGGTTCATTTCGTTTCTTTCGATTTTACATTGCTGCAGTTGCATGTCGCGAAACGCAATCTGCGGTTGCTGAAGCATTATACTGAATTGTGAAGGCGCTGGCCAGGACATGATTATTAAGTTAGGAGTTAGGGTTTATTAAAAAATGTGTTACTAAAAGTTAGAAGCGAGAATGGAGTTGGTGAGGCGCTTGCGAAACTCCTCACTCCTCATTCCTAACTATTAAAGCGTTGGGAATCCGTTCATTTCCATGACCCAGTACAGGGGTTCTGCCAAACCGAACGGAGACAGGGTTCGGACAGCCAGGTCGGTTTCTCCGCTGCCTTCCAAACCAACGGCTGTCATGGGGAAGTACATGTGACGCCCGCCGAAAAGTTTTTTAATTTGAGCGTCCATATCCCATTCAGGCCAAATGTCTTTGCGAAGCTCGTCAACCAATGCGCTGCGCTGTTCGATAATCGATTTGGAAAGTCCTTCGCCAGTCGGGTCGATTTTTTCCATCTCAGCATAAAACTTGGCGGCTTTGCCCCAGGCGTTTTCCCAGTTGGGAATAGTCGGCAGCAGGTCGATTTTTGTCAAGCACAGCGCAATCGGCAGACGCAGCGATCGCCATTGCTGAATCTGCTTTTGCGTTCTCAAATCGGAGTTGAACCGTTCCAGAGCAGCCGCCTGCGGTTCCCATGGATAGGTGGGGTCAATAAAGAACAAAAACGCGTCGGACGCCAACGCCCGCTGACGGCGAAAATCTTCCGCCGCCACGTCGGTGGTAACTTCTCCGGAATAGTCAAAAACAGACGTCAGAACCTTCGTTCTGCCCAGCGGGTCGTGATCTGTATACTGGAACATCATCGGATACGGAATCCTGTCACGCTGCGTTGCCGGCAAAAGATGACGCTTGTTGACAAGCTCGTCTACGGACGTTTGCAGATCGTTTGTCGCTGCGGTCGGGACGATAACCATGTCTTTCGACTGGCTGGAATACCCGTTGTTAAGCTGCCAGTAAAGCATCGTCATCCAGAACGTCTTCCCCGCCTGCGGAACGCCCAGCGTTGGAATGCTTAACTTGGGCAGATTCTGATACTGCGACCCGTACGCGAAGTTGCACAACCGCCGAGGCTTCGCCGTCATCTGGTGCGTACAGACAGCCGTCCCGCCGTTTTCGTTGGGCGGTGGAACCAATTGCGGATCAAACTGATATTTGCGGCTGGCGGCGGCGTACTCGTCCGGATTGCGAAGCGTCTGAACTTCGCCCTCCGTCAGACACATTGGGCACGTGTTGCGATACTTCGCGCGCTGACTCATAACGCCGTTGAAATACGCGAACAAGCCCCACGCCAAAAGCGACAAAAGAACGATTCCCAAAAACGCCCGGAGAAAATGCTTTAATCGAAGGTACTTCACCGCTTGACGGCTGTACTTTTGGTTGTCTTCATAGACGACCTTCACCGCCTCCCAGTCTTCGTTAAACGCCTTGAGAAGGGCTTCCGTCTGTTTAACGTAAATAGCGTTGTTAATCACAGCTGAACGATACGCAGAAATTTCCTTATACAGGTTTTCGCCCAGTTTCTGTTCTTTGTCAGACGGGACAGCCTCGTTAAACGGCTTTTCCAGCGCCTTGCGAGCGTTGCGAAGTTCAACCGTCTGCTCGTCTGCCTTTTCCTGAAGTTTATCGACGTCCTTTTTCAGTTGCTCTATCTGCTGAGCAAAAGCCGCCTTGGGAGCCTTCCCCTGAACGGACATATCCAGCGCAGCGCGATAAATCACGTTTCCAAACAGAAATGTAACAAACGTGGCAATCGCCAAAAAGATGATAAACCCAAACAGGACTTTCGACAGCCGCATTTTTCGAGCGCGGCCGCCGTTGAGCCATCGGCGCAATTCCCGACGTTTGTCATGCAGAACCGCCGCAAACAAAATGGAAAACGCGATCAACCCCGCCAGCCAGAACCAGCGTTTATCCATGCTGAGCATAGACGCCAGCTGGGCGACGATTTTCGCTCCCGTTTCCAGTTCGTAACGAATCTGCTCGCTTTCTCGACGAACCTGATGGATGTCCTTCCAGCCGGCGTGAAGCTGTTCCGCCCGCGATTTCATGCGTTTGGAATTCTCCGCCATCATCTCAGCCAGCGGGTGCATTTCGTCTTTAAGCATAACGCCGATGTTCTTTGCCGCCGCTCGGCGAGATCGGCCGAAACTGCCGAAGTCCGCCAAAAACAGATTCATCGCCGACGCGCTGTCCGCCGCCTTATTGAGCAGCTCAATTTCAGACGTGTAATATTCCTGGCGAGCTTCCAGACGAATCTTTTCCGTCATCAAATCGACGTACTCGATCGCCATGGCGTCGATTTCTTCTTTTTCCTTTTTGGAAAGCCGGAAAGACACGTCAGTCGATTCCCGCTGATGGATTTCAGCCGGCTTGACTTCTTCCGGCTTAGCAGTTTTCGTCGTCTTGGCAGGTTCCGGTTCCGCAACAGCGGGTTCCGGCTGAGCCTCGGTTGACGGTTCCGCCGGACTTTCTGACGCGGCAGAATCCTCTGGCGTTACAGGCGTTTCCGCAGCCTCCGGTTCAGCCGGCGTTTCCGGAGCGGGTTCTTCCGCAGCCGCAACAGGCGGAGCTTCCGGCGCGTCTGTCGGAGCTGGCGCGTCTTGAGCAAATCCGTACGAAACCAGAATTGCAGACGTCAAAAACAAGGCGGATATATAAAGTCTCAATGAACGAACGTTGTTGAGGAAATACTTCATTTGAAACAAGATGAAAAAAAGAAAAAATAATTAAATTTCTCGCAACTCGCTACTCGCAACTCGCAACTTCTATATATTATAACGCAACAAAGCGTATTTGCAAGACGCCGCCCAAAAAATCCGCGGTTTCTTTATAATTTTTTTAAGAAAAATCCGGTTAGGAAGAATAAAACGGCTGTTTGATGTACTTATTGCCAGATTTTACAGACGATTTCTTTGCAAATAAACCATAGAATTGCAAACGTCAAGACCCAGTAAAAGAGTTCATACGCAACGCGCCGGCTTTTCTCAACCGCGTCTTTTTTCCAGTCTTTGGGCGCGATCGGCGTAACAGACCCGCAGTGCGGACACGCCTGCGCGTCTTTGGCGATTGGATACCCGCAATGCTGACAGCAAATCCTCTTTTCTGGCATAATTCCTCCTAAAAGGAATTATACTCATTTCGTCAAATTGACGTCAAAAGAGGCGTTTTTGAGAACTTGCAGCGCGCTGTCCGGAACCAGCCCGTCGATCGATTCTCCCGTCGCCAAGCGACGTCGAATTTCCGTCGAGCTGACCTCCAGCGGCTCCGCAGAAATGACAATATCCGGTTTGTATATTTTTGTATATGAGTTATCTTTTTTTCTGCTCGGTTTGTATAATTTCTCGCCTCGACGATTGACCAGAACCAGCTTCATATTGGCGGCAATTATTTCCGGGTCTTTCCAGGTTGAGAGCGTGTTGAACATGTCCGTACCGAGAATCAGATACAGCTGAGCTCCGGGATACTGTTTCTTCAAATAGCGCATTGTATCGACCGTAAACGACGTCTTTCCATTGACTTGGGCTTGCTTCACTTCCCAGTCGGAAACAACGACTCTGTCGTCGTTCAAGTCCGCCATCGCGGCTTGCGTCATTTTCAAACGAAGATCGTCTGAAAAAAACGCTCCGTTTTTATGGGGAGCTTTTCCCGCCGGCATGACAACAAGAATATCCAGTGGAATCTCTTTTATTGCCTTCTGAGCAATCTCGACGTGTCCGAGATGAATCGGGTCAAAACTGCCGCCGAACAATCCGATTTTTTGAACGTTTGACATCGTCTGTTCTTTCCATTAAAAATACCTGCTCAACACGCATTTTCTGTTACAGATTGAACGTTATTTTAATCCAATCGCCAGCGTTTGTCAAGAGCCGTCCGCTCCCGGGTTGTCAAACACGGGTGCATACAAATAATCCGTACGAAGATAGACAAGTTGAGAAGCAGAACCGCGTCTCGAAGAGACGCCATTTCTATAACCGTCGACTTTAGTCTACGGACGGCGCAGCGCTCTACACACTCTCTAAATCGAGTCCACTCCTTTTCTTACCCTCCGGCTCCTACGGCGCTGGAGGTAAGAAAAGGAGATTTGTCGACTTCTTTTTTGTTATTCATAAGTCCGTGGGTTAAAACCCACGGCTATTAAAATTGAACCGCTACGCGGTTCTATGCGGGCGATACGCCCGCGAACCGGACTCAACCATGTGCAATTACAGGAAAAATATGCGCGCACCTGCGGGTATCGTATAAATTAAAAATATTTTATAATTCGGGCGGGAATCGTGGCGTAGCTAACGTAGTTAGCGTCGTCGCCACATTCCCAGCCCGTCTGCGTATTCTGCGAGTAGTCTGCGGTCTCTGCGTTCTCTCTTTTATTTCGTGATTTAGCTCCCGGGTTGTCAAACTAACGATTTCTATTATAATACATCTTAACTATGGCAAAAAAGACCTCAGATTCTGCCGGAAAAGCGTCCAAAGACGTGTCCGCGATGGCGTTTTCGCAACAGCCGGACAAGCACGTCAATATAGACGCATTGCCGCCTGTTATCGCCATCTTTGGAGACGAGCCGTTTTTGCGTCTGGAATCCATTCAGGCGCTCAAAAGGCTGTTCAAGTCCAGCCAGGACGAGGATTCCGGAATTACAGTCTATTCCAACGCAACGCCGGAGTTCAGCGTCGTCAAACAGGAACTGACGACCATCTCCATGTTCGGCGCTCAGTCCCGTCTGGTTATTGTCGAACAGGCAGACGATTTCGTTGAAAAGAACCGGGAGAAAATCGAGAACTTAATCAAGCAGCCCGAAGGCGCCGGATCGCTGGTTCTGGAATTAAAGACGTTAGCCGCCAATACGCGTCTGTACAAACTCATTGCGGAACAGGGGCTGTTAATCAACTGCAAGGCGATGTCGACAGAAACCCTTGCCGGCTGGCTTGTAAAGCGCGCGGCGGTCTACAAAGCCGAGATTCAGCGCGACGCCGCCGAGGTTCTGGTCGACAAAATCGGGGACTCGATGGGCGCTCTGGATCAGGAACTGCTCAAGCTGTCCACCTACGCCAACGGGAAGCCGATTACCGTCCAGATGGTTGACAAAGTCTCGGGAACCTGGCGATCTCAAACCGCGTGGGAGATGCTCGATTCCGCCTTGGCGGGACTAACAGACAGCGCCATGATGTATCTGGATTCCCTGCTCGCGGCGGGCGAAGTCCCGATTGTCATTCTCGCTCAGCTGGCGTTCAATCTGCGGCGTCTTGCCATGGCAAACCGCGTTTTTCTCGACGCCCGCGCCAACGGACGCAACATTTCCATTAACGAAGCGCTGCGTCAAATTGGAATCGACAAACCGTACTATCTGAAAAAATCGCAGTCGCAGATCGAACGTCTGGGAATCCACCGCGCGTCTCAACTGCTGGACTGGATGACGGAACTCGACTTCGCCCTCAAAGGCGACAGCCGCCTCGACGCCAGACTCCTGCTGGAACAGTTCCTCATGCGGCTTTCCCGCAACTCCTGAAAAGCGCCGGCGGGGCGCGGGTGTAAACCCGTGGATATACTACCAATAACCAACGTATAACAATAGACGTCTGAAGCTGTTCCTTTATTGCTTTTAATTAATCATGGAAAAAGAAAACAACAATGCAATAACTGAAAGCAACACTGATACAAACCATAACAGACAATCTGTTTGGGAACGGTTTATGACGTTATATACATGTCTTTTGCCGATAGTTGTGTTCGGTATTCTCATTTATCATTTATTAGATTTGCAATATTTAAAAATGTATAGTTGGGGTGGAATATCACTACTACAAGATTATGATTGGGCTCCATTTCTATTATACATATTATCCGTTTATGTAAGTTTATTTTTAATTCCAATTATTTTGTTGAGCATTAAAACATACGACTTTTTTAATTGGAAAAATTATAATCAAAGCATAAAGTCTGAAACGACTTATTGGAAAACATCAATCTATTGCATATGTCAGCGTTTTCGATATAGCTTTATTGGAGAAATGATTTACATTTTTCTCTATTTTGTAATGTTTGGAGCGCTTTTGTGGGGGGCGCCTTCCGCATTATTGGCTTTTTGTAACTTCTGTACTAAAACAAATAATTCTATACAATGCAGCGATGGGCAAGGAGAAGGATGGTCTGGACTTGCTTGCGCAATGATTTTTGACATACTTAACACCATTCTTGTTCTTATCATATTAATCATTTTCTTTTACGTTCTCATTCGTCGGATTTGTGAATATAAGAATAAAAGAGCCAAAAGAAAAATGTTGAGAGCTAATAAAAGAAAAGATCTGCAAGTTCCCCAATCATTGCCGGAACAGCAAGAGTTTTTTGACGAAGAAAATCAGGAAACAGAATAAGGCGTCTTCCCGGCTCGCCTTTGCGGGTGAGTTCAAAAATAGGTTGCGTATACAAGGGAAGAGAACGCAGAGACCGCAGACTACTCGCAGAATACGCAGACGGACTGGGAATGTGGCGACGACGCTAACTACGTTAGCTACGCCACGATTCCCGTCCGATTTATTTAATTATTTTTTAAAATCGCAAGCGGACATCGTGTCATAGCCTGATAATCAGGCGTAAATGACACATGTCTGCTTGCTTCTGCGCTCTCTGCGAGGAGTCCGCGTACTCTGCGTTCAAAAATAAAAACAATCTATCTTCACAACCCAGGATTTATCACACCCGCCTATGCGTATAACGCGTTTATCTGTTACAATCGTTATTTGAACGCCCCTCTAAACGGTATTTCGTCCTCTTATATTCAACTTCTCTCCATCTTCAGACGATATATTCAACGCCCTACTCTTCATTATTTATTATTACGCAGTAACAGTCCTTTTTTGCACTCCTTTTTTCAGATGTAATTATAACAGTCAACAGCCGCCCCGTTAAAACTTTTCTATTCTCACTAGATTGCGCGAATATAATTCATTACGCAACTTACCTCAACATTTTTCTGACCCACTTTTTAGACCCGTGCGCGGGTTGAGAACTTTTATTACTCCTCAGAAAAGGTTATATTCGCATGTCTGCAGTGATGGAATACAAAAGCCCGCAGATTAAAAAACTGCGGCAGTTTTGTGTGGAACGGCTTACGCAAGAACAGGTTTTTACGGTTTTGGATCGGTTGGAAAGTCTGGTTTTCGATCTGGACAATCCCAACGCCAACCCTCTGCTTTTTGGTGAACCCCTTATCGACAGGAGTTCTTCGCAGTCAGAGGACGCGGCGCTGGAATCGGTTAAGCAGGAAGTCCTGTCTCTTGTCGAGGATTTGTCCGACGACGCGGATTTATCGGTGTCGCAGCGTCCGGAAGAATTTCTGTCCATAGATGAGGTAAGTCAAATGTATCACGTATCTTCAAAAACAGTCAGCCGCTGGCGAAAACAGGGACTGCCGTCCCGTCGAATTCTGTTTGGAAAGCGCAAGCGAGTCGCTATCAGCCGAAAGGCGCTGGAACGGTTCGCCCAGAAAACCGGGAAGCAGGAACATTCGAGCGTTCAGTCGATTGTCGCCCTTTCCGAACCGCAGCGAGACGAAATCATCCGCCGCGCCAGAAAAGCCGCCGCCGGCGGAGCGTCTTTGAGTCAGACGGCGGAGCAAATCGGCGAGCTGCTGGGCTATCCGCCTGAAGCGATTAAAAACGTCATTCGCCAATACGACAAACAGAACCCGCAAGACGTTATTTTTCCCGATTCCTCAACGCCGTTGACGCCCTACGCTCAAGACTGTATATATCAGGCGTACTGTCGGGGAGAAACGGTCGAACAAATCGCGCCCAAGTACGGACGCTCCGTTCCCGTCATGCAGAGAATTCTGACGACGATTAGAACCGAGAAAATCCAGCAGCTGCCGCTGGACTACATTGCGTCCGAGGAATTCGAGACGGCGGGGCCCGAAACGTACGAATCCTGGCTGGGTCCAATTCCCTCTCCGGAAAAGAAAATGCGGGGAACTCGAATGCCCCCTGACCTGCCGCCGTACTTGCGGAATCTGTATATAATCCCGCTTTTGACGCCCCTGCAGGAACGGCATCTGTTTAGAAAAATGAACTTCCAAAAGTTCATGGCGTCCAGAATTCGGGACACATTAGACGTCAGCCACCCCCAGCAGCGCGCGTTAAATCAGATTGAACAGTACTGGAACGACTCCATCGCCACTAAAAACGAGATTACCGCCGCCAACCTGCGACTGGTCGTCTCGATTGCCAAAAAGCACATCGGGCCGCAGGACAACCTGTTCGACCTGGTCAGCGACGGCAACGTATCGCTCATTCGCGCTGTGGAAAAGTTCGACTACACCCGCGGCAACAAGTTCAGCACCTACGCCAGCTGGGCGATTATCAAAAACTTTGCTCGCACCATCCCGACGGAACACAAACAGCGCGAACGCTACCCGTCTACAGAAGACGAGTACTTTAACTCCACGTTTGAAGAAACGCCCATCGACCCGGACGTTCGCGACAAAATCTTTTCCCTGCGGGAAAATCAGGTCAAACTGCTTTTCAAAGCTCTCGATCCAAGAGAACAATTAATACTGTCTCACCGATTTGGGCTCGTTCGAGACCGCGGCGCGCTGACGCTCAAACAGATTGGGATAGAATTAGGCGTAACCAAAGAACGCGTGCGTCAAATTGAAACGCGCGCTCTGGAGAAGCTCAAAAAACTGGTAGAAACTTCCCCCGAAGTTGTTATTTTACCAAAACGATTCTCCATAGAAACCGCATAATCAAAAAAATTTTAAAAATTTTACCAAGAAAGGGGGAGAAGGGGCTTGTCAAAGTTGAAAAGATGTGTATATTATGCGTAATTCTGGGAGATGAACTTGCTAGCGTAGCTCAATCGGCAGAGCAGTTGATTTGTAATCAACAGGTTAAGGGTTCGATTCCCCTCGCTAGCTTTTCCTTTTGGAAAAGCGGTTCAGGGCGGAGCAAGTTTTATTTCAGATACACCTTTGGAGGGTTTCCCGAGCGGCCAAAGGGGACAGACTGTAAATCTGTTGCGTCCACGCTTCGGAGGTTCGAATCCTCCACCCTCCATTACACATCTCTGGCAGAAAGTTCAATTTGAACTCATCTGCTGAAAAAACAACTGCGGGTGTAGTTCAATGGTAGAACTCCAGCCTTCCAAGCTGACCACGAGGGTTCGATTCCCTTCACCCGCTTGTTTTTTAAGCTGACGTAGCTCAGTCGGTAGAGCACATCCTTGGTAAGGATGAGGTCATGGGTTCAAGTCTCATCGTCAGCTTTTTCGCAGCAAGACATTTTCTGTATTATGCGAAAACGTTAAGGACGCACAAGCGCAATTAAAGCGAGCGTCGCAGGGTTTGCTGTTCTGGTGTAAGAACAGCGTTTTCGTTCTGGAGGCCTCACGTTGGCTACAGGCTATGTCCACCCAGGGCCGAACGAAAAAACGTACCTGAGTTAGTATTATCGGTGCCTTTTTCAAAGATTTTTCAAAACAAATGGCAAAGGACGTATTCGAACGAACAAAAACTCACGTCAACGTTGGTACGATTGGACACATTGACCACGGCAAGACCACGTTGACCGGCGCTATCCTGGCGGTTCAGTCTGCAAAGGGATTGGCCAAATTCAAGTCTTACGCTGATATCGCCAAAGGCGGTACGGTTCGCGACGCTTCCAAGACGGTTACCATCGCGGTTGCTCACTGCGAATATGAAACCGAAAAGCGTCACTACGCTCACATTGACTGCCCCGGCCACGCCGACTTCGTCAAAAACATGATTACCGGCGCTGCTCAGATGGACGGCGCTATCCTCGTCGTTTCCGCTGCTGACGGCCCCATGCCCCAGACTCGTGAACACGTTCTTCTGGCTCGCCAGGTAAACGTTCCGAATTTGGTCGTCTTCCTGAACAAGGTTGACCTCGTTGACGACCCCGAACTGCTCGAACTGGTCGAAATGGAAATTCGCGAACTGTTGACCAAGAACGAATTCCCCGGCGACGATATTCCGATCGTCCGCGGTTCCGCCTCTTTGGCTTACAACAACCCGACCGACCCCGAAAAGACCAAGTGCATCGACGAGCTGATGAACGCTATCGACACTTACTTCCCGGATCCGGTTCGTGAAGAAGACAAGCCGTTCTTGATGGCTATCGAAGACGTCTTCTCCATCGAAGGTCGTGGTACTGTCGCCACCGGTCGTGTTGAACGCGGCGTTGTTAAGGTTAACGACAACGTTGAAATCGTTGGTCTGTCCGCTGAACCCCGCAAAGTCGTTGTTACCGGCGTTGAAATGTTCAACAAGACGTTGGACGAAGGTCGCGCTGGCGATAACGTCGGATGCTTGCTCCGCGGTATCAAACGTGACGAAATCGAACGCGGTCAGGTTCTCGCCAAGCCGGGAAGCATCACCCCGCACACCAAGTTCAAGGCTCAGGTCTACGTTCTGAGCAAGGACGAAGGCGGCCGAAGCACCCCGTTCTTCTCCGGATATCGTCCGCAGTTCTACTTCAGAACGACCGACGTTACCGGTTCGATCAAACTCGCTGAAGGCGTCGAAATGTGCATGCCCGGCGACAACGTCGAAATCGAAGTCGAATTGATCAAACCGATCGCCATGGACCAGGACGTTCGTTTCGCTATTCGTGAAGGCGGACGTACAGTCGGTTCTGGAAAAGTTATTCAGATTATCGAATAATTTCCAAAAAAATCACAATTTTAAGCGAAAAACCGCATTGTACCTATTGACAAATATCGCTCTATAGGTACAATGCTGAAAATTTGAGATCAACCTCAAGTATTTTCGCTAGGGGTGTAGTTCAACGGTAGAACAGTGGTCTCCAAAACCATCGATCAGGGTTCGATTCCTTGTACCCCTGTTTGAGATATAAACGCAGAAATCAACGTAAAGGATTTACAAGTGAATTCATTCGTACAAAGCATGTTACAGGCTGACTTGTACAAAAAAACTCAGGGAAAGAAAGTACGTCAGGGTACAGCCTACGCGTTAGCTCTAATCTTCTTGGTTGCAGCCTATCAAACTACAGTCATGCTGAGAAATGCAGCATGGGCTAATGAAACTATCGCTTACGTTACAGGCGGTCTGATTTTTGCTGTTGGCGCATGGATTTCATACCGTATTGTAAACTGGCCTCGATTTGCAGACTTTCTTATTTCCGTTGAAGCGGAAATGAACAAGGTTTCCTGGCCAACTCGTTCGGAATTAATTCGCAGCTCGGTAGTCGTTTTGATTGTACTGTTCATCTTGGCTATCGCGTTGTTTTTATTCGATATTATTTGGGCATTGCTGATTCAATACGGTTTTTATTTGTTGGATTGGCTTTTCCTTTAATATAAAACATATTCGTTCGACCGCTAACGATTAGGGATGATTATCCCAAGCGGCAGTCAGACGCCTGACGTTATGGTTTCTACATTTTGAATGCGTTACCGCGCATTTGATTTACCAACCTGGTTAGAGATCGCAAAAGTGGAAAAAGAACCCAAACAAGCTCCCAAGCTCACGCCTGCCGACAAAAAATGGTATATCATCAAGGTTCAAAGCAACCGAGAAGATACTATTGCTGAACGTCTGCGAAAACAGGCGCAAATCGCAGGTCTGGGAGAATGGTTTGGACAGATTCTGGTTCCTTACGAAAAGATTACTGAATTGTATCACGGAAAAAAGCGCGTTGTAAAACGCAAGCTCTATCCGGGTTACATTCTGGTAGAAATGGTTATTACAGACGAAACCTGGTTCCTTTGCCGAGAACTTCCCGGCATTGGAGATTTCGCAGGCGCCGCTGGTAAAGCCATTCCCATGCAGCAGAGCGAAATTGACGCAATTTTAGCTCGCGAAAAGGAACAGAACGTCGAAACCCCTGGTTTGGTCATTCCATTTGCTATTGGCGATCGCGTCAAAGTCAAAGACGGCATGTTTGCCAATCAGGAAGGCGAAGTTGATAAAATCGATACCAAAAAGGGTCTTGTTACCGTTCTGATCAACACGATGGGACGTACAATGCCGTTTGAGATCGAATATCTTCAAATCGAGAAAATATAACTCTTGGCGTCTGAGCTTTAAGCAATTAACTTTGCAGAAATTGACGTTGCACAACTCGTGCATGCACACTTGTTTTGCAGCATCATTGTGATATGATAATTTCCCTATAACAAAGCATAAGCAGGAATTGCAATGGCGAAAAAGTTAGTTGGAGAAGTCCGCTTTCACGTTCCCGGCGGCAAAGCGACCCCTGCCCCGCCTGTGGGTACATCGCTTGGTTCGTTTGGCGTGAACCTCGGACAGTTTGTAAAGCAGTTTAACGACCGCACTCGCGATAACGAAGGTCTGCGAATCCCCGTAGTCGTTCGCGTTTTTGACGATCGTAGTTTCGAATTAACCACCAAAAGCCCGGCGGCTGTCGACCTGCTCAAAAGAGCAGCTGGAATCTCCAAAGGTTCCGGTCGCGTTCCGAAGGACAAAGTTGGTCAGGTTACTCGAGCGCAAATTGCTGAAATCGTAGAGAAGAAGAAGGACGACCTTAACGCCCGCAACCCGGAACATGCCGCTCACATTATCGAAGGCACCGCCCGGAGCATGGGACTGGACGTGGTTGACTAATATCGTAATTTTTGCAAACGCGACGCGCATTTGTCCAGAATGCAACTCGCCTCAACATTTTTAATACGGATTCATAAGCAATGGCAAAACAATCCAAAAGAATGCGAGAATTGACGAAAAAGGTTCCCGGCTCAACTCCTATGACGCTGGCGGAAGCTGTTAAACTTCTCAAGACGTTTAACAACACCAAATTCGATCAATCCGTAGAAATCGCAATGCGTTTGGGTATTGACCCGAAACAGGCTGATCAGATCGTTCGCGGTTCGATTGTCCTTCCCAACGGCATTGGCAAATCCCTTCGCGTTGTCGTTTTCGCCAAGGGCGACAAACTTGACGAAGCTCTTCAGGCTGGAGCTGTTGAAGCTGGCGGTCCTGAACTGGCTCAGAAAATTAAAGACGGCTGGACGGATTTCGACGCTTGTATCGCTACGCCTGATATGATGGGCGTTGTCGGTCCGCTTGGTAAAATCCTCGGCCCTCGCGGTTTAATGCCCAGCCCCCGAGCGGGAACGGTTACCATGGACGTTGCGAAAGCCGTTCATGAATACAAAATGGGTAAAGTTGAATTCCGCAACGATTCCGCCGGATCCGTTCAGGCGATTTGCGGCAAGCTCAGCTTTGAAGCCGACAAACTTCAGGAAAACATTCAGGCGTTCATCGACCTCATTCTGTCCCTCAAGCCGGCTGCGGCAAAAGGTCAGTATCTCAAAGGCATCGCGATCAGCGCTACAATGTCTCCTGGAATTCATGTAACGCTGCAATAAGCTGTTACAAAATAGCATATTTATGCGCCAGCCGAACGCTATACATCGAGGCGTTCGATAATATACGGAATTAGTTTTTTATTCATTCAATAAGGTATTCCAATGAGTAAATTTGTTAAAGCATTGATGACTGACGAATTCGCGAAGAAGTTTGAAAACCTCGACGCGGCTATCGCAGTCAACATGGCTGGCTTGACGGCAAATCAGGCAAACCAGCTCCGCGGCGAATTGGAAAGCAAAGGCATCAGCGTTATGGTTGTTCGCAACCTGTTAGCCGCTCGCGCGACTGAAGGCAAAGCGACCAACGCTATGTTCAAGGCTCTTTCCGGCGCCAGCGCAGTTTGCTGGGGCGCTGAAGACATCGTCTCGTTAGCCAAAGAAGTTGTTCGACTTGCAGAAGACAAACGCTTCCCCAAATTTGAAGCGAAAGGCGGCTGCATGGACGGCGAAGCCTTCCCCGCTGAAATGGTCAAAGAAATCAGCAAATGGCCGTCTCGTACTGAACAGCTTAGCATGTTGGTCGGACAGATTTTGGGACCGGGTTCGCAGCTTTCTGCGGCTATTGTTGGTCCGGGTTCAGCTCTTGCCAGTCAGATCGCCCAAAAGGCGGAAGAAGACGCTCCGGCAGAAGCGGCCGCTGTCTGAAAACGACATACAATCCGCATTCAACATTCAGGCGGTTTATCCCCTGACTTGAAAAGTAAAAATCCGGTAATCAATCCGGTCAGACGAACCAAGGTTGCGTCTGTCATACGTGGTCGGTGTGAGCGACGTTGTTTTCCGGTGTGAGCGGAAGTGTTTCAATTAAATTTTCAACTGTACATGTCATGCGAATTGATCATAACATTTCCTTAGTGACGATTCGCTGTCAGGATTAACTAATAGCGAAAGGATTTAACGATGTCCGAAGAAAAGATTTACGCTGAAGAAATCAAATCCCTGGGCGATAAGATTGCTGCCCTTACCCTCAAAGACGCCAAAGCTCTGAGCGATTACCTGGAAGATGCCTACGGAATTAAAGCCGCTGCTGGCGGAGCCGTTGTCATGGCTGGTCCGGTTGCTGGCGGAGACGCTGCTCCGGCTGCTGAAGAAAAGACCGAATTCGACGTTGTTCTCGAATCTTTCGGCGACAAGAAGCTCGACGTTATCAAAGCGGTTCGCGCTGCTACAGCCCTGTCTCTGCCGGATGCCAAAAAGCTGGTTGAAGGCGCTCCTTCCAAGGTTAAGGAAGGCATTTCCAAGGACGACGCTGAAAAGCTGAAGAAAGATCTGGAAGCCGCTGGCGCTACGGTTTCTCTGAAATAAGATCATACTCAACAGGAATACTGAAGGACGCGAGATTGAATTCAATCTCGCGTTTTTTTATTGTCATTTGAAAACCAGCGGGATCCGCTTTCATAAAATGCCGAGAAGGGTGGATAACAAATCGACGAAGCCGAAAACCTTCTCTGGATGGCGCCAGTACTTGACGGCTTGCCATCAAGGAAATGCGGAAGCCTCCAAAAATCTCGAGAACGTGGAAAGCCGCTCCGTCCTGCTGGTTCGCGGGCGTCTTCGCCCGCCCCCGATGGCGGGGGAGCCAATCCGCGCTGCCGCGCGAGACGAACTATACCCGCTCCCGTTGGTCGCTTTGTCCCGCTGACTTCCTGCGTCGCAATCGAAAACCTTACTGGATCGCAGACGTCAGTCCGGCGGCGAGGCGCCGCTCCCAATCCGCGCTGCCGCGCGAGACGTATTATACCCGCTCCCGTTGGTCGCTTGCATTTCGGAGGGTCGACGTCCTCGTCGACCGCAGGCGTCCTCGCCAGCCACAGGAAACAAGCCCCGCTGACTTCCTGCGACGTAGCCGAAAACCTTATTGGATCGCGGATAAAATCCGCAACAGAAGAATCTAAAAAGAACTCCTATAAACACAAAGACGAGCCGAGAACGCAAGTTCTCGGCTCGTCTTTTTTATTTCTTGTTACAGAAATTCTCTTTACTCCAAAGCGTCAGCGTATCTCAGTTGCACATACCCCACGAAGAAGGGGATTCTACAACTAAAGCACATTGTTATGTTCCATAACATGCCGTTGCACATACCCCACAAAGAAGGGGCTTCTACAACGAGTTCTATTGCTTATTCTGCTTATATGTGGTTGCACATACCCCACAAAGAAGGGGCTTCTACAACGGAGACATGGACAAACTGAGGTATGATGTAGGTTGCACTTACCCCACAAAGAAGAGGATTCTACAACATCATCGACAAACAAATGCGATACAAATACGAGTTGCACTTACCCCACAAGGGGGTAATGATCAATCGTAGTTCTTCTGATAACGTTATTCGCTTCGTTTGCTGCTCTATCGTCTTAAACTCTGACGCTTTTACCAAATTGTGAAAGATCGCTTTTGACGCCGGGGCGCTGAATGTACAGCGTTCGGCGAACGGTTCGAGATGAACTTGTCATATCGCACTATATTATAATTTATATAAAAACGAGAAATGAAATGCAAGCCCCCAGAGGAAATTATTTCTCCCCCTGTATAAGTAACGCAACTAAACGGGGGAGATATTACAAAAATGTCAGGTGTGAGGAGTTGGCGCGCTGCGATCGTCTGCGTTTTGAGCGGGGCGCATTATCCGCCCCGGTCGACGCGTCTGAATCGCAAGCGCCAAAGGACGGTTATCTGCCGTTAAAAAAGCCGTCCGCGCAGTCAACGCCCGCTTCAGCGGCTTTCTCTCCGAAGATGTATCCGCCGATAGCGCCGCCGATTCCTCCAACTACGCCGCCGACAGCTCCGCCGATAGCGGTTCCAACAACCGGGACAACCGACCCAACCGCCGCGCCAGCCGCAGCTCCGCCAGTCGCGCCTGCATATCCGCCAGCAGCGGCTCCACCCCATCCGCCAGCCATGCCTGCGCCGTTTTTAACGTGACCGACTACGCGTTCGTGGTTGTCGATTTCCCCTTGACTGTATTTCTGTTCAATGTCATAAGAATCTTTGATGCGAAGTCCTGCGTCAACAACAACGCCAATGCCCGTTGCAACCTCAGCCGCGGTCGTCGCCTTCGTCAGAGTTTTAGTCGCGCCTTTCGCTGCTTTTGTGACACCCTTGCTGGCGGCTTCCGCCGCTCGAGCCGCGCCTCGTTCTGCTGCGGCTTCATTCGATCGTGTCGTTGATTTCATCGTATTTCCCAATGAATTAGACGAAGCCTCAACAGGGTATTCCGACCGAATTGACGGCAGTTCCGGTTCATATACAGGACGTTCATAAACCGGAGAATTCCAGGAACCTGAATACCGGGCAGACTCCGCAGCTTCTACTGTTTTAGACGCATTTCTGCTGAAAGCTTCAGCGCCCGACTCGAAACCATGAACCGCATTTCGCGACAAGAGTTCCTTGGCAAGACGAGTCGCTTCCTCGGTGCATTCTTCAACGCTTTTGCAGATCGTATTCCCAGCTGCGCCTTGAACGTGAGACGTCCGAACGACGTAAATATCTAATTTCCCTTTAGAAGCAGCCTCAAGAACCGTCCGCGCCGCAGACTTTTCCGCTTCTGTAGCCGCGTGATTCTTTAACGTCTTTTCGGCAGCTTCAACACACCATTTCGATGTTCCCTGATTTCCAGACGGTCGACTTTCTCCGCCTTTGGCTTCAATGACGTGAATTTTTCCATCAACGCCTTTCCAGACTTGGTCAAAACCCTGCGGATGCCCTGTCGATTTTTCTGCTTTGGTTAGAATCGGCTCCCAGCCGCGATTCCGCGCGAAGTCCTTCGCGCCTCGCTCGCCGATTTCTTCAGATATTAAACGTTTGATCTGGATAGCCTCATTGGTTTTCCCTTCATTAACAGCGAGACGAGCAGCGTCCTGATAACGTAAAGCCAATTCACTATCAGAACAATCCGCCAACGTTTTTGAATCAACAGTCGATTCAAAAATCGTCTGTGCCAACGCCGGACGAACTCCGAAGAAGGAAACAAACAACAAAACAACGATGACGATAAAAGCAAAACGTTTCATGGGGTTAAAAATCTCCTGTTTGGTTAAAGGAAAAAATAACAAACATCTGTTGCAACCAATAAATACTAAACCAATGGCGAAGTTATGACAAAGATTTTTCAGAAAAAATAAGAAAACAGCAGTTTCTGCTGTAAATCCTTTGATATTAAAGAAAAGAAATATTCTAAATCAAGAAAAAAGAGAAGGGGAAAATACAAAATCGTAATAGTCCGGTTAATAAAACCAGTAAATTGCATCTTCCCCCATAATTTTCAAGCTTTTGTAAATAATCTATACAAAAAGCAATTATAAATAATATTATCGTTGCACACACCCTATCAAAGTAAAGGGTTCTACAACACCGGACTATTACGCATACGTAGTTTTATGTGTATTGCATTTACCCCACAAAGAAGGGGAATATGCAACAAGTCCTTTCGAACTATTATTTATATTTTAAATATATCATTCATTTTTTGCAGTCAAGAGGGGGAGAAACCTCATTAATTTTTTATTAATAAAATAATTTCTCGTCCCGTCTATTGCAATCGTTTACAATCTTTGGTATATTGTAAAATATCTAATAAGACAACTATCGTTTAATAAACGATTTCGATTCCCCCCTACCCTGTTGAATTGCCATGAAAAGATTATTATCGAGCATTTTAGCGTTTGCGTTGATGTCCGCTTTTGCCGCGGCGCAGGAAAAGACGGTTTATCTGGACGAGATGGATTTGTCCAAGACGACTTGCGGCTGGAAACAAACCGCCGCCAATAAAACCGTTGACGGCGCGGAGCCGTCCATTTGCGGTCGCAAGTTTGAGCATTGCGTCGGACACCATGCGCCGGGCGACATCCTGATTGACCTGCCCAACCAATGCGGAATTAAATTCTCTGGCGTGATGGGCATCGACGACGAAACTCAGGGCAACGGTCATGCGGAATACGAAATCTACTGCGACTGGAAGCTCGTCTGGAAGTCTGGGGAGCTTGTCGGCAATAAACCGGCTAAGGATTTTTCAATCGACCTGACCGGCGTGAGCGTCTTGCTTATCAAAGCCTGTACGCTTCCAGAAGGATACGCGTTTGACCATCTCGATTTGGGAGACGCTAAAATTACGTACAAAGGCGACGCCGCGCCGCATACTCTGGGATTGTCCAATTACAGAATCGTTGACGGCGTTTGCGTCAACCGCATGGACGAAATCGGTTCTGAATGGCTGGCGTTGTCACATCTGATAAAAACCGGGATGCGTCAAAACGCCAAAGACGAAGCCCTCGATCCAGCCGCGACGCTGTTTGATACGGACCGCGACCCGCTGGACATCGTCGTTCGACGCATTGTCCCGCTGGTTGAAAAGCTGTCGTCCATGCCTAACGCGCCGGATTTGAGCAAGCACAAGAAGACTTTGGAACAGCTTCAAAAAGAAGTCGAATCAACGCCGGTTGACAACGTCGATGCCCGCAAGGCGCTGTTCGTCAAGGCGACTCAGCTTCGCCGCGAGATTGCGCTGAAAAACCCGCTGATCAACTTTACAGACATTTTGTTTATCAAGCGTCATTTTAACCCGGAGCCGGAAGTCGAGGGCAACCACATGTGCGACCAGTTCTTCGGATTCCATGGACGTCAGGGCGGCGGTCTGTTTGTTCTCAAAAACGCGTTCTCTGACAAGCCGGAAGCGATTGATCTGCTGGCAGACGTCCCAGTTGCGGAAGGACAGTACAAGGGAACGACGCTCGACAAAACCTGGGCGTTTCTCTCTCCGGAACTGTCGTACGACAATCACGAGATTCTTTTCTGCGCCACCGACGCCAAGCAGCCGCGTCACACGTACACGTGGACGGACGAAAACACGTATCATATTTTCAAGGCGAAGTTCGACCCGAAAACCCGAAAACTTTCCGACGTCGTTCAGCTCACCCAGGGCGCGTTCAACGACATCGACCCGTGCTATCTGCCCAACGGGAGAATCATCTTCATTTCAGAGCGTCGTCAGGGCTACGGACGCTGTCACGGCCGCCCGGTGCCGTGCTATACGCTGCATTCCATGAACCCGGACGGTTCCGACATTGTTATTCTCTCCCCGCACGAAACCAACGAATGGGAGCCGGATATCGACCACAACGGCATGGTTATTTACACTCGCTGGGACTACGTCGACCGCGGGTTCAGCCAGGCGCACCACCCGTGGATTACCACTCCCGACGGGCGCGACCCTCGCGTTCTTCAGGGCAACTACGACCGCATCGAAGCCAACCGTCCGCACTTTGAATGCGACGTTCACCCGATTCCCGGTTCGCAAAAGATCATCGCAACTGCTACCGGGCACCACGCCCAGCATTACGGCAGCCTGATTTTAATCGACCCGAACAAACCGGACGCCAACATGCCCGGTCAGGTTAAACGAATCACCCCGGATCAGCCGTACATGGAATCGGAGATTTCCACTCACAGCGAAAGCCCACAGGCTTACGGCACCGCCTGGCCGCTGTCAGAAGAATTCTATATTTGCGTCTACGATCCGTTCACTCACAGCAACGGCGGCGAGGCGAATAATTATGGAATCTATCTGCTTGACTGCTACGGCAACAAGGTTTTGCTCTATCGCGACCCGGACATCTCCTGCCGCGATGCAATTCCGATTCGTCCGCGCAAACGTCAGAACATTGTAACGCACGCCACGCTGCTGGGCAAACCGCTGGCTCCGGGCGAAAAGTACGTCCCGATTGACCCCAAAGACATTCCCAAAACCGGGAAAGTCGGTCTGATTAACGTCTACGACACCATGTTCCCGTTCTACGCTCAGCCGGACGGCTCGAAGACGGTTATTAAGAAGCTGAGAATCGTTCAGGTTCTGCCCAAGACGACGCCTTACGCCGACAACCCGCGAATCGGATACGGCTCGCAAAAAGGCGCGCGAAAGGTTCTCGGAACCGTTCCCGTCGATCCCGACGGCAGCGCGTATTTCAATCTGCCGGTTGACGTCCCCGTCTACTTCCAGGCGCTGGACGAAAACGGCGTCGCGGTGCAAGGCATGCGCTCCGCGACCTACGTTCACCCGGGCGAACAGCTCATCTGCCAGGGCTGTCACGAAAACCGTCATTCCGGACGCGCCAACCGCCCGGCGGGAATCCCGACAGCCATGCGCCGCGCCCCCAGCGACATCACGCCCGACGTCGAGGGAACCAACCCGATGAACTTCGTTACGCTCGTTCAGCCCGTTCTGGACGCCAAATGCGTTAAATGTCACGCTGGCGCCAATACGGACAAGAATCAGCCCGGCATTGACGCCGACAAGATGAACAAAGCCGCGTCGATTGATTTGTCCGACAACAAGCAGGGACACTTCTCCCGTTCGTACGAGAATTTGCGCCGGTTCTGTTTCTTCTACGATAACGCCGGATGGACGGAACCGCAGACGCTTCCCGGTCAGTTCGGTTCAAACCGCAGCCCGCTGTACCGCAATGTTCTCAGAAATCCGGAAACGAAAAAGACGGATCATTACGGAGTTCAACTCACGCCGGAAGAGATCTACAAGTTCACCGTCTGGATGGACAACAACTGCGATTTCTACGGCTCTTACGACCAGTGCGAACTCCAGCGTCAAGGCGAGAAAGTCGAAATCAAACTGGAATAATCCAGTAAAAAGAAACTGTCTGTTCTCTCCGAACTCCATGCCGTTTCATCACGGCGGGGTTCGGAGGGAACGAGAGACAAACAAAGTCTATCGGAAGTTAAACGGCAGAACGGCTTTGGCAAGCGTCAGCGGTTCAACAGGCGTTTCCAGCTGATTCTTTAACGCTGTAACGCGAGCCTCGCCGAGATACGGCAGCATATTAATAACCTTCTGCGTCAATTCCGCCAATTCTTCTTTACGGCTGGAATCGTAATAATACAAACTGCCGAGAATTACACAAGCGATCGCCTTCAAAGTTCCATCATCGGCTTGCACCACCTGATTGTATGCCTGCTCAAGATACGCTTTTCTGGCGGCAGTATCGGTTTGAAGCAGAGCGCGATAGAACTGAATCATTTCCCATGGATGAAACTGCCCGGTTTTCCATTCCGCTTTATGTGACAGATACTTCTCAATAATCGGCTTCAGTTCAGGCGTATTGACATGAACGAGATACCGGAGAAAGATATGGTGCATATAAGACTCGCCGCCATTGGCAGAAACGGCAAACTGATCTGCCGCTTCTTCAAGCGTTCTTCCAAGATACTTTTCCAGTTCCGTTGTCATGTTTTCAGGAACAGGATCAGAGTCCATCATGGCAATCACCTTGTAGGAAGACGTCTTATTGACGTTATCTGCTATTAAACTGACCTCGGTGAGCTTTTCATATTTCTCGATGGCCAAACTGCATGCCTCAGCAGCTTCTTTCTGATTTCCGATAAACGCATTAAGCTGACCAATGGTTGACAACACCTGACCGTAATACAATCGTCCTGGAATTGCCTCGTCCTTGGCAATCCATTTCTTCACAACATCGTACGCCGTTTTGAAATTGAAGTCGTTCATGTATGCAACCGCTACGTGCAAGCAGGTCAAACAGGTCAACGGCGCGTCTTCCGGATAGATAAGCGTGCAGAGATCCTCAAACTCTTTCCGGTATTGTGTAATCATGTCCGTCTGCCCCAGATGGTTGGCTTGCGCCAATTGAGTGGTCAGCCAAATCAACCGCATTCGCGGCGAGAGATTCGCTTCCGCAGGAATCCATTTTTTGAGCCATGAAATCTGATTTCCCAAGGCGTAAAGATTAATAGCCTTTGAATACAGATGCTTTTGAACGTGCTCAAGATATTTGTTCCAAATAGTTTGATCTGAAGCGGCTTCCTGTCCCTGAATTGTGAGCAATTCATTTACTAATGTATTGGAGTCGCCAGATTCACGGCGATTGATTAAATCGTCCCATTCTTGTTCGTCCAGTGGAGTTTGCCTTAGAATGGAATCTACAATCTGACATAGTTTTTCTGGCTTAAAGTCAAGCAAACATGAGTTGATCCATCCAGATTGTTTCAGCAACTTGGCAGCTGATGGCCCGCCCCAGCAGAAAGCAACCGTATCCGCATAGCCATTCCACGGATGATCTTCTTTTTGAATAATTTTACCGGAAATGGAAATCAATTCAGCTCGATAAGGGCTAATGCGCGCTAAACGGTTCAAGCTTATGGCGCAGGATGTATTCAAAAACTTTGAATCTTTCGGTTCAAATTCCGTACGCTGTTCTACCAACACTTTGATATCCGTTTTTGATTCTATTGGTAAAAGGTGCAGGATCAAGTCGATCAGAGTTTCCACCCCAACATACCACAATTCACTGTCAAGACTATGAATTGCGTCAACAGAAATGCCCAAAACGCCGCACTTAGAACTGGTTATGCGTTTCATAACGTTTTCGACTTTGGTGATATTTTTTTCTGTTGCATGAAAATTCTTCGACAAATCAGGCAAATGACAATAACCCGGGACAATAATAGCGGCTAAACGCCCTCGAATATTAGATATGTTATCCTCAGCATTTGCCTTAAATGAATCTCCTGCTTCGTCAATGAGAATGGTCCATTTATCTGACGGCGGCAAATTCAAAAGGAAGTTCGGATGAATATCTGAAAACTTAAGCGTTCGGTATTGTTCCCATTGTTTCATAGCGATTCTCCGATTATATGCGGAAAGAATTTGAGACCTGAGATAATTGTTACTTTCGCCTGCGACGTCATCGATTTTATTATATAGCGCATTCAGACGCTTTACAGATTTGCCTTCCTGTGCGATTTCCCAAGCTTCATTTTTTAATTCATAAAACGTATTGCCAACTTCAATACAGTAGTTTATCTTTTCGGTTTCATTCGGGAATAATTCTGTTGCTTCTGTGAATAATGAACGTAACAAATCCTCGTCCTTTGGACCATTCATAGCGGCCTGCAGAATTTTAACCAAGTAATGCTCTACAGAGGTTTTTGGGAATTTAGAAGCTTTAACCTGCAATATAGATTCCAATAATGTGGGCTTCTTCAATGGAACAGAGCTGTTCTGTTTAACGACTGGCTTAGGTTTTGACGCGGCAGGCTTATTCTTTGGCGGTTTACCTTTATGTTTTGAACTGGCCTTCGAAGGCGTTTGAGCAGTTGGAACGTTTCCACGCATTAGACCACGGATATAGACAGATAACAGTGAATCATAAGCTTTCGCCTGTTTGTCTAACTGGTCGAATTCAAAACTGTCCATAGGGCAGTTTGTCTGTTTGAGCTGTTTTGCTTTTTCGATCAACGGCTTGGCATTATCTGCCCACTCTTTTTGCATTACCACATCTCTGGGGCTTCCACCAGCATCGTAAAAAGCGTTTTCAAGTTCAACGAGACTGTTATTGTCCTGATTAAGCAATGCTAAACGATACTGTTGTCGGAGTTCATTCAAATTCATGGTTTATTTTTTCCTTAATTAAATCAACATTAATTTTGTTACTTTTGAAGAAATCCCTTCATACACTATATACGCAATTTCAACTCCGTTTCTGACAAAATTTTGAAAATATTTTGAAATTCGCCAGAAACGGGGCGAAATCGCATACGCCTTAACGGATGACAAACTATGGCTGCTGTTCGACAAAGGCGATTGCGTTGTCAAACAGGGACTGGGCGTAGTCGTAAATCGTCTCTGCCAACAAGGCGTCTTTGTCTTCAGAACGTCGTTTCAGGAATTCTGCCTTGACGCTTAACAGTTGATCTTTGAACAGCGGCGAGTACTTGTCGATTTCTTCCTGCTTCCAATTTGAGGACGCGCAGAATTCCGGATAGTACTGGTGCGAAACGGCGTTGCGAATCGACGTCAACAACACCTGAGTGAAAACATTCCCTCCGTTTGCCTTGCCTGCAATATTCCAAAAATCAACGTAACGACCGTCTTTCAACGGCAAATCCGGATACTTTTCCAACACCGCCGCTTCAAGCTGATGAACCATCTTGAAAACCGCCGGACGCAAAACGCGATCGTAGTATTCAAACTCCTGAAGATCGAGATACAAATAGTCAACCTCCTTAAACCCAAACTGCTTGTACAGGCAAAGGAATGAACGCAGTTTCGGATCGGAAAGCATTCGGTAAAAATTCCCGAAATTCTTGAGCTTCATCTCGCCTTTGAGTACGATTGTTCCCAATCCGCCGGGAAGGACGACGTTATTTTCCAGCGTATGCGCCTTGTTGAGAATCGCATCGTTGGACAAGTCGCCGTCATAGACCAAATCCGGATTGTCGCCGCGCTGTTTACGCTGCGCTTTCAAATCGTATTCCGGCTTGACATCGCATAGACGTACTGACTTTTCCGGCAATCCCAACAGCTGCCAGATCGCATCGCGAAGCACAACGTCCTGAATGCTGGACATCCGAATGTTTTTCCACGCATCGCGAAGACGATTGAGCTTGCGGCGATACGTCTGGTCGTCTTCGTCCATGCGTTTGTCTACGAATTCCTGTTTTTCCGTATACGAAAGACGTTTATATTCTCTGTCGAACTTCAAGCTGTCTTCCAACTCTCGACGACGCTTGGAATGCGTAATCTCAAGGATGTCTTCGAGCTTCTTCTTGCCTTCAGCGTCGTAGCGAACGTCTGTCGTTCCGAGCAATTCAAACAGCTTTTTGAACTCGTCTGCCAGCTTCGACTGTTTGAGTTCTTTATAGAACCACTGCGGCGTATCGCCAGACCATTCCAGACGCTTTTGCATCAGCCACGTGAAATTGGCTCTCTGACCGTCCGGAACGTCTTTAGCGTATTGTTCCGGATAGAGTTCCTTGAGCGTTGAACGAACAAGACTGTCAAACAGACCGCGCGGCAAACAAACCGATTCGTTCTGGAATCGTTTTGCCATTTCACCCAAATAGACGTTAGCAGGCGGAGCTCCTTTGGCGGCTTTGAGCTTCTTTTCTCCGCGTTCATACAATTTACGAAGTTGATACGCATCTGGTCCGTCTGCATAGCGAATCCAGTGCAGACGCTCTTCCAGATAAGCCTGAAAAAACTCGTCAATTGACGATAACGCTCCGCTATGTTCAAGAACTTTCTCCAGGAACGGGTGATTGCCGGACTTGTTATTAATCAGTCGAGCGTTTTTCAAAATATCTTTCAGGCTGTCTTTGCGGCTGTTAAAAAGAGCCAGCGACGACTGAAGCGCAATAAAATCTGGGGACGATTTAAGCTTGCCAAACCGATCTTGAGAATTGCCATTGGCTTTCTGAAAGCGCATAAAATCACGAACCAGCCAGCTGGCAATATAACCAGAGGTAAACCGACGCTGTTTGCCTTTGCCGAGTTTAAAATCGTAATTCTGTTCGTTATTAAATTTACGGATCAGCGAACGCGTGTAGTCGCGTTCTTTGACAAGCCAGATTTCTGCCGCTTCGTCGGTCGTTAACGGAACAGCGCTGTCTGAACTTTGAGATTGAAGATAAATCGGTTTAATCTTTCCATTGACAAGATAATAGTGGAATTCGTCTGGAATATCCTTTACTGACAGACCGAACTGATTTTCAAAGCGGGATTCAAAAGCGGAACGCTTCTCCTTGCTGGAATTCCAACGAAGCGCCTTGAGCTGTTCCATAGACGCCTTGGACATCCAGTCTGCAAAACCTTTCCAGGAGCAAATGTATTCCTCAATTCGTTTTTCAACGTCATGACCCTTGCCATGCAACGACAAAAACAAAGCCGGAGCCAGTTCGTACGTAGAAAGCCACGCGTCAGGCTTGTATGTCTTTGGTTTGATTTGCCCGGCGGGATCCAGCGTCGGCTGATTGAACATCGGTCGATTTTCGCCCAAAGATTTCAGAGCGATTCCAATGCGGTTTTCCTGCTTCGAACCGCGCCCGATGTCGTACTGCGGAAGCATGTCCGTCCGATACGCTTTCGGAGCCGGAGCAAGCGTGTCCGTTTGATAAAGAGTGTTTTCCGCCGCGCGTTCGGTTTGATAATATTCGATCGCGTCCTGACGACGGGCGTAACAAGTCAGCTTCTTCTTCAATCGACGATTTTCCATGCGAGAGCCGTCAATCTGAACGCGAGGGTGACATCGGAAATAGAAATTACCCATGTCAATGCAGAATCTAAGCGAGTCAAAACATTCCAGCCGATCCAGTGCGTTCAAAGACAGGTACGGAAATCGGTCGTCAAAACGCTTCAGCAGCGTTTCGGTTTCCTGGTCGTCTGAAATCGAGCGGAATTTATGCTGATCCTGCGGCGAAAGAAGATTGTAAAGCTCTGCCGGGCATTTATGCAGATAGTTCAGAATGTCCAAACCAAGAGCCTGATTGCTTACCAGGTTCTCGCTTTCAAGACGGGTTCGCGGCAGTCGGGCGCAGGTTATCGTAAACACTCGCTTAAGCAGCGTCCGATTATCGTCAGAAATATTCTCGAAACCGAACCCTTCAATCAAACTTTTCGAGTCTTTTTCGACGCCGACAGAATCCAAAAGCATGTTGGCGGACTTCTTTTCCAAAAACAGACACAGGAAAAACGCCAGCCCCTGCGGCGTCAGTTCGCGATACAGATTGACTTCGTCTTTGGAAGCGTTGGGATCCGGCTCCCAAAGATAGAACCGGAAATCTTTGTTGAGCTTGGGCTGCTTTTTAGGCTTGCCGTTTTCGCCTGTAACGGTTTCAACGCCCTTGTGCATGCGGTAATTGTTAAACCGTCTGTCGTCCTTGGAAATTTTGTCTTCCGGATAGAAGCGCTCTTTAGTCGTTCCAACGTTGGCGTCAAAGAGAATCCCCAAATACTCAGACTGCATTTTTCCCTTGGAAGCGGGAGTGTGACGGTAATGCGTGAAATAATTACGCAGTTCGTACAGATAATCTACGTACCCGGACAGAGTTTCCGCAAACATCTGGGGAGACATTTCTTCCCCTGCTTTTTGGACTTTGCCGTTTTTGCTAACGCCGTTCTGAACGCGAGTTGAGATTGCCTTCATAAACGGAAGACATTTCGACAGCGTCTTAATGACTCGCAGCTGCTCGGACAGATTGGATTCCTTGCCAGTCTTTTTCAGAGTTTGAATCGCCGGACAGGTTTTGGTCGCCCACTTGCGCTCCTTCGTCTCATCCTCGCCAGTTTCGTCTGCATTGAGATCGAATTCCTGGTTGGAGAGTTCCTCGCGCTGAACGTCTTTTCCGGCGAATTTGAGAATCGCCTGAATGTTGTTCGTTGCCGTGTTGAAATAAGCAGCCCAAAAAGCTCCGCGAACGTTTTTCTCTGTTTGATACATAGTTTGCAATGCCCTTTAAATGAAAATTGTTGAAATCGACAAATATCGATTTATTATTCTCTTCCTACACAATACGAGACTAACAACCGGATTATAACAAAAATTCTTCGTTTTTTTCGTTTTTTTTCTTAATCGTTATCCGAACAAAATATATTTTATTCCTTTATTAAATTAATTGCAACATGGCGGGAATAAGAAAAAGGGTTATATTTGCAAAAATTTTGTAACTTTTCCCCCATTCATTCCGTTATCTATAAAAAGGGAGAAAAAAATTCCCTTGGGGGCTTGCATTTCATTTTTCGTTTATATATAAATTATAAAAGGAACGATATGACAAGTTCATCTCGAACCGTTCGCCGAACGCTGTACATTCAGCGTCCCGGCGTCAAACTCGGCATAACAGCCGGGCGATGGGAAATCAAATTCAAGGATCAGCTATTAGAGCAGATTCCCGCAAGTCTGATTTCTCAAATTTGCATTATGGAAAACGTCCAGGTTACCTCCGCCGCGATGGTCTGGAGCGCCGAAAACGGGATTCCAATGCACGTTCTTTCAAAACATGGTAAAAACATCAGCGTTTCCTATAATTCTGGCGGACAGATTGTCGCCACGCGGCGACGACAGTACGAGTTACTGGAAAAGCCCGTCAGAATTGAACTGGCAAAAGCGATAGTCAGCGCCAAAATCGGAAACCAAACTGTCTTTTTAGCGCAAACGCTTCGTAACCATCCGGAGATACAGCTTGACAGTTCAACAATTCCTCAGCTTCGCGCATTGCAGACGAAATGCAAAACAGCGACTGCAATTAAACCATTGCTGGGAATTGAAGGACAAGCGGCAAAGACGTATTTTTCCGCCTGGGGACAGTGTATTCTCAACAAAGAATTCACCTTTCCAGGACGGAAAAAGCGTCCTGCGCCCGATCCGGTCAACGCAATGCTGAATTTTGGTTACTCGATGTTGCTTACGCAGGTTGAAGGCGCGTTGCAGGTTCGAGGCGTAGACGCCGCTATTGGCGTCGTTCACAATCTCAGAACAGGCTCCTCTCTTGCTTGCGATTTTATCGAACAGTTCCGAACAGGAATAGTCGATTCGCTGGTTCTCAAAGCCGTCAATTGGTCGCAGTTCTGCCCGGACGATTTTGAAGTTACGGATTCAGAATGTCGACTCAAAGACGAGCCGAGAAAACGGTTTATTCAGCTTTTTGAAGAGAAAATGCAGTCCGAACGTCAGCATCCGTTGACGAAAAAGCCTGTGTCCTGGAAAGAAATTCTCGACATTCAGGCGATGCAGTACAAGCGTTTTTTATACGAAAAAATCGACAAGTTTTATCCGTTCCGTCTTTCGTAAATCGAAGAATAGACGATGAAGCAAAGGAGACTATTATATTAATAGCCTTCCTATTCCCTATTCCCTACTCCCTACTCCCTACCATGGAAACATTTTGGCTAATTTGTTACGACATTTCCGATCCCAAGCGTCTTTATCGAGTGGCAAAAGCTCTCAAACCGTTTGGCGTTCGCGTTCAAAAGAGCGTTTTTGAGTGTTGGCTCACATCTGCCGACTTAAAAACGGTACTTGAACGCATGGACGAGATAATTGACCCGAAAACTGATAGCGTTCGTTGTTATCCGCTGTGCAAATCGTGTCGCTATCTTGCTCGTACGCAAGGACTTACGGAATGTAAAGAACCTCAAAAAACGTTCATAATCTGAAAATGTCACATAGATGAGATTACCATTCCTTTATTTATAAGGATTTGCGTCAGATTTGGGGGTACAAAAATTAAAAAACGCCCCCCACTTGACGAGGTTACCGTTTTTGGTATATTTGACACCGTAAAAATAAGGCTCATTTGAGCCTAGAGTTGTAGAAGCCCCTTCTTTGTGGGGTATGTGCAACTCCGTCGCCACCACGAAGGCAATGGAATTAAGGTTGTAGAAGCCCCTTCTTTGTGGGGTATGTGCAACTATTGAACCAGAGCATTGATACGTTATCTTGTTGTAGAAGCCCCTTCTTCGTGGGGTAAGTGCAACGACGGCGAAGAACTTTGTGGGAAGATTCCATTGTTGTAGAAGCCCCTTCTTTGTGGGGTATGTGCAACCGTCATAGTCATCAATTTCTTCTTTAACAAGTTGTAGAAGCCCCTTCTTTGTGGGGTATGTGCAACTCCTGTGGGAAACGGTATAGAGACCTTGAAGTTGTAGAAGCCCCTTCTTCGTGGGGTATGTGCAACAAGAATTTGTTTATCTGTGAAGTCAGGAACTTGTTGTAGAAGCCCCTTCTTCGTGGGGTATGTGCAACTTAAATACCTCCTATAACGCTGCTTCTCTATGTTGTAGAAGCCCCTTCTTTGTGGGGTAAGTGCAACTCTGTACGTTCAAGTTTTTCTTCTTCTGGACGTTGTAGAAGCCCCTTCTTCGTGGGGTAAGTGCAACTGAGAGTTAGGAGTGAGGAGTGAGGAGTGAGGAGTTGTCGCAAGGCGATCCCCTCGGGGTTGTGGAACGCGTTTGTGTTACGCTTGCGTAATTCCTAATTCCGCATTCCTAATTCCGAATTATCACAGCCCCTTCTTTGTGGGGTATGTGCAACAATTACGGTTAATAATGTGTTCATGACGTACGTTGTAGAAGCCCCTTCTTTGTGGGGTATGTGCAACATCGAAACGCTGACGTTTTGGAGTTAAGAGAATTTCTGTAACAAGAAATAAAAAAGACGAGCCGAGAACTTGCGTTCTCGGCTCGTCTTTGTGTTTATAATCGTTCTTTTTTAATTATGCTGCGGATTTTATCCGCGATCCAGAATGGTTGCTGGCTGCGTCTCAGGAAGTCAGCGGGACAAAGCGACCAACGGGAGCGAGTATAATACGTCTCGCGCGGCAGCGCGGACTGGGAGCGGCGCCTCGCCGCCGGACAACGTATCTACTGAAATAACAACACGTTAAGCATGTTCTGGCATTGTTTTTAATATTCTTTATTTCTGTTGATATGAGATTATTAAAAATTTTTTGGAAAATTCCACGGAATTTTTGTCATTTTCAGAACATAACTACGTATATAGTAGATAGCAATTCAAGCAGAAAGGATTATTGAATGAGAATCAACTACAATTTTTCGTATTTTTACGAGCGTCTTTCTCCCCGTCAGAAGGCGCGTATGGCAGCTGAAGCCGCCCAGAATCGTCCAGCAATTAAAATAGAAGGACGAACGCTAACGATTCTGAGAGTCCGAACGTCCGCGTCGCCTCGCCCAAAATCTGACAATGAAACAGAAATTCCGCAAGGGGGGATTGAAAAAAATTAAATAATCTGTTACAATTGTATTAGTACTGTAAAGAACTGTTATCGTCCCGGTTGTCATTTAGTATTCAAACAGGTATTTTATGGCGCATACAACAATTGAAAAAAGTTTTTCCGATTACAAGCTGGCTGTTGAATATGTCAATACAGAATTGGCTGCTTCTGATCCGATTTCAAAAGAACAATGGGATAAGCTGTGTACAATTTTGTTCAAAGACTGTTCAAACGGCATCGTTGGTTATCAAATGAAAATGCGAGCCTACGCTGTTCGATCGTACTTCAGCTTTAATAAAGATTTTCAGAGTTCATTGGATATAGAAGATCTCTCTGAAGACTTGGTGGACTATTTCGGCTTGTTTTTTTTATCAAAACATTCTGTTATGGAAACCCAGCTAAATGAATTCTGTTCTCAAATGGAATTGCCAGGTGAATTATTTCTGCAATGGCTTTTGGACGATTGTTCAAAAAAAATTGCTCTAAAATATATTAAGAAAATACGAAAAGAACGACTCGATATCATCCTTGTTGATTTTGACGATCGGGGACACTCGGCTAAATCAAACACAGAAAAAGACTATTCGACTCTGGATTCGGACGACGATAGCATTCCATTTCATGAGCCATCCTTTGAAGAAAAGAACGGTCTTCTTGATGTAAAAGACATGTCGTCCTCAGAAGACGCTCCTGTTCCAGAACAAGAGTTGTTTGCCCAATTGGTCCAACAAGGCAAAAATAATGCGGTACAACGCGCCCTGATTTCCATCACAACAAAGATGGCAGATAAGTCAGACTGGAAGAAATTTGATTATTTCATTTATGCGGGTCTGCAAACGTATCCACACCTGCAAAACAAAGACATTGAACTGACGGCGGAAGAGTTCGATTTATGCAGGCAGCTCAAAGACTATGTTGAAGACCGTGTTTTCAAAAATCATCAAAGTCGAAGAAATTTCAACGCTGTCGCCTATCTTGCAGAGCAGCATGAGCTAGCTAACGTAAGATTTTTGGAGAAAAAGGCAAAATTAACCGCTGAATACCCCAAAAACCCACAAGATTTCAGCGCCGATCAGCTTGACAGAAACCGACGCATGGTAGAGACCATGGCAGATGAATGGTTGGCTCCGCTAAATAACGAACAGCTTGCAGAAATCTGTAAATTGCCTCTTGCAACGGCAAATCAGTATTTGAAAAGATACAGAGACGATTTTTTGGACGAGTCATATAGTATAATTGAGGACAATCTCAGGAGGAATAAGAAGTATGCACACATCAAATTATCCAAGCGGTCAAAAGATTCTGGAACCGCAGGCGAATGATATCGAATTCGAATTTGAGAACGAAGCATCCCTTTTTAGCCATGTTCTTGAACATGTTTTTGCATCGCACAACCGGGAGCGCTGGGACGATTTAGATATAATTCCCCGCAACGATCTCCACAAGATCCTGAAAATGGATTCCATACGAGATATTATAAACAAATGTTCCACACCGGTTGTCAGATCGCAATCTCCTAACAAAAACCGGAATCAACATAATAAACATTCCGAATCCAATCAGGATGCTCAGGAAGAATACGAAGAACTCAAAACAATCGAAATTGTCATAAATAATTACAGACATCCAAAAGAATACAATATGCTGCAAAACATCCCGCAATTTATGGATCTGGCAGAACGATATCAAAAAACGCTGTCCAATTTCCTTCGCGAATGCAGTTACAACATTCACCCGCACTATCACATTTTGAAATACAAAAAAAAGGACGATGGCGAAAAGTTCATGCAGGTAATTAAAATGCTTGACGCTCAAACCGGAATCCTGATTGTAGCCAACGCTCCATATATGTTTAGCCCCAATTCGAGAATTATTTTTAAAAACAGGAATCAGTATGTTATTGTATCGGGGTATCGTTTTTGGCGTTCAAAAACGCAGGAAGAGCGAACGAAGAAATTCAACCGGTCGCAAAAGGAACTCTATGCACTTGAGCTCAACCACGATCGTGAATATCAAAAAATTCTTGATATTCAAAAACATCTCCCCGAAGAATCAGAATTAAATGCAGTTGTTGGAGAGTAAACCCAAAATGGAAAACGCATCAATCAAAAAAACTATCGAATTCGTCAACGAACTTGAGACGCTCAATACGCTTAACGATGAACAAATCATGGATTACGCTCAGTGGGCAGGTCGACTCAGTTCTCTTGGATACGAAACCTATCTGAATATTTTTTGTCAGAGATTTGACGCTCAGACTGTCAACGCTCTTCTGAAACACCGTATTCACGAAGGATTGGAAGATATTAAAGAAGCCTATGGCGAATATCTTGCCGTTGAGATTTTCACCGTTCAGGATTTTAGCTGTTTTGTCAATCACGCTCCTGAAGGATTTATTGACCAAAGCGCCAAAGATTTCATGAACTTCTGGATTCAAACGGCAGAATTGCAAAGCCTCAATGAAGAAGCGTCTCAAACGCTCAAAGCTTATCTAGAAAGTTACCCCATTGCCGAAGAAGACCAGCTGGATATTGTCGCCGCCCCGTTGACAGAAAAAACGCTCCGATTCTGGGACGCTGTACTGGAACCGTTGGACAAAGTTATCGAAATGAAGTCGAAAAAGCTGGAAAAGCAGATTCATATTGAGAAGGTAGACGGCGACTCCGATAACGGTCAAATTTCAATTCGCATTTCCGGCGTCGATCCCAAAGACGTTGTTAGAGTGCGTCAGCGTTTTGTTCCCGCCCTTCGTTCAAAAACTGATCCAAGCGTCTGGACGTTCGATTTCAGCGCCTTTGGAACGACGTTCAACAAGCAGGGCGATTTTGTCGTTCATACCTACGACGGCGCGAAGGCGTCTGTTCCGTATGCGTCGATTGAGAAAGCCGATTCTCCGTCTGTTGATAAGGTATTTCTGGGCGTAAAGCTGTTTAAACATAATTATGCAACCATGGCGGCTGCTGACGACGACGCCGAGGCGCCGCATCTTGAGTTTGACGTCGAAGGGACGAATGCGGCGCTGGATATTGCCATTGATCAAAACGACGATCGGGTTATTGTCAACGTTTACCAGAAAGGGAACAGCGACAATCTGTCTGACGAACTCAACGGCTGGTCTTTTTACGATTGCAATGATTCGCTCCTGGGCGTTATTCAAAACGCCTTTGCCGAATTCAAATGCAGTCAATTTGACGGCTGCGTTGTGTTGAAAGACGCTAACGGCAATCCCTATCGTCTTATTATTAATGAGTAATCGCTCAATGGAGAGTTAACAACCATGGTTAGACCTGTTGCTATTGCAGAATCATATCCTGAAAACTTGTTTTTTTGGAATTCTGAAAAACTCATCAGCATGCTGGATGACAAGCGCCGTTTTACCAAAAGCGCTCTTGGCAACATGTTTGCCGAACTTTTGGTTCGTTGGTATTTTAACCCGCAATCCACGACTGTTGCTGATTATTTATCCCAAAAACTGCCAGAGGAGTCAGTTGCTCAGTTTAATACTTGGTGCGCAAACGCTTCGCCGCTTCAGAAACCAAGTCAGCTCTTTCTCGTTCCTCAAAACGTTAAAGATGCATCAAACCGGGAGTTTCTTCAAAGAGTTCAAATTAAAGCGCAGCGCCGATTTGAAAATCTTTTGGGGAACTGCGACGGCATTGTCCCGGTTATCAGAGAAGATACTGACGGTAATAAATACGGATGCGCCATTCCATTTCGTTTGGAACCGGCAAACGATTCCGATTCCTGTGTAATTGATTTGGATGACGCTCCCCTTCCAGAATGGTCTAAAGCGGTTTCGGAATTAAATCTTCCCAAAATCCGCGTTCGGCTTCTGTTTCATTCTTCCGTTGAAAATGACCTGCAATACACCGGGTTTAGTTTGCAGTTTCCTGTACTGATGGCGTATTGGCGTTGGAAAGATCATCTGCCCAAATACAATCCTTTCGCGGTTGTTGCAACCGGAAAAATTCAAGACAATCGTCTTGTTTCTGTTCGTCTTGAAGAAAAGTTTGACGGGTTAAAAGAACGGTTTGACAAACTTGTTTTCTTCTATCCGGACAGTGACAATACAGGCAATCGAGAACTGGTTCCCATTCCTCTCGGAACGTCTGTTGACGATGTTTTATCGATATGTAATAATCAACTTGTTTCCCGAAGAACTGAGAGCGGTTTAAGCTCTTTTGGAATCGGATTTATTAAAGATCGATTGAGCGCTTTCTCACACAGCGTTAAAAAAGATTCTGAAAACAGTTGGGATTATATAATCAATAGTTTACATCAGTTTCTTGACGAATTGGATCAGGATCAGTGTCCAGAACAATATCTCAATGCACTCTTAACGCTGTCGTTTGCATATTGTCATAGCGCCAATACAGCTTTAGCTCATAAGTATAATCGTGAAGCATTAGCGTATGCCAATAGTGTTGAGGACTGCTGCGATGATCTCCATTATCAGTGTTTACTCTTGTCGATAGAAGAAATGGTTCTGTTTCAGGACGAAGATAATTTCGAACAGATTAAGGGGCTGGCTTCCGAGATTAAAGATCAACTGGATAAGCTTGATGAGAATGACAAAAAAACGTTCGACTTAAAAATGCGTTATTATGGAACTCTTGGTCAGGCGCACATGTATGGAGCAATCTGTCAAATGGACGGTTTTGATAAAATCTTTGCACGCGACGTCTGTTTCCGTAAAGCAATTTATTATGCACAACAATTTTATGACAAGGCCAAGGAAGACAATCCCACGGAAGACAACATTGACGATATAATCCGCGACAAGAACTATCGTCATTTATGGTATGCGCTCTTTGAACCTGGTTCCCAAAAGGAACAGAAGTTCTATGACGCCCTGGTCCAGGAAACAAATGAAAAACAGTCGCCAGGCAGTTCAAAAGACAGCAACCGCAATTTTCAGTTTCGTCAACACTGTCTGTCGTCATACAGACAAATTATTATGATGTGCGACAATCCGAATACCGCATGTGCAGACGAACCCATTCCTGCTCCAAACAATATTCAGTTCTGGCTCAAAGCGCTGATTTTTAAATATCAGGCTGCTGTTCTGGCTTTTCTTCACAGAAACGCTGAAGCCCAAAAAAAGTTTGACGAATCATTTGCCCTTCTGGAGAATATAAAGGATCCGTTAATTCAGTATATCGCCATGACAGTCGCGGCAGAAGCGTATCAAAGCTTCTCGATTCTCGGAGAAGAGCAGACGGCGGTGCAGTATCGCGAAAAAGCGCTGAGGTTGTTTGAAGACAACAATGACTTTCAGGATTATAAAACCTCCAAATCATGGAAGCGGTATCTCAATACGCCTTGGAAAGACTTCGATGAGCCAAGAAAACACTTCCCCGGTCGGCATTACTATTATTGACACTTTCTTTTTTGAGAATCTAAAAAGAGAAGCAGGGAAATCTCAAAACGCTGTAAAACAAGGGGTTACACAAAAAGAAAGGACGCCGTGCGATGAAACGCAAGGCGTCCTGATGGACGTTAACAGTATAGAACGAAATCACGAAAAGCCCTTGTTTTTAGGGACTGAAACGGGTTCGGCTGATGGGCGTTGCCCGGAATTTTGCCCGGATTGCGATAAAATCGAGTTGATTTTGTCCCTTATCGACAGTCTGACTTTTGAGGAAAAAGAGCGATTATTTGACCGGCTGGATTCAGTCGAGCGTTGAACAGGTCGGCGGCGGTCGCTGATGGCGTCCGTCCGTTCGTCCGTTCTGGTTGCCGGGTTCGTCCCGGTTGCCGGCTCTGCTTTGTTCCGGTTGTCGGTTCCGCAGCTGACGTCAAACGGTTGTCAGTTCAAGTCAGATAAAAAGCCGGGCAGTTCCGGCGTCCGTTCCTGGGTTCAATAAGAATGAGAGAGTAGAGCAAAGAGGATATGGAAAAGCCGGGTTGAACTTTACTCTAATCCGTTCGAGAACGGCTCTATTTGCCGTTTTGTCGCCTTGTTTATTCGCTGGGCTAAAGTTATAGCCCCCGTTTCAAACTGTCCCGTAAAATCGAAATATGGGCGTTGCCGGTTCCGGCTGGGTTTGTAGGTTCTTAATGGGTCGGCGCCTTCCAAACTGCCAGCGAACGGCGTCGATTTATGGTATTTTGGTTATTGATTGCAGGGATTTTATATTTTTTGTCAAGGTACTTTGAAGGATTCTATACAAAAGCCCGTAGGGCGAGGGCGAAAATTCCTCTATGCAGGCGTGTAATTATGGGGTAATAATCCCGAACAGGCGCGATTATGGAGCAGTCAAAATAGATTCTGGTTTGACTATTGGGCGCGTGCATGACCGGCGCAGGCGGAACATTGAAGCCCCCTTGCGTCCGAAACATTTTCGAGTATAATAATCATTATCAATCGGCGGTTACAAGTCCTTAAACCGTCTTTTTATTATCGCTAGGGGAGTAATTGACCCCGTCCCGGTTAAATCTTTGGTTTGCCTACAATCAATTATTTAGCCGGGGGCGGTTCTTAAATGAAAGTAGGTTTCTATAATGAGTAGTGAAAACGGCAGTTGTTATCCAGAACAAGATTTATATTTAGAAGAAACTTTAATATATTTGAGTGAAATTAAAGACGGAAAACAAGCAAAATTCTATTTTGAAAATGACATAATAAGTCGATATGATTTGAGAGTGCTTTATTATTGGGGATTGATAGATGTATATGGTTGTTCGTGTATCCGAAAAACCACATTAGGGAACAAATTACTATACAAATATTTTGAAACATGGAATAAGGGGAGATATTCAAAACCGTTGTTTAAAGAAGCTGTATATGGAACTTTGAAAGAATTATTTGAACGAGATAGTGATTTTAAAAAACGTCTAATTGAATTACTTCAAAGACGCAAGGAGCAAAAATATAAAATTAGTTCATCTGACAATAATCAAACAAAGGAATTACAGTCTGTTTCGGCTGTCAACGATTCGCCAGCGGTTCCATCAGTTCCGATTGCAGATATTCCAGCGGCTCCGGCTGTCAGTAATTCGCCAGATGTTTTAGATTGCTTAATTCCTGTTCCATGTGTCGCAAGTCGAAAAGATGTTGTAACATCTTGTACGGCTGAAGTCAAACCGGCTCCCGATACGCAAACCGAAATTCTCCGTGAATTGAAGGCATTTAGAAAAGAACAAAAACAGCAAGGAGAACAGCAAACAGAGATTCTACAGCAATCTTTAGAAGTTCAACGGCAAAACATTCATCAGTGTAAAATTGATTCATTAGATAAGATTCCGTTGCTGGATAAAGAATCCGGGGAATGGCTTATTGCGTCTGATTACGCTAGAACACGAAAACCGCCAATAACAGTAGATACATTAAAACAGGGACGCTCAAACGTTAAAAATAATAATGGGAATACAAAAGGGTTAATTGCTGAAGATGGTAGTTGCGGTATTCATGGAAAACACGTTTGGCGATTGGGTGGATATGATAAAAACAATAACGAAATCTATTATTATTATAAATATGGGGTAGATGGTAAATATACCCCATAAATATTTTTTGAAAAAACTTTAGTATGTAACAATCTTAAAAATGGGATTATTCTAATCCGTACATATTTTTTATTATCAGAATGGGGGTATATCTATAAACATACCCTTTTGTACAGTTTCTTTTTTTTGTTTTAATAAAGGCGTTATTTGCATGACGTCTTTCTTGATTCGCTCTGTTTGCGGTTCACGTCTTGCGAAAATCTTTCAAATATTTAGGAGGATTTATCCAATGAAAGATTTTAATTCTACTGTTACTCTTGAAAAAGAGTTTTTGACGCCAGATGAGGCGTGCCGGTTGTTGGGCTGTTCACGGCGCAGTCTTGAATACTGGAAAAAGGCGCAGGGATTGCCGTTCGTCAAAATCGGTTCGTTCGTCCGTATTGACAAGGCGGCGTTGCTGGATTGGTTCCGAACGTTCACTATTAAACGTGGAGGTGAAAACAATGGTTGATTATTGGAATCCTGACGCTGAAGATTTGAACGATGATTTTCTTTCTGATTTTGATGATGTTCAAGGGGTGGAGATTGTTCCGGCTGGAAAGTATACTGGTATTCTGACCGGTTGGAAATCCGAACGTAACAAAAACAATAAGCCTTGCATTGTGTTGACGTGTCAGATTGTTGAAGGCGTCTATTCTGGGCGTACACTTCTCTATTATCGCTATTGGACAGTTAAAGCAAAACCGGATTCAAAAGTGTTTTTTGATTCAATGGGAATTGACCCCCGGCGGTCGGTCAACGATTATGAGAAAATCTGGATTGAATTTGTTGCAACGGTTCAAGACGGCGCGGACGGTCGGCAGTATACGAACGTTCAAACCGTCCGGCGTATTGTTCCGCCAGAGGGACAAACGACAGCGCAGACGTCAAACCCGGCTCCGGGTTCCGGTCAGCAGTCGGAACTTCCCCCCGGCGCGTTTTAGTTTTCGTTGCCGTCTGCTCTGTCCCGTTCTGTTGCAGGAAGCCGGGACAGGCGCGGCGGCGGTTGTTCACTTCATTTAGACAAACGCTCCAGAATTGCCGTTCTGGGGCGTCTTGTAGGAGTTGATTTTTATGTACTCTAAATTATATTCAAACGGGTTCAGTTGTCAAGGCGTTGCCGTTCGTCAAAAGCAGAAAATAAAATGGCTGGAAACGTTCAAGGCGGCTTGCAGTTGTAATCCGTTCTTTGTCAATCAAACAGATTATTTTCTTTCCTTGTTTTTGTTCGATGATGGTTTAATCCAGCATTTCCGCCAAACGGGAAACAGTATCAAAGGATATTCCGGCGCGTGCTGGTGTCCGTTCGTCTGGTGGGATATTGACCATGAAAACGATTTAGAAGCGGCTCAAACAGACGTGCGGCGTTTGGTCGAGTTCATGTCGCAGACGCCAGCCGGCTCCGATGTCGATTGTGGGCGGATTGCCCCTAATACAGAATCAATCTTGATTTTCTTTAGCGGCTCAAAAGGTTTTCACGCAGCCGTCCCCGTTGCCGTTTTCGGCGATTGTGTCAAACCTGGGAAGGAGTTTCCGGGACAGTACAAGGCAGCGGCGATCGAAATTGCCAGACGTGCCGGCGTTGAAATTGACAAGTCCGTTTATGACCGCCAGCGGCTTTTCCGCAGTCCAAACACAAAACACGGGAAAACAGGTCTTTATAAAATTCCGCTGTCCTATTGGGAAGTTACAACGGCGTTGAACATTGCCGAAATCCGCCAGCGGGCGCAGCGTCCCCGGCGTCTTGTCTGGGTGGAATCGGAACTTGACAAAGTCGATATTGACGCAGTCCGTTATTCGCCAGCCGTGAAGCCGGTTCCGGGCGCGGTTGCCCTTTGGTCTGAAGTTCAAGCCGATGTTTCAGCGTTGCCGTCAATGGGGCAAGTGAGAGCAAAGGATACGGAACAGCCTGAAGCCGTTTCTCAATATGCAGCGTGCGTCAATCGGTTTCCCGATGGTTCATCTGTTCCCCGGCTCCGGCGGGAAACGCTGGATTTTATTCAGCATGGAGCGCAAAAGGGAGAGCGTGCAGTTCGTCTTTTTCGTGCCGTGGCTGATTGTTGCCGGTGCGGTTGGAATCGTCAAGCCGTGGAGAGTATTTTTTTCGATTTAGGAAATCAAGTCGGCTTGAGTTGGTCTGAAGTTCGAAAACAGATTGAAGGAGGATTAAACGATGGCAAAAACTAAAATAAAGCCTCAAACATTAGCAATTCGTTTTGTAGAATCCCTTGACGGGTTAAAGTTCGTTTTCGTCCCCGGCGGCGGCTGGTATGCTTACCATGACAAGACCGGCTGGGAAGCGGTTCTGGATTGGACGGTAAAAGCCGAAATTAATAAAACGTGTTGGAGCATTGTTCAAAATTCGGAAAACTTGTCTAATCAAAAATTGAATGATGTTTTCAATTTAGTTAAAACAGCTTTGACCGTTCCAGACGTCAAGAAGGAAGGTCTTGACCCTGCTTTGTGGATTCGTTTTGATAATGGCGAAATAGTCGCAGAATCGGCGGCGGGTTGGATTGCTTGCAATAACGCTTTATTGGACGTCGAGAAAGTGTCGGTTGCTTTGTATGATGGGAAGCCGGTTCCGGCGGAAGCTGTCAAACCGCTGTCCCCGGAACTGTTAGTATTGGGGCGCGTCCCGTGCGATTTTGAGCCGGGTTCGGCGTGTCCCCGATGGGAAAGATTCGTCAATGAGGTTTGTTCGTCAAACGTCGATAGAATCAATTTACAACGGCTTTTCGGTCTTTCTCTAACATACGATAGACGCTTTAACGTGTTCTTTTGCTGTTACGGGGAAGCCGGAACAGGAAAAAGTACCTGTTTATCTGTTCTGAAAAAACTCAATTCCGGGACGGTTTGCGCGGTTTCTTTGTCGGATTTTGGAAAGCCGTTTTGGGTATTCCCTTTGACCGAAAATCGGTTAAACCTTGTAGCCGATATGCCAGCCGTCTGGGAATCAGCGTCGACAGCGTTTGACCGTGAAGCGGTTTTGAAATCCTTGACCGATGGAGAAATCTATTCGGTTGAAAAAAAAGGAAAAGACGCAGTAACCCGGCGGCTGATTGCTCTGTCGGTTTTCGGCTCAAACATGGTTCCCCGATTTGCAGACCGGTCGGGAGCGATTCGCCAGCGGCTCCGGCTGTTGCCGTTCCCGTTCCCATTCAGAGGGAAGCCGGAACAGAATCCAAACTTGAAAAAAGAGTTGCTGTCAGAATTGCCGGGCGTTTTCATCTGGGCTTTGATGGGTTACGGGGAATTATTGTCTGAAGGTTACAAGACGTTTCCAGAGAGCGAGGAAGCCGAAAAACTGAAGCATGAAGCGGAACTGAAATCTAATCCAGTTTTGCAGTTTTGCGAGGATTATTTGGAACGTGCAAACGCTGATTCCGTTGTTTCATCAGACGCAGTATATAAATTATATCAATCGTTTTGTATCCAAAACGGTTTGAAGCAAGCTGGTTCAAGCAGCGTTATTCCTGAAATCGTCCAAACAATGGGAGCCGATAAAGGGCGGATTTATCAAGACGATGGGCGGCGTGTTTCCGTTATTTATGGGATTCGTGTTGCGATTGATTCGGATTCTGTCAGCGATAATTATTGACGTTCCGGGACAGGGTGGACAGGGCTTTTCTATATTTTAATTCATTTTATATATAGTTACAGTCGGCGATGGGCTTTTCCTTATCCTAATAGCTCTGTTCCCCTTGTACTGTTACAAAAAATTTTTACTTTTTTTCTTTGTTCCCCCTTGCGCAAAATTGCAAAACGTGTAAAATGATAATTGTAAATTGCAAGGTATGACAAAAGGAACATCAAACAAACAATAGGAGATTTTATATTATGGCTAGTTTTAAGATTAAAAAAAATACTGGTAAATACAGAATCCGTTTCACTCTTGACGGGAAAGAAAAAGAAATGCTGTTGCCTACATCAGACAAGCGCGTGGCTGAAACGGTTTGCGGTATGGTTGAACGTCTGGTAGAGCAAAAGCAGACCGGCGAGCCTAACCGTCTTTTGACAAATTGGCTGAAGGAGATTCCAGACGATTTGCGCCAGCGGTTGGAGCGTGCCGGATTGGTCGAGGAATCCAAACGGCTGACCGTTGCAGAACTGTATAAGAAGTTTCTGGAATCCAAACCGGATTCGCCAAAAACAACGTTGACGGCGTGGGGGCAAGCCTACAGAAATTTGATCGATTATCTTAAAGGCGATTCCCGGTATATCGATACAATTACAATCGATGAAGCTATTGCGTTCAAGGCGTGGTTGCCAAAACAGGAAAAAGCAGACAGACCAAAAAGCAAACGCAAGAAGCCGGCGGATAAGACGTCAAGCGTTGTTTACGGACGTTCCGGCGTCAAGGGTACATTAAGCCCCTCTACAGCCGGGCGGCGGCTGGGATTCGTCAAGCAGTGGTTTCTATTTGCTGTTTCCCGTGGCTGGTTGGAAAGAAGTCCGTTTGAAAATATTTCTGCTCCGGTTCCGGTCAATCCGGCGCGTCAATATTTCATCAGTCAAGAGGAATCGGAAAAGATTTTGGAAGCCTGTCCTAATCAGCGATGGAGAGCGTTATTCGTTTTGAGCCGATATATCGGGATTCGGATTCCGTCTGAATTGTACACTCTGAAATGGTCGGACGTTCATTTTTCTGACCCTTCAAAAGAGGGGGAAGCCGGGCGCGGGTTTATTTATATCCATGACCAAAAGCGCAAACATCACGGGGACGAAATGGCGTTAAGGCGTTCCCCTTTGTGGGCAAACGTTGAACGGGAACTTATCGCTCTTTACAATGAAGCAAAAGAGGGAGAAGAATTCCTGTTTCCTGAAGTGAAGAAATCGTCCAATTTACGAACAGACTTTGTCCGTATTGTCAAGCGTGCCGGCGTGGAAGTCTATCCAAAGATATTTCATAATTTGCGCTCTAGCTGTGAAACAGAATACGAACGGGCAGGCGTCAAGCCTACTGTTTATTGCCGATGGCTGGGGAACAGTCCTCAAATTGCCGTCCGTCATTATGTCCAATACGGGGAGGAAGATTTTCAAACCGGATATTCTATCGCGTTGAATTCCGGTATTATCGGGCAGGATTCCCAAAATTTGCCCGGAATTTTGCCCGGAATTTTGCCCGGGCAGGTCGGGACTCTGGATAATTTGGGATTGCAAGCCGGCGGGAAGCAGATTCCGCAGACCCCGGAAATTCAAGGGGTTTTGCAAGAACGAAAAAAGCCTTGCAATTCAACGCAAGGCGTCCTGATGGACGTTAACAGACTCGAACTGTTGACCTCCACGGTGTGAGCATGGCGCTCTAACCAAGCTGAGCTAAACGTCCAGTAAAGTGTTTTTATTATCCAGATTTTCCTTGTTTTGTCAATCCCCCCGGGGGAAAAGAATTCCGACTTTCTGTCTGTTCCCCGCCCCGCCCCCCGTTGACGAAGTTCAAAGATTGGGGATAATTCTAATAATCTAAAATGATGGACTAATACCCAAAAACCAAACATACATAATACGCCATGGAAGATTTGAACAAAAACGGTAAAGACCAATGGTCGTCAAAAATCGGGGTTATTCTGGCTGTTGCCGGGTCGGCAGTCGGACTGGGCAACTTTTTGCGCTTTCCGGGTCTGGCGGCTCAGTACGGCGGCGGGACGTTTTTAATTCCCTATTTCACCGCGTTTTTGTTGCTGGGATTGCCGTTGGCGTGGATGGAGTGGTCGCTGGGCCGCTACGGCGGACGTCACGGATACAACAGCGTTCCCGGCATTTATCATACTGCGTGGCGGCATCCCGTCGCTCCGTACCTGGGCGTGCTGGGCGTGGTCATGCCGATCATGATTTTCTCGTATTATCTGTACGTGGAAGCCTGGTGTCTGTCCTACGCGCTGCGATATCTGCTTGGCATGATGTCTCCCAGCGCGCTGGGCGTAACGCCGGAAATGGTCATTGGATATTTAGGCGCTCAGCCCGATTTATTGTACTCCTTTTTCAGAGACAACGCGGCGTTGCTGGGCAGCGTCGATCTGTCGACGGCGGAGACGTACCTCGACTGGGTCAAAGCGAATCCGGACGCCTTCACTACCGCCTTGTCCGCCAATCAGGACGCGGTTTTAGGATACCTGCAATCGCAAACGACGCTGAATAATTCCGTGTACTACAACATTTTCTTTGGGAATTTGATTGGCGTCAGCGGCAACGGCGAGGCGCTGGGAAACGTTACAAAATACGGCGTGTTAGGCTCGTCGATGGTAACGCTGCTGATTTGCTTCCTGCTGAACTACTGGATTATTTTCAACGGTATCAGCAAGGGAATCGAACGCTTTTGCCTCTACGCGATGCCGGCGCTGTTTGTCTGCTCAATAATCGTTTTGTTCCGCGTTTTAACGCTCGGGACGCCGAACCCGGAACTGCCGGATCAGAACCTGGTCAACGGCTTGGGGTTCATGTGGAATCCGGTCAAGCCGGGGTCGGACGTCGGATTCTGGGAATCGCTCATGCGTCCTGACATGTGGATGGCGGCGGCGGGACAGGTGTTCTTCTCGCTGTCGGTTGGGTTCGGGCTGATTCTGACATACGCGTCGTACATTCACGAAAAAGAGGACTTGGCGTTTTCCGCCTTTACAGCCGCCAGCGCCAACTCGTTTGCCGAGGTCGTCCTGGGCGGTCTGATTACCCTGCCCGCCGCGTTTGTGTTCCTCGGCGGGTCGTATCTGGAAGGGCACATGGGATCGACCTTTGAACTGGGGTTCAAAGTCCTTCCCAACGTCTTTAGCCAGATGCCGGCGGGGCAGTTTTTCGGGTTCCTGTTCTTCTTCCTGCTGTTTTTGGCGGCTGTTACAAGCACGGTTTCCATGCTTCAGCCGTCCATTGCGCTCTTTGAAGAGGGCTTGGGCATGAGACGCAAAGACTCCGTCGCGTTCCTCTCGTTTATTACGCTTATCGGGCTGGGATTTACCGTTTACTTCTCCAAAGGTTTGGCGGCAATGGACAACCTCGACTTCTGGATGGGTCAAGCGCTCATTTTCGTCTTGGCGACAATTCAGGCGATTCTCTTTGCCTACGCCTTAGGCATGAAAAAGGGCATGGCGGAACTGCGGAATCACGCGAAGATGCGAATTCCCCGTTTCGTCGAGTTTATTATGAAGTATGTCACGCCGTCGTACCTGATAATCGTCTTTGTCGCCTGGAGCTGGACGAATCTGCCGGACAGAATCCATCAGGTTTTAACGGACAAAATTGCGTTCATGTCGGTCGTGATAGTCGGAGCGGTAAGCGCATTGATTCTGTACGTCATTTCCCGCGCCGTTGCCGTCTGGAAAGAAAAAGACGCCAACTACGCCGAGGCGTCGGGCATTTACTCGTTGGACGAAAACGACGAAGTCAACTAGCAAATCAGGTGTTACAATGAAACGCAGAGATTTTCTTAAAGGGACGTTTGGCGCGGTCGGTTCGCTGTTTTGCGGCGAGCTTTTCGCGGCGCCTCCCGGATGGCAGCACGACGGCGAACCGAACCTGGTTTTCGGCGTTATCAGCGACACGCATTTGAGAACGACGGTCTGGGGCAATCGTCTTGGCGCCAACTGGCCGGACAAGTACCTCGTCGCCGCGCTGAAGTACTTCAAAGAGCAGAACGTTGACGCGGTCATGCATTGCGGAGACATGGCGCACCGCGGACAGGTTCAGGAGATGGCGTTTCATGCCGGGGCTTGGCGCAGAGTCTTTGGAAAAGTTACCAGCGGGCCGGTCAAACTGTTTGTAACGGGCAACCACGACGTCGACGGCGCTCGTTACGGCAATTTTGTCAAAAAACGCTATCCGGACCCGGAACAATATGCCAGCCACGTTCTGGAAACCGACATGGCGGCAAACTGGCAGCGCATCTGGGGCGAGAAGTACGAACCCGTTTGGCATAAAGAGGTCAAGGGTTATCACTTCTTCGGCCGCAACTGGGGCGTCAGCGAAGCCGAGGCAATAGCCGCGTTAAAGAACTGGAAGAGCGGGCGCGATCCGCTGCATCCGTATTTCTACATTCAGCACAGCCGCCCTTCCTACGGCGTGCGAAGAGAGCTGATGCGTCACGTCGGCGCCGTTTCGTTTTTCGGACACAATCACTGGAGCATAACAAACTGGAATATTATCGCTCTCTACAAAAACCGTCTTCCTGTAATTCAATGCGCGTCCTGCGAACCGCGGGGCTGCGGCGCTCTGGTGGGAGACGGCTGGTTTACTAAAGCCGCTATCGACGGTCGCGACCAGACAGGCAGAGGCCGACAGGGATATGTCGTCCGCGTGTACAACGACATGCTTGTTATTCAGCGTCGAGAGTTTACCGCTGGCGCTGGCGCAGTTCTCGGATCAGACTGGATTTTGCCGCTGGGCAAATTCAATCCGCACCCGTTTATACGCAGCGAGATGAAAAAGGTTATCGGCGAACCACAGTTCCAGAGCGGCGCGAAACTGCTTATTGAAAGCGCAGACGTCCCGGCGGAAGAAGGCAAACCCGCGAAGTCTGTCGTTAAACTCTCGATTCCGCTTGCCGACGCCAACCCCGATTCGCGCGTTTACGCCTACGAGGTCGCTATTAGCAGCGGGGACGCGAGCCACGCTGGCGGAGAGGACGAGGTTATGTCTCCGAACAAACCGGATTCGAAGACGCCCACGTCCAATTGGGAGCCGACCCTGTCGGCATCTAATCCGATTTACAAAGCCGTCTACGCGTCAGGCGTCAATTTGGGAATCGGCAGCGAACCGAACGGCGGCGTTACACAGTTAACCATTCCGAAAGCTGAACTGCCCCACAACAAAGCGCTTTCGTTTACCGTCCGCCCGCTAACCTCCCTCGGCACGTCCGGCAAACCGATAACGGCAGAATTCAAAGAGTAATTAATTCGGAATGCGTAATGCTGAATTCGGAATTTTCTCCAAGTCGCTGGTTAAGGCGGCGCCTAGGGGCGCCGCACTACCCGCCCCTCTTCCCCCCTATTCAAAATCTGATATCATAGCGCTATAATCTCATTTAAATAGAGATTTATTTTTTATCCCCATACTGTCATGAAACACAACCCCCTTTCCATATTCCTGTTGTTTGCTTTGACGCTTGCGGCATTTGCCGTTTCGTTCGTTTCGGCAGAAGAACCGGCGGCGGACTCGCCCAAGGCGCGGCTGACGTTTCCGATTCTCTTTACGGCGCGGCACAATTATCAGGGCTTGCACATTTACGACACGTTTTATCAGTGGCGCCGCGGCGTGAAGAATCCGGGCATCGGCGGGATTTACATTCTCGAAAACCCGGCTGACCCGCCGGAGCAGTATCGGATTCGACCTCTTATCGACCCGACGACCAACCCGACGCTGGGCGACGGCATCTACTTTGATCCGGCTTTGTCCTACGACGGCAAGACGATTCTGTTTTGTTACAAGGGGACGCCCAACGGGAACTCGATTATTTACAAAATCAATCTCGACGGGACGGGGCTGAAACAGCTGACCAACCTCGACGCCGAAGGGAATCCGTACAAGGGTTCCGGCGGCGGACATCACGACGTTCGCCCCGCCTGGCTGCCGGACGGCAGAATCGTCTTTACGTCCACGCGTTACAGCGGCCTGGTGCCGTGCGCCAACAACGGCGTGGCAATTCTTCACGTCATGAACGCAGACGGGTCCGACATTCACACGATTTCCGTCAACAATGTAACAGAATTCGACCCGTCTGTTTTGCCGGATGGCAGAATTCTCTTTGGCCGCTGGGAGTACATCGACAAAAACGCGCTGACGATTCAAAGTCTGTGGTCTGTCTATCCGGACGGGACAAACGAAACAGCGTTCTTCGCCAACAACATGGTTTTCCCGGAAGCGATTCTTCAGGCGAAGCCGGTGCCCGGCAGTCCGAATCTGGTTGTCGGGACGTTCGCGCCGCACAACGCCCCGCCCCGCGGCACGATTGCGTTTATCGACATCTCTGCCGGCGTTCAGAATTCCGTCTCCGGGAAGAACGACGAAAAGGCGATTACCAATCTCGAATACCCGGACAAGCCGACGTACGACCGCGGGCAATCCTGCGATCCGTGGGCGCTGGACCGAACGCTGGTTCTCTATTCCGGGCAGATCGACAACCCGACCAACGGCGGGCGGCTCAATTCGCTCCTACTTATCGACGACAAGGGGAACAAGACAGAGCTTTTATCCAGCGCGACGATTGACCTTCACAACCCGATTCCGATTGTCCCCCGCCCTGCCCCGCCGGTTCTGGTTGACAAAACCGACCGCTCCAGGACGACCGGCAGTTTCTTTGTAACAGACGTTTACCAGAACCTCAAGGGCGTCAAACGGGGAGACGTGAAATGGCTGCGCGTTATAGAAGAGACGTCTCGCGTCAGCGCGTCGCCGGGCAGCAACGGCCTGAACCAGACGTTTTCCATTTCCGCCGCGATGGCGTGGAGTCCGAAAATCTATCACGGCATCGTTCCCGTCTGCGAGGACGGAAGCGTCTGCTTTGAAGCCCCGTCCGGACGCGCAATTTACTTTCAGCTTCTCGACGAGAATTATCGTCTTATCCGTTCGATGAGAACGTTTATTCAGGCGGCGCCCGGTACGGCGCGAAGCTGTACGGGATGTCACGAATACGGCCCGCCTCAGGGCGAAGTCGGAGAACTGAAGATGGCGAGCAAACGCCCGCCGCTGGTTCCTCAAGACGAGTCATGGGGAAACGGTTATCTGGATTATCCGTCCATGATTCAGCCGATTCTCGACCGGAAATGCGTTCGCTGTCACGGCGGAGACGAGGGAATCGCCGCCGGGCTGGACTTGTCCTCCGCCCCTACACGGCTGTTCAGTATCAGTTACGACAACCTGACCTCCCGCCGGGAAAAGCAGTACCATATCGATTTGATTTCCGGGATTTGCTGTATGAACGGAACGGCGTACTGGTCTTGCCGAATTTTTCAGCCGTACGAACACGGATCGGGAAACGCTCCTCTGGCGGAACGAGTTCTCAACGACCCGACGCACAAGGATTTCCTGACCAAAGAAGAGCGCGAGTTGCTCTTTACGTGGATTGACAGCAACGGCATCTATTACGGGACGTGGAACTACACGGCGTCCGGGCCGATTCTGCGTCCGTGGGAACAGGCGGCAAATCAGATTCGGGACGTCATGAAGAATTCCAGCTGCAAGGAATGTCACGCTGACGAGAAGGGAAACATCGCCCGATTTGAAAATGACTGGATTAACCTGGAACGTCCAGAATACAGCCGGGTTCTTCGCGCTCCGATGGCGCCAGCTAATTCGGAATTAGGAATTCGGAATTCGGAATTAACGCAAGCGACCAACGGGAGCGGTGACAATACATCTCGCGCGGGAGCGCGGGTTGGGAGCGGCGCCTCGCCGCTGGGAATTGGCGCGTGCCGAAACGCGAAATTCGACCAGCAGTTCCGTCGGCTGGGAATCATGTCTGGCGGACGGTACGAACACGCGGTTCATCCTCTGGATTGGTTCCCGACTCAGACCTGGAAACCCGTCGCGGCATGCGACCCGAACTCCGGCGCCCCGGTTGTCTCAATTCAATCGACTGACGACCCCGTATATCGGCAGATTCTGGCGATTATCAAACGAGCCGCCCGACAGGCGTATGCCGCCCCGCGAATCGACATGCCCGGCGCGTTCGAACTCAACGGCGGCGCAATCGCCGGGCGTTCCCGACAGATTCTCCCGCAGCCGCTTCCTGACGTTATGCCGAAAATCAACTTGACGCTGACCGCGTCCGGAAAGCCGGAACTGTCCTGGGCGAACGACAAACGCGTTATCGGTCTGGTGGCGGAAATTCATCGATGTAACAGCCCCAACTTCTCCCTGACGGACGACACGCTTGTCGGGACGACGGAAATGAACCGCTTTATCGACGCGAAAGCCCCGGAAGGGAAATGGTTCTACGCCGTCCGGTTCGTCTGCGACCCGGCTCAGACGTGCGGGACGTGCCGCGTTTCCGGCGATACAATTAACGACCTCGCCGCGTTGACCGAAGGGATCGTCCCTGAACGGAAGTCCATTGAGAATCGCTGTCCTCTCTCAATGTTCCAGCCGAAGAAGTCCGAGCCGGTTTACGTTGGGTCAATCGACGTTCCCAAACCCGCGCCGATAAAGCCGCTGACCGTCCGCCGCCTTCTCGACATGCCGACCGTCGACTTGGCGTCACACAATGGGTGTCTTGTCGTCCCGTCGGAAGAAGACCTCAACATGAAAGGGTTCCTGGCGATTTCGTTTGATATTAAATTCACGCAGCCGGGCGTCATGCCGGTTCCGGTCGGATACGGCGCATGGCGGCGCAGCGGCTGGTTTATCCAGAAGTTTCAGGAGAAATGGCGATTCCATCTGTCTGGAACGGACTGCGATTCCGAAACCAAAGTCCCGCTCAACGAATGGCTTCACATGGACTTTATCGTCGAAAACGGTCAGATGAAAGTTCTGCAAAACGGTCAGACGGTCGCGCAATCGCCCGTTTCCCAGCCGCTTGCAGACTGGTTCGGCAGCCTGTACCTGGGTCAGTATTCCGATACGCAAAAGCCGGAATACCAATTCCACGGCGAGATGAAGAACCTGCGGATTTGGGGATATTAACGAGTAGCGAGTTGCGAGTTGCGAGAAATTGAAAGGCGGTAACGGAGCGAACGCAGTGAGCGTAGTTACGCTTTGTTCGAAGGGTGAAATACAGCATTGCGTAAGCCGAAAACGCCCTTTGGATGTAGCCCGGCCTCGGGCTACGGCTTGACGGCTTTGCCGTCAAGGAAATGCGGAAGCCTCCAAAATTCCTCTTTCGCAGAATTCTCACTCCGACCTGCTGGATCGCGGCTGTATCAGCCGCCAAAAAAATCTCACGCGGAGGCGCGGAGACGCGGATGAGTTCGCGTGCGTCTCGCACCCCGGAGCCTACTGCCTTTTTCCCCTTCAAATCCCCCATTTTCTCATATTTTCCACTTTTTTCCAAAAAATTTCCCATTTACCGCTTTTCGATTGCAAAATTGCGTGTATACTATATATTAGTATATAATAGTGATATTCCATTTTGCGCCCGGTCGTTCCAGCGCAAAAGTCGTTAAAATAACGTTATCCCAGTTTTACCCAAGTTGAAAGAGTAAAATTATGGCTAATATTCGAAACCGTTTATCCTCCATCTCCCGCATTTTAACTCGTGTTGGATTTTCTTTTTTAGCAATCCTGATTGCCGCGTTGTGTTTGACGTCTTACGTTTCGGCTGAAAACATTTATCAGACGAAATCCATGGAAGCCGGAAAATATTGGGGTGATACGGGATACTGGTCTGGCGCGATTCCCTCAACCTCAACAACCAACAACTATTTTGTCGGACAGGGCGCTACAGACAGCATAACTTTTCGAACAAAAGATCAGGTTAATACAGCTAATAGCAGCGACACGTTCCCCAACGGAAACACTCTTTGGCTGGGATACAATACAAATGGAACCTTCAGTTCAGCTTTAGGTCAAATGGCATTGAAGTCCTGGAACTTTACCATAAACGATTTGCAACTGGGAAACTCGTTGATTAATCAGGCAATGAAAGACGGAACAGCCAACATGAAAGGCGCCATGACTGTCAATGGAACGGTAACGTTTCAGTTCAGCAATGCCGCCGGTCGTAAAATAAACGTTCAAAGCCCGATCTCTGGAGATGGAGAAATAACTCTTTGGGAGAATTCCAATAACGAAAACCTCACGATTTCCAGCGCCAACAACGCCTTTACAGGAACGTTAAATGTGAGCCAAAATTCAAGCGTTGTTCTCAGCGGCGCCAATGCCATGCAAAATGCGTCGAGCATTGTACTCAACACCGGCTCAACGTTAAAACTCTCTGCGGCTCAAACGTTTGTTGAAAACAGCATTACCGGCAGCGGAACGCTGAAAATTGCGGCTGATCAAAGCAGTTCTGCTAATGAAACGGCATTGTACGGTATTTCAGATTCCTTTACAGGAACGATTAACGTAACCAATACCGCCAGAGGGTATTATTCAAAACCGTTGTCAGAAAACGTCAAACTGGTTATTGACGAGGGCGCGCAGTTTTCGATTTTTTATACAACCGACGTTGAAATTGCCTCTGATATTTCGCTTACCGGCTACGGTAAAAAGATTCAGTCAGCCAACGCAGGCGGATTGGTATTCCATGAATTGCATGAGCCGGTCTCGGTAACAGGCAAAATTACCCTAGGCGCCAACTCCATGATTGGCGTGTACTCCCGGGTTGATAACGCTCAGCTTGTCGGTGATATTGAGACGAACGGTTATTTGCTGGAATTCCGACAGACCCGTGACGCAACCGATACCGCTACAATTACCATTTTGGGAGACGTTTTGGCGTCCGGCGGTTCTTTAGGCAGAATTCAGCTGGCGCACGACACTGGTTCTAAAATGACAACGTATTTACGCATCGGCGACGCTTCCGCTGCAGATGAATACGCTCCAACCATTCAGGAAATCAACGCCAACGTTATCAACAAAAACAAGAACGAGATTATCTTCCAGCCGGGAGCGAACCGAACTGTTACTGTTACCGGAACGATGAGTAACGACAGCTCTGGCGGCAATACAAAAGGATATATTAAAGAGAGCGATGGAACGCTCGTTTTGACTGGCGGACTGACAACTCAGATGACCGTCAATGCAGGGGTCTTTGAAATTACCGATTCAGCATTTGAAAATATCACTGGAAAAATTACAGTCGGCGATAACGGAACGCTGGAATTAAATGTTGCAGAAGGTCAACCGAAAACGCTGACGCTTTCAGCCCAAAACTCCGTTGTCAGCTCTGGCAAGGTTATTAAAACCGGCGAGGGAGAATTGAAAATTGACGCTGCCGCGGGAGCGGTTGACGTGTATAGTCTGGTTGTTTCTTCCGGTCGTCTGGATATGAAAACGTATTTCAAAGGCTCTCTTGAAATTGGAGAAGAGATTGGCGTTAACGATTATACCACAGCTACGTTCTCGCCGGGCAATTCAGTCGGAACGCTGAACATTAACGGCTCATTTGCACTCAATCCCGGTTCAACTCTGTTGATGGAAATTGGAACTAACGAATCTGGCGAAGCGGTTGCAGACCAGTTGATTGTCAACGGCAATATTGATATTAGAGAGAACTCCGTAATCCTGTTGACGTTGGACGAAAACAGCTCTTTGGCGCCGAATACATCCTTTACCGTTGATCTGATTTCAGGATCAGGAGTAACGGAAGATACTTTAGTTGCCGTCCAAGACCGTATTTCATCATATTACTTCACAGACATTGACGTTGCGCTCAACGGCGGCGTTATTCAACTGACGGCGCGTCTTGACGCCAACGCCGTTCCAGAACCGTCGACGTGGGCGCTGCTGGTTCTCGGCGTTATCGCGTTATTCCTACGTAAGCGAGTTAGGAATTAGGAGTGAGGAGTTAGGAGCTAACGAATTCGTGACATTTTTCGGAGTGCGAGAGGGAAGCGTAAGCGGAACTCTCGCTTTTTTAATAAATTGAATCGCTCTATTCGTCAAGCGCAGCTTGATACAGATAATCAATGGTCTTGACGGCAAACGGCAATAGATATTTCCTTTTTTTATTCAATCCAAACCACTCTAAAACTTTTTTTGAACAATTTCATTCCAGCCTTACATCGGAATCGTATTTCTGGTATAATCAAGGTAAATACATAAATACACTATTCAAGTTTTTAAAGGAGATAACCGCATGAAACAAGTAACCCGTCGGGATTTTTTCAAGACGTCCGCTGTCGCCGCCGCCATGGCGACGGCAATTCCAGTTGTTGCTGCCTCTAAATCGGTTTGGGCGCAAGCCCCCAGCGATCGCCTTCGCCTGGGCTGCATCGGTCTGGGGCAAATGGGTCGGGGCGACGCCGGCGAATTCAATCGTCTGACCGATATTGTCGCTATTTGCGACGTCGACGAGCAATACGGCATCGCCAATGCTTTAAGAATGAACCTTGGAAAACGCGACGCCAAAGGCAAGGTTGTCAAGCCGGACGCCTACAAGGACTACCGCCGGATTCTCGAACGTAACGACATTGACGTTGTTTGTATTGCAACGCCTGACCACTGGCACGTCAAGATCGCTGTTGAAGCGCTCATGGCTGGCAAGCACGTATTCTGTCAGAAACCGCTGACGCTCACGCTGGAAGAAAACCAGATTATTCGCCGCGCCTGCGAGAAGTATCAAAAGACGTTCCAGATCGGCACGTGGCGGCGCTGTCAGAAAAATCAGTTTGTATTGGCGACTCTGCTGGTTCGCAAGGGATACCTCGGCGAAGTCAAAAAGATAACTTGCGACCTTCGCGGCTGTCCCACGTCCGGCGACATCCCCAAGAGGGACGTTCCCGCTTCTCTGGACTGGGAAATGTGGCAAGGTCCCGCGCCGCGTTACGATTTCCTGGCTGATATGAAAAGCTCTCGCAGCAATGGCGTTTTCGGCGACACGCGCTGTCACAGAATGTTCCGTTACTGGTACGAGTATTCCGGCGGCAAGTTTACCGACTGGGGCGCTCATTATATTGACGCTGCGTTGTGGGCGATTAACCTTCAGACGCAGGGAACCGGTCCCGTTTCCATCGACGGCGCGAACGCTCATCACCCGGTTGAATTCAAAGACGGCTATCCGACCGTTGACAACCGTTACAACGCCAGCGACAGTTTCGATATCAAAGCGCTGTTCGAAAACGGTCTGGAAATGCGCGTTGTGAGCGATTCGCCGGACGGCGACGGGATTCTCTTTGAAGGAACCAAAGGGCGCATTCACGTCAATCAGGGACGCTGCAAAGGCAAGCCGGTTGAAGAACTTCCGCCCAACGCCTTTACAGACGACGATTATCGAGAACTGTTCCACGGCAAACCGTTGGAAGGGCATAAAGAGAACTTCATTCGCTGCATACGAGAGGGCGGCATGTGCATTTCAGACGTTGTTTCTCACGTCCAAGCCATGAACACTTGTCATCTTTGCGCTATCGCCGCTCGTTTGAACAGAGTCGTCAAATGGGATCCGAAGACAGAGACGATTATCGGCGACGAGCAGGCTGCGTCGTTCTTCTCTCGTCAGGAAACCAAAGGATACGAGATTCCAAGAAACTTCTAAGAATTATGAAACAACGATTCGGATTTACGCTGGTGGAACTGCTGGTCGTCATCGCGATTATTGGCGTACTGGTTGGGTTGCTGCTGCCAGGCGTTCAGTCGGCGCGGGAAGCGGCTCGACGCATGCGCTGTACAAACAATCAAAAGCAATGCATACTGGCTCTCCACAGTTTTGAGTATTTCAATAAAGAATATCCTGCCGGGCGTCACGGCTGCGACGGCACGTGTCCGGACGAAGGCAACAAACAGCCTCAAAGCGACCGATACGGTTCCGGCGCGTTTATCTTCATGCTTCCGTTTATTGATCAGGGAACGCTTTTTGACAAACTCAACAACGGGCTTGTCGACCCATGCGGCGGAGGCGATTCAACAACGCCTGACTGGAATCGCGACAAAAACGAAATCGTCAAGTATTTCAAGACTCAAATCCAAACATTCGTCTGTCCGTCGTCGGATATACAACCGTATCAGACAGGCGACTCATGGCAACGCGCCATCACGTCGTACGCCATGTGCGCCGGGTCAATCGGTCCGTCCTGTAAAAGCGGCCCAATTTCTTTCGACGTGAAATACTATAACAACGGCGCGTTTCTGTATCGCAGACGGTTGAAGAATTCTGACATTTCCGATGGTTTGTCCACGACTATCTTTCTGGGTGAAACCGTTATGGGACACACAGACGAATCTCAAACGAACTGGGTTTCCGCCGGGCGTCATTTAAGCGGATTGCGAAACACCGACAACCCCATCAACACGCAGCCGGGAGAAGGAATCTGTCTGAATCTGTATGGTTATCTGGCGAACGGAGCGTTCGCGTCACGACATACTGGCGGAGCGAATTTTGCATTTGGCGACGGACACGTCGTCTTTCTTCAGGAAACCATCGACCACGAAAACGTGTATCAACCGCTGTCAACCCGCAACGGCGCAGAACAGCTTACCGACGACGACTTCTAAAGGAGAGAATCCCCCATGTTTAACCGATTATTCCATATTACGGCATTCGCGCTGACGCTGTTGGTTGTCGTCGGCTGCTCGGACGGACGCCCCAAACGCGTTCCCGTTTCCGGCGTTGTTACAATTGAAGGTCAGCCGCTAACCGGCGATTTCGTCGGATTCGTTCGATTCTGCCCAACCGCCGCAGGACGTCCCGCTCAAGCGAAACTGGATTCTCAAGGGCGATTCGTTCTCGGGAACTACGAACACGACGACGGCGCGCCGCTGGGAGAATACAGAGTCGTCGTCAATATTTCCGAGCAGAAGAACATGAAAATGCGGTACATGACCCCGCCGCGGTTCTGGACAAGCAAGACGACGCCTATTGTCGTTTCCATTACCGGGAAAACGGAAGACCTGACGATTAACGTCGAATGGACTTCAGAAGATGCCTCGTATAAAAACAAATGGTTTGAGATGAACGATTAAGAGTTTAGTTGCGAGTTGCGAGTTGCGAGACGACGCAAAGCGTTGTCTATTAATTAGCATTTCGTTCGCCTTCGGCGAACTGCGTAATTCCGCTCCTGTTAGTCGCTCCATTACCGCCTTTCATTTATTGTCTATTCCCTACTCCCTTTAAATCCCATGACTCGAACAATCAATTATATTACTGTTGCCCTTTTGGCTGTAACATTTAGCATGAATTCTTTGGCTGACGAGCCGCAGACGAGTATTCCCCTGGAACTGGCTGGCGCAAGTTGGATATCGGGCGACTGCTCTCAGGGTCTTCCGGTTTTTCGCAAGGAGTTTGAACTAACTCAGCCAGCGGAGAACGTCGTTTCCGCGACGGCGTCGATTTGCGGGTTGGGATTCTATCAGCTGGACGTCAACGGCGAAACCGTCAGCGCGCCCATGTCGCCCGGCTGGACGAATTACAACAAAACGTGTCTGTTCAATCAGTGGGACGTCAAAAATCAAATTCGTTCCGGCGTCAACGTCTTGGGCGTTTGGCTGGGAAACGGATTCTACAACGTTGCCGGCGGGCGGTACGTCAAGTTCAAAGGGTCGTTCGGACAGCCTCAATGGATTGGGCGAATTGTCGTTACGTTCAAAGACGGATCTCAACAGACAATCGTTTCTGACGAATCCTGGAAAACAACGACTGGGCCAATATCGTTCTCCTGCGTCTACGGCGGGGAGGACTGGGTTCTGTCACAGAGTTTAGTCGGCTGGAATTCTTCCCCGTACAACGACGACAGCTGGAACGCCGCGGCCCTGTCGAGCGCTCCGCCTGCCGGTCAGTTACGACGTCAGGAGCACCCGGATATATACGTGGCGGAAGTCCTCAAGCCGGAATCCGTTCAAACGCTTGCGGACAACAGAATCGAGGCGAATTTCGGATACAATTTCTCCGGACGCCCCCGATTGACCATTTTCGGGAAGCCGGGCAAGACTGTTACAGTTACGCTGGCGGAAACGAAAGAGAACCCATGGAAAGGACATTCCTATTCGATAACGTTTCCAGACGATTTCGACGCGGCGCGCAACCCCGTCGTTTTCGTTCCGCATTTTACGTACTGGGGATTTCAGTTCATCTATATTTCCGGGGCGACGCTGAACAATCAAGACGCCGATACGCCGTTTATCGAAAGCATCGAGGCGGAATTTACAACGACGTCCTCCGAGAAAGCCGGCGAGTTCCATTCGTCCGCGCCGTGGCTAAACGATATCGAAGCCATGATTTCCCGATCCGTTCGCAGCAACCTTCAGCACGTTCTGACCGACTGTCCGCACAGAGAAAAACTCGGCTGGCTGGAAGTCGCGCACCTGATGGGGCCGTCGATTATGTATCGGTTCAACATTCATCAGCTTTACCGAAAGACTTGTCGTGACATTACAGAAGCGCAGGAGCCGTCCGGCTTTGTTCCCAACACCGCCCCGGAATACGTTCGATTTAAGCAGCGATACTGGTCGGAATCGCCGGAATGGTCAGCGTCGACGGTGCAGATCCCGTGGCTGCTGTACAAGTTCTACGGCGATACGGAAATTCTGTCGCGTCAGTACGAGACGATGGAAAAATACATGGCGTACATTCTTTCAACGCGTGACGACAAAGGGCTTCCTCTCGGCGGGCTGGGCGACTGGTACGACTGGAGCGACAAGACGGACAAACAGTACTTTTCTCAGCTGACGCCCATTCAGCTGCCGGCGACGGCGTATCTGGTCAACAACGCTCAACTGATGAGCCGGATTTCGATTCTGCTCAACAAGCCGGATCGGGCGAAATACTACTCGGCTCTGGCGAAGGAAGCGACCGACGCGTTTCTCAAGGCGTACTACAACCAGGCGACCGGCGTCGTCGCGCAGGACTCTCAGGCGGGATACGCCTTCGCGCTGGCGTTTCATCTCGTTCCCGACGCTCAGCGCCCCAAGGTCATGAAGAAGTTTATCGATTCCATCGAACGAATGAAATACCGCCCGACGACCGGCGAGGTTGCTTTCGTTTACCTGCTCCGAACGCTGATGGAAGAGAACCGCGGCGACGTCATCGCGAAAGTCATTATGAGAAAGTCCTCGCCCGGCTACGTCAACATGCTGGAAAACTACGGCATGAAGACGCTGTCCGAAGCGTGGAACCACCCCGGCAGTTCCATGAACCACTGCATGTTCGGTCACGCTCAGGAATGGTTTACCGCAGGCTTGCTGGGGATTCGTCAGACGGAACAGTCATGCGGATTTAAAGAGATTCTGCTCGCTCCCCAGCCGTGCGGACAGATAACCGACGCCAGCGGCTGGTACGATTCCCCCAACGGTCGAATTGAGAGCAGTTGGAAATGCGTCGACGGAACGTTTACCTGGACGTTTACCGTCCCGGAGAATTCGATGGCTGTCGTTTGCGTCCCGGTTGACAACGAGCAGTCCGGCGTTGCGTTCTCCGACGGCGTAATTCGCTATTCGGACTATCGTAACGGCTGCCGCGTCTATCGACTCGCCCCGGGAAGGTATGAAGTCAAGTCGAAATTAACGTTACAAGAGAATTGACGATTTCACTTAAGCGTCCAGCCGCCGAGAACCGCGGTTAACGGCGCGACCAGAACCAGACCGAAACTGCCGATAATCGTCTTGACGACTTCGCAGGCAACGAGCGGGTTGTTGATAAAATCTATCGGTTGAGTTCCCTGAACGACGAACATCATCATGAGCGTTAAATAGCCGCCGGAGTACGCTAAAAGCAGCGTCGTCGTCATCGTTCCGACTACCGACTGACCAATGTGGATTCCGGAAAGAATCAGCTCTGATCGAGAGATGTCCGGTTTCTGTTTGACGATTTCGCTCATGCCGGCGGCAATGTCCATGCCTAAATCCATAACGGCGCCGGATGACCCGAGGAAAATCCCACCTATAAAAATGTGAGCCAGGTTGAGATGGTCGTAACCGCTGTAAAGCAGAGCCTGGCAATACGGCATCGACGCGCCGTTGATATGAAATAAATCCGTAAACAGCCACGCCAGCAAGCAGCTTGCCAGCACGCCGGTAAACGCGCCCAGAAACGCGGTAACGCCTTTTTTGGTGAATCCGGCAATCAGAAAAATAATCACCGCTGAAAGGATTGTTACAGTTACAAGAGCAACCAGCATCGGATTAACGCCGCGCAAGCAAAGCGGCAGCAGTAGCTTCCAAACAACCAGACAGCTGAACACAAACGACAGCAGGGCCGTAAACCCTGTTATCCCTCCAAAAACGAGCAGCAGCGCGGCAAAGAGGAAAAACAGAAAAAACGTCCAGTCGGCGCGGTAATAATGGAGCGCTGTAATGGTTGACGTCTTCGGGTCGGCGTCTGGATAGATGCCAACGAGAATCTTGTCGCCGGGCTTGAATATCTTGTCCAGTTCCATCTGAGCGCGCAGCAGGTTGGCGGCGTCGAATTCCGTCCCCTTCCATTTCCCGGACAGGACGCGAACGCGAAGATTTTGCGTTCCCTGCGTCAAAAGACCAATCTGTTCTACGCTGGAATCGTCTACCGACAAAACGACGGCTTTCTCTTTGTCGCCATCCTGGGAAATTGACTTGGGCGACAAATTTACATAGTTTATCGCAACGCACGCCGCGAGAATGACAGCTATAGAAACAAAATCGTGTCGGGTGGGAACGGGAAAATAACGCATAGATAGTTAGATGGATTGAAAGGCGGTAACGTTTCTGGGGAGCGGACATTGTCCGCGAAAATCAAAAGTTATTTGTTTTAGGCGGGTAATACCCGCCCCCCGTAAGCGTTACCGACTATCAACGATTTATTTCGCTTGCAGAATCGCCTTGAGCTTCTTGGAAATGTCGGTGTTGTCAAGGTTGCCTTTGAAGAATTCGGCGTTGACGCCAACGGCGGAGGTGATAACCGGCAAGGCGGTATGGCTGCCAGACGTCCACGTCAAACCAACTTTCTTGTCAAAGACCTTGAAAACAGCCGGTGCGAGGGCTTTGTTATGGTAATCCTTCTTGTCCTTTGCAAAGCCTTCAAGCATGATCTTGAGTTCTTCTTCTGTAACGGTCATCGGATCGTCAGCCGGGCCGTCAAACTTGAATCCAAACGCCTTTTCGATAATCGGCTTGACTTCGTCAAAGGTCAGATCCTTTTTGTGTTCGATTCGGTAAATTTCGTCACGGAACCGGTCGCGAGAAGTCGTCTGATTCTGAAGCAGTTGATAATTCGCCTGGATGCCTTCGCCGGCAAAGCCGAGGGTCAAACCGCCGGTTTCGTGGTCTCCGGTAACGACAATCAACGTTTCGTCCGGGTGTTTTTCGTAGAACGCGAACGCGACTTTAACCGCTTTATCCAACGCAATCGCTTCGTTGAGAACGGCGCCGGAATCGTTGGCGTGACCAACCCAGTCGATCTTTCCGCCTTCGCACATGATAAAGAATCCAGCAGGTCCGTCGAGCATTTCAATCGCCTTGGTAAGATACTGATCAAGCTTCAGACCTTTTTCATGGTTGATGGCGTACGGCAGAGCGCCTTCTTTCTGACAGGCGATAACTTTGCCGTCTTCCGGCTCGAGATCCATGATATCGTCCGCATCGTGAACTACTTCGTATCCGGCGTCTTCCGCCAGTTCGTAGATGTCGCCTTTGAAATCTTTACCGGCTTTTAACGTATTCTTATAGACGTCGCCAATATTGTCTTTGTACTTTTTGTCGTCATGCTTGTCAATCGCTCCGCCGCCGAAGAAATCGAACCCGGAAGTAATCAAATCCAGACCGATGAGGTAATACTTGCCGCGGTCGTCCTGATGAGCATAGAACGCAGCAGGCGTGGCGTGATTGAGAGTAACGCTTGTCATAATTCCGACTTTCTTGCCGGTCTTTTTGGCGACGTAAGCGGAGGATTCCAGATTGCGAGTTCCTGTCGCATCCATTCCAATGCGGCCGTTATTGGTCTTTTCGCCGCAGGCGATAGCCGTTCCGCTGGCGGCAGAGTCCGTAACGAGTTTGTTGGCAGACCACGTCGTCGTTGGGGATTTAACGGGGAACGAGTTCATCGTCATCGTCGGCTGACCAATCGCCTGGAGATAATTGTCGCACATCTGCCGCTGAGGGGAAGACATACCGTCCCCAATAAACAGGAATACGTATTTTACCGGTTTGAGACCTTCTTGAGCAGGAGCCTCTTGCGCTTGAACAGACGCCAATGCGCTTAACGTCAATGCCATTACGGCAAGCAAAGAGAATAAACGTTTCATGGTAGGATAAATAGGTTATAGTGTACCGCAGAGGCTGCCGGTCAGGGAAACGAACTGTTTCAACGATTGGAAAACCGCCAACTTCTTACGATATTAATTATTATCAAATTTAAAAATATGTCAAGAGCGCTTTAAAAAGAAAAATTTAGGTAAATATTTAAAAAACAAGAAGCGCTGTTGAACAGCGCTTCTTGCGTTAAGTATTCCAGCTGGTCAGCTCGGCGCTATTTCACCGGCTCGTCCAGGTTAATCTGCTCGATTAGTTCAACCCAATGCTGGGGCGAAACCCCTTGAGCAAACTGGGCGACGAAGTCAAACACAACGTCAGAGAACCCGCCGACGTTGGCAATGTCCGCCCGATTGAGCGTCTGAGAAGAACCGTACGGCTGAATATCGATGTTGATAAGCCGACCATTGGGCTTTTTCTTACGGAGTTCATCCCAGCAGGCGACCGTTTCTGTGCAATCTCTCCAGGAATGATTCGGGTCTGAGTCAATCCATGACATGTTGTCGGACAGGTAAATGACGACGTCCGGATTGATTTTGTTGCGGATGATGTATTTCATCGCGCAGGAGCAGTTCGTTCCGCCGCCGTTGAGGTTCGCCAGCTTTTGAGCGTTGGTAATAACGGAGTCTCGCGGGTTGAGCGTACAGCGCCGCACCTTTTCCTCAAACGGAATGACGACCGCGTTGGGATTGCGGCGCAAAATGCACGACGCCATCAGCCCGGCAACGTCAACGCATCTGACCTTGGACGTCGCCCCGCGGCGATAGCCGGTAACAGACGAATCCATTGACCCGGAGACGTCTACGCAAAGCGCGACAAGCCCGTCAATAACCGGGACGTTGTCCGTTGCGATTTCCATGGCGTCCTGCAGCGCCAGACGGACGTCAGACGGGACTTCCTCTGACGCGTTCATGTACGCTGTCATGAGCTGGTACGGAAACGCCTTGGCGCGGCGGATTTCCTCTTCATTGCGAAGCCGGGCGGCGATTTTGCTGACAAGCTCGGCGTCTTCAAAAACGCCGTGACGCAGGAACGTATTGAGGTTCATGCGCGTCGTCTGCCAGGACGCGTTTTGCGCGATGGTCTTCCACTGATTGGCCGTCAGATTCAAAGACGTCAGGTACTGGAACGGGACGTCTGGAACGGCCGCGTTTTCATCTACGCCGTTTTTGAGCAGATGAATATACTCGACAACCGTTTGCGGCAGTTTCGATTCGTCGTACGGTTTTCCGATCACGTAACCGTACAACGCCTCGCGCTGCGGCGTTTTGGGCGTCGGGTGAATCATCTTGACGACGTCCGCCATGGACGGATTGTTTCCAATGGACGCGTTGAAAATCTGCTGTTCCGTTCGAGCGTCAAACCAGTTGCGGAGCAGCCGACGAACGGCGGAGCCAAACGATTTACGACCGGTTACGCCGGAACGAACCGCCATAACAAAATTGCGCAGCATCTTCCCGTTGTCAATAACGACCGGGAATACCTTGTCCAACAGCGGCGATTTTCTCGACGCCAAAACAGCGCACAACACTGCGGGCATATCTTTCATGAAACCCTTGACGCGGGCGTACAACGCCAGCTTGGCAAGAAATTCGTCGTCAACGTCTCTGGCGGACGTCAGATTCAGAATCGTTTTGAGCTGGTCGACTTCGTTGGCATAAAACGTCTGCGACAAGCAGCCCGTTGCCGCAAATTGAGCCAACGCTTCTTTTGGGCTGAGCTTGTACGCCAGCCCGCCGGCTTCGTTGAGGGTCATAGAGGCGTCGGATTCGACAAACTTTGCAATTTCGTTCAGATTACGCATAACAGTAATAATTCAAAAAGAGTTAAAAAACGGTCTGATAACAAGGGTTGAAGAAACTTTCTTCTTTAACAATCACTAATAAATTAAAATTAAATGTAGTTCCTTCAGGCATTTACCAGACCATTTTTCAAAAAACATAACAAGGGGATGGAAGAAACACTCTAGCCATTAAAAATTTCCATGTAGTTCCTTCCGCATTTATGTTTATTGATTTATTAGACAACAATCGCAACAAGGAATTGAAGAAACAATTCCTGCTCTATCCAATTGAGCTACAGCGATTTTTGCAAATCGCCGACCGGACTTGAACCGGCAACCGGACATTATAAGTGCCATGTAGTTCCTTCAGCATTTGCAATTGTTGTTGCCTTTTATACGTACAACGAGCAATAATTGTTGCGAGATTTTTTAACTTTTTCGAAAAAAATCTGACTTTCTGTCATAACCTCTTAATTTTATATGATTTATATTTTCAGACTTAAGAAAAAAACTTTAAAATGACTAAAATAAGAAAGATGGATAAATATCCAACACAATGATTATTCGCATAGTTGATGTCTGTCTATCAGTAGAAAATGGTTAAGACGCAAAGCGGTTCAAAATTATAAATCCACTTTCCACTAAACTGAACTAATCAACCAGAATATTCTTATTTGTCTATCTTTTTTATTTTATCATTTCATCTCTGATAAAATTTGACGGTTAAAACGATTTTTTCCTATTTTCCTCTTATGCTTATTGTATCAATTATCCGATAAACAGAGTAGATAAATTCCCATTAGCGGAATTGTGTAATTGTACATAAATTGAGAATGTGGTCTAAACAACCATAACAACACAAGAAATCAATATGAAAAGTTCCGTTCAATTGGCGTCAATCGCATTATCAGCCGCGGTCGGACTGTATGCCGCATTTATTATCGTGTGTCTGATGCCGCAGAAATCGGAGTTCCCGGTTCCCGGCGAAATCGGAGGTGAAAACGCAACGACTCTGGCGTCGTCAGATCCGCTGACTGATTCAACAACTTCGGACGTTCTATCTGCGTCTGAAGAACAGAATGATTTTGAACCGTCTGCAGCGACAGAACCCGCTAAGCTGTCGCCTGTAGAGTCAACAAAAACCGTTTCTGTTCCAGAAACGCCTCCGTTGGATGCAGGTTTACCGGAAACGCCAGGTCCAATAGATCCGGACGTTCCATCCGTTCCTGAAGCGCCAGCTGCCTCTGCCGTTCCGGAAATTCCAAGCGTTCCGGCAGCCCCGAGCGTTCCTAAACTCCCTGCTCGTCCAGAAGTTCCGTCAACGCCTCCAGCTGTTCCGGCTGTCCCGTCGCTCCCGGACATGCCAGCTTCTCCGGAAGTCCCTTCGACTCCTCCAGCCGTTCCGCAAGCGCCTGCTGTAACAGACAATTCGTCTGAAGCTCAAATCAATCCGGCTGTTGGATCAAACAGCGCGGCAGCGATGGAATCCGTTTCAAAAGAAAATTCGAACGCGTCAAGCGCCAAAAGCAAAGCCACGTTGATTAGCGATAACCTGCCCGGTACGTTTTCCATGCCGGAAGCGCCTGCTATTCCAGACGACGATTTCGATTTGCCGGGCATTCCGTCCGAACCCGACGTTCTGGCTATGCCTGGCGACGCCGCGCCGTCAACTCAGGAAACTGAACTGGCAGACAACTCGTCTCAAAACAATCAGGTTATTCAGACGTCGGCAATTGAAACGGAAAAGGAGCCTGAGTCCCCCAACGCTATGCGTCAGCCGAGCTTTGAGGCGTCAGAAGCCGCTGTTGTCAGCGACGCCCGAGCGGATCAGCTTGACCCGATGGCGCCGTTGCCTCCGGGACTGTTCAGCGACGTCAAAGCCCCGCAGTCCGACGATTCCGAACAGGAAATTCATTTTGGCGAGCGCTCGTTTGTGCCGCGATACGTGCTGCAAAATCGACGCGCCAAGGAATTGAATTCAAAAACCGAGGTTGCTAATTCGTCAGTAAAAGCTCCGCACAGCGGCGCGATTGGATTCAACGCAGGCAAAAACCTCAAGACTCTGAAAAAGCCGGCGGAAAACGCAAAAGAACCCATTTTCGATACAACTTACGGATACAGTTTCGATCCGCAGGGAAAGGTTGACATTCGCAGAGCGTTTGAAATTATCAGCGAGAAGTTCAAGACCACGATCATGCTCTCGCCGAACGTCTCTGGAACGGTCAGCAAAAAGGCGAATTCCAGCTCCGAAGCCGAGTTTCTGGAAAAGGTTCTCGACGGAACGGAATACTTCGTCAAGTTCGGCGAAAAGATCGCCTATATCGGCAACCGCGTCGATATTGAAAAACTGACATCCGACTTTGATTCCATAACAACACAAAAGTTTTCCATGAAAGAATCTGACATGCAGATTCTGGAGTGGCTTATCGCGCCCCAGTTGACTCCGGAAGGACGCGTCCTTTCCAAAAATGTAGACAACGGTTACGCTGTTATCGAAGTGGAAGATTACCGCGTCAACCTGTACGAAATCGGACGCCTGATTCAGCTGTACAACCTGTCTGGAGCAACGGCGAAAATGAGCGCAGTCTCGCTGGAATACATTCCTGCCGACGGCGCGCCGTTCGACTGGTCAAAAATTACCGCCGGCGGAGATTTTCCGTTCGCCCCAATTGAGGGCATTTCCAATAGCCGCGCTGTCGTCCTGAACAAAAACGTTCACCAATTTTTGGAACAGCTGTCGAAGATGCAAAACGTCGTTCCGATAGCCGTTGCCGCTCAGCCGCTCGGTTCCCCCGACAAAGCGGAAGGCGCCAGTCTGTCCATTAAAGTGTCAGAAGTTCAGAACTACCCCGCCGATTGGAACTCGCTTCCGCAAAACGTCGGGTTCGTTGCTCGAATTGAAGACGCCGGCGTGAGCCTCAATCTGGCTCTGCCTACCGGCGATCCCCAAAATCCGGAAGGACTGATGTTTACGATGTCCGATAGCGAGCTGCTGGCGATGGTTGTTCCGATAACCGTCACGCCGCTGGAACCCGCCAAGGCGCTGGGATTCATTCCGAAAGTTTGGGAAAACAAACCCGCTCCGATTCAGAAGTACGTTCTGCTCGTATTCGCCGTTGAAAACAGCGCCTCCGCGCAAAAATCCACATTGGATTCCAACGGCAGAAAATACTGGTCTGCGTACTTTGCCATGCAGTCCAATAAGACGGACGCTCATTTCAGTTCCGACCAGAAAGCGTTCTACGCCAAGATCTCCAGGAGTTTCAGCCGACAGGGAAAATCGCCATCAAACGTTCTCGCGCCGATTTCCTCGACAAAAGATAATTCGCTGTCGCTTCCCTCGCCAGACGGAATTGTCAAATCCGATGAACACGGCGTAGTTCCGGTAGAAGCCAATCCGGCTGACGGGTCCATGCCCGCCGTCATTACCAACGTCGAAATTCCCGACATCGACATGGCGGCGGAACGCGCCAAAGCCAAAGCGGCGATGGAAGAGCAAAAGGCTCGCGAAGAACAGCAAGCCATGATGGCGCAACAGCAGCAGAATATGCAGCAGCAAAACTATCAGGCAGCTGGACGTCATAATCATCGACACTAATAAAAAACAGGCGCGAAGCGCATCCTATAGAACTGCATAGCGCTTCAATATCTCTAGCCGTGGGGTTTACCCCACGGAAAATGAAACGAGCGAATCGGTTCCCGAAAAAATCATGTCAAAATCGCCGCAAAAGAGAGAATTCGTTTTCACTTTTAACGTATACGATTTTTTCGTTTTCAGATCGGGAACAATCATGATGTATTCTGGACCGCCTTTTCATCACGTGAAAAAAGATTTGACAAAAGGCGAGATTAAAATCGTTTATGATTATGACGATACCGTTTTAGCTCAGGTTTACAGTGGCATCCCGTACGACGTCAGCGCTGATTTTTGTAACAATCCTCGTTCAAAAGAGTTTTTTGTCAAGTTCAGAATGTCGCTGGCAGAAGCGCTGTTGTTTGCCCGCATTTTTAAGTTGGTAATTGCTGAAGAACTTCAATGCGATAACGGCTGGGATTTTTCTGCCATTGTTGGCGTTCCTCTCGAAGAGGGAATTCGCGTCTTTAAATCGTTTGCCGAGCAATGCAGGAAACAAAATTACAACGTAAATTATTCTCCTGATTTCAAGGACGTCTAACTAACGCGACAAATTATCATTTAAGCTTTTATGATAGCAACAAAACGTTTAAGAATATATCCAGCAAATCGGAGTCAGATGGAAAAAATTATTTCCTCTGAAACAAACGCTGAACTGAAAGCGGCGTATTCCGAGATGCTGGATGGCTGTTTGCAGAATCCGGATCAATGGGAATGGTATGCAATCTGGATTATAGAACTCCGCGACGGAACGCATATCGGCGACTTCTGCTTTAAAGGTCTTGACTCAAACGGCATTGCGGAAATCGGATACGGGATTCTGGAAGAATACCAAGGTCAGGGTTACGCGACCGAAGCGGTTAGGGCGGCTTTGAGCTGGGCGTTTCAAAACCCGAACGTTACCGCTATCGAAGCGGAAACCGACGCCGACAACGCCGCCTCAAAAAGAGTTCTTGAAAAGTGCGGCTTTGTCGCCAACGGCATAATTGGCAAAGAGGGTCCGCGGTATGCATTGAAACGAGGGAATAGGAAATAGGGAATAGAGATTCGCCTTCGGCGAATTTAAAAACTACTCCCTATTCCCTACTCCCTACTCCCTTAACCGCTACTTCTTCTCCACCCGAATCAGGTTTGCTGACAGAGCCGGCAGAACGACCGTGATTGTATTGTCTTCAACGGTCGCGTCGTTGGGTTTCGGGGCGATTCTGTCCGCCGCGCCCAGATCGTTGCGTTTGGTCAGTTTCGCGTTGACGGGTTCGCCTTGAGCCAATTCCGGTGTAACGACGGTCGCTGTAACAGAACCAATCTTGAACCCCGTAATCGTCAGCTTGAGCGTAACGTCTTCCTCTTTGTTGTTGACCGCTTTGAAGACAACCGTTCTGCCGGTGTCGGAAACCGACGCCTGGACGTTGATAATCGGCATGTCGCCGGTCAGGTCGGGAGATTCAGACGTCCATTCAACGCGGTTGGGCATGAAGTTGTCGTGCCACAGTTTCATAACGACGTAGTTCGGAGCGGGGAACCAACCAGCCTGATCGAAGTTGACGAAAGCGTTGTCCCAGGCGGTTGCAGACTTGTGACGCAGAAACAGAGCCGGAGCGGCGATTTCCAGCGTGTCGCTGACGTTTTCAAAGCAGTTGAGAATGCCGCCTGCGTGCAAGCCCGTGCGCCAGTCCGTCGACTGCGCGTTCCATTCGGAATCGAACATGCGAATGGTCGGATTGGGGCACTCCGCAATCATTTTCTTGCGCGATTCAAAGAACCGCTGATTTTCGTACGGATTTCTCATGTATCCGTTGGGATTGTCGTAACGGTGCGTCGACAGGAAGTCGATGTACTTGCCTGCGCCGTTGAGAATGGCTCGATCCCAATCGTCACGCGGACCAGCCCACGAACCGCAGGCGATTATCTTGATATTCGGGTCAACCGCTTTCATGCGCGGAACGACTTCTTTAATCATCTTGACGTAAACGTCAGACGGCGTTGACTGCCAGTGGACTTCGTTGTCCAATTCAAAGTACTTGATTCCGTAGGGTTCCGGATGTCCGTTTTTGGCGCGGACCGCTCCCCATTTTGATGTCACGGGACCGTTGCAGTATTCGACCCATTCCACCGCCTCGGTCATCCAGTCGACTTCGTCAGCGCCGGGAACGCGGCTTGTCCATTGCTTCGTTCCCAGGTCGACGACCATAATCGGCTCCGCGCCGACCAGACGGCACATCTGAACGAATTCGTCAATGCCAAACGAGTTGACGTCAATGTCGTTCCACATCTCTTTGGGATAGACGCGGCGGTCGTCCTGCGGACCGATGCCGGACTTCCATCTGTACATAGACGCATAGCAGCCGCCCGGCCAACGAATCACCGCCGGCTTGAGGTCTTTAATCGCCTTGAGCAGGTCAGGACGGAAACCGCAGTAGTTCTCCACCCACGACTTGGGCATGATCGACGCCTGATCAAAATCGATGTAAGTTCCGTCTTCGGTGTTGAACTCAATTTTAAGCGTCGCGTTATCATTTGATTCCTCAACCGTGAACTCGCCGGTGAATTTCGTCCACTGGTCGGCGTCGACGGTAAACGATTTGCCTTGGAATGTTACTTCGCCTTTGCCTCTCGCCCAGAACGAGAACTGATAAACCTCGTCCTTATTAAAGCAGAAGTTTTCCTGTTCCATAGATCCCGCGCCGTCAACGCGGACGAACTTATCGGAGTTTCTAGCATCGCCTTTTACAAGACCAACGTTTCCGTCAACGTTCCAGAACCGGATTTGAGACGCTTTGACGTTTTGGGGAGCCTGTTTGTTTCCGTCGTAAAGAACGGTTCCGTCGAGAGTCTTGACCATAACGTTGGAGTATTCCGCCGAGGTGTCCCACGTCGCCAAACCAGCGCAGCCGTGAGTAACGCCATTGTCAGAATTGGATTCCATATACAGCTGATCGTCCATGTAGAGTTTGGCGGTTTCGCCCTTGACGACCAGACGGATTTTATAAGTCTTGCCTGTCTCGATTTTCGTAAACGGAGCAAACGTCGCTCGAGCGCCGCGGCGACCGTCTTTATTACCGTCAATCGTGCCGAACTCCAACGCGCTGCGGACGTTAGCCCAGCCGCCAATATTGACCCAAAAGTAATTCTTGTCGGTAACGCGATAGAGAATCATAAACCCTTCAGCGCCGCCGGTCTTTTTGGCATCGCAGGTCAGTTCGTAGTCCGTCCAATCCTGGAACCCAAACAGAGCGCGGGGATTGCCGGCATCGTCAAAGGAAAACGTTCCCTTGTTGTACTGCCAGTTGGCGCCCGCCCCGGCTTCAAACGAGCGGTTCCAGACCAGTTCGCCCCACAGCCCGCCGTTGCAGGAATTGTAGATGTGTTCCAGAAAATGCCCGTAGATTTTGTTGTCGATTCTGCTCAGCGGTTTGTCGGGATTGACCGTAACATTCACGACTGTTTCTGCGCCCGACAAGGTCGCCAGCGCCGCGACAGCCGCGAAAGCCAAAAGGAATAACGTCTTTTTCATAGCGGATTTCTCCTTGTAAAATCAGTTGGAATAACAAATTCTCTCACAATAGTACTTCCATTTTACCCGAGTGCAAAATAGAAGTCAATGCACAATTGCGTAAAATTTGTTATCTTTTTGCGCCCCGATGGCGGGGGAGCCAATCCGCGCCCGACAGGGTCGGTTCCCAATTGGAAGTGGGTATCTTTAAACCCGGCTTTTTCGGAGACATAACCTCGTCCTTCTGCCCGTGCGGACCAGCGCCCGCGCGAGTCGTATTATAACCGCTCCCGTTGGTCGCTTATATTCCTCTCGCAACTCATAACTCGCTACTCGCAACTCATAGACGATTTTTAAACACGAAAAACACAAAATTGACGAAAATCACGAAAATTTAAAAAATATTTTAAACTCTTTCGTTTGTTTCGCTTATTTCGTGTATTTCGTGTTAAAAAATACTTTTTTAAAAATTTCTTGTTACTTTCCCGGACCAAATTACGTTTATTATATCAGAGGCGAAAAAAATCGCCTGTCATGGTGTTTTTCTTCTTTCCTGTAGAGGGTTACCTTTCAATGTGGTGTTGGAAGGAAACAAACAAGCTCTGGCAGATTGTCTGTCAGAGCTTGTTTTATTTATATATTTATCTACAAAACGGTTACGTCAAGAAACAACAACGCCCTACAATCTCTTGCAGGGCGTATCAAATACCCGGAGAGGGGGTCGAACCCTCACGACCTTAGCGGTCAGGGGATTTTAAATCCCCAGCGTCTGCCATTCCGCCACCCGGGCGCTTGTGTTATCCATAATAACACATTTTCAAAATTTTGCAAGGTAGAGCCCTGAAATTTTATTTGACGATAACTCGCGGGTCGACGACACTGTAAAGCATGTCCGCCAGAAGCTGACCCAGCAGGGTAAGCGTCGAGAACATCAAAACCAGGCCCATGATCAGGAAGTGATCTCGCCAGGTAATCGCGTCAAGGAACAGCTGACCGATGCCCGGCCAGCGGAAAATGTTTTCCAGAATAACGGAGCCGCCTACCAGGCCTGGCAGCGACATGCCCAAAATCGTAACGAACGGAATAAGCGTATTTCTAAACGCATGATGCAGCGTTACGTTTCTCGGGCTGACGCCTTTGGCGCGCGCGGTGCGGATGTAGTCCTGTCGAACGACTTCTTCCATGTTCGACTTGATAAACCGGCTCAAATACGCCAGCGACCCGTACGAATAGCACAGCGTCGGCAGGAGCATGTGTTTGAAGCTGTCGATCGTTTTTCCGAAAAACGACAGGCTCTCGTAGTTGGCGCTGTGCAGACCCGGTTCCAGCTTGAGCCAGTCCCAGGGCATGTTCTGATAGAACACCAGCAACAGCAGAAGCGCAGCGACAAACGACGGGAAGGAGTACAAGCCGTACAGGAAAAGGCTCAAAATGCGTTCCCGCTTCTGCCCTCGATGAACGGACGAATACAAACCAATGGGAATGGAAAGCATGTACGTTATCAGCAGAGAACAGATCGACAGCTGCATCGTCGCGCCGAGTCGTTTCCAAATGGATTGAGAAACCGGCGTCTTTTCTCGAGACGACATACCCAGGTCCATGGGTTTGAATCGAATAATCGGCCAGCGGAGGTAAGGAGCTTTCTCCTGAACCTGCAGCGCGACCGGGGACAGCCGCCCCGCCCAGATAAAGTATCCGACGTACCACGGCTTGTCGAGCGCGAAGTACTTCTCGCGTTCTTTACGGTCAGCTTCCGACATGCTGCGGTTCGGGTCAAAGCCTTCTTCCAGCATAACCGGCGACCCCGGCATGGCGCGTACCAGACCGTAAACGATAAACGTAATGAAAAACAGCGTGATACACGCCAGAACAAGTCGTTTGAGGAAGTATTGAAACATGGTAATAGTTAGGAATTGTCAATTAGCAATTAGCAATTGACGCAAGCGCCTCAATAATTGATAATTGCTAATTGATAATTGCTCATTGCTCATTGTCTTTCGGCACCCAAATGTTGCCTTCGATTAACCCGCGGGGATAAAAGCCGTAGCCGCGAATTCGTTTGCTGACAGCGTAGAACGCGTTGCGGCAGTATAAAAACGTGTATGGCTGTTCGTCGTAAATGATGTTGTGAATTCGACCGTAGATCTCCATTCGCTTGGCGCGGTCGGTTTCCCGTTTTCCTTTGAAGAACAGCTCGTCAACTTCAGCGTTGGAATAGTAGCCGTAATTTCTGTCCTTGCCGGTTTTCCAGATGTTTTCGGACGTGTCCGGGTCGGTGCCGGCGCCCCAGCCGCCCAATGCGGCTTCAAATTCGTGACACTGTTCTTTCTGCATCAAGGTTGTAAATTCAACCGGGCGAACGTTGCACGCCACCCCGATGGATTTAAGGCACTGCATCATCAGTTCGCAAATCTGCAAAGCGATTGACGACGAGTTGTTGCAGTACAGCGTGAATTCAAAGGGCAGATAATACTTCGGCAGTTCCATTTTTTGCCCGTTGGTCAAAACGATATGATCTGCATTGAGAACGATTGTATCTTCGCCCTCTTTGACTTTCGTTTTTTCTTCGCCAGAAACGATGTAAGTCGCGCCGTCTTCGACAACGTACCGCGTTCCGTCTTTGGCGACGATTTCTTTTCCCTTCTTGCCGCCCCAGAACGCCCAGGAACTGCTCAGCGGGGATCGCTTTCCGCCTTTGACAATATAGATTTCGTTATTGTGAATCATCGCCCCGGCGGTAACGTACTTGTCCAGCAAACCGTCGCCGTCGTGATCTTCCCAGCCCGCCTCTTTGAGCAGTTGAATCGCCTTGACGAGGTCTTGCTCATACGGCGGTTTGGCGTCTTTGGGGAACGCCGGGTTGAGCGGGTGATAAATCCCGCAGGACGGTTCCGCCAAATTAAACAGAATGACGTCGAACATTTCCTTGTAGTTAAAGGCGTACGACATCGCCTTGCGGACGCGGACGTCTTCAAAATACTGGGTTTTCAAGTTCCAGCAGAAATGGAACGACGTCCATTCAACCGCCTGAACTTTTGTGCATTTGGCATAAAATTCCGGTCCTGACGTTTGCGTATCCCACTGATTAAAGTCGATTTGCATGTAGTCCAAATCGCCCCGCTTCATAGCCATCAACGCAATTTCCGAGGACGGGATAATATCGATTCGAACCTTTTTGAAATACGGCTTGTCTCGAACCTGTTTGCCTTTGTACATGTAGTAATCTTCGCGCGCTTCCAACTCGATATACTGGTTTGTAACGCGCTTTGTAATCTTGTACGGGCCGGCGACAACGGGATCGTTTTCCCATTTGATGTGTTCCTTGCCGGTCAGCGACGGGTCAAGCTGCCAGGTCTTTTCATAAATATGCTTTGGAATAACCGCAAAGTTCATATTGAGGGTGTTTGTAACCAGCGGCTCTTTATGGAAGAAGACAAGAGTGTTTTTGTCGTAGGCGACGCAGGCTTTGATCTGATCGGTGCCGCTTCGCATGGCGGGCGTGGGAACTTCCCGCGTCATGATGAGTTTGAACGAAAACTCGATGTCGTAGGCGGTAAACGGCTCGCCGTCTGACCATGTAACATCGTCTCGAAGAACGAACATGTCGCAGTAGCGGTCAGGCATGGTCTTCCATTCTCGAACCGTATCTTGCGGAGCGTAGCTTTCCATCGTGTCGTACGTATGCGACATGATGCCGATTGACATCAAATTCGCCAGATCGAATTCCGTAACAGAACTCATCATAATCGGGTTGACGCTTTTGGCGTCTGACGGAGACTGACGGATAATCGTCTGCTCGTAATCGACTTCTTTCGCCTCGTTTTCCGGAAGACGCCCCAGCGTGTGCCGAATCTTGTTGTTGTTTTCAGGAGAATCGTTTTCCAGCTTTAGAGCTTCTTCGACCGTTGTTGGAGCGGGTTCGCCATTAAGATACTGATAAACCAGCTTCGATCCGTCTTTAACCGGGTTAATAACCCAGCCGCCCTGCTTTTCCGCCTCGGCGTTGAGTTCTTCCAGCGTCGGGGGCGTAAACGGTTCGAGCATGTTGCCCAAAACGATTTTATCCTTTTTTGTTTCTCCCGCAGCAGCTGGCGTTTGATCGTCTGTGGAAGCGTCCTCGCTTTGAGCGGCAGCGTCTTCGTTTGAAGTTGGCGCCACTGGTTGATCGTCCGGAAATTCGCAGCCGACAATCAATATTAACGACAATAAAAACAACGCGGTGAAGGTTCGTTTCATACTTATGGTTAATAGGGAGTGGTGTGTGGGGAGTAGGGAATTTAAGTGCCTAGTGCCTAGTGCATAGTGAGAGTGCTTGCGTCCTATGCACTAAGTACTATGCACTAAGTACTCATGTCTTCTATTATAATAACTTTCCTTCAGAAAGTTTGTACATTCTGTCCGCTTCTCGGGCAATAGTCGGATCGTGAGTAACCATGAGGATGGTCAGCTTCTCGTCCCGCTGGAGCGAATAAAGCAGTTCGAGTATTTCCCGACCGGTTTTCTGGTCGAGGTTGCCTGTCGGTTCGTCCGCCAGAAGCAGTTTGGGAGACGTAATCAGGGCGCGGGCAATCGCGGCGCGCTGCATCTCTCCGCCAGACAGCTCGCGCGGTTTATGGTTGACCCGATGTTCCAACCCAACTTTACGAATCAGCTCCATGGCGCGAAGCCGATATTGTCGCTTCTGCATAAACCATTCCGTTGCGGATAACCGAACCATAATCGGCATGAGGATGTTTTCCAGCATCGTAAACTCCGGCAAGAGATGATAAAACTGGAACACCAATCCAAAATCGAGGTTGCGGAGCTTGTCTTTTTGCCACGCAAAGAGGTTGTCGATGCGTTTGTTTTCATAAATAATCTCGCCGGCGTCTATATTGCACAGCAGACCAATTGCGTTGAGGAGCGTCGATTTCCCCGACCCGCTTTGACCAATAATCGCGGTAAATTCTCCCCGGGCGATGTCCAGCGAAAGGTCTTGCAGCACCGGAACGGTAATCCCGCCGCGAGTAAAACTCTTATGCAAATGCTTAACCGAAGCGATAATTCTTTGCGACGGCAATAATTTTTCAGTCCTGGATGATTTAGGTTCAAACGGATCCGGTTCGTTCCTGGATTGACGATTGCGAACGTCTGCGCTAAAAGCGGAAGTTTCTTGACTGGATTTGGCGGTTGACGGCCGCATCGTTCCTGAAACTCTGGACGAAGAACGCGACGTATTCTCAGACGAATTAGCGCTGGAGGAGTCTGATCCGAGAAAGTCATTGGCGGTAAATCGACTCGGTTTCCCCGACCCGGAAACAGAAGACTCCGCATCGTCTCCGGCGTTTTGCCTCATAATTTCGTCGATCGGCTTGAGGAACTTCGAATCGTTGTCTGAATTGAAATCGTTTGGATTATTCAGCGAGCGTTCGTAAGATTCAACGGCTCCTTTGGCGGCGCGAAGAGTTGACTTGGTTCGCGTCCAGTTGTACTGATCGTCGTCGACGTCAGACGCGCTGGATTTACCCCCAGACGAATAAGACGAACGCGGTCTCATGCCTTCCGATGAAGTACGGGAAGCATTGGAATTCAAGGGGGAAGAATACTGCGTTTGACCGGACGCCGAATCGCTATTCCTTGAATTGGACGAATTAGACGAGGGCGGCGTTTGATCTTTTCCCAATCTGCCGGAGTTCCAGATGGAATCCCAGTCTGCTGTCAGGTTCGGCATGGCAATTTCAGGCGCGGACGTTGGGTCAGACATTGAGCTTGATGAAGAACCAGACGAAAAATCTCCAGATTTACCGGACAAATCGGACAAATCCAGTTTGAAAGCCGACGGCGATGAAGACGTTTCGGACTGATTGGAGTCCGCCGCGTTCTGCTGCGCCAATTGGCGTGAATATTCCATCAGTCTTTCCAGCTTTTCCTGTTCGTTCATATTTTAGGGTTTTGAGGCAGTAGGCAGTAGGCAGTAGGCAGTAGGCAGTAGGAGAATCTTTACTACTGCCTCTTGCCTATTGCCTCTTGCCTTCTTTTAGCTTCTCAGCGTTTCTACCGGCTGCATTGACGCGGCGCGCCAGGCGGGAAATACGCTGGCTAAAACCGTTACAGCAATCGTTCCAATAACAATCCAAACTATGGTTAGCCACTCAACGCAAGTGGGAATCTTGTAAAAATAATAAATGTCGGGCGGGAACACCGGATGTCCCGTTATGTACGACAAACCGTCTGCAATCGGGTTGATGTTGTCCAGGAACAGCAGTCCGCAGACAACGCCCAGCAAGGATCCGACTACGCCCAGCATCAAGCCGTAATTCAAAAATACAAACATGATTCCCGGCGACGACGCGCCCAACGCGCGAAGAATGCCGATGTCTTTGACCTTTTCCGAAACAATCATCAAAAAGATGGTCATGATGGAAAAGCCGCAAACCGCGATAATCAAAAACAGCAAAACGTTCATAACGGATCGCTCCATTTCGACCGCCGCCAACAGGTTGCTGCGCTGATCCTGCCAAGTTTGAATTTTGTACATTTCTCTGTCTGGAGAATTAAATTCCTCTTTGAGCATGTCACGTACCATCGGACCGTCTTTTTCGTCTTTGAGCTTGATTCGAATCGCGTTTACCATGCCTTTATTGGAAATCGGGTCGAACATGGCGCGCAGACGCTGCATGGCGTCCAGAGGAATAAAGACAAACTGGGAATCGAACTCGCTCATCTTGCTTTCGTAGATGTCAACAACGGTAAAGTTGTCTGTAATTCCCTTGGGCGGCATCGACGCGCTTGCCATGGTCAGTTTGACGTCTTTCCCCGGCCAGCAGAAAAACTTTTCTTCGCCGTCAAGCTTTCGGATTGACGCCAGAGAAATGCCCATAATCATACCGGTGTGCTGTTCTTTGCGGGGGTCGAAAACGCGAACATTTTCCGGTTGACGGAACTGATTGAACGGGTCGTTAATAGCGCTTCCAGACTCGTCTTTTTGAGGCGGGGTCATCGGGTCGTTTTCTATATTGGAAACGAATCCGCTGGGCTGTGACGCCATGGGAAGCGGATTCTGCTGCGCCGCTTCGCGTTCTAAAGCCTCGTTTTCCGCATGGGGATCAGAAGGCAGTTCCGGCAAATCCACTGTACCGTCAGCGGGATTGCCAGCTTGAGCCTCGGTCGCAGGCGGATAGTTCGCCTGAACCTTAACCGCATTCTTGCCGGAAATCTTTCTGACCGCTTCCGGTTCGTCTGCGTTATGCGGGCTGGGAAACGCTTTGAGTTCATCGTCCTGCGATTCCGTTTGCGGAGCAGGCGTTTGCTCTTTTGGAACTATCGAATCCGGCGATTCAGGAACGTCCGCGCCTTGAGTTTCTGGAATAGACGGAACGTCTGGAATCGGATTCAGTCCTTCATCCGGCAACGGCGACAGACCCGGCAAAGACGGCATTGTATCCTCCTGAGGTTCCGGTTGAGAATTGTCTTCTGGCGGAAGTCCCGGCAGTGAGGGCTGCGTATCCTCTTGATACGCTTGCTCTTCCTGCGCCTGCTGAGCGTTGATTCTTTCCAGTTCCGCGGAGGGATCGGTAATCGGTTCTCGAATGACGTCTGGCGGCGGCGCAAGATTGCGTCGGTACTTCCAGCCAGCGTCTTTAAGAGCCATACGCGGATGTTCCGGGTCGGACGACTGCTCGTAACCGTCTTCCCGCAATTCAAAACTCAGCTTTTGGCGGTTAAGCGGGTGCTGAAAATACTGACCGAAATCTTTGGTTTCGTTTTCCCCGTTCGGGTCAATGCCGATGACGTAAACCGGCTGATGAATCCACTCTTGACCAATCTGGAACGAGACAAGCCCTTGCGATTGACAAAGAGGCGTCATGGACGCGATTTTGTCGCCGCAGATTTTGCGAATCCGCTCCATGTGAAGTTGAGCGTCTGGAAAGCCGCTGGCGCTCCACGATTCAAGCGTTACATCAGACAGCACGCCGTGCATGCGGTCGCGCATTTCATGTGAAAACCCTGCCATCACGCCGTTGACGACTATCATTACAGCAACGCCGATCATAATGCATAGCACGGTAAATGCCAATAGCATTCTGGTACGGAGATAGCGAAGGCAAAGCTTGAGTTTGTACATTTCAGGGAATAGGGAGTAGGGAATAGGAATTAGCAATTGACAATTAGCAATTAGCAATGCCGCAAAGCGATTCAATAATTGCTCATTGCTAATTGCTCATTGCTAATTGAAACTCATTCTGGACGAAGGAGCGGGAACAGGATAATGTCGCGAATGGACTGCGAGTTGGTCAGCAACATGACAAGACGGTCAATGCCGATTCCCAAACCGCCGGCGGGCGGCATGCCGTTTCGCAAGGCGCGAATGAAGTCGTTGTCCATTTTCGCCATTGATTCTTCTTCCGGAAGCCCTTCCAGCTGCTGCGAAAACAGCTTTTCCTGCAAGTCCGGGTCGTTGAGTTCCGTATAGGCGTTCGCCAGTTCCATGCTCTTAACGAACATCTCAAAACGTTCGGCAATAGCCGGGTTGGATCGCTTGCGCTTGGTCAGCGGGCAAATCGACGCCGGGTAATCGTAGACGAACGTGGGCTGATCGAGCGTCGGTTCGACTTTTTCCTCGAAAACCTCGTTGAGAATAACGTCCGGGTGCTTACCAGCCGTTTCCAAGCCGATCGAGGCGGCGTACTGAGCCATCGCGGCTGTGTCAGCCGGGTCGACGCCGGTCGCTTCCTTGACCAGGTCCAAATACTTGCGGCGGGCAAAGGGCGGCGTGAAGTCAATCGTTCCGTCTTTCCACGGCAGGACAAAGCTTTGTCCGGTCGCCTTAATGGCGTTGACGATAATCTTTTCCGTCAAGTCCATCATGGTTTCGTAATTGCCGTACGCCTGATAGATTTCTGTCAGCGTGAACTCCGGATTGTGGCGAATGTCGATGCCCTCGTTGCGGTAAACGCGGCCGATTTCGTAAACGCGTTCCATGCCGCCAACCAGAAGCCGCTTCAGGTGGAGTTCCAAAGCGATTCGCATGTACAGGTCGATATCCAGAGCGTTGTGATGAGTTACAAACGGACGCGCCGCGGCGCCGCCCGCAATCGCGTGCAGAGTCGGTCCTTCGACTTCCGTAAATCCTTCTTCGTCAAGCGTTTGTCGCAGTGACTTGAGAATCGCGCTGCGGCGCAGAAAGCGTTCCATTGTCCCTTCGCCGTAGATGAGGTCAACGTATCGCTGACGCTGGCACAGTTCCGGATCCGTCATGCCGTGGAACTTCTCCGGCGGCGGGGTGAGGCACTTTGTCAGGAACGTAATCTTGGAAGCGAAAATCGTCAGTTCGCCGGTGCGGGTTTTGACGAACTCGCCTTCAACGCCGATGATGTCGCCCAGGTCAAAGCATTTGGCGATGGGGAAATTCTCTTCCCCAATTTGGGATTTGCCAATCATGACCTGGATGCGTCCGGTTTTATCCTGAATGTTAAGCCAAATGACTTTCCCGGACGGCCGCATGAGAATAATGCGTCCCGCCGCGTTGACTTGCGGTCCGTGATGTTCCGCCGGCTTGCCCTCTTCCTGAGAAGGGACTTCGATAATTTCCGATTCTCGAGCGCGGATTTCTGCAATCGGCATCGCGCCGTCGTAGCGCTGACCCCACGGGTCAATGCCCAACTCTTCCAGACGCCGCATCTTTTCTCGTCGAGCCGCTTCCAACGCCGCGGCTCCAGTTACTGCTTCCTTAGCCATGATTGTGTTAAAGGTTGTGTATTGTTATAATAGAACTAATAATTACAGTTATCAGTTACGAGTAATTCACCCAATATGTTCAAACAGAACGCCCGCTCCAGGAGAAACTGGAATCGAATCCGCAAAAGGGATAATCTCGCATCATGTTTTTCCTATTGTATCAATTTTGCGTAATTGGTCAAGAGCAAGTACAAAAGGATATTTTTAACAGAAAACGCTTAGAAATTACTCAATAATAGACAAATATATCAGTATATTTTGTTTCATTTTTTGACTAAAGAAGTAAATCGCTCTTTGTTTGCCCTCGATACAATCGATTTAATCCCTACTTTCCATCTTTGCAAAAAAGCCGACAAAACTTACCTATCTTATCAAAAATATTTTTATAAAATTTTCTCAATTGGTTGATATATTAAGAATTTATGTGTATAATATAGTTTGATAAATAATTATTTTGGATTTTTATAGATTCCAAAAGCGGTGACGATTTATCGTTTTCGCAATATATAAAACTTCATTTACAACTAATTTCAGAGAAATGAAAACTCCATTTCCAAAACGTTTGACTGGTTTTGTTACATACAATGCTTTTAACGCAGTTCGCTTTGCGCTGGCTATCGCGCTGACGGCAACGCTGTTTATCGGTTCAGCCGCAGCTGAGACGTACTCGCTGACAACGCGTGTAAAGCCTACTGAAGCAGGCGCTGGCGGACTGCCGTCTGGAAAAACGTATTGCGATTTGACTTCGTCAGATACGGTCAACGTTACAGCTGCTAACGCGCAGCTTTACTTTATGGATTCATCAGCGGTAACGCTTAATTGCAATATTGAAATTAAGGGCGATAGCTACGGGAGTGAAAAAACCGGTAAATTCCGAATGCAGATGAATCAATCAGTCCCCGTCTACCTGAACGGTACTGTGAACCTGGTTGGAGATACAAGAATTGCTTCTCACGCATGGCAGAATAATCAGGGCTTTTTGTATTTCAATGGTCAGGTTACCGGCGTGGGTTCTTTGGTTGCCGCCCCGGGTTATCTTACAGAAGTCCATTTGAGCAATACGAATTCGGTCAACAACTATCAGGGAAACACTCAGATCGGTTCGTCGGGCGTTTATAACAACAGCGGCGTAACCACCTATGCTGGAACCTTGGTTCTTGACGCTGACGAACAGATTCCCGACGTTCTCACCGCTGGATCGACCTCAACCGGCAATCTCGTTATGTACAGTTGGGAGGACGCCAGCAATCGATTGACGTCAACGCTCAATCTTAACGGACATACAGAAACCATCAACGGTCTTGTTTGCACAGACACGCTGAGCGTTATCAAGGGAAGTTACGGCAGTAAACTGCGAGTCGGCGCCGACAACAGTTCGTCTGCGTTTTCCGGTAAAATTCAGGACGGTATGCAGTTGGAAAAAATCGGGACGGGAACGCTGACCCTTTCCGGAGAAAACACTCATACCGGCGGAACGATTCTTACTGCCGGTACGTTGGCGATGAGTTCCGCCACTGCCCTTAGTTCGGGATCAATTAACTTCAACGGTAATTCTACGCTGCTGGTTAACATTCCTAATCCTGAAATTACAAATTATATGACATTTAATTCCGGCGTTGTCGGTACGATTAACACCAATGGTCAGAATGTTACATTATCCGGTTCTTTGGAAGGAAACGGCGGACTGAACAAAACCGGCGCAGGAACTTTAACGCTTCAAAACTCATGCAGCGCTGCCTCAATAACCGTATCAGAAGGTACGCTATTTCTGCCAGAAAATGCATCCATGAATTCGACCAATCTGACTGTTCAGAGCGGCGGAACGCTTCAAACCGATATTAGTTTATCCAATACAAACGTATCAATTACAGGTGGAACTTTTATCCTCGGCAGTTCTCCAGCTACAAAGGAAGTTGACGTTAAATCTTTATCGCTCGATGGCGGTACAATCCACTTCGATATAAACAACAATACTGGATATTACGATTCCGACTGGCTTACTTTTACAGACTCCGTCAATTTGAATTCCGGCGTAATTGATCTGTCGTTCAATTATGCAGATGAAGATCAATGGTGGGCTAAAGCTGGTTCATCGCCAATTCAGCTTATAACAACCGAGAAAGGCGGTTTGGTAGGGGATATCGGCAGCAATATGCAGGTAACAGTCTCTGGTTTTCCAACAGCAAGTTGGACGCTGACTAAGGATAGTAATAATATTTTCTTGTCTGCAACTGACGTTCCCCCGGGAGAGGGTCCGTTCTGGTTTGCCAATTCAGACGACATCACTGCTGATCAGTGGACGATTGACGGAAGTGAAAAATACGGAGCCAAGCTCATTACCGGCGACAACTATAATATTACCTATTCCAATCCCGTTATAATGAGCGCCGACGGCACAGTTGAAGTTGGCGAAAACTACGAATTGACGTTTGGCGGACAGGTTTCCGGTACAGGCGCGGTTGACAAGCTTGGCGCCGGTACGTTGATTCTGTCTCAGGCTCCTGCGTACACCGGTTCTACAAAGATTTCAGCTGGTACGATGGTTCTATCGGCAGGCGGAACGCTGTACAATCTTTCCGGCGCTGGCAATCTGGACAACAACGGTCAGGCGGTTACTATTAATAATACGGAAGACTCGCAGTTCTCCGGCGTTATTACCGGCGCAGGCGCTTTGACCAAATCTGGAAACGGAACGCTGACTCTGTCTGGCGCTAACGACTATACCGGCGGAACGACGATTTCTGCCGGGACTCTCAAGGTTATCGGCGAAGGCTCGCTCGGAACCGGGGCTGTTAATAACAGCGGCATTTTGGAATTCGCTCCTGGCGAGGGAGAAACGATGTCGATTGGTTATACCATTACCAATAACGTCGGAGCTAAAACGGTTAAATCTGGAGCGGGAACGCTTACAACCAGCAACTGGATCGGTCATAACGTTGAACTTCAGGAAGGAACGCTTCAGATAACCGGCAATTTTGGAAACGGCAAACGGTTTAACGGTCAGATTACCATCGCCCAGGGTGCGACCCTGCTTTGCGCTACGCACGATTCTCTTGGTTACGGCGAGTCTACAACCAAGATGTACATCTACGGCACGATGGACAATTCCGAAGGGAACGAAACGCTCAACAATACAGAGCTTCACATGTACGGCGGTACGGCGAAATCGTCCAGCGGCGGCACGCTTGACGTCTTGAACACGGGCGTAAAGTTCTATTCTTACGCTCTGGACGGCACAACGGCTTCTAATCCAACCGTATCAACAATTTCCGCTCCTATCAGACTTCGCACTGATGGATCCTTTGATATTACTACTGCGGAGAATTCGCAGCTTAACATGACAGGGTTGATTTCTACTTATAGCGGCAATGCCGTTATTACAAAACTTGGCAAAGGAACGCTGTATTTGTCTGCTGTCAACACCTTTAAGGGCGGAATTGACATTAAAGAAGGAAAAGTTATTTCCAATGGCGCGAACTCTTCACCCAGCAACTTTGGAACAGGTCCGGTTGTCATTGAAACGGGCGCTGTTCTGGAATGTCGAGCCGCCAACCAGTTCGGTTACGGAGCGGATGCTCCCAACGAAATCACCATTCGCGGCACGCTCATTCCCGCGGACTATACTCATATTAAAAACATAACTTTGGAAAGCGGTCTGATTGAATCGGAATACGGTAAAACCAATAACGGGACTGGTTTGGACTTTGCCACTCGAACCGGCGTTGTAACTTCAACCGGAGACTCGTTGATTAAATGCCGATTCAATATTAATGCCGGAGCTAAAGCAACGTTTAACGTTGTATCAGACACATTGACCATTAGCGGTCTCATTAAAAGCGGCGGCGGATTCACCAAAACCGGCGAAGGAACGCTTGTTCTGAGCAGTCAGGATAGTTCGTATACCGGCAATATTACTATTAATGGCGGCAAACTCAAGGCAACGTCCGGCTGGAAGAGTTCCAGCACGTCTCCGTTAGGAAGCGTTACCAGCGCTAAAACGATTACTGTCAACGAAGGCGGAGAACTGGTTCTTGCCGCTCAGGATATTTTCATTAACGCTCACAGCGAAAGTCCGTTCAAATTCGTTGTTGACGGTGGAAAGATTTCAAACGAGGGCGCAACGTATAACTATCTTACCAACCTGACAATGAGAAACGGCGCAAACCTCCACGCTGCCGATGGAAATGCAACATGGAAAACATACAAACTGCATAACTTAAAAGTCGAACGCAATGCTGACGACACCGCCGGCGCTCCTGTAACTATTACGGCAGATCCGGATAAACCTAACGCCGTAATTGGTTTTGGAGGGGCCAGCAGCGCTATCAGTGGGGGAACTTCAAAATCGACAATTACTGTCGAAGAAATTACCAGTGCGAACGCAGCGGTTAATGATAACGTTTCTGACCTTGTTATTTCTGCTGTAATTGTCGACCCGACGTACCAAACTTCCGGCGCTCTTAAACATTCAACGGAAATTATTAAAGCCGGCGCTGGCACGATGGAACTGACGGCGGTCAATACGTATACCGGTCCAACGACCGTTTCAGAAGGTACGCTGCTTTTGTCAAGTACAGGACGGCTGGCGTCTGCGAACGTTACAGTGGGAGAAAATGCGGCATTCCAGACCGGAGCCAGCATTGGTTCAACAAACGTTGCCCTCAATGGCGGTTCGTTTATCATTGGCGAAACTTCTGATTCGGCGAGTATCACTGCTGCGTCTTTGACCATGAACGATGGCGCGGTTTACTTCGACTTCAACGGTTACACTGCTGCGGCAAACGATTACGATCTTCTCACGACGAATTCCGCTACGCTGGCTTCCGGAATTGTCAACCTCACGTTTAACAACGGCGACGAAACCTCATGGTGGACCAACAGTACCGACAGCGGCTACGTTTTGATTAATTCTTCTTCAATGGGCATTGATCTGAACAGCGTTCAGCTGTTAGTCAACTCGGCTGAAACAGACAGCTGGTATCTGACAACGGCAGACAACAACCTCGTTCTGATGAAGCTGGACGGACCAGAGCCGCCGGAACCGCCGGTAACAGATCCGTACTACTACGCCAATACGGCTGATATTTCCGCCGCCAAGTGGACTATTGACGGCGTCAACAAGAAGGGCGTCAAGTTCCTCGAAGGCAACAGCGAAGCAACGTATGCCAATCCGGTAGAATTGAACATGAACGGTTCGTTTGATATCGCCGCTGGTCATGATCTGACGGTAACTGGCGCGATTTCTGGCGCCGGCGCTTTGAACAAGGCGGGAGAAGGAACGCTGACTCTGTCTGGCAGTAAAACGTTTACCGGAAACATTACTGTTGACGAAGGAACGTTAAAAGTTATTGCAACAGGAGCGCTGGGAAATATCAACGCTGAAAAGACCGTTACAATCAATAAAGACGCAACGCTTCTGTTTGCCAGCCACGACGTCTTGGGAACCGCCGGCGTCAGATCGCCAATCCAAATCATTGTCGACGGCGGAACTATTGCTAACGAAACCGGCTGGTTTAATACGTTAAATCACGTTACGCTCAAAAATGGCGGTAAAATTATCGATAACAACGGACATGTCAACTGGCAGTCATACCAGCTGACCGGTACGGTAGACGTTACCGCTGATTCAAAGCTGGACGCCAATCAGATTTCAACCATCAGCATCGGAACCGTTGGCGCCAACAACGGCGTTATTCCAAACGGAGTAACTTTCAACGTTGCTGACGTTACCCAGGACAGTTCAACAGACTTGTTGGTTTCTGCCAATCTTACCAACGGAAACAGCGTTGGCGTAACAGGCAATTTCACAAAAACCGGCGCTGGAACCATGACCCTTTCTGGCGAGAATACGTATACCGGAGTAACAACTGTTGCTGCAGGCGTTCTTAACGTTACCGGTTCAAAATTTAATTCTCGTCTGGTTGTCCAATCCGGCGGAACTGCCGTCATCGACGCCGGCGATGGCGGAACAGTCAATATGGCTGCCGATGGCTACGCCAGTTCTGTCATGATCGGAAACGGTTCTAATGGAACTTTTGTCCTGAACTCCGGAAATGTAACAATCCGCAACGGCGGGAACAACACCGGCAGCATTCAGCTGGGAACCAACGGAAACTGCACTGGCGTTTTAACCATCAACGGCGGCGCAATGCAGGTTGACGGTCGAATCCTTTTAAGCGCAAACAACGACAACGCCAAAGGAACGCTTAACATGAACGGAGGAACGCTCACACTTGGCGTTCCCGGCGCGTATACAACCGGCGGCGACCCCGCTTGCGGCGTACTGTGGTTTGGACAGGGAACAACTACAGTTAACCTCAACGGTGGAACGCTTGCCTTATACGGTACAAAAGGCGGATCAAGAGCCGGCAGCACGTTCAACTTCAACGGCGGAACCATTCAGGCGGTTGCAGACAACAACACTGATTTCTTCACTGCTGCTGGCAGTATAAAGTATTACATCAAGCAGGGCGGCGCTATTTTCGACACCAATGGTCATAACGTTAAAGTTAACGCCAAGATCGAACAGGGAACGGAATCAGCCGACGCCGCTGGCGGATTCACGAAGAAGGGCGAAGGAACTCTGACGCTGTCTCAGGCGCCAGCTTATACCGGTTCAACAACCATTGAACAAGGAACGCTGGCGTTGCCGGCTGGCGGAACGCTCTACAACCTGTCTGGTGGAAAATTGAACGACGACGGAAGCGTTGCCGTTTCAGCAAAACTCGACGCATCCGGTCAGGCATTGACGCTCAACAATACAGAAACGTCTCACTTTGTCGGTTCAATCACTGCTAATACAGTTAACAAGACCGGCGCTGGTACGCTCAAGATTTTGTCAACCAATGGACAGTTTGCTCTGGGTAACTTTGCAGTTGAAGCTGGCGAACTGGACTTCAAGGGACAGTACAACGGCGATTTGATTGTCAAGAATGGCGCAACGCTCTCGCCGGGTAACTCCGTTGGAGATATGACCGTAACCGGCAACGTTGTATTTGAAGCTGGCGCAACCGGCTTGTTCGAGTTCAGCGCTTACAACGCAGACCCGGCGTTGCAATCATTCGACACGCTTACTATCAACGATGGTTCGTTGGTAATTGACGACAACGCTATTATCAAGCTGTTCTTTACGAGTTCTTCTGACGCTGCTCTTTGGGCGGCGGAAGGTGCAGAATACAAGTTGGTTTCCAATGAAGGCTTTGTCAGCAGTGTGACGCCGATGAGCGGTCTGCTTGGGAATTACCAAAGCTTGTTTAGTCTGGAAGGCAGAACCGACGGTCTGTACCTGATCGGTAATAACGCAGGTCCGGAACCTGACAAGTATTATCACGCCAACACGCCGGAAGCTCTTGCTGAAGACACGTGGACGATTGACGGAACGAACAAAGAGGGCATTAAGTTTACCGAAGGCGACAAGACAACGGAAACCTATACTGGCGGCGTTGAAATGAACGTCAACGGATCAGTCGAAGTTGCTGAAAACAAGAATCTGACTCTTTCCGGCGTTGTTTCCGGCGAAGGCGCGATGAATAAAACCGGAGAAGGAACGTTGACCCTTTCCGGCGACAACACGTATTCCGGCAATACGACGGTTTCAGAAGGTAAGCTCACTCTGACTGGCGACGCCGTCAAGGCGAACGGTCCGATTGATATTGCTGACAACGCCACGTTGGAATACAACGTTCCTAGAGATGAAAAATCGCTGGAATTCACCAATAGCAATGCCGTTACCGGTTCAAACGCTATCAAGACCGGCGCAGGTACGCTTAAGATTTTGTCAACCGACGGACAGTTTGCTCCTGAGAACTTTACAGTAGAAGCTGGTAAACTGGACTTCAAAGGCAAGTACACTGGCGATTTGATTGTTAAGACTGGCACGACCTTCTCGCCCGGCAATTCTGTTGGCGACCTGACCGTCTACGGCAACGTTATAATTGAGACTGGCGCGACTGGCTTGTTCGAGTTCAGCTCTTACAACGAAGACCCGGCGCAGCAGCAATTCGACACGCTTGCCATCGACGGCGCCGGCGCGTTTGTAATTG
>JAFQXE010000006.1 GCA_017407125.1 Thermoguttaceae bacterium
AGCTGGGTTCAGACCGTCGTGAGACAGGTCGGTCCCTATCTGGTGTGGGCGTGCGAAACTTGACGAGAATCAAATTTAGTACGAAAGGATTTAATTGGACGTTCCTCTGGTGTTCCAGTTGTTACGCTAGTAGCACGGCTGGGTAGCTAAGAACGGATTGGATAAACGCTGAAAGCATATAAGCGTGAAGCCAGCTCGGAGATTAGGTTTCGTTTAAGTCCCCTCAAAGACGATGAGGTTGATAGGCTGGATGTGTAAGCTCAGTAATGGGTTCAGCTAACCAGTACTAACGGACGAAAACTTGATCGCATGTATTAAACGCTCTTGAGAGAGCCTATTTACCTAACAGATTATATTGTTGAAAGTTCTTAACTGGACTTTCAACAAATCGCGGCGGCTAATTGAAAAGGTCACACCTGATCCCATCCCGACCTCAGTAGTTAAGCTTTTCGAGCCGATGGTAGTCCTGCAAGTGCGAGAGTAGGCGCCGCCGAGTTATTTACGCCCTTTGAGAGAAACCCTCTCGAAGGGCTTTTTTATTTAATCTATCTACCGTCTCGCCGCCTATTCGTTGAGCAGTTTTTTCGCTTCTTCAACCAAATCGATAACGTTTTCGTCTGAATTGTAAAGACGAATAATGCTTTTGACGATTCGTTCCGCTTGTTCAGGGTTGGTTTGTTTATACTTTTTCGCTTCAGCGATCCGCTGTTCGATGGATTCCCGCAGAGGTTTGATTTCGTCTTCAAGACGGGATTCTATAATGTCAATCTGCTTTTCAACAGAAAGCAGACAGATTCGTTTGTCATATTCTCTTTTACCCATATCCTGTTTATACGGCGGGACAAGGTAGAAATCCGCAATCGCTTTTAATTCGATTAATGCATCTTCCGGCGCGGTTTCGGTCAATTGCATAGCTTTATAGTATTGACGCTCCAACACTGAATCCGGCGTCCATGAGCCGGTTCCGATCATGCGGGATTGAACGCGCCGCTGGAATCGATCGATATCGTAATCTTCCCGCCAACGGAGAATCGTTTCGACTCGTTCATCGTCTGGGAAGCGAGTGAGAAAAACGTTCATATTGCTATAAGCAGAGTCTTTGTCAAACAAGCGGCTTTGATTGATTCTGTCATAGAGTTTGTCTGCGGTCAGCGGTTGGAGGAAGTATGCCAGCGCCGCGATAAATGCGACAAAAGCGACAACCCAGCCCAGCGCTATTGGCCAGGAGAACGAGGATTGATGCGTTGGTTCCTGAATCGGTTCAACTTTAACGTATGAACTGCCTTTGAGAACTGGTTTTGGCTGGGACTGTTCGACAATTTCCGGTTCCGTATCGCTTAATTGCGAATCGCTCAGTTCAATTGTCGCGTCTTCGACAATCTCGATGGCGTCCAGCTGACGGAGCAGTGCACTGGCAGTTTGAATTCGTTTTTCAGGTTGAATTTCCAGCAAACGGTTGAGAATGTTTTGGAATTCCGGCGGAATGGGAAGGTCTTTTCCATCGCGAATGAGCGGGACAATATGTTCTTCGGCATGCATTCGCTGAATTTCCGGCAGCGAACGTCCTAAAAACGGCGCGTGTCCGCACATGAGCGTATAGAAGACCGCGCCGAGGGCGTACAGGTCTGCCAACGTTGTAACGGGTTTTCCCAGCGCCTGTTCCGGAGCCATGTACTGAACTGTACCAACCACCGAGCCAGCGCCGGTAAGCTGTTGGCTGGAAAAGACGCGAGCGATGCCGAAGTCTGTCAGTTTAACCGTTGGAGACGGCGATTCAGGATTGGAAATAATAATGTTGCCGGGCTTGATGTCACGATGAATAATCCCTCGAGCGTGAGCGTATGAAATGGCGGAGGCAAGCTGTTTGGCGATTGCCAGCGTCTGAACCCAGGAAAAGAGCGTTCCTTTTTTTATAACGTCATGGAGCGATTTGCCGTCGACCAGTTCCATGACGTAGTACATCAATTCGTCTTCAACGCCGAAGCCGAGAATATGGACGACGTTGGGATGGTCGATCATTCGCAGCGCGGTAATCTCCTTGTCGAATCGCTGAATTTCCTGAGCGCGTTCTTCCGGTTCGGTGGAATGAAGGGTCAGGGTTTTCAGAGCGACTTCTTCGACCGCGCCGGTAAGCGGGTTCAAATCGGACTCGTCTGTAGAATGAGCGGCGTAGACGACGCCCATGCCTCCGCGTCCGATGGTTCTATCAATAACGTATTTCCCAATTTGCTGTTGTTCCATGACGCAAGTTTTAAGTTAGATTTCTTTGCTTTCTCCGATTTGAAACAGTAACGGCGCAGAGGTTGTCTGGGCTTGAACGTCCTTTGCCCATTTGTCAGCGTTTTGCTCAATGGGAGCCCATGTATTGTAATGAGATGGAATGGCAAGCTCGGGCTTGAGGACTTTAATCGCCTCCAGAGCTTGTTCCGGCCCCATGGTAAAGCGATCTCCAATGGGAACAATCGCAGCTCTGAGTCCGGATCGACCAATGAATTCCATATCGTCCAAAAAACCTGTATCGCCGGCAACGTAGACGGAACCTTCTTTTGTATTGATAACAAATCCAACGGCAATTCCGCCGTAAGAGCCGTCTGGCATTTGGCTGGAATGAGACGCGAACGTAAATGTAACAGAGCCAAACGACGTCTGAATCGTCCCGCCGGGGTTGCCAGGCTCTACAGAACGAACGCCCTTTTTCGCAAACCAGTTGACCAATTCAAAACAACCGATTAAAACGGCATCCGGATGGAGTTTACAAATCGCGACGACGTCTGAACAGTGATCGGCGTGTCCGTGAGTGCACAGAATATAATCGACTGGCAGCGCTTCGCCGATTTTACGAATGGATTCCGACGCAAAGAACGGATCGACAAGAATCGACTTTCCGTCAACGTTCAAATGCCAGCAGGCGTGTCCAAGCCAGGTAAGTTTCATGGTAAGGTCAAAATGGCTTTAGGGGTAAATCAATTTGTAATTCGAATAGTCTGAAATTCGTCGTTTCTTAAAATGAGCAGCTCGACAGGGTCGGCAACGTCAATGCGTTCCAAAGCGGCTTTCAACGACTTGACGTCTTTGACGATGTTTCCGTTGACCATGACAATAAAGTCGTCCGTCTCCAATCCGGCTTTTGCCGCGGGACTGTTAGACTGAACGGAATCGACGTAAGAAGGCGTAAGCGGCAAGACGTCTGGCGCGAGCTGAAATCCGAGTTTAGCTGGAGTCCAAGCGTCAGCAGGCTTGGCGACTTCGTCTTGCTGCCCTGCTCTTTGAGTTTTCTTATCCAGAATATCCTGAACGGCGGAGCTGAGCGCAGACTGCGGCATGGCGAAGTTGATATAAACAGACTGCGTCGTGCTTTTGAGCTGTTTGCCAACCAGGCCGAGAAACGCGCCGTTGTAGTCAACCAACGCGCCGCCGGGCGCGCCGGGGTTGTTGGTAATGGCGTCGATAATATAGACGTCGCCTTTATATCCGGCAACAAACGCTCCGCGCCGCGCTTCCAAAGGCGTAATAGCGGAAACAACGCCGTGCTGAACGCTCATCGGTTCGTTTCCGGTCGCGACGCTGTAGAGGTTTGTAACAGCCAAAACCGGGCTGCCAACGGCAACGGGAACAGGCGCGGCGGACAGGTCAAAAAAGTCCGGCGTTTGAGCGTCGATTTTCAAAACGGCAAGAGCCAGTTTAGGATTGACGCCGACCAGCTTCGCGGTAAATTTCTGTCCATCGTTAAGAGTACAGGTAATCGGGTCTTCGTCCAGGACAGAGCCGGTTACGGTTAGAATGTGTCCGCTGTTGGAAATGAGAATTCCCGACTGGGCGTCGTCAAATCCCGCCAACCCGCCGACGCCATAAATCTTGACGGTTTTAGGCAGAGTTTTTTCTAACGCCGTTTGTTGAGCGAACGACGTTACGGTAAAAATCAGTGAAATCAGCAGAGCTAAAGGGTATTTCAGGTTCATGAGTTTACAATCAATGGTTTAAAGGCGCCAAACAGGCGGCTGTTCGGCATTGGAAACGAAAACATCGAGTTTCGGGAATGTTTGAGCAATTTCTTCCGCCAAGGCTTGACAGGCAAAGCGCTCTGTTGCGTAATGCCCGGGCAGAATCAAATTGACGCCGTTCGCCTGAGCGTCGAGAAACGTGTGGAACATCGTTTCGCCTAAAATCAGGGCGTCTGCATGAGCTTTTTTGACGAGGTCAAACAGCGACCCGGCGGCGCCGCAGGTAACGGCAACGGTGCGAATGAGCGCGTGCGGCTTTCCGACAAGGTTGACGTCGCAGCCGCCAAAGAAATCGCGAACGGTTGTTGCGAAATCTTTGAGTTGAGTCGATTTGGACAGCTTTCCAATTCTGCCGATGCCAATTCCGGTTTGTTCGTCCAGAACTTGCAAAGCCTGAATCTTTTTCAGACCAACGCCTTTGGCAATGCGCTGGTTGATTCCATTCGCGGCGGAATCGAACGCTGAATGCGGCGCATAAACGGCGACGTTATGTTCAATTAAATTGAGCAGCATGGCGCCTTCAGGCGTTTCGTCCGTAAGACGTTTTACGGCATGGAACAAAATCGGATGATGGGAAACGATTAAATCGACGCGTTTGTCGACGGCTTCCTGAGCGGATTGAGGCGTTACGGTCAAACAGGTCATGACCCGTTTAACCTCTTTATTGCGTCGCCCCAGCAAAAGACCGACGTTGTCCCAGTCCTCCGCCAGTTTCAAAGGCGCAAACGGTTCCAAAAACGATTCTATTAATTGATTAACATTCATAATAGAATAGTATAATCAATTTAGAGTCCCAGACAAGAGGACAGAAAAGAAAAAGTGGTCAGTTTTCGACATTTAGCGGTTAAGAAACTGTTTTCTTGACCGAATTACGTTGAAAACCGACCACAGTTACGATTTTAGGAGACTTTTATTGATTTCAAAGCTTATTTGTCGTTAGTTTGAATTTTAAAGTTCAAACGATTTCTGACGTTTTCCGGCAGCTGATCAATGCTGTTTTCGTCGACAATATATTCATTCCCGTTTTCCTGAATTTTAATAATTGCCGGTTCGTTTCCGTTCTTTTGAACCTGAACGGAGAAGGAATCGCGCTGAACCTGAGCGTTCGGATCGTTCATCTGCGGAGGCAAAACCACGCCGCCATTGGGAGCGGGCGCTGGCGTGGGGGTCAGAACGCCATTAGGAGCGGGCGCCGGAGCGGGAGCAAAACCGGGGGCAAACGGCGGAATAAATCCAGGCATACCCTGACGCATTGCGTTTTCCATAGCTTCCATGCGTTGACGCATTTGATCCATTTGACGTCGCTGACGTTCCATGAACTGCTGAAGTCTGGGGAAAGATGGATTGAGATTGAGATTATCATCATCGTCGTCTTCGTAGGGATCGTACTGGGGAGCCATCGGGTCAATGGAAAGCTGCGGAGACGCTATGCCAGGGGGTAATAGCGGTTGACGGGGCGCTTCTGCCAGCTGAGCGACAATATCTAAAGTCATTTCTTTCCCTTGACGAAATACTGTCATTTTTTGAGGTTTTCCAGCAGCTTTTTGAAGTTCAGCAGAAAGCTGGTTTGTGTCGGAAACGGTAACGCCGTCAATTGCGACGATTATATCGTAGGGAAGAATGCCGGCTTTGGCGGCAGGTCCATTAGGTTTAATTGTTTGGACAAGCAGCCCAGAGTACGGTGGAAGATTGACGTGAGCTTTTAATGCCGGCGGAACTGGCGATGCAATGACGCCCAAAATATACTGAGCGTTGGCTGTCTGTGGAATTGTCGGTTCGGGCTCTGGGACTACTTCTACTACGTCAGATGGAGTGGCAGCTTCAGAGACAGATTCTTCTGGCAACGCTTCCTGTATTGGCGCCTCTACGGAATCGTCGACAGCAGATTCAACTGCCTGAACGGCGTCCGCGTTAGTGTTTTGTTCAACAATTGACCTGACTTCGTCTGAAAAAACGACTCCGCCAGTAATAAGCGCCAAAACAGCGCACAATCCCAAAAATTTTTTCATGATAATAAAACTCCTTAAAATTTGTAATGCCTGATTTATTGACGTTCGCGAGCGGCGAGGCGCCGCACGGGCGAGTGGACAAGGTTTCCGGGGAGCGGACATTGTCCGCGAAAATAATAATGTAAGTTATTTTAGGCGGGTAATACCCGCCATCCGGAAACTCTTCCAATCAGGAACCGACCTTGTCGGGGCGAAACCGGAATAAATCTTTTTTCCAAATGTTATTGCTTAGTACGAATATTCTCTAAAAATGGTTCGTTTTAAACTCAAAATAGAATCGGCTTCGAGAAAACCCATGACTGTTATAGGTTCGGTTTGAAGTTTACCTGGGGCGTATAATTCAAACGTTTACATGCATAAAAAGGCTGATTGAACTGCTTAAACAGCAATATCGTCCCCTTGATTATTCCTGATTTGCTTTATTCGCGTTTTTACATCCTTTTTTAACCTGTTTTCATAGTTTTTGTATGATGAATCGAAGAACGTTTATTCTTTCTGCAGCGGCGAGCGTTGGCGTTGCCGCTATGACGGCTGGACGCGGTCGTCTGTTTGCTCAGAACACGTCAATTTTAGCGGGAATTCGTCAGTATAGCGTTGACAGAATATCGTGTATTTTTCAACCTGACAGCGCAATTTTTTTGCGAGACAATAAACCGATTATTACATATCGGACAACGTTTCAGGAAAAAAACGATAACAGGACAAGCAGCCAGGCAAATCAATCTTCAGTTCCATTCCCGTGTTTTACCCGTCTTTCCTCGCCAACGTCTTTACTGCCGTTGTCTCCTTTAAGAAAATCCGCTGCCGCAGCGTTTGTTTGCGATAATGTCAATGGAGTAAATTATACGGTAAAAAAATCTAAAAAAAACGATCTTCCCCGTGGACAAATACTTTCAAATGGATTAAAATGGAAAGGGATGTCGGAAATCGGCTCTGATGGAATGTTGACAAAGCTTTCGTCATGGGACCTTGGCGTTCAAGGCGTATTTGACGACGAGTGCAGATGGGTCAATCCAGAGGGCAGAGTTCAGATGACCGATACGCGCCGATTTCGAGTTGCGTTCTATGACAACAGTCGATACGGCATCTACGCAACAATCGACTGGCATGCCGTAGACGACGTTTTAATAACGGCAAATCAAAACTGCCTTTTTGGCGTTCAGGCGTCAGCGCCGCTTGCGCCTGTTCTCGGAGGTGGAATGATGATGAATTCCAACGGCGACTTCGGGGCGTCAGAGATTTATGGACGCCGCGCTAACTGGGTAACTTGCTGGGGACGACTTCAGGCGGCAAATCCGGAGGCGGCTCCTGACGTCAACCCAGATTTGCAGGAAGGCGTTGCGCTGATGTCGCATCCGTCCAACCCGTGGGGCGTAAGTCCCTGGAATACAAATCCCTTTGGATATATGTCTCCAACGCATATACCATTTTTATCCAAACCATGGTTGGTGCGAGCCGGAGAAGGCGTCCGATTGCGATATTTGATACTCGCCTATACGGGCAATCCCGACGACGGAGAAGTTGACGAAATTTACCGAAGTTACATTAGTTCATAATTGGGGAATAGGAAATAGGGAATAGTTATTCGCCTGCGGCGAATTTAAATACAGTCCCCTACTCCCCATTTCCTCCGTGGGTTAAAACCCACGGCTACTAATATTGAACCGCTAAAGCGGTTCTAGCGGATGCGCTTCGCGCCTATTCCCTACTCCCTACCCCCTATTCCATACCATGAAAGATTTCCTTTCCCGAATCCCCTTGTTTGATGAACGTTTTGAACGCCAAATGCGTTTGTGCGCTAAAATAGCGGAATCTGTCTATGCGTCCTGCGCGCCGTCGGCAGATAAAAGCGGAGACATCCTTTATCAGCCGCCGCACCGCAATCTGGCTGGAGGAACGGAGATTACCGGTTATCGCGACTACGCTCCTGGAGACGACCTCCATTCAGTAGACTGGGGATACTGCGCCCGCATGGACGAACTGCTTGTCCGGGAATACAAATCCTCCGCCCGTCAGTATTGTCACATAATGGTTGACAAGTCAGAGAGTATGCGCCTTGTTCCGCCTCGCGCGGTAACGTCCAAGCTGGACACGGCAACGCGTCTGGCGGCAATTCTTGCCTTTGTCGCTGTGCGAAGAAACAACCAGGTTAACGTTTACACGTATGACGATCAACTTCAACCTGCGGCTCACGTCATCGGCGCAGAAGGCGATATCGGTTTTGCACTCCGATTCTTTCGCGACGCGACAGAAACAGAATCCAAAAAGGCGACGTCTTTTCTCAAAGCGGCTCAAAAACTCATTCAGTTAGACTCTCACAAAGGAGCTGTATTGATTCTTACCGATATGTATGACGACTCCTTTCCACAGGGGCTGTCGTTATTGCAGCAGGCGGGATATTCGCCTCGAGTTTTAAGACTTTACTCAGATTTCGAACGCGGCGTAGGCTTATATGGCGATATTACCGTACTGGACGCCGAAACAGGCAGAAGCTGGAATCTGACAATTACCGAAGCTCAGTTAAAGTATTTTCAGAAGAAGTTCAATGAGAATACAGAACGAATCAGAAAATGGAGTCTTCGCTATGGCGCGAAATTCCAAAACGTCTACTGCGATCAACCCGCTACGCAAGCGTGCCTGGAAGCTCTGGGATTAAGAAAATAGAATTAGACAGCAGGCATTAGCTAATGCATTTGGGGAGCGGACATTGTCCGCGTTATCAAAGGTTGATTATTATTTGGCGGGTAATACCCGCCCCCCGGAAACTCTAATGCCTACTGTCTGCTGTTTATCCAATCAGTTGTTTGATCGAACGCGAATTGACATGACCTGAACAGGTCCCCGCGGCGATTCTCTCAATTCTTCTTTCGACTGCCCTGCTACAGGAATGCGAATGTCAAACGATTCTGTGCAATCAGGCGTTGTGTATTCAAACCAAAGCGATCCCATATCGGAAGATCGCGGCGCATTGAACCGTTGTTTTGTTAATGCGTCTTTGTACTTGATTTTTGAAGGAATTGTAAAAGCTGGAACGTCCCATTGAAATTGAACATAATGAATTTCAACCGGATCAATTTGAATTCCCTGAATCAGTTTTGTTTTTTCATTCGGCAGAATCATGTGATATTCAGACAAAATATGAGCTTCTTCCGGAATATTAAACGGAGTTCTTGCCTTAAGCTTTTCAACGTCAACTTCAAGAGCTTTTTGCACCGCAGCGGCAACGCTGCAACGCTCCATCTGCATTTTAACAGCTTGACGAACGAATTCCATCCACGCGCCCTGAAGCTCAATTTGTCTGAGTTTGGCTTTGTTGGCATTAGTATTTTTGGATGTAACAGTTTTCTTTTGCTGAGGCGGAAGCGTGTTACGCTTGACCTTTTTCAATTCAAGAATCAGGCCAAAGTCGGTTGGCAAGTATCCCATAAGCGGCATTTTGTCAATCTTAAGAGGACCGTCCTGGTACGCAGTGGTGAAGAAATCGTCCCAGTATTGTCTGTAACCAACCAACGGCAGCGCCATGAGGAATCTTGAAGTAGGGTCCTGGTCTCGGCTTTTAAACTCCATGGTCTTTTCCCACGTCTGCTTTTGACGTGCAATGAAGTCGTTTTGCCAAACGACTTCCAGAATCATGATAGCGTATTCCGGCTGGAAGGCCATCATTCTGAACGAGTCGTTGATTTGAGTGTCAACATACGGTTCAATTCGCCGCGACGTCCCTTTTTGAGGCGTCTTTTGTGAATTCTCCGGATTTTCAATATTGGCGTCTTCAGACGTTTCGTCTGTTTGAGCTTCCCCGCCTGATCCAGCGTTATTATTAAGAGCTTGCGCTTCATCATAAGAACGCACTGTCAATACATTGATAACGTCTATCGGAGACGGTTTTCCAGCCAATGACGCCTGGTTGGTAATTGAAGCAAACGCGCCAGTAGAGCAATTGAGGAAATAACGCTCAACTTTTTCGCGATCGTTAACAGTCAGGAGATTGGGAGCCATGTAGATTTTATACATACACTTAATATTGCCTACCAATCCGGAAATGAGGAATGGAATCGCCTGAGTGCGTAATTCGATATCTTCTGGATGAGCCAGAATGTAGTCTGTGACGCGTTCTCGGAATTCAGGATCAGAATTCTTTTTCATCCAATCAATAGCCATTGATCGGACTTGTGTTGGAGTTAAGCGTTTTCGTCCTCTTTCTTCGTTTAGTGGAATAACAGGATTGAGGAAAACTTTTGGCTGAGTGATCATCTGGAAGATCAAATCCAGATTGTTGGTTCTGGGGTGGGAGAGAATAGTCTGAACAATGTTTTTCTCTATATCGGAGTCGTCGTCAACGGTTTGTCGTCTCTGAACGATGTCAACCAGGAGTTTCCATGCAGCGTCGTCGCCATTTTGACCCAAAATTTCAATAATCGCCGCAATTGATCGCGAATTTAGCGTTGGAATGTTCTTGATTTTATCTTCTTCGGCTTTGACTTTGGCTTTATACTCTCGTTCCAGACGGCTTTTTTCTGAAGAAGACATATCTTCAGTAAATTGCGGCTTGGGGATTTCCGGCATATCGGGAATGGGCAAAGGCGTGAGAACCGAGCGAAGAATTTCTACTGCGCTGGAGGCTTCCGGTTTGTTTTCAAACGGCGCGCCAAGCATGCCGCACGCTTCGTCAAGACGATCGTCTCCTTCTTCTCGAGCGCGCAGAAACTCTTTCTGCCTCCATTGAGTCAAGTCTTGAGGAAGCGGAGGCTTGGCGGGAACGACTGGAACTTCTTCTTTAACAGGCTTAGGAGGTTCTTGCTTCTTGGGTTTTTCTGTCTTTTTGGTGGATTTCGGCTTCTTGGGTTTTGGTTTGGGTCCGCAGGACAAACCGCTAACGCAGACGCCAAAGGCAAGCAAAAGGACAATTAAAACTTTAATTGTGGGTTTCATGGTAATACGATTGGGTTATGAGTTATAAAATATGGATTTACTGACAAATCGAGGAATGTTGTTCAGGATAAAAGCCCAGACGAGCAATAAATATGTCTAAGGAACTTTTTTCTGACAGCCCATTTGAAAAATATTACAAATATATTATAACCTATTATAACTCTATTGTAATATAAAAACAGGATTTGTACAGTGGAAAAAACAAAAAAATAATAAAGTCGAAGAAAACAGATAAAATAAAGTTCGTTATTTTTGAATTTTTTCTGCTCTAACCCGTTGACTAATTCTGTTTTTCGTCGTAAACTATATATAATTAGGGAATGGGGAGTAGGGAGTTGGGAGTAGTTTTAAAATTCACCGCAGGCGAATTACTATTCCCTATTCCCCATTCCCTACTCCCTAACCAAACAATAATGCCATTAACCATACGAATAATTCCATGTCTTGACGTCAACGCAGGACGCGTTGTCAAGGGAACTCATTTTGTCAATCTGCGCGACGCTGGAGATCCGGTCGAAGTCGCAAAACGATACGAACAGGACGGAGCGGATGAACTAATGTTCCTTGACATTACCGCCAGCAGCGACAATCGCAATATCATGGTTGACGTTGTTCGCCGAACGGCGGAAGAGTGCTTTATGCCTCTGTGCGTTGGCGGTGGAATCCGGACGCTGGATGATATTCGTCAGCTGCTCAACGCGGGCTGCGATAAAGTATCGCTCAATTCAATCGCCTGTAAAAATCCGGAGTTTATTCGTCAAGCGGCTCAACGATTTGGATCGCAATGCATTGTTGTTAATATAGATCCCAAACGGGTTATCAAAGACGGCAAAGAATTTTGGGAAGTTTATATTAACGGCGGGCGAACTCCAACAGGGCTTCAGGCGGTTGAATGGGCGAAGCGGGTTGAAGAACTCGGAGCCGGCGAAATCACATTGACGTCAATGGACGCCGATGGGACGCGTAACGGCTACGATTTGGAAATAACCCGGGCGGTTCGCGACGCCGTTCGAATCCCGCTAATCGCCAGCGGAGGCGCGGGCTGTCCGCAGCACATGGCAGACGCTGTCAAACAAGCCAGAGTCGACGCTGTGTTAGCGGCTGGAATGTTCCATTTTGGTCAGTACACAATCAAAGAAACAAAACAGTACTTACAGGAACAGGGAATTCCTGTCAGAATTTAGGCAAGCAATGGAAGGCGGTAATGAACCGTTTCCGGGGGGGCGGGTATTACCCGCCAAAAATATCAACCTTTAATAACGCGGACAATGTCCGCTCCCCAGAAGCGTTACAGCCTTTCATCCACTAATCCCCCTTATCCTTTTTTTAATTTACTATCCATGTCCTCAGAATCCAATATTCCCCCTTACGTTCGAAAAGAAGAATACGAAATTGACCGATTGTTTCGCGCCCTGGTTAAATGCAAGGGCAGCGACTTGCATCTGAAAGTGGGACGTCCTCCGATGCTCCGCGTTGCCGGGGCTCTTCAAGCGCTCAATCGCGGTCCGATTGACGAAGACGAAATGGACAGAATTCTGTACGAATTCATGAATGAACGCAACCGCAAGACTCTTCAGGAAACTGGCGGAGCCGACTTTGCTCACATTGTAAAAGTTGACGACCTGGTCTGGCGTTTTCGTGTAAACGTTCTTAATCAGATGGGGCGTCTGGGTTTGGTCGCTCGAAAGGTCAACAACTCCATTCCGGTTTTTGAAAAGCTGTTTCTGCCTCAAATTCTGGAAGAACTGTGCAAGTTCTCACAAGGCATGATTCTTTTGGCGGGCATTACCGGTTCCGGAAAAAGTACGACCATCGCGTCCATGCTGGACTGGATTAACCATCGATATAAAAAACATATTCTGACGCTGGAAGACCCGATTGAATTCACGTTTACGGAAGACAAATGCCTCATTAACCAGCGTGAAATCGGTCAGGACGTCATCGACTTCATGACCGGAATGAAACACGCGGTTCGTGAAGACCCGGACATTATTCTCGTCGGTGAAATGCGAGACCGCGAAACGTTTGAAACCGCTATTCACGCCGCAGAAACCGGGCACCTTGTTTTTGGAACGATTCACGCTTCAACGGCGCCGTCAACAATTGGCCGTATTCTCGACCTGTTTCCGCAAAACATGCACCGGGCGCTGCGTTCCGCTCTGGCGTTTAACCTCAAGGGAATTGTCGCCCAAAAGCTGCTTCCGTCCATTAAAGAAGGGGTTCAGCGCGTCCCGACCTGTGAAATCATGATGATCAACCCGACTATTCGAAAGCTCATTCTCGAAGGCGAAGACGAAAAACTCGCTGACGCGATTCGCATCGGATACGAAGAAGGCATGCAGGACTTTACCAAAAGCCTCAAAGATCTTATTGACGCAGAACTCATTGACCGCGAAACCGCCATGGAAGTCGCTCCCAACAAGGAAGCGCTCAAAATGGCGATCAAGGGCATTGAAGTTAAAGCCCCGGGTATTTTGTAATAACGCTTACGGGGGGCGGGTATTACCCGCCTAAAAACACAACCTAAGTTTTGCGGACAATGTGCACACCCCGGAAACATTACACGTCCCAAATAACATACATTATTAATTTTCGCGGACAATGTCCGCTCCCCTGTAACTGACTCCTTAACCATGAAACGTATATTTATTCAATTGGTTTTTACGATTGCTGTTACGATCTTTTTATCGTTGCAGACGTCAATGTCAACCGCTATCGCTCAGACTGATTCCGTAGCAGACGGCGAACAGGCGACTGACGACTTCAACGCGCATGATGAAACAGAACAGGCGGCAGCGGAAGACGCGCCGGTTGACTCTCACGACGCGGCGGAACAGCCTGAATCTGAAGACGGAGCCGCAAATGAAGAAACTCAACCGACCGAAAACAGCGAGAATTCCGAAACGCCTGCCGCTGATTCGGAGAATCCTGAAAATAATGCGGAAAATACTGAGGACGCGGAAAATTCAGATTCGGAAGAATCAGCTGACGAAAAAGAACCGGAACCGGTTGATCCAAGCGCGCCGACTCCGGTTAAACTGAAGAATGGCGGGTATTTCAGCATCGTAAAAATTCTGGTTTTGCTGTTCATCTATCTGCTCTGGGTAAAGTCGACGGACTGGCTCAGCGCGGACGCTGTTCAGTTCAAAAAGGACTGGAAAAAATGGAATGCGATTGCTGTAGGCGCTTTTGTCGCTTCGTTCGCCATAGCCCTTCTTCTGCCGTGGTTTTGGTTGGGAATAACGCTCGTCGCCTTGGGGTATTTGGTTCCGTTTGTCCTTTACGTTCGTTATCGAAACGAAGACATGAACCCGGCGGACATGGTCTTTACTCGAGATCATCTGCGGCACTTCTTTGCCGAAAAGATCAGCAAAGTCGGCGTCAAAGTTGATCCGAAAGCAAAAGATAAATTTACCACCGGCTGTGCGGCGAATTTAACGTCTTATACAAAAGTTGAACGTCAGCGTGAAATGCGTCGAATTCAGGCGCACGCTCATGAAGGTTTTATGGACGCGCGAAAAATGATTGCCGAATTGATGGCAAACCAGCCTGAAGCAACCATGCTGGATTTTGTCGCTAACGGCGTCAACGTTCGCCATCTCCTCGACGGCGTCTGGCATCCAGGCGAACCGTTGGAGCGCGAAACTTCTGATCCGGCTCTGGAAGCGTTGAAAATTCTGTGCGGCATGAATCCTCAAGACAGACGTTCAAAGCAGTCTGGCGAGTGCGAAGTCGAGTTTACATATCAGTACGATTTCCCGGACGAGCGACTGGCGATTCGTCAAATGCAGGAACGATACGACAAACTCATGGAAGAAGACAGCGACGATAATTATGTCGAACGCCGCAAGCTCAAAGAAGACCTTCGAAGAGCAAAAGAAGATTTGCCTCAGCCCGAAATGAGAACAAGAAAGGCGGTTATTACCGTTGTCTCGCAGGGAACGCAGACCGGCGAACGGGTTATGCTGAAATATTCGTCTCCAAAAATGAATTTCCACGTTCTGGAAGACGTCGGCATGCGAGACAAGCTGGCGGAAAAGGTTCAGCCTATGTTCGAGCTACCAAAGGGGATTCTGATTTTCTCCGCTCCTGAAGGCAACGGCATGAAGACAACGCTCAGCGTCGCTTTGAATAAAACAGACCGGTTCCTGAGAGAATACGCCCAGTTGGACAAGGCGTCAAATCCCCACGAAGTTGTCGAGAACATTCCTGTTACAACGTATTCCGAGACGGACGTTATCAAAGACGTCATGAAACGGTTCTTCCTTAAAGAACCTGCCGTGTCGGTGATTCAGGACATGGACGGCGTCATTCTCAGCGAATGTTTCAAGGAAATGGCGCTGGACGACCGTCTGATTGTTACAACCATTCGCGCTCAGGACGCCTCCGAGGCTCTGCTTAGAATGCTTGTCATGAAGGACGCTGACGGAAACCCCGTATCGAGAGAAAAAGTCGCTGACTACGTTAAAGTCGTAGTGTGTCAGCGATTGGTCCGGAAACTGTGCAACCACTGCAAACAGCCCGTCAAGGCGCCGCCGGCTCTGGCTCAGGCGCTGGGATTCCCCGCCGGCCGAGAAGTTATTCTCTATCAGCCGCCAGCCAAACCCGCCGAGGGCGAGGAAGTCTGCTCCGAATGTCACGGCATTGGCTACAAGGGACGAACGGCGATTACGGAAGTTCTTTTTGTTGGGCCTACGGTTCAGGAGGTTTTGAAGAAAGCTCCTAAACTGGATTTGCTTCGGAAAGCCGCGGCGAAAGACGGCAACCGTTCCTTGAGAGAAGAAGGCATGGTTATGGTCGCAAAAGGAATTACCTCCGTTCAGGAATTAAAGCGGATTCTGGAAATCCAGTGAGTTTTTTTCATAAAAATTCTCCGCTGACTAAAGCAAATTTCCTCCCGATTACAGAACAGGAACTAAAATGGAACCTGTACGTAACCGGGGCGGGATTCGACGATATGCAGCCAGGACGCTCTTTCGTCAACGAAGGGCGTCCGGAGCTGTATCGTTTGGAACAATACAAAAACCGCATTCTTCCGGAATACGTTTTTATTTATATTGTCGACGGCGCTGGACAATACATTTCCGACATGGGCGGCTCGCTTGCCGTGAAAAAGGGAGACATCTTCATTCTCTTTCCCGGCTCGGAACATCAGCTTATTCCTGATAAAGACATTGGCTGGAAGGATATATGGATAACGGCAAACGGTCCGTATATTCATTCTTTAACGCAAAACGGCGTTCTCGATCCTCGGCGCCCGATTGTCAGTTCATTGGCGACTGACAACAGGATTAAAAGTCGAATGGAACGCTTATGCCGTAAAGTTCTGGATTCTCCTCAGGTCAATTCGCCGTTTTATGCGGAGGATCTGTTAGGAATTCTTATCGAAATTGGGGCTTGTCAAAACGCGCCGACGCCTCCCGGGATTCTTCCGCCCTTGAACGAGGACAAAGCGCCAACTTCAACTCAGCTGATTCAAAGCGCTTGCCGGGAAATCTGGAATTGGGGGCATCAGGAAATCGATATAAAGCTTCTGGCAAAAAAGCTCGGCGTTACTCGCCGGACGCTGGAACGGTATTTTAACAAGGAACTCCACCGAACGATTCGCGACGAGATTCACCGCTGCCGAATCTATCGGGCAACAACTCTGCTTCAGCAAACGAACATAAAAATCGAGCAGATCGCGCTCATGGCGGGGTTTCCCAGCTACGTACACATGATCCGCGTTTTCAAGCGGACGTTAGGCAAAACGCCCAGCGAGTTCAGAAGCTAAGGCTGTAGGCAGTAGGAATTATCTTCGAGTAGCGCTTCGCGTCAATTGCTAATTGCAAATTGCTAATTAATTTCCGCCCCCCCTATTGACAAGAATCTAAAAATGAATAAAATAGACGCATTGATTTGAACAACCTCCCGTTGTTTAATTATCGGTTGGTCGGGTAGCTCAGATGGTAGAGCAACGGACTGAAAATCCGTGTGTCACCAGTTCGATCCTGGTTCTGACCATAAAAAAGCGTCTTGCAAACACTTGCAAAGACGCTTTTTTTATTTGTTCAGTTTATCGCGATTGGTCGATTTTTATCAGACTTTTTCAAAAACCATCGCCGCGGCTCCGCCGTTGCGGTCAAACGTGAGCGTTAAGGCAAACGGTTTGTCGGACGCCGCCGGTACGCCATGGACGACCGGAATCGGGCATGCCGGGTCTGGCTGAGAGTAGTTTCTGGCGGGCGGAAGGACGCCGTTTTTCAGAGCAAGAACAGTGGCAACCATCTCAACAGCGGCGGAACCGCTGCCGGCGTATCCGATTCCACCCTTCAGGGCGACGACCGGGACGTTGGGCAGAATCTCCGCAATCGCCTGCGCTTCGAGAGCGTCTTCGTTAATCGTTCCCCAGCCGTTGGCGTTGACGTGCGATAAATCGTCTGGCTGGATTCCCGCGTTCTGCATGACCAGTTTGAGGCAGTTTTTAATCGCCTTGCCGGAGATTTTGTATTTGTGAGTTCCTTCTGTGCAGTTTGCCCAGGCGCGAATCTTTGCTAACGGTTCCGCGCCGCGTTTTTTAGCGCTGGACTCCGATTCGAGAACCAGACACCCCGCTGCTTCCGCCGCTGCCAGACCGTCTCGAGCTGCGTCAAAGGGACGACAGGCTCCTTCCGGATCCGCGGCATTGGACGTTCGGTCAATCCAGGCGTAACGCATCCAGTTGAAGTCGTCAATGAAATTGCCGACGCCGCCAACAACCATAGCGTCTGCCGCGTTGCGCTGAATGACGTGAATCGCCTCAATCGCCGCCGCCAAAGCGCCGGTGTCGCCCAAAACCTGCGTGTTGCTGGGACCTTGAAGGTCGTTGGCGATTCCTAAATGACAGGCAGACATGTTCGGCAGATATTTAAGCATCCAGAGAGGAAACAGATTGTCCATGAAGGACGCTCCCCAGTATTTTTTCAGGCTGGCGGCTTTTGACTCAACGGTTCCGTCGCTTTCAATCGCCATGCCTTTTAAACAGGCGTCGGCAATGTCACAGATAGGAGACATAATAAACGACGTCCCCAAATCAATCCCAACTCTTTCTGGACCAAGCTGTTCAGACAGCTTTTTATCGGAAGCGCCTTGAGCTTGTTTGAGAGCTAACGCTCCCGCCGCCAAGCCGAGTTGAACGTCTCGGCTCATAATTTTTATATTTTTTCGAGGCTGAACAAACTCTTTAGCGGAGAAGTCTGCAATATACCCTGCCACCGGCGCTGGAACAAGGGAAGTTTGAGCGTCTGTAGAATTAGAATCGGCTACCTTTTCATAGGTGTGAATGCCAGAGCGCCCTTCCAGCAAATTGTTCCAGAAAACTTCTGAACCAATGCCAAGGCAGCAAACAGGAGCCGCTCCTGTAACAACGATAGATTCGTAATTGTTCATAACGGTAAAATTGTAAATGACTTATCGCTAACGATAACGACTTAAATCTCGTAAATTCGATAGGTTTTTGTTCTCAGCGCCCCGCCCTTTTCCAGCGATCCGCGAGACAAATGGTTGGATTCCAAAACCCAGGAGAATTCCGCTTCGTGAATCCCCCATTTTAATGCCAGGGGAACAAGACCGTTAAGCAAAACCAGCCCCAAACCGGAAAGTTGATATTCTGGTTCTACGTTTGTGCTGATAACGCGAATTGCTTTGATGGCAGATTTGTTTCTTAACAGATGGAACCAGCCAAAGGGGAACAGACGGCCATGAATCTTTTTGATTCTGGGGTTGTAGTCTGGAAGGCAAAGGTTAACGCCGACCACTTTACCGTCGATTTCCGCCGCCAATGCCAGTTCTGGAACGAGCAGGTGTTTAAGCCCTTCCGCTTCTTCTGCAACCTCTTCGTCTGAAAGCGGGACAAATCCCCACGTATTGGTAAGGGAACTGTTGTACAATCTCAAAAACGTATGGACGTCTTCGAGGAAATGCTGTTTGTCCATCGGTCTGATGGTAACGTTGAGCCGTTCCTGAATGGCGTCTGAAATGCTCAGGTATTTGGCGCGGACGTCCTGAAGCATGCTGACGTCTCCCCAGAAAGCGTACAAATCTTGCACCTTCTCGAACTTATAGTTTTTGACGAGCTTTTCGTAGTAGGGAAGATTGTAGGTCATCATGAACATCGGACTGGAATTAAAGCCGTCAACGAGAAGACCAAGCTCGTAGTTGAGAGACGGATTGCACGGTCCGCGCATTTTGAACAAACCATTGCTTTTGAGCCAGTCGCGAGCGGTGTCGAAAAGCGCTTTGGAAACGTCCATGTCGTTAATGCATTCGAAATAGCCGAAAAAGCCAACGCCGTCGTTGTATCGCTTTAAGTGCCCATTATTGATAATAGCGGCAATTCGTCCAACGGGTTCGCCGTCTTTATAGGCAATAAACGGCTGAACCTTGTTATGCAGACCAAAAGCGGACTTTTTGAATCCAAGAAGACCTTCCACGCTATCCAGCAAAGGGGGAATCCAATAAGAATTCCTTGAATAAATCTTTTCCGCAAGGACAAAAAATTCCTTTTTTTGCTTTGACGTAGTTACAGGTTGTACGGAAATGTTTGACATAATCAACGTTTTTGGGTTGATGCTAATACAGCAACCATATTAAAGGAGCATGAAATCTCAGTATTATTATGCTGAGAGTTGCAATACGTATATATTTGGGGTGTTCAACCTTTATCTTTGGGGTATTAATATAATATCCCCAAGGCGCATTATGGCGTCTCTATTTTATATTATCGGATTTTAAAGTTAGTTTTCTGAGTCTAAGTATATCGAATATCACGAATTTTTGCTAGATTATCTACCCTGCATTTTCGGATTATTTTAAACAAATAAAAAAATTTTTTAAAAAAAGGGGGCTTCCCCCTTGAAAAGATTTTAAGATTCGCTAAAATACAACCATGTTTTGAAGGAAATCGAAACCGATTTTTTTCAAAAATTAAACCAAGCGGGTGTAGCTCAGTTGGTAGAGCACAACGTTGCCAACGTTGTTGTCGTGGGTTCAAGCCTCATCACCCGCTCTTTTAGAACGGTAAACTTTAGCGTTTACCGTTCTTTTTTTATAGGAAAAATGAAGTTTGTACACTCTTCCCCCTTGTTTTTAACTCCTGAATATATTATATTAGGGTTGTGAATTGTGGGAAACGCAAGCGAGGTATAAATTCTTCTCGCTGCCGACATCGTACTAAGACCATCCCCAGACATGAGAGCTTTTTTCCGACTGGTTCGATTTCCTGCTGTTTTTACAGTCCTCGCGGATTGCGCAATGGGGTTTCTGTTTTCCTGCAGGACTCCGGGAGAAAAGGAATGGATTGCCTTTGCGCTGATTTGCGCTGCTTCCGTTTGCCTGTACTGGTTTGGAATGGCGTTTAACGACATCGTAGACGCTCAGCGAGATTCGTTTCACCCGGTTCGCTGTATGCGTCCAATTCCTTCCGGTCAGATTAGCGTTGCAGGGGCAAAGCGAATTGCTTTTATCCTGCTGATGACGGGTATAATCCTCGGGATCGCATTGGCTTGGCGCTTTTCGGCTAAATTGACCATCGCAGCTCTGGCAGGATTGATAAGTTCAATAATCCTGTACGATTACGCCTTTAAGTCTCGCTGGTTTGCGCCGCTGATAATGGGATTGTGCCGAGCGTTCAACATCCTGTTTGCCATGAGCGTTTTTTACAATCCGGAAACGGTCAGCGGATCAGCGATGGCTTTGGTTTTAACCGCCTACTGCGTTTATATCACCGGAGTAACGGGGTTTGCCCGATATGAAAATATCGATGAAGAGAATGGCTGGCAGTCGGAAGAAGAATCGGAATCCGACGAGCGAGTCGCCCCTCAAGCTCCCTGGACGCCTGTCGCGTGGCTTTCCGCATTGGTAATCGGATTGGGCGTACTGGCCCTTATGCCGTTGGCGGACGCGATTCCCGCGGAGAATCAGTATCCGCTTTTTGCACAGGATCCGATTCGCTGGCGAATGTTAATTGGCGTTTTGAGCTTGATGCTCGGTTTCCGCGCCCTGCAAACGCTGCTGTTGAATAATCCCCGGACGATCGGTCCGATTGTCGGCTATTGCCTGATGACTTTAATTGTTTTAGACGCCGTTGTCGTTTGTCTTGTACATAATCCGACAGCGTCAATTTGTATTGTCGGTTTGTTAATACCGGCAATTGTATTAAATCGAATTACCTATATTACGTAAACTCAACGATGATTCTCCATTGTTGGTTTCATCCTTAAAGTATCGTGTTGCGTTGGAGATTCCTGCTGGGAACCATTATTATCGGCCTGGTTTGTTTTCTGGGCTGGTTTGACTGGTATTTCGAAAAGCAGTTTGATATTGCTGGCATAGCTCTGTTTCCGCTGTTGATAGGGTTGCTTATTCCATCGTGCGGAGAACTGATAACGCTGTCGCGTCTGGCGGGAGCGCGTCCCCAGCGTCTTCTGGTTTACATGTGTACTTTTCTTATCGTAACGATGAGTTGGCTTGCGCCGATAGCGTCCGGCTGGGCGGAAAGAGCGTTGAGTCAGGTCAGTCGTCCGCGAATGGAATTTTTAATGCACGCCACCTGTGGATCGTGGGCGTTTGCAGCGTTGGGGATTTCCTTGATACTGGTGTTTATGACAGAAATCTACCGATTCAAGCGTCCTGGCGACTCCCTGATTCACGTTGCTGCGACGATGTTTACGATAGTTTATTTAGGGGTTTTGTCGGTATTTTTGATTCAGATTCGACTTGTTGGCGGCATCGGATATTTGGTAACGTTTTTATTGACGGTTAAAATGGGCGACACCGGCGCGTATACCATCGGCCGTTTGTTTGGTCGAACGAAAATGGCGCCAGCGCTCAGCCCCGGCAAAACAATCGAAGGCGCAGTTGGAGCGCTGTTTTTCTCCTGCTTTACGTCCTGGCTGATGTTCTGTCAGATTCTGCCAGCATGTTCAACTACATTCCGATCTCACGGGGTTCAGGGGCTTTCAGCTGGAATTCCGTTTGATTGGCTGATTTTTGGAATGTTGATTGGATTTATCGGCATGATGGGCGACTTGGCGGAATCCATGCTCAAGCGCGACGCTCAACAAAAAGACTCCAGCCGATGGATGCCGGGCTTTGGCGGTATTTTGGATATTATGGACTCCATCCTCCTCGCCGCTCCGGTAGCCTACGCGCTGTGGGCGTTTGGAATTGTCGTGCCGTAAAAATAATTCGGAATTAGGAATGCGAAATTAGGAATTGTAATTCACATGAACGAACTTGAACAATATTGTTTATCGGTAGCTCAGGCGGCGCGGGAAGCGTCGCGAAAGATGGCGTTGGTTTCCGGAACACAAAAGACGCAGTGGCTTAAAGCGTCCGCCGCCCGGCTCAGAGCGGAAACGGAAACGCTCTTGGCGGCAAACAAACTCGACCTGGACGCCGCGCCCGGTTACGGTCTGACGTCTGCGATGATCGACCGCTTGACGCTTACTCCACAGCGAATCGAAGGCATTGCTGTCGCGCTGGAAGAAGTGGCGGCTCTGCCCAATCCCGTGGGGGGAATCATTCATTCCACGATTCGCCCGAACGGGATTGAAGTCCAAAAAGTCCGCGTTCCGCTGGGCGTGATATTTTTCATTTACGAGTCCCGTCCAAACGTAACCGCAGACGCTGCCGCCTTGTGCGTCAAGTCCGGCAACGCCGTTATTCTTCGCGGCGGAAAAGAGGCGATTCATTCTTCCCAAGCGATTGTCAACCTGCTTTGCGAAGAGGCGATTAAAGCCGGCTTGCCGGAAAACGCGATTCAGTTTGTCAACACGATTGACCGCGACGCAGTCGGGTATTTCCTCAAGCTCAATCAGTACATCGACGTCTGCATTCCTCGCGGGGGCGAAAGCCTGATTCGACGCGTTACCGCCGACGCCACCATGCCGGTTATCAAGCACTTCAACGGGAACTGTCACGTTTATATTGACCAGTCTGCTCCGGAAGATATGGCTGTCAAGATCCTGCTCAACGCCAAAACGCAGCGCATGGGCGTCTGCAATGCGGCGGAATCGCTGGTCGTTCATCGCGGCTGCGCCGAACGCCTTCTGCCGGTTCTGGCAAAAGCTCTGCAAGACAAAGGCGTCGAAATTCACGGCGACGAGACAACCGTCAAGCTGTGTCAAAACATCGTTCCCGCGACGGAAGAAGATTATAAAACCGAATACCTGGGGCCGAAAATTTCCTGTATCGTCGTCGACAGCATTGAAGACGCGATTGAACACATCAACAAGTACAGCTCCGGTCATACCGAGGCGATTGTAACGCAAGACCTCAACGCCGCGCGACTGTTTACTCAGGCGATTGATTCCTCTGCCGTCATGGTCAACGCGTCGACCCGCTTTAACGACGGCGGCGAGTTCGGCTTGGGCGCTGAAATCGGCATCAGCACCGACAAACTTCACGCTCGCGGCCCCTGCGGCCCGGAAGAACTGACGACATATAAATACGTGGTTTATGGCAATGGTCAGGTGAGGGAGTAGTTAGGAATTAGGAGTGAGGAGTGAGGAGTTGATGCAAGCGTTTCAAAAAATTAATCTTTGAAACTCATAGATATGGACAAGCAAGACAATCCTGTCGAATCACCCGACGCTCGCGCGCCGTACGACGTTATTCGTCCGCACGAGTTGACAAACTACGCCCTGATGGAGCTCAAGACGCTTTTGGAAAAGGCGGCTTTTGAGCTGGGGCGGGATTGGAGTCAGCGGCTGCGGGACAGAATCGTTGTGTCCGTTGACCGCGTCGCGGCTCGACACTGGAAAGACGTCCGCGCCTGGATTGCTCCGTCGGAACCGCCGCAAAAACAAACCTGGTTCCCGCTCTCGTTTCAGTCGGACGCGCTGGGGGCGCAGGACGCGATTGTTTTCCCCGCCGCGATGCTGTCGAACATGTTTGACCGGTTAACCGGCGGTCAGGCGGAGCCGACCGTTGACGGCGCTCTTTCCACGCCGCTGACGGCTCTGGAACAGAGGCTGCTGAACCGCATTGCCGAGTCGTTTTCCGCTCAATGGCAAAAGTCGTGGGAGAAGTTTCTGCCGTTAAACATTCAGTCTGTTACATCCTTTAAGCCGTTTAATTTAGAGGACGGCGACCCCTGCGCGATCTGCGAGTTTGTCGTCCGATGGTCTCAGACGAGCTTGTCGTTTTATCTGATTCTGCCGTATTACGCGGTCGCCGACTTGGACCGTCGGTTGGACAGGAGCCGTCTGGACTGGCTCAACGACTTTTCCGACCCCTCGCCGACGGTTCCTGCTGGGGTGCGTAAATCGAAAATTCGCCTGAGCGTTTTAATGGCGCGTTCGTCCATTACAGTTGAAGACCTGCTCCAGCTTTCCCCGGGCGACATCATCGCCACAGACCAAAGCGCCGATTCGCCGATTGAAGTCTATATTCAAGACAAACTCAAGTTCCTCGCCGCCCCCGGTCAGCTCCACGGTCAAAAGGCGATAGAAATTCTGGCGTCGCCGGAGGAGTAAAAAGAGACTGTATAAAGTGTGACATTTCGGAGTGCGAGAGTGAAGCGTTAGCGGAACTCTCGCTTTTTTTGTAAATAGAATCGCTCTAACCGTCAAGCGCAGCTTGATACAGAAAAATTAATCCTCTTCTTGACGGCAAGCCGTCAAGTACGAAAGCGGGAGCTTTGCTCCCGCACTCCGAAACGAAGCGCCCATCTTACCCGTTTGCGTGAGTTCAAAGTCTCTTATTAATCCTGGCTATTTCGATTAATGTCGTTAAGAATGACAATTGCGTCCTGGCTGCCTAAATCAGCGGCGCGATACAAAAGCTCTACGCCTTTTTGACGCTCTTCCTGGGACGGTTCATGACCGTTGGCGCCTATGAGCAGATCCGCCGCCCGAAAGATCATTGCAAAAGCGCTGTTTAATTCAATTCCACGGTCAATCCAGAGCTGCATTTTTTCAGAGTCGTTTCCAAATTCTACCCATGATATAAGAATCAGATGGTTGCAGGCATGAATATTCCCTTTGTCAGCGGCTTGCTTTAACCAATCCATTGCTTCTTCCAGGAGTTCTTTTTTTCTGTTTTGATCTGTTTCTTTAACCGAGTTGTCATAAGCCATACCGCCTAAAAACATCATTGCCATCGTTTGACCGGATTTCGCCGCTTTGCGAATCAGTTCAATTCCGTCCTGTTTATCCTGCGGGTTGTCGCTCATATACAATGTTTTACCAGCGTCAGCCATGTCATACGCATCGCCGGATTGAGCCGCTTTGCGAAAGAGGGGAATTGATAAATTGGAACAAATGGTCTCGCTATCCAGATTATGATCCAATACATTCTGGTATGTATTCAAAGTAGACCCAGAGCAAAAACTGGAACTCATAACGTCTGCAAGCGCAAGAGTTGAATGAGGTACGCCTTCTCTTTCCAGCCGTCGAAGATAGTATTTATTCCGAAAGAGGCTAATCGTTTCATTTTCATCGTAATTACTGTTTCCGGTAGAAAGGGGGACGACTCCCGACTTGATTTTTTCAATTTTCAAAGTATTGGCGCACGACATCGCATAATAGCGTTTGGATTTCTCAACGTCGCGCTCGACGCCAGTTCCTTTTTCGTAAAGCGCCGTCAGGATCGAATATTCTTTATTGTCCTCCAATATTTTTACGCCTTTTTCAACGTCCTGTTTGACCCCTTTGCCTAAAACGTAACACAATCCCAAGTATTTGTTGGCTGAATATACGTCCATTTCAACCGCTTTTTGAAGATACGGAAACGCCTGCTCGAAATTTTCCGTTCCGTCGGGATTGTAACTGGTGAATATGAAACGCTGCAAAAACGCTGTGGGAATATTGCGGTTTAACGCCTCGTTATTAATTTCAAGCGCTTTTTCATCTTCATCGGACTGCCAATAATTTACAGCAAGGATGTCGAACGCAGCATCGCTCCCGCACTCTTTCGCTTTCAGCCAATGCTCGCGGACTTTCGCTTTATCCTGGGAACTGCCGGAACTTTCCATCTGATAATGCCACGCGACAGCGGCTGCCAAATCGCCGATATTTACATAATAATCAAGGTCAAGTAAATCGTTCATCTCTTCTGGATAATATTCTCTAACGAAGATGCCTTTCCATTGTCGCTTGGAAGACTTCCAAAAGATTGGCGTATACGTGGTTCCTTGTCCCCATTTTGAATAATTGTTTGAACACAAATAATCGTATGCGTCTTTGTTCTTTTTCTCGGGATATTTTCCCCGCTTTTTCTTCTCAGTCAGATACTCATCAATGTATTTTTCTGATGTCGCTAAAACGTTCTTTTTCAACTCGAGCGTTTCGGGCGATTTTTCCGGACTTGTGAGCGCGCCGGATGCATATAAATAGTATGCCTGTGGGATTCCGAAATTAACTGCGCGTTTTATATACTCCGTATTTCTGATTTTAACCAATTCGTTATTTTCTTTCGTAAAGAGAACGACATAGAATTGTGCAAAAGGATCTCCAATGCGGGCGGCTAAGTCCAGGTAAAAGTTAAATAACCGACTATCTTTTTGAGTCCCAATTCCTTTGAGATGTAAATACGCCAACGCCAGGAACGCGTCGGCGGAATTGTCCCTTTTTGTCAATTGTTCTATAGTCAGATACAGTTTTAATTTCTGTGAATCGGAATCAATTATATCCTCTCGATACATCAAAATCACTGCATATACAAATGCTCCGTTACTGTCTAATGATAAATCCGGGAGCATATCCAACATGCTGGAATATCGTTTTTGAGCGATTCTTTTATCGTTATCAGAGTTTTGATTGCAATGATAAGAATAAGACGTCATCAGCAAAATAATCTTATTAATATTTCCATCTTGCGTCAAAATTAACGATAAGTTGAAGTTGTCCAGCAAGTCGTCAACCTGTTTCATTATATCTCTATTGCCCATGCCCAGCAATAGCGCCAAAGATGTAATCAATGTAGAATAGTCTTCTTTCTGTTGACTCAATCGCGTTACTAATTGACGCAGCAGTTCTATTGATTTCTGCTCGTCTTTTTCAAAACCGATTCCAAAGTAATATGCAATTGCCAGCTTTTGGATAGCTGTTGCGTTCCCGGAATCGGCGACAGACTGCAATAACGCCTTGCCCTTTTCGACGTCCTTTTCCGTCCCCAGCCCTTCCATATACCCAAACGCCAGGGGTATTTTAGCGTCTTCAAAATCGGCGTCCGCCGACTTTTTAAAACATTCAAACGCGGTCTTGTCGTCGTTTTTATCGACAGCTTTTTTCCCTAACTTATACCAGGCTTCTGCCGACCCTGCTTCCGCCGCGACCTTGAGCCATTTTTCCTCGGCGGAAGGAATGTTGTTGTTTTTCGCATCCTCCGCCAATTTCATAGCCGCTTCAACGCTGCCGGATTCTGCTTTTTTAAACAGATCTGCGAGCTCCTCGACAGACAGTTTGTCTTTTGAATTATCACTCTGAGAATTCGCATCGTATTCAGACCTGGGAGAAGGCGTAAACGTCGGAACGGGCGGCGGTTCGTCCAAATCCGCGTTAGTAACGACGTCTGCGAGCCCGACTTCGACCCGAGCAGCCAGAGACGTTAAAACGAGTATAAATACATAGAACGCAGTAATTGTAATTTGGCGAGTTGACATTGCAGTTTTCCTCGTTTAGTCAATTTCAAGAATTTAGTCAGCGATAATTCCAAAATCGTGTTACCATATTAAACCAGAACTGGTTATTTTTGTCAAGATAAATAGTAAGGAATAAAAGCGGACGTCTGGTTAGAAATAAGGGGGTTCTTTTGCGGACAGGATGTCCGCGAACCCACGGGGCGGAGGGGCTTTCCGCGTTCAGAAGATTTTTCGAGGCTTCCGCGGTTCCTTGACGGCGGAGCCGTCAAGTTGGACTCCGAGGGCGGAGTCCATCCGGGGGAGGTTTTCCGCTTCGTCATTTTGGTATGCACGCTTCCGAAGGCTTCTGTTGGAGTGTGTGACATTTCGGAGTGCGAGAGTGAAGCGTAAGCGGAACTCTCGCTTTTTTTGTAAATAGAATCGCTCTAACCGTCAAGCGCAGCTTGATACAGAATAATTAATCCTCTTCTTGACGGCAAGCCGTCAAGTACGAAAGCGGGAGCTTTGCTCCCGCACTCCGACAGGGGGGCACATCGCCGTAAATACAAAGCGAGAGTCCCGCGGGGGCGGAACTCTCGCCTGTGAAAAACATCGCTTTGTTTAATCCCACGCGGGATTGTGCTTGCTTTCTATGCTCATGCGGCGTGACGCCAATCGATGTCGTCGCTCCACAGTTCGTTCATAACGTCGGCAACGGTCTTGGAGTCCGCTTCCGCCGTCTGTTCTTCTTTGCTTTCCTCTTTCTTGGCAACCGCCTTGGTCAGCATGACGCCGCTGGTCATGCGGTTGTTTTCGCTCATGAACGGATAGATGTCTGAAAGTCGATCCGCCTGATCCCATTCGTAGTTGTACTCGAAGTCGTCCAGCAGATAGGATTCTTCTTCCTCTTCGACAATCTGTTTGATTGCCGCCGGGGTGGGCAGAGCCGCCGGCTGAGCGACCGGGGCGTCGCCGCAGTTGCAGACGATAATCGAGTAGTCCACTCTCCAGTCGCCTGCCTGAGATTTGCCGTTGTTGGTATCGCGAGTCAGCATTTCGAGGTCGTGATCGCAGTTCTTGCCGTCAACGTTGAAGTCGACAAATTCTGGATCGGCTTCCGTATAGGCGGCGTAGTCGGATTCGTCGAAGTTGTCGATAACGCCGTCGTCGTTGAGGTCGAAAATAACCGGGACGATGTCGGTAATCCAGACGTCGTTGAACTTGACCAGTTTCGGAGCGTCAACGCCGTCTTTGTAGGAGACAACCAGATAGCCGTCAACGTCGGTCAGAACCAGATCGTCTTCGACGCCGTCGAGAGCGATGCCGTTTTCGTCGTCGTTGCCGTCAGCCTGAGATTTCGGCGTGAGCTTGATCTGAGCCAACAGGGCGTCTTCGTCGGCGCCGTAGTTGTAGTCAACGTCAATGGTGATTGTAACAATCGTTCCATCGTCGGAAACGTCAACCGTGGTTCCCGGCAGGTCGAGGACGCCGCCGAACTCGTAGTTTTCGTTGATTTCGATGGTCGCAACCATTTCGCGTCCTTCAACCAAACCGACAATATCGCTTGTCCAGAGTTCCAGGAACGCCGGCGTCCATTCGTCAATCTGCGGAACGCTTTCCGGTTTCTGAGTGTCGGTCGCGTTGGATTTGGTTGTAACAACAACGGCGTCGAGATCAATCTGAACCAGTCTGCAGGTCAGACGGGTCGGGTTGGAATCGGTGTAATGATCGCCGTCGCCGATCGCAGTAACCTGAATTTCGTAGGTTGAGGCGTCGATAACGTTTTCAATCGCGAAGCTGAGTTCGTCCGCGTCGAGAACGCCGGAAGTATTCCAGGAGGAATGAGAGCCGGAAATGCGCCATTTGACCTGGTAGCCGGAGGCGTTGTCGACCGCGTCCCAAGAGACGCTGATGCCGTTGTTGGAGCTGGTCGGAGCGGCTTTGCCGTCGGGCGAATCAAGCTTGATCTTGTCGGTCGTCGCGCTGGCGAAGTTGGAGTACGCTTCTTCGTGGTCAACGTCGGCGTCGTCCGGATAAGCGATAACTTGGAAGGTGTATTCAACGCCCGGTTCCAGACCTTCAAAAACGGCTTGCGAATCGGTTGTTTCATAGTAATCTTCGCAGTCGTCGCCGGCAATGCTCGTCCAAGTGTATTCAACCTTGTAGTAAGCCGCGCCGTCAACGTCGTCCCAATCAACGGTAATCGTCTGACCGTTGGCTGTTGCGGTGATTACCAGATTGTCGGTAATCGGGGCAACCGCCCAAGTCGTGGCAACGTCAAACGCCGGGTCGGCGTCAATGTATCCGTCCGCTTCAGCAAACAGAGCGAAGGAGTAGGTCGTTTCCGCGGTCAAGCCTGTTACGTCAATCGAGTAAACGCCGCCGGCGAGCGCAACGTCGGTCAGGTCGACTTCCGTCCAGGTTTGAGGATCGAATTCGTCGGTATTGCCTTCGGTGTAGTACAGCGAGTAGTAAACGTCAGACTGCGCGCTGACAGCGTCCCAGGAGACAGTGATAACCTGCGTTCCAGCCGCTTCGGCGTCGACGTTGGCGGTCAGTTTGTCCCAGGTCTTGACGTTTCTCAGGTACGCCCATTCGGAGTTGCCGTCTTCGCCCTGAGCGCTGATCGCCTTGACGCGAACCTGATAAGTCGTGTTGATAGCGCCGTCGAAGGAGTCTTCCGTATCTTCGGATTGAATCAAGTTAGACCAGGTGGAAGAACCGGTGGCGCGATACTGCCAGACGTAGTAATCGACGTACGGCAGGTCGCCTTCCGGGCTGACCCAGCTGACTGTAACAGTCGTTTCTTCGACGTCGGCAGCCAGAGACTGAATCGTGAGCTTGCGCCAAGTCTGGGCTTCCGCGTCGGCGCTGTCGCTTTGCAGCAGGACGCGTCCGTCAGCGGTCGTTCCGCCGTTGGCGTAAATCTCGAATTCGTAAAGCGTGTCGCTGTTCAAGCCGGTAACGACTGCGGTGCAGGCGTCGTTGTTGACAACAATTGAAGCGCCTTGCGGCAGCGTGTTACATGTAACAGTGTAGCCGAATTCCGCGCCGTCTACCGCGTCCCACGTTACCAGGATTGACGTTGTGCTGGTTCCAACAGCGTCGGCGTTGGCGGGTTGAGCCAGCTGATCGTTGGTGTAAATCGGGTCGAGAGTGTCAACGCCGGAATCGACGGATCGATCGTCAATTCCCAATGCCTGAATGCTGAACGTGTACTGAGTGCCGGAGGTCAAACCGGTAACGATGCAGCTGGTTTCGTCGGCGTCAACGAAGATAACGGTTTCGCCGTCGTTCGTGTCGGTCGTGTAGGAAATGCGATAGGCGTCGACGTCGGCGGAATCGTTGGCGTCCGTCCAGACCAGTTCGATTGAGCTCATGGAAATTGCGCCCAGTTCCAGTTCCGGAGTGAGCAGCTGAATCCAGGTCGTGTCTTCGTTGGAATCGACAGCGGCGGAGGAGCCTTCAAACGTGTCGGTGTCGGAACTGAAAGCGTAAATCTTGAAGTAGTACGTGGTGTCTTCGTCCAGACCGGTGAAGAGGAAGGACTCGCCGGTAATGGATTCGTCCTGACCCTTGACGGCAAACAGAGCGTCGTCGTCAAACGTGTAGGCTTCGATAACGTACCAGTAGGTGTCGTCAGCGTCGGCGGCTTCCTGCCAGGTCAGTTCAATCTGATGCAAGCCGGTGGCGTCGGCAATGAGAGCAGTCGGCGCGTACGGGGCTTCCTTGGTCGTGGCGTCGGCAGCGTCGGAGAATTCCGAAACGAGCATGCCGCCAGCGTTGCCGGATTCGGACAGCGTCTGAACGATAAACGTGTAGCCTGTACCCGGCGTGAGGTTTGTAACCGTGTATTCCGTAGCGTCGGTGGTATAGTAGGTCCAATCGTTGCCAAGCTGAACGCCCAGACGATAGCCGGTAACCCAGTCGTTATCGACAGCGTCCCAGGTAACGACGATTTGAGTGGATCCGTTGACTCCGTCGTTGACCGGCGCAGCTTCCAGATTTTCCGGAGCTTCCAGACGCTGGAGCGTCAAGGACGCGGTGTCGGAACTGGCGTAATTTTCGCTCTGATCGCCGCGGGCGTAGACGGTAATGGTCGTGGAGGCGTCCGTTGCGATTTCGTCCGTTGTGAGGTAGGTTTCATCCTGAGCGTCGCCGTCGACAACGTATTCAACAGCGTGTTCAACGTCGTCCCAGGAAACGACTGCTGTGCCGTCCAGGTTGTCTTCCCACTGAAGAACCGGGACGTCAACGGCTGTCGGCGTAACGCCGGTCGCGATCGCGCTGGAAGGAGCGTAAACCTGTTCTTCGCCCTCGGCGATAATCTGGAACGTGTATTCGGTGGACGCGTCCAAGCCGGAAATGATAACGGAATCGCCGTCGAATTCCAGACCCAATTCCGGGAAGTTGTCTTCGGTCAGTTCGACGAAATCGGAGCCGTCAAACATGTAGAGTGTATAGTCAATCGCTTCGTCCGGCAGCGTCCAGGAAACCTCGAGCGTGTCGGTTGTGAATTCTGTTACAAAGACGGAATTGACGTCCAGTTCCGGAGCGTCGAGCTGAATGAGCGTGGAGAACGCCTTCGGATCGCTCCAGTCGGAATCGACGTACAGACGAGAGTTGCCAGTCGCCTTGACGCGGAACAGGTATTCCGTCGCTTCGTCCAGGCCGGTAACGCCGAGCGTGTTGTCGTCAGAGTAGAATACCTGAGCGTCCGTCCAGTCCGGTCCAACGGTGGGATCGGGCGCGACAATCATCTCAATAACGTAACGGGACGCGCCGTCGGATTCGGTCCAGCTGATGTCGAGGGTGGTCAGTGAGTTCTCGAATTCGTCGTTGATAACCGGGATGTCGAGAACGGTCTTGGTGGATGTAACAGCGGTAACCCAATCGGAGTTGAGCAGGTAATCGTCGCCGTAGCCGGTGTATCCGTATTCGCTCAGAGAACGCCAGTTGATTGTGTATCCAACGCTTTCTTCCAGTCCGTTGATGGTGTAAGCCGCGCCCCAAACGCCCTTCTTTTCGGAAAGGGTAACGCCGCCGTCGCCCGGTTCAACGTACAGAGTTGTAACAGCCTCGGGGTCGTCGGTGGGATAATAAACGATTTCGTACGCGACAGCGCGGGGATCGGTAACCCAGGTGATTGTGATAGCCGTTTCAGACTGCGGAGCGGCTTGCGGGTATTTGGGCGTCCAGATCTGTTCGCGAGTGGTTTCCTGTGTCGAAACCCAATCGGCGGAATCCAGATAATCGATTCTGTCGCCAATGCCGAAGACGGCGAAGTCGTACAGCGTTCTGCCCGGTTCCAGACCTTCAACGGTCCAGGTGTAACGCATTGTGTCAGCGTCGTACGTAACGCCGTCAGGCAGATTGTTCATGTTGAACGGCGTGTCGATAACCGTCCAGTTGGCGTCTTCGTCAGCGTCGGAGGCGAGCTTGTAGCGAACCATGTACGTAACCAGATCGCTTTGGATTTCTTCGGAACCCCAGGAGAAATCGATTGCCGTCAAACCGGCTTCGTCGGGCTGAGCCAACGCGGACGGAGCGAGCGATTCTTCGTTGAGACGAACGGCGTTCGATTCAACCGCGCCGATATCGACAACGTCGTTGATAATGCGGTCGTTCCCCAGCAGGTCAAGGGACATATCAACCAGCAGGAATCGGGAAACGTAGGCGTCGACGAAATCGTTGTTGCCAGCGTCGACGATATTGACGTTGTCAGCGTAAATCTTGTAATTGCCGTCGGTGAAGGTTCCTTCTTCGGCGTCCCAGAACGGGAAGATTTCCGTCCAGTCTTCCAGAGTCGTCAGGTTGTAGTTGTAACCTTCTACGTCGTCAAAGTAAAATCCGCTGCGAACGAAGTCTGTTTCGTTGTAAATCGTGTTGACGACGTACCCTTCAGAACGATAGAGAGAAATCGTATCGAGAATCGTCGAGTTGACGATGAACGTGTCTTCCCAGCGGGCGGTCAGACCGGTTGCTTCAGCGGTCAAGCCCTTGTAATCGTCGTCCTGAGAATTGACGTCGCCGTATTTTGTTGCGGCTGTCGCTTCCTGACCGTAAATGAGCGTGGAGAACAAAACGGTCGTCGCGTTGTCGGCGTAAATGCCGGCAATGGTCGCGCTGACGTCGCCGTGCTTGGAGTAGGCGTCGAGCGTGTTTTCCGCAATGACGGTACGGGAGACCGTCGTTCGACCGGAGGTTTCTTCGCCGTTTCCTTCCGTATAGACGACGGCAAAGGTCGCGTCAACGTCTCCGTGAACGGCGTTGACGGTAACGTAGTTGTTGACGAAGCGGCTATTGACGATTTCTGTCACACCGCCGAGGTTGGCGACAGCGGCAATTGTAACGTTGAGATTCGCGTCGTCGTAATCTTCAAATTCGTAAGAGCTGAAATCAAACCAAATGTTCTCGAACGTGCAGTCTTCCAGATACAGATATCCTTCGTTGACAATCAAAGCGTACGTATTGCTGTCGCCGTAGCTGTCTTCCGGAGTAAAGCCGAAATCGCCGGTGAACGTTACGCCCGTCAGGCTCAAAGAGCCGTCGTTGATAATGTCGAGATTGTTCAGTTCGACGTTGTCCGTTGACAGGACTCCGTTTTCTGTAACATACAGCTCAACGCCGGAGATTGTCAGATTTTCCAGCGTAACAAACGAATCGATGACGATTCCGCAGCTGTAATCGGAGGTGATGACGATGCCGTTTCCGTCAAGGACGGTGAACTCGCCGAAGTACAGGCTGTCCTGCATGACGAACTCGTCGCCTTCATCATTGCCGACAAATTCAAAGGCTTGCGCCAGCGTTTTGTACGAATTTCCTTCGGCGTATTCGCGATAGGTCAAGCCAGAGTAGTTGTCCATCGCTTCACGCAGGGAAATGACGCCGTCGGTGTTGTCGAAATCGTAGAGCACGTCGTCCGTCGTGTTGATTTCGATCGTATCGGTCATGCCGCGGAATTCCCACGCGCTGTCGTAGATCGTTTCGCCGTCTTGAACGAGCTGAATTCGACCGCCGTTGCGAGTCGTCAGCTTGAGCGTTCCGTTGGTTTCGTCAAACGAGCCGTCGCCAGTCAGGTTCAAAACGACGGAAATGCCGTTAGCGCGAATGTTCAGATTGTTGTCCAGAGCGACGACTTCGTCAATATTGAACACGTAATCGCTTTCGCCGTCCGGCAGTTCGCCCAAAGTTGATTTGGAGAGATCGACGAGCGTCAGCGGGCCGAGAGTAACGTCTTCTTCCGGCTCCGGCATATCGAAAGTTGTGTTTGCGTAGGAGAGCGCTTCCTGGAGAGAAATCAAGCCGTCCGTCTCGTCTACGGTGGACTCTGTCGTGGTTACAACCAGCGACGGCGTTTCCCAGGATTCGTCCCAGACAACCGGTTCATCCGCCATGGCGGGAGCGAGCTGACCGGAAATGTTGATGTCTGACGGATCCAAAACCAAATCCATAGCGACGGTCAGCAGCTGACGTTCTTCCAACGATTCCAACTGAAGCGTTCGTTTGAAGTTGCGAGCGGTTGAGCGGCGATTGTTTTTAAACAACGAAAAAATACTCATGGCGATGTTCTCCGAAGGGGTTGTAAATTGAAAATGTTTTGTGATTTGCGTGAGTGAAATACGATGGCTTGGGATAAAATCCTGACCGGCGCGGACCAGGCGCAAACAGTCAGGACGAATATGTTCATCTGTTTACCAATAGCCACGGCGGCGCCAAAATTGCGCTTGTGGTACTTTACCCCGAAACGCCTTTTGGTGCAATATCAATTTTCTACTTCCAGAGTAAAAATCGATTTTTTCAGAAAATTTTATGTGTATTTCCCAGTTTCAGATAAAAGAGACATAAAAATATTAATTCAGGTAATTTACGCCAGTTTTTTACAGAACAGTTAGACAATATTGGCGATTTGCGTTTCTTTTCAACAACCCTAAATTATCTATTTTACTTTATTTTCTTAAATTTCTTTCAAAATATACGCTGCGTTCACTTGCATAAAAATATTTTTGGTTTAAAATATAGGGTATAAGAAGAGATGTTTTGATGTTAAACTATTGAAATGTCGATTAAGAGATTACTTTACAATATTCTGCTGTAAATTATCCCCTGTCAGCAGAATGTATGTAAGTTTCGGCGTTGAAACGGAATTATCCGAATATAGATGAATTCAGGAAACAAACTTACGAAGTCGTTCGTTGGTTCGTACTGTCTGGTGAAGTTGATAAACACCGGTCAGTCGTGCCAGTTATGGCAAGCGCAAAACCCGCATACGGGTCAGCTCGTTGCACTTAAGCGCCTATTGCCGGAACGACGTCGAGTTGCTGAAGAAATCGAACTGCTCAAAAATGAATACGCTGTCGGCAGCAAGCTAAACTCACGGTTTTGCATTTTACCGATTGAATTTTCAACGGATAGCCGAGGCGATCCTTTTTTGGCGCTGGAATGGTTTACTGGAGTAAGCCTGAAAACGCAGCTCGAAAGCGGTATGAAGCATTTGGGCTGGCGTCTTCCGGACGTCATTCCTCAGATGGTTCTAGCCTTGTCAGACATGCATAAAAAGGGCTACGTTCATCGGGACGTCAAACCATCCAACTTTATGCTCAATGCAGACAACGACGTTCGCCTGATTGACTTTGCTATCGCTTTAAAAACAGGTTTTTTTGCGTCGATGTTTCGAGGAAAACCGAAAATTCAGGGAACTCGCAGTTACATGTCGCCGGAACAGATTCGGGCGCTGCCGTCTTTGGATACTCGCGCTGACATGTACAGCCTGGGCTGCACGTTTTTTGAACTGCTTTCCGGGCGTCCGCCATACGTTGGAGGTCGAGACGAAGTCCTTCAGCTTCATTTAACCGGTCCTATCCCCAACGTGATTGAACAAAACGGAAACGTTTCAAAGCCGTTTAACGACGTTATTCGTAAAATGATGAGCAAAAATCCGGACAATCGATTCAAATCCATGTCGGAATTGCTCGAAACGTTAAATAAAATCAAGTTTTTTATTCATACTCCATTAAAACCACTGGAGTAAGAAGTTGCAATATGCAGCTTGTAAAACACAACTTCCATGACTATTCCCGAATTTTGCCTGTCGTTTGAACGTCCTATTTATGAACTGGAATCGCAAATCAGCGAGCTAAACGAAAAAGCGGCTTCCTCTCCCGAAATGAAAGAAACGCTTACCCGTTTGCGCCGCGAATTAATCGAACTGAAAAAAAACGTCTACGCTAATTTGACGCCGTGGGAAACGGTGGAAACGTCCCGTCATCAGGACAGACCTCTGGCGGGCGACTATATTAATCTCTGTTTTGACGAGTTTGTTGAGCTTCACGGGGACCGCTTTTTTGGCGACGACCACGCGATTAAAACCGGCTGGGCTAAACTGGACGGTCAGAAAGTGATGGTTATCGGTCAGCACAAAGGACGCGGCATCGCAGAGAAAAACGCCTGTTCGTTTGGATGCCCGCACCCGGAAGGGTATCGAAAAGCCATGCGAAACATGAAAATGGCGGCGAAGTTCCACATGCCGATTATCTGCTTTATCGACACGCCGGGCGCATGGCCGGGAATTGACGCCGAAGAGCGCGGTCAGGCGTGGGTTATTGCCGAGTCCATGTTTCTCATGTCTCAGCTGGCAACGCCGATTATTTGCGTCGTGATTGGCGAAGGCGGGTCTGGCGGCGCGTTGGCTATCGGCGTTGGCGACAGAATCGCCATGCTGGAGAATTCGTATTATTCTGTGATTAGTCCGGAAGGCTGCGCGGGAATTTTGTGGAAAAGCGGCGAATTCAAACAGGAAGCGGCGCAAGCCCTCAAAATGACCGCCAAAGACCTGATGCGGCTTAAGGTCATTGACGCTGTCATTCCTGAACCGCTTGGCGGCGCCCATCGCGACGCGCCTGTTATGGCGTCCAACTTAAAACTGTATTTGAAAAACACGCTCCGAGAACTCCAGCGAATCAAGCCGGACGTTTTGGTTGAACAGCGTTACGCCAAATTCCGAGCCTACGGAGTGTTTATTGAGAGTTAGGAGCAGATGAAAGATCTTTCAGTATCAATCGGTTCTGTTACATTAAATAATCCGGTCATGACGGCGTCCGGCGCGTTTGGCAACGTCAAAGAGGCGACGGATTTGGTGGATATATCCAAACTTGGCGCGGTCGTTCCCAAAACAATAACCCGAGCGCCGCGGCAGGGCAACGCTCCGCCCAGAACGGTCGAAACGACGGCTGGATTGCTCAATGCCATCGGCTTGGATAACGACGGCTTGGACTCCTTCCTGACGTCCAAGCTGCCGTACTATCAAAGTCTGCCGTGTCCGGTTGTTATCTCGTTCGCCGGAGAAAACGCCGACGATTACGTCTCTATGGCGCAGAGTCTGGAAAACGCGTGCAAACAGGACGGAGGTTCTATCGTCGCCTTTGAAATGAACATCTCCTGCCCGAACGTCGCCCACGGTACGGACTTCGGCAAAGACCCGGCGTTGTGCGAAAAGCTGGTTTCGTCCGTTCGGAACGCGATTTCCATGCCGTTGTTTGTCAAACTGACGCCGAACGTGTCCGATATAACCGTGATTGCCAAAGCGGCTCAAAACGGCGGCGCAGACGCTGTCTGTTTAATCAACACGGTTTTAGGCATGGCAATCGACTGGAAGAATCGCCGCCCGCGATTGGGTAACCGCATGGGCGGCTTGAGCGGTCCGGCAATCAAGCCGATTGCGCTGAGAATGGTTTATCAAGTCGCTCACGCTGTTACAATTCCGGTTATCGGAATCGGCGGGATCGAAACCATCGACGATGCCATGGAATTCCTTGTTGCCGGCGCGACGGCGTTTGAAGTCGGCACGGCAAACTTCTATCGTCCCACCGCAACGATGGAAATTGTCGACGCACTCCCCGCTGCCTTGGACGTCCTCGGCGCGAACTCCGTTAAAGAGATTATCGGAAGCTGTCAATAATTAGCAATTGTCAATTATCAATTGGCAATTATTGAAGCGCTTTGCGTAATTGCTAATTGCAAATTGCTAATTGCTAATTCCCATCAACCCACAACTATCATGAAACATTTCCTGACTTTAATCCTGACTCTCGTCCTCTCCATTCCGGCGTTGGCTCAAGACGCTGACAACGGTTTGACGGTTTTAATGAAAAAGCACGGTTTGTCGTACTCGACCGCTCAGGCAACGCCGACGATTTGCGCTCTGTGCGGCGTCGATGCGCCAAAGGACTGCGTCGCTAAGCCGATGGACTTTATTCTCACCGCGGCAAAGGACAAGCCAACGATGGAGAAGGTTCTTATCTTCTGTCCGGACGCGACAGGGAAATTTATTGTTAAAAAGTATCAGGAAGACTGGAAGCCCGTTTACGCGGCGTCCACGCACGTTGTAACGGCGGCAAACGTCCTGCCGAGTGTGACGCCCGTTTGTTTCGGCGCGATTTTTACCGGATGCCCGCCCGAGGTTCATGGAATTCTTCAGTACAACGACAAGTACAAGCCCAACCCGATTAAAGTCGAAACCCTGTTCGACGCCTTTTCCAAAGCGGGAAAGAAATGCGCCGTCATTGCGGAGAAGAACTGCAGCATTGACCTCATTTTCCGCGGACATCAGGCGGACTTCTACACGACGAAAAATTCCGAGGAATCCGTTGCAACCGCCAAAAAGCTCTTGCAGGAAAACAACTACGATTTAATCGTCTGTTACGATGGGAATTACGATTCGACCATGCACGCCAACGGCGTTTTTGCTGAGAAGTCGCTTGCAGCAATGAAAGATTCGATTCGTTATTATACTGAACTGGTTGAAGTCGCCGACCAGGCGTGGGCGGATAAAAATTACGTCTCCGTCTTCAGTCCCGATCACGGTGCGCATAATACAAAAGAAGGCAAAGGAACCCACGGTTCCGCCCAGGCGTCCGACGCCATCGTCAATCATTTTTATCGTCTGCGGTACGTCAAGTAATAAGCAGTCCGTTGTAAGTTGTTAGTGGTAAGTGGAATTCGCGTTTGCGCCTTTTTCACTTACCACTCATAACTTGCATAGGCGCTGTTTGCCGTCTTGAATTCTTTCTATATATAGCTTGACGCCTTACTTTACAGAGTTTCTCAGATCGTTAATCAGTTTTCGCCAGTGGGCGGCGTAGGAATTGATTATCTTCAGTTCCGAGAGCGTCGTTTCGATGTTTGTAACAATCGCGCCGAGACGGTCGAATTTGCGTTGCAGTTCCGCTCGCCCGGATTCGTCCAGTTCGCCCTTTTTGAGTTTCGCAACGTCGGCTTTGACTTCCGCGAACAGGGCGTCGGGATATTCCAGTTCCGTCATCGTTCGAGCGTACCGGACGACGGCGCGCATCGGTTCCAGGTAGATGTATTCCAGCCGCTGCGGGTCAATAGCAGAACCGTTTGGCGCGTTCTGAGTCAGCTCTTTGGAAAGCGATTCCAGCTTGGCAATAATCGCCAGGGCCTTGTCTTTGTCCGCCGGGTTTTTGAGCTGACAGGGCCAGCCTTTGTTCTCAAAACATCGGCGAACCGGCATTTTATAGAGCGATTTGAGTTCAACTATCGCGTCGTCAAACTCGCGCGCCGTCTGAGCCATTTCCGGACCGTAGACGTAAGAATAGACGCTCGTTCTCATCCTGTCCCAGTCGTGAGTTTCCGGCGCCCACGCCCAGATTCCAAACATGCCGACAAGATACTCTTCCGGCCAGCCGCCGCCGATGCAGAACAGCATCACATTATCGACGTACTGCGGAGCGGATTTCAAATACTCGTAACTCGGCGCGCCCCAGCCGGCGGCAAGAGGCTGCAGTTCAATATACGCCGGGAGCGGAACGGCGTCCGGGTACGTTTCCCACGTATACGGCGCCGTCGGGTCGGACGCCTGTTTGCGAGGCAGATCGACCGCGCCTTTTCTAAGCGTAACAGCAATGTTCCCGTTGTTGGCGAACCCGCCGCGAAGACCAATCAAATTATGCCACCAGGCGGGACGAACTTTCAGCCCCATCTTTTGCGACATCTCAAAATCGCCCTGACTCGGAACGCGGGTGAAGTACCATTGAATCTCGTTGAATCCCGGCTCTTTGCTCATTTCCCAGTTGAACTTTGTGTCCATTTTCTGGTAATCGCCCACGGGCGGCGTGTACGCCAGCGAACGACCGGTAATGCCGTGCTTTTTCCCCAGTTCGAGAAAATTCTTGACCGCGCTTTTCGGGTCGGTTCCCTTGCCAATGTCGTCAAAGGATAGCCACAGCCCGTCACAACCCAGGTCGACAAGCTGTTCAAACGTCTTGTTGACTTCGTCGTAGAAACCGTCTTCTGAAATCTTGTCGAACCCGGCGATAATCCCGGAGGCTTTTTTGTTTGTCGCCGCCGCGACGCAGCCGTAAACGAACATGCCTCGTCGATGCGCTTCCCGAATTGCCATGCTGACGTTCTGGTTGTCAATCGCAACGCCCGGCATGAATCCCATCGGGGCGGCGCGGTTGGGATAGACGTCGTTGACCTTGTACGTCGGGTTGTCCCGGACGTCAATATAGTTTATTCTCGCCCAAGCGTAGGCGTCCAGCGCGCCGGGAACGAGATTTTCCATCATGACAAAATGCGGGCGTCCGCGATACGGAATGCTGGGCCAGTCTTCGACCTGAATCTTCTTCAGGACAATCGCGCCGCCGTCGGACTTGGACATCATATCAAAAAGGACGTCCGAGCCGTAGATCGCGCCGTTGACGTCGTTCCCGACCACGTTTGCCGTATTGACGCCGTCCGACTCGGTAAAGGAGATGGCAAACCCGTTGAGCTTGCCGTCCTCTTTGGGCTGAACGGAGATGCTGAGAATCGTTTTGTACTCCGCCGCTTGCGTACCTGTCAGAATCGGGAGCGTTTGCTTGAACCGGTTTTTAACGTGCGTCTGCAACCGCTGGGCGGCGAACTGCGCCGATGTTTTCTCTCGTTCAGACAAGCCATCTAAAGAAACGACAATCGCCGTTTTCTCCAGCGTCCATTGAGAGTTTAAATCCGTCCACTGTTTCGGAACGGGAAACAACGGACATTCTTCCGCCGAAACGGAAGACGCCAACGCTGCGACAGCGACGATTGCTGCAAGGAAATTCTTTAAGTGTTTCATGGGATAGTTGCTATATATAGGGTAAACGAAAATACACGCTTTAAGCGCTAAAGGTCTGACGTCTATTATAGAACAATCAAAAACGAATTGCAAGAGCGCCCCGTTCCTTTACTAAAGTTTTTGAATTTAGCCGCAAAGAACGCAAAGAAAATGGAATACGGTCGGCGAGCCGGGATGCGTAAGCCCCAGGAAAATTCTCACGCGAAGTTCGCAAAGAAATGAAAGGCGGTAATGGAACGACCATCGGGAGCGGAATTACGCATTCGCCGACAGGCGAACAAAACCGGGGTGCGAAACGCCCGAGCAAATCTCACGCGGAGTTGCGGAGCCGCGGAGGAGATTCGCAAAGTTTTCAAAACTATGCGTTCTTTGCGTCCTTTGCGGCTAAATTCTTCGGCGGACTTCGTCCGCGACCCGAGAAGGGTTTCGGCTGCAGCACAGATTATCTACAGGACAAAGCGGCTTCGACAGCTCCACGCCGCCGTAAAGGCTAAGAGGTTTATTCTGTGAACAGAACCCAGACGTAGCCTTCTGCCGGAATTGTTATCGTCATTTTAGCGTTGCATTGAGCGTCCAGCGGAACCGTTTGCGGGTTAAGTCCGTTGACGGCAGCGGTTGCTTTATCGGTCAGACCGGTATAGTAAAGCGGAACGGAAATCGTTCGTTCAATCGGCTCGGTCAGCGGATTGTAGAAGAACGCCAAGCCCTTTTCCTTTGCTTGCGGATTGACTTTGAGCCAGCCGTCCCAATCGCGTCCGTCTGCCCGGCGCAAATGGATAAAATCAGCGTCGAGAACCTGTCTATGGGCTTTGTAGAAATCGACCCATTTCTTCACGACAGCCAACGTTTCGGGCGCGTCATACAACCGCGGTCCGCGATAGCACGCCTGAACGCCTGCGCCTATCAGGTTGGCGAATCGTCCATCGTAATGAGGCAGATGTTCGCGCAGCGGTTCAATCGTTGCCGCGGCGCCTCCGCCGTGATATTGGGTCAAAGGGACAAACATCCAGCCCATTGAACACGTCTTGTCCCACGTGCCGTCGTAGATGTTTTGACGTTCGATAATCAGCTGTTCCGCCCGCGGCAAAGACCAGTTAGTTTCGCGGTATCCCATGCCGGTTTTATTCCCGCCGGAGAAGAAATAGCCGTCAGGCTGGTTGACGTAAATCCCGTTCGTACGACAGAATTTGTACAAGTCCGCCTGCGCTTTCCACTGAACCCAAATAGAATCCGATTTGTTACGATGTCCGGGATGATTGGTCGCCTCGCAGAAGTCGCCGGGATACGGGCCATCGTTCTCAAAAACCTGAAATCCTGCTTCAGCCATAAACGTTTTGAGCGTATTGTGATAATCTTTTCCCCATGCGGACCCCAGACACGGTCCGCAATGGTATCGTGGGCTGGGGTTGTGAACATTGTCTTCCCGCGTACCTGCGTTTCGGGACGCCGTCAAAGAATACCCGCCCAGCGCCAGACCAGCGTTTCGCGCTTCGTCCGCCAGCTGTTTATAAACGGCTCGATATTTCGGGTCTTTGCTTTCCAGATTGAAACCGGAACCGAAACTCATAATTATCATCTCGAACCCGGTCGCCTTGCACTGTTCGATTCCTTCTCGAATCTGTTCCGGATTCGCCGTCGTTTTATGGAACATGAGCGGGTTCTCGTTTGTCCACGGAGCAAGCGTTCGATACAGCCTTGCTACGGACAGGGAACGCCGCTGACGGTCTGTGGAATCAAACAGGAGCTCGTAGATCCGATACGTTTCAAACGTTTCGCCCGGTTGAAGACGCTGAGCAGGCCCCAGTTCCGGGGAGCACTCCAAGAGGCAAATTTCCTGTTTCAAATAGTTGACTTGAGTCACGTATCCCGGATCGCTTGTAAATCGACCCGCCCGGCAGTTTTCCAGAGTTGGCAGCATGCACCCATACGCATAGTCGCTGACCACATAAATATTTTGAACGGTAAATGGAAGGATTCCGTCTACGTGCGACGCCTGTTCGACCAGCTTCAAAAATTCGACGGTAAAACTGTCAACGATCATCTCTTTATCGGTCGTATTTGTAACAACTATCCATTTGCAAAAAGCGGGAATTCCATCGTAGATTTCGTAATGAATTTCGACTTTAGGCAATTCCGGCTTTGTCGGCTGAAACGTCAAAACAACGCGTTTTCCTTTTGGCGGCCAGTCGTAGTCTTGCCCCATCCATTCAGGATGCTTTTTCCAGTCAAACGGTTTGGCGACAGGTTCAATGCGAGCGGATTCAAACGTCCAGGGGCTATCGGCAGGCTTGGAAGAAGCAATCCAGTCCGGCTTGAGATAATTCTGGACGGGCTGACCGGTCAAACCGCCGATGGAATACGCTTTACCGTTGATTGTCAGCTTGCCTTCAGGCGCAGTGGCGCGAATGAACTCTTCTTCGCTGACAAGGTTTTTTAAACTGACGGTTGCCGCTCCGGGTTTAGTAACGATTTCTCGGCGCGCCAAACCGTTTTCCAAAACAACGACGCTGGAATCGTCCGATATTTGAATATTTGACGCATACGGTTTCGGATTGATCAGCCAGTCTGAGGACTCGCTCGCCCAGCAAAAAGCGGACTGTAACAAACAAAGAACAACGGCAGGAATAAGGGACTTTTTCATGAATTGTCTCAACGGCGTTAAAAACGTTTGAATAGGTTGATTAAGCGGTCTTACTTCAGTTTTTGTTCAAAGAGCCATTCGGCTAAACCGGGCGTGTCGTAGGCTTCAGTCCAGATGTTGTGTCCGCGGCCGGGCAGTTCCGTATACCTGATGTCGCAGCCGGCGGCTTTGAGCGCGGCGACGGCGCTGCGAGAGCGTTCGACCGGAACAGAGGCGTCTTTATCGCCGTGGAAGAACCAGCCTTTGGCGTTTTTGAACTGGCAGATTTTCTCGTTGTCCGCGCCGCCGCAGACGGGAACGTACGCAGCCACCTCGTTCCCGCGCCGGCAAACGAAATCGCAGGTTCCGTATCCACCCATCGACGTCCCCAGCACGTACAGCCGGGATTTGTCGAGCGGGAATTCCTTTCGCAATTCGTCTACCAGCTCTAGCAGACACGCCATGCTTTCCGACGGGACGGCTGGCGTTTTGTGAGCGGTTCTTGCCGACCAGTCCGTTTCACACCAGCGTTTTCCCGCCGGGCATTGAGGAGCTATCAGGAACGCGGGATGTTTAACCCGATTCTCGCCGCTGATAAGCGTCAGGAACTGGCAATTGGTCATGTGTTTGACGTTGTCAGTCCCGCGGCTGCCCGCTCCGTGAAGGAAAATAATCAACGGGTACGACTTGCTCGGATCGTAGTTGTCCGGCTTGAACAGACGGTACGGCAGTTTCGCGCCGTTTGAGCCTTGATAAACTCGCGCCTCGGAATTGGCGATGAGTTCCTGATAATCGTTCGCCGCATTACAGGTTGCAACAAGCGTCATGACTAACAAAGCGGTGGATATGAAATATTTCATGATTTTAGGGTAAATAGTTAAGGAGAAAAAACACAGCGCTTCAGCTCTCAAGCGTCTAAACTTTTCATTTATTATAAGATAATCAAAAACAGATTGCAAGAGGGCGTCGCCGTCCGCCCCCCTTGCATTTGTTTTGCTTCTCCAGTATAATGTATGAATAATAATCTGGGTAATCGCTTGCCGCTTCCAACTGACATGAAACATATACTATCCCTGCTGACCCTGATCGCCGTTTTGACGGTTCCGCTATACGCAGACGACGCAGAAAAAACATCGCTGTTTACAACGCCGGTTTTCCTTCAGATTCCGTCTGAAACGTCAATCGGCGCGGTTTGGGGCGTTAACGGTCCGGCAGCGGGGTTTGTCGAGTATTCAACCAACGAAGACCTGTCGGACGCGAAAAGAGTCTACGCCTGCGTTCCGCCGCTGCGCTCGATTCAGGAAAAGGTTCTGTCTGTCAGAATTCGCGGTCTGGAGCCGAACACAAAATACTACTATCGCGCCGCGACCATGCCGGTGGACTATCCCAACGCTTACCACGTCAAAGTGGGAAAGCCGGAATTCAGCGCTGTTCATTCGTTTACAACGATGGGCGAAAAAGCACAGTCGTCGTTTGCCGTAATCAACGACACTCATTCAGAATACGACACCGTCAAAGCGGTTCACAAAAAGCTCAAAGCGCTTCAGCCGCCGGTTGTCATTTGGAACGGCGACGCCGCAGACCAGTATAAATCCGAGGAAAAAACAATCAATTCGATTCTCAATCTGACGGGTCGAGCGATGGCGGAGAACTACGCGTTCCTGTTCGTTCCCGGCAACCACGACTACCGTGGGGCGTGGGTCAGAAATCTGGATACTGTTCTCCTGACCCGGAACCCGGAAGAACGCGATTCCAAGTACTGGGCGCTGGGTCGAAACTTCGCCGTTCGACAGGGCGACATTGCCTTAATCGGCTTGGATACCGGCGAAAGCAAATCGGACGACAACCCGGACTTGCAGGGCTTGGCGGAGTTCGAATCGTATCGGGAACTGCAAACGCAATGGCTCAAAGAGACGCTGGAACGACCGGAAATCAAATCCGCGCCGTTCATCGTCGCGTTCTGTCACATCCCGATGATTATTCCCCGCGACGGCGCTGAACCCGGTCAATTCGTATGGAGCCGGGCGACCTCGTACCAATGGGGACAGCTGTTCAGTCAGCACGGCGTTCAGGTGGTTATAACCGCCCACAAACACCGCTATCGATGCGATGAACCGACAGAAGATCGTCCCTGGACTCACTTTGTCGGCGGCGGAAAAAGTCCTAAAACAGCAACCGTCTTTCACGGAACTGTCGAAGACGGCAAGCTGATAATTCGCGTTTATAGAATCGAAGACGATTCGATTATAAAAGAAGTTAAATTCGAGAAAAGAAAGCTGTTAGCTCCTAGCTTCTAGCTTTTAGCCTCTTGTTTTGAGTTCTTGGCTTTAACCTGCTAACCCCCAAGCTAATAGCTAGCAGCTAAAAGCTAAAAGCTCCCTACCCTTATAATTGCCATGAAACACTTACTTTCCTTCCTGTCCCTTGTTGCCGTTTTTGCGGCTCCCCTTTTCGCTCAGGACGCGGCTCCGGAAAAGAAGTCGCTCTTTACAACGCCGGTTGTATTGCAAATTCCGGCGGAAACGTCGATCGGCGCAGTCTGGGGCGTTAACGGTCCCGCGGCCGGTTTTGTCGAATACTCCACCAAAGAAGACCTGTCGGACGCAAAAAGAGTTTACGCCTGCGTTCCGCCGCTGCGATCCATTCAGGACAATGTTCTGTCCGTTCGGATTCGCGGGCTGGAACCGAACACGAAATACTATTATCGCGCCGCGACGCTCCCGGTCGACTATCCCAACGCCTATAAAGTTACAGTCGGCGAGCCGGAGTTCAGCGCCGTTCATTCGTTTACCACGCTGGGCAACAAAGCCAAGGCGTCGTTTGCCGTGATTAACGATACTCACGCCAATTTCCCGACGTTTAAGGTTCTGGACAAAAAGGTCAAAAGCCTCAATCCGACGGTACTGCTCTGGAACGGCGACACGGGCGAAATGACTTCGGAACAGTACGCGGTTCAAACGCTGCTCAATCCCGGCGGATGCGCCATTGCTGAAGATTACGGCATTCTGTTTGTGGCGGGCAACCACGACAACCGCGGCCCGTGGGTAAGAAACATCGACAAGGTTCTCATCAAACGGAACCCGGAAGAACGCGATTCCAAGTACTGGTCACTGGGGCGAAACTTCGCCGTTCGCATGGGCGACGTCGCTCTTATCGGTTTGGACACCGGCGAAGACAAGCCGGACGCTCACCCGGTTTTCCAGGGCTTGGCGGAATTCGAGCCGTATCGGGAACTGCAAACGCAATGGCTCAAAGAGACGCTGGAACGTCCGGAAATCAAGTCCGCGCCGTTTATCGTTGCGTTCTGTCACATTCCGATTTTCGACAGTGACCCGAATTCGAATCCCGGCAACATTATGGAAGGATTCGCCTACTGGCAAAAGCCATGTTCTGAAATGTGGTCGCCGCTGTTTAAACAGTACGGCGTTCAGGCGGTCATAACCGCTCACATGCACCATTTTCGTTACGACGAACCGACCGAAGACCGCCCGTGGGCGCAGTTTGTCGGCGGAGGACACTCGTTAGCCGAACGCTACGACACCGCTACCGTTATCAGCGGAACCGTTGAAGACGGCGAACTGGTTATTCGCGTTTACAAGATGAGCGACGACTCCATTATTAAGGAAGTCAAATTTGAGAAACGAGAGCTTTAATTATCAATTAGCAATGAGCAATTAGCAATTATTGAGAGGCGCTTTGCGTCAATTGCTAATTGCTAATTGACAATTGCTAATTCCCCCCCACTACTATGACTATTAAAATACAAACTATTACCGACAACGAGATGGATCAAAACGCGTACATCGTCAATCTGGAGGGTTCTTCAGAGTGCGTCGTTATTGATCCTGGCATGTCCGGCGAAGAGGTTGTTTCGACGCTTCAATCCCAGCAGCTCACGCCAGTTGCGATTTTATGCACTCACGGGCATTATGACCACATTAAGGGAGTTCCCGCGCTTCGCGAGGCGTTTCCTGGCGTTCCGACGTACATCGGCGCAAAAGACGCTGACAAGTTCGAAGAACCGCACGGCAACCTGTCGCTCCATTTCGGTCCCCCTCAATCCATTCCCGCAGCGGAAAAAACCGTAAGTCATGGCAACGTCTTGTCTTTAGCGGGTCTGAAATTCGAGGTTCGAGAAACCCCGGGGCATTCCGCCGGACACGTTATCTATATTCTTCGAGAAGATTTACCCTACAGAAAGGTAAAAACAATGCTTTTCTGCGGCGACGTCCTCTTTGCTGGAAGTATTGGTCGAACCGACTTTTACGACGGCAATACGGAAAAACTGATCAACAGTATTAAAACTCAGATACTGACCCTGCCTGACAATACGATTGTCTATTCCGGACACATGGGAAGCACAACTGTCGAGCGGGAAAAGATTTACAATCCGTACTTTTGACCGGATATTCAATTTTTAGAAAATTTTTATTTTTTCTGAAAATTGGGATTGCACGATTTCGACCTTTGGTGTATATTAGAGCTTTGCCTGCTCGAAAAGAGCTTACCCGATGCTTTACTCAGACGACATAAAAGAACAGATTCGCGAAAAGATTGATATTGTCGACCTGGTCGGCAAGTATCTTCCCCTGCAGCGTCAGGGGCGGCTTTTCGTTGCGCGCTGTCCGTGGCACGACGACCGCAAGCCAAGCTTGCAAGTCAACCCGGAACGGCAGTCGTTCAAATGCTGGGTCTGCGACATCGGCGGGGATATCTTCTCCTTCGTCATGAAGATGGAAGGCTGCGATTTCCCCGAAGCCAAGAGAATCCTGGCGGAAATGGCTGGCATCGAATTGCCGGAGTATCACAAATCGTCAGGCGGATTTAGCCATCGTCATTTTGACCCGTCCGAAGCCCCGGAAGAAGCCGACGCCTACGAACCCAGCCCGGAAGAACTCAACGGTCCGCTGTTAAGCTCCAAACCAACGTCGGCAGAAAACGATTCGTCAAACGCCCCAAACGTTACCTCAGACAACGCCCCCCTGACTGAATCCCCCCTACCTCTGGAACCGAATTTTTCGTCTCCAGAGCCTGCGCCGCCTCCCCCTGAAAAGAAATCCACGCCGCGTCAAACGCTGTTTAAAGTCCTTTCCTGGGTTGAAAAGCAGTATCACGAAAGTTTGCTGTATGACCCGATGGGAGAACGCGCGAGGAACTACCTTCGCAATCGAGGCATAACAGACGAAAGCATTGAGAAGTTTCAGCTGGGATATTGTCCGGAACCGCAGAACTGGCTGGTCGGCAAAGTCAACAACGTTCCGCGCCGAATTCGGCTCCTGACAGAAGCGGGCATTTTATCTTCCGGGAATTACGGCGGCATGTACGATCGGTTCAGAGATCGCGTCATGTTCCCGATTCACAACGCCATGGGTCAGTGCATCGCCTTTGGCGGACGAATGATGGACGACACGACGGTCGTCAGCAAAGCAAAATACATCAACTCGCCGGAAACGGCTCTGTTTTCCAAAAGAAAACAGCTTTATGGGCTGGACGTCGCCAAAACGTCAATGACGCGCAGCCGGCGCGCCCTGGTGGTGGAAGGGTATATGGACTGCATCGTCTGCCATCAGTTCGGGTTTACCGACACAGTCGCGGTACTCGGCACGGCATTGGGGTCAAAGCATATTGAAACGCTGCGTCATTACGTTGACAAAGTCATTTTAATGCTCGACGGCGACGCCGCCGGGCAGAAGCGAACCAGCGAGGTTTTGGAACTGTTCATTTCCCAAAACATGGACTTGCAGGTTGTAACGCTTCCGCAAGAGCAAGCCCCGGACGGGTCAATTCCCAAAGATCCGGCAGAATACCTGTTAGCATGGGGAAAGGACAAGCTGGAAGAGCTTATCCAGACCAAAGGCAAAAGCGCGCTGGATCACGCCGTCGATTTTTACACTCGCGGCGTAGACCTCCACAACGACATTCACGGGGCGCAGCAGGCGCTGGACAGGATTATGGAATTGATGGCAAAGATTCCATTGGATCCCCAAACGCGCGGCGCTGATCCTAAATTCAGAGAACATCAAATCCTGCTCAATTTGGCGGTGCGGTTTCGTATGGAACCGTCTGACGTAATCGCTCGTTTGAAAGATTTTCGTCAAAAGCTCAAGGCAAACCCCCGCCGCAATTGGGACGACTACGACGACGGGTCAGACGAGTCGGACGAGTCGGAACAGACAACGCAGGAACAAAATATAGAAGCCGTTCTTAACGGCGAGTATCCTTCCGAATGGGGGACTCAAACGCCTTTTGAACGCGAACTGTTCGAGTTGCTTTTGAACTATCCGCAAACATGGCCGGTGGTTCATCAAAGCGTTATGGCAGAGGATTTGCGCTTTGCCCCCGCTCGACAGGCTTATCAACTCATCCAACTGTGGACTGATCAGGGAAACGAATTCACTGTTGAGTTCCTCTTGGACAACCTTGCAGACCCGCGTATGAAAGCGTGGGTCGTTCAGCGGCTCGACGCCGGCAGCCAAACCCCGGTTGCTGACCCGTTCGCGCCGTTAAACGAATTGCTGGTTAATTTCAGAAACTATCGAATTGACCGGCAAAAACAGGAGATTCTGGGACAAATTCAGGAGTCCGACCCCGGACAGGCTGAGATCCCCTGGGACCAGATTCTTCACAATTTAAGAACGCGTCACGGCATAAGCGATCCCACGGACGGGACCGACCGCGGCGACGATCCGGAAAACAATCCGCCTTTTTAAAGATTATCGTTTACCAAACTCTTGCATTTGACTTTTCGTCACGGCAAACAAAAATCTTTAGTAAAAGCGCCTGGTTTTTCGGAATTCACCCCTGAAGCGTCATGGAGGATGCGTCGGTATGACAGCTTTTTATTCTCAAGGTTTGAATTCGTCTTTTTCGAATTCCGGAAACGCCGTTCTGGAAAACCCGTCTGAAAAAAATCATTCCCTTTTTGATTCCCCCGACAACGAATCAGAGCTTTGGTCTGACCAGTCTGCTTCTGAAGAAACGTTTGTCCTGGAAGAGGAAACGAGCGAACCCGACACAGGTCGATGGAACTCCGACCCGGTTAAAGTCTACATGAACCAGATGGCAAAACTGCCTCTGCTGACTCGCGAAGAAGAAGTCGAGCTGGCAAAAAAAATCGAAAAGGCTCGCCGCGGTTTTCGCGCCGCTCTGTTAGGATCGTACACTGTTATGCGGTACGCGTTCAACATGCTCAAAAAGGTTCAAAACGGAACCATCGCCTTTGACCGCAACATTCGCATTTCCCTTTCCGAACGGCTGACAAAAGGCAAGATTCGTCAGCGTCTGGAACCGAACCTCAAAACCCTGGAAAAGATGCTTGCGCGACAGCGCAAAAACTTCCGCGCGCTGATTGACGTTAACGTTGACAAAGAAAAACGAAAAGAACTGCTCAAACAAAATCGCCGCAGCAGCAAAAAAATGGTCTTCCTGGCGGAAGAACTCTCTCTGCGTTCTCGCCGCGTTAAAAGCATGCTCAAACTGCTGACGAATATGTCACAGCGAATGACGGAAATCTCTCAGGAACTCAAAAGCTCTTATCTGCCGGAAGAAACGCGCAAAGCGCTGAGAAAAGAACTTTTCTCTTTGATGATGACGACTCTGGAAGGCCCGAAAACGCTCGCTCGCCGTCTGGAAAAAGTCAACGCTCAGTTGGCTCAATACGAAGAACTCAAAAAGCAGCTTACCAACAGCAACCTGCGTCTGGTCGTCTCAGTCGCCAAAAAATACCGCAACCGCGGCATGAGCTTCCTCGACCTGATTCAGGAAGGGTCAACCGGGTTGATGAGAGCGGTCGACAAGTACGAATACCGCCGCGGATTCAAATTCTCGACGTACGCAACCTGGTGGATTCGCCAGTCAATTACCCGCGCTATCGCCGACCACGGCCGCACGATTCGCATTCCCGTTCACATGATCGAAGCCATGGGACGCATTCGCGCCGCGTCCAACGAATTGTTACAGGAAACCGGACGCGAACCGTCCATGCTCGAAGCCGGCATGCGTATCAATCTGTCCCCCAAAAAAATCGCAAGACTCATACCTTTAACCTCTCCGACTGTCAGCATCGATCGCAACGTTGGCGACAACGAAGATAACAGCATCAGTGAATTTATCGAGGACGACACCGTTGACCGTCCGGAACGCTGCGCGGTAAACGACATGCTTCGTCAAAAGCTGGAAGCCCTTCTCAAAACCCTTACTCCGCGCGAGCGCGACGTCATTCGATACCGTTACGGCATTGGCGCGTCCTACGCCTATACGCTGGAAGAAATCGGACGCATTTTCCGCGTTACAAGAGAACGCGTTCGACAGATCGAAACAAAAGCTCTGGAAAAGCTACAGAATCCACAACGATTAACTCAGCTCAGAGGCTTTTTGGATTAAGTTCAAATGCAAAGAGGGTCGGCGAATCGTCGACCCTCTTTTGTAGTTTATCAATGAAAACGCTTTACAAAACTCTCCTCATTTCTGACTGCCAAGCGTTCTCAATTCGTCTTTTGCCAGCGTTTTCGCGTTTCTCTGGCTGGCATGTTCGGACGAACGATATTAATCTTGATGTCGTTCGAGTTGATTCGCGTTTCCAACGCGGCGCGGAGTTCGTCACAGACGTTGAACTTTCTGGCGCTGGGCGCGAAAACAACGCATTGGTCGTCGGCGGTGTAGAACCGCAAAATCAACGGTTTTTCTCCGGGATAGCCGCTGAGAATGTCACTGACGTCATTGATAACCGTTGGGCCGTGAACCTTTTCCGACAGCCGCAGTTCCAGGCTGCGAACGTATCGGTCGTCAATTTCTTCCAGCTTGTAAACGTCTGTGATGGTAAGGTTGGCGTTGTCAGATCCGTCGCGTTTATCAATCCGTCCAACGCAGGCGACGATGGCGTCTGAGGCGATAATTTCCGTCAAATTGGCGTACGTTTCCGGCCAGGCGTTACAGCGAATTGTCGCATCGAAATCTTCCAGGTCGAACGAGGCGTACATCGACGGACGCCCTGGCTTCGGTTCGCGAACGGAGCTGATTTTCAGAGCGGTTATCATGCCGCACAGAACCACGGTTGATTTGTCCGGCAAAGCCAGCGCTTCCGGAACGGTATGCGTTCTCATAAACGAAATCTGAGATCGATAGGCGTCCATCGGGTGAGCGGACATGTAGAATCCCAGCGTTTCTTTTTCGTAGCCGCATTTCTCTTTGATGTCCCATTCCTCGACTTTCGGCAGCGGCTGAGCGGTTTTGACGCCGTCCTCTTCTTCCAAATCGCCGAAAATGCTCATCTGCCCGGCGGCTTTGTCCCTTGCAGCGCGAGCGCCGGAAGCAAAGGCGTTGTCCAGAGCAGCAATCATCGCAGCGCGCGGGGCGTGGAAGCAGTCAAACGCGCCGGCTTTGATCAGCGATTCGACCGCCGCCTTGGAAACCTTTTTCTGGTCGATTCGTTCGCAGAAATCGTACAAGTCAATAAACGGACCGTTCTCTTCGACTTCACGGCGAATTTCCGCTCCGGCTTCTTCGTTGCAGTTTTTAATCGCGCAGGCGCAGAAATGAATCTTGCCGTCCTGAATACGGTACGTCGGCCCCATCGTGTTGACGCACGGCGGGACGACTTCAACGCCCATGCGTTTGCAGTCTTCAATGTGCTCAACGGTCGGGTCTTTCTTGTTGAATTGACGATTGAGAAGGTCGCCGGTCAGCAGCGCCGCCATGAACTCTACCGGATAGTGACATTTCAGATACGCGGTGATATACGCGATCATGGCGTACGCCGTTGTATGGGATTTGTTGAACCCGTATCCGGCGAATTTGATAATCAAACTCCAAACCAGCTCGGCATTTTCTTTGGTCATGCCGTTTTTCTGAGCGCCCTCGACAAACGCCTCGTGGTTGGCGTCGATAATCGCCTGTTTCTTTTTACTGATGGCTTTAATAACCTTGTACGCTTTACCTAGCGGGATTTCGCCCAGCTTGTAAAGAATCTGCATGACCTGTTCCTGATAAACCATAACGCCGTTGGTTTCTTCCAGGACTTCTTTCATGACCGGGTGAAGGTACTCCGCCGCCTGACGCCCATGCTTGACTTCGATGTACGTGTCAACCATGCCGCCTTCAAGCGGACCGGGACGGTACAGCGCCAAAATAGCGATGATGTCACGGATATTGTCCGGCTTCATTCGCTTGAGCAGGTCGCGCATCCCGCCGGATTCCAGCTGAAATACGCCCTTGGATTCCCCGCGGCACAGCAGGTCGTAAGACGGTTTGTCGTCCAGAGGCAGATTGTAAACGTCGAGGTCTTTCCCGGTCGTCTGCTTGATAAGCCGAACGGAGTCGGTCAGAATCGAGAGGTTTCTCAAGCCGAGAAAGTCCATTTTCAGCAAGCCGGCTTTTTCGACGTCACAGCCTTCCCATTGCGTTACATAGTCCTCTTTTCCGCTGACGGTCATCAACGGAATAAACTTGTCGATAGCGTCGCCGCCAATAACGACGGCGCAGGCGTGCGTGCCGCACTGACGAGTCAAGCCCTCGGTTCTCATCGCCAGGTCGATCAAATCGTGAAGCGTAGGGTCGTTGTCGTATATCGCTTTGAAGTCCGGGCTTTCCGCCAGCGTCTTTTTGATGGTCGTATGCGGGGCGTCAGGAATTTTAGACGTACACATCGACACCTCGTTGAGCGAGATTCCCAGCGCGCGGCCAACGTCTTTGATCGCGTTTTTCGCCGCCATCGTGCCGTAGGTCCCGATCTGAGCGACGTGGTCTTCCCCGTAGCGGTCTTTGACGTACTGAATGACTTCCGCCCGGCGCGCCTGTTCGAAGTCGACGTCAATATCAGGCGCCTCCGTTCGGTTCTCGTCCAGGAATCGTTCAAAGAGCAAATTGTATTCCAGCGGGCAGACGCGGCTGATGCCCAAAGCGTAACTTGTCAGCGCACCGACGCCGGAACCTCTGGCTGTACATTCAATCCCTTTTTCCCGGGCGAAATGCACGTAGTCCCAAACGATCAAAAAGTAGTTGGGAAATCCCAGCTTGTTGATAACGTCGTGTTCTCTCTTGAGTCGGTCGAGAACTTCCTGTGACAATTTTCCGTCTTTGTAACGCTTGGGGTTGTTGGCGTAGTTCTTTTTCAGACCCTCGATGCACAAGTCCCATAAATATTCTTGAGACGTCTTGCCGTCCGGCGGAGTGAAGACCGGGAAATACCGCTGACCGAGTTTCCAGTCCACGTCGCACCGCTGGGCGATTTCGTCCGACCGAGCCACAGCGTCCTCGAACCCCGGGAATTTTTCGTACATCTGTTCCGGCGACCGAAGGAAGAACTGGTCGGTTTCCATTCGCATTCGGTTCTGTTCCGACCGGAGCGATTTCGTATTGACGCACAGAAGAATATCCTGCACCGGGGCGTCTTCCTGTTTGATGTAATGGACGTCAGACGTGGCGACAAGCGGGATGTTCATTCGTTTGGACATCTCGACCATGTGCTTCATCGCGATCGCCTGTTCGGGAATGTCGTTGTTCTGGATTTCAAAATAATAGCGGTCGCCGAAAACGTCGCGATACCAGCTGGCGACTTCTTCCGCCTGTTCAATCGCCGCGCCGGTTGGAGAAATGAGCAGCTGGTTGATCTCCCCGCCCAGGCAGCCGGACAGAACAATAATCCCCTCGTTGTACTGCTTGAGCAGTTCCTTGTCGATTCTCGGCTTGTAGTAATACCCTTCCAAAAACGCCAGCGACGCCAGTTTGATAAGGTTGTTAAACCCGGTCATGTTCATCGCCAGCATGGTCAAGTGGTAGTTTGACCCCTTCATGCCGCCGGTGTGAAGTCGTCTGTCGCCCGGCGCAACGTACGCTTCGTACCCCAAAACCGGGTGAATATCCATGCTTTTCGCCATTTCGTAGAACTTCAGCGCGCCGTACAGGTTGCCGTGGTCTGTTAACGCCAGCGACGTCATGCCCAGCTCTTTGGCGCGGGACAGCAGCCCGTCCAAGGTTCCTGCGCCGTCTAAAAGGGAATATTCGCTATGACAATGAAGATGTGTAAAGGGTCCAGTCATGGGGATTAGTGAGTATGCAATGGGGAGTAGGAAATAGCTGCGCTTTGCGCTGCTAGCTTCTGGTTAGTGTATTATATTTTGATGTTTTGTCAAGACGCCAATGGGAAATTAGTCGTTAGCTGAGTGCACGCAATTCAATATCGCGGCGTGAAGTTTCTCGTTGGACGTTGCCAGCAACGCAGCGCGGTCGACGTCGAACGGGGAGCCGTCAGCGGCGGTTACAACTCCGCCCGCCTCTTTGACCAGTAAAACGCCGGCAGCAACGTCCCACGAATGAGCGGAAAAGTTCATCGTAGCGTCGAAAATTCCCCGGGCTGTGTACGCCAGGTTCAACGCCAGCGATCCCGTGCGGCGCATCGCCTGACATTCTCCCGTCAGCTTGAGAAACGCCTTGAAGTCGTCACATTCCTGCGTTATGTTGGGCGGGAACCCAAACCCGATAAGAGAATCGATGAGCTTATCAACCGGCGAAACGTGAAGCTCGGCGCCGTTGAGCCACGCCCCATGTCCGGCGACGGCGGAATAGAACTCGTCGTAACACGGCGCGTAAATCCCGCTGACAAACAGCTCGCCCCGAAACTCCAGCGCCAGCGAGACGCAAAAATGCGGGCTGCCGTGCGCGTAGTTCGTCGTGCCGTCCAACGGGTCGAGAATCCATCGGTACTCGGATTCCGGGTCCGGGACGGGGTAATTTGTATCGTCTATGGTTTCTTCCCCCACAAAAATATGAGTGGGAAACGCCTCAGCGAGAATGTCCCGCACCGCCTTTTGCGCTCGGCGGTCGGAGTCCGTTACCAGGTCGCGGACGTCTTTATGATACACCGCCGCTTTGCCAAACCCGTCCATGAGGACTTTCCCCGCCGCCTTGCACGACTCTCGAAGAACTTCTGTAAAACTTGCCATGAGTATTATAGTAATATAAAAAGGAATTCTTTGGTTAATCTGAAGCTGCTAGCTCCTAGCTTCTAGCCTTTAGCTTTTTAATGTTAGCTTCTGGCTTTAAACGCTAACGTTATGAACCTTAAGCCCCAAGCTAGCAGCTAGCAGCTAATAGCTAGGAGCTATTTATTCCACTTCTCCTCGTACGCTTCAATTGCCTTCTCGGCAGACAGGGCAAAGGAGACAATATCCACGCCGTCCATTAAACAGCGTTTATAAAAGGAGTCTGCTTCAAACGGAACGCTCAAGCCGAACTCGTCGGAAACGGTTTGCGATTCCAGGTTAACCGTCAGTTTGTATCCAGGACGATCAGAGACATTTTGTAACAGTTGTTTAATCTGCTCATCGGACAACGTAATCGGCAAAATGCCGTTCTGCAACGCCATTTTAGTAAACCGCGAGGAAAACTCCGAGGCAACAACCGCTTTGACGCCGCTATCCGTCCAATCCTGCAGAGTCTGTTCTTCGGATTTAAACAGACTGCGCGATATTAAAAACGCCGCTCCGATACTCTCCTTTGCAACGTCTGCCGCTAAACCTGTTATTGAAATGTATTTATCCATATATGAACGTTTACCAGGTTATTAGTTATATGCAAATCTATTTTATCTGTATTCCCAATTTCGAATGTCGGTGAATTTTCCGGTTATAGCCGCGGCGGCAGCCATGGCGGGGCTGACAAGGCACGTACGGACGCCGGAACAGATTTGAAATTCGGAAGAGGTTGACGCGCAAATGCCATTTGTGGGCGCGTCTTCCAGTTCGATGTTAGATGACCCCGGTTCGCCCCATCGGAATCCGGCGTCGAGGAAAATCTTGTCCAATCCCGCCGCCTCAGCTTTCATCTTGACAATGCCCGACCCCGGCGAAACGACGGCTGTTACATTCGGATTGCATTTGTATCCCTTGACAACCTTGGCGGCGGCGCGAAGGTCGCCCAACCGACCGCCAGCGCTCGATCCGATAAACGCGCAGTCAACAGCAATGTCGGTCATATTCCACAAAGGTGAGAAGCCCATGAATTTTAATGCTTTATGCATCAAGTGATGACAAAAATCGTTTAAATGCTCGTCCGTGAGTGGAATGCAGTCGTCAATGGACAAGCTGAAGCCGGGTGCAATCCCCCACGATACCGTCGGTTTGATTTCCGATGCGTCGATTTGAATTGTCTTGTCGTAAGCGCAGCCGTCGTCTGACCGAAACGATTTCCATTTTGTTACAGCTGCATCAAACTCCCGACCCAACATCGGACAATGAGGACGTCCTTTGAGATACTTGAACGTCAGCTCATCGGGGGCGATGATAGCGGAAAGCGCGCCGGAATAAGACGTCATATTGCAAAGCGTCAGACGACCTGTCATATTCAGGGTACGAATCGCTTCGCCGGTGTATTCGATTACATATTGGTCTAATAATTCGTCCTGACGCATCAGATCGAACGCTTTGATGAGAACCGCCATGGCGAGGTCTTTTGCAGACGAGCCGGGCGGCAGCGCGCCGTTAACGCGAATTTCCATCAGTTTCGGCTTGACCATCGGCATCGACTGGGCCGCCAAAACGCACTCGCTTTCTTTGGCGTTGACTTCCAGAGCCAGCGCGCCCAGCGCCCCGCAAGTGGACGCATGCAAGGCGCCGCTGACAATCGTCATACCGGGCTGAACGATGCCCTGCTCAGGAGCGACTACGTAAATCAGCCCCTGATTGACGTTCCCGATTCCAAAACAGCCGATACATTTCTCTCGGCAGTTGTCAACAAGACTTTGAATCTGCTTCTCAACTTCCGGGGTTTTCGCCGCTTTGGCAGAAACGTTTCTGTCGATAGTCGCAATGGTTCTGTCCGGACGCCAAATATCCCGTCCGTCGCTGCGTAAGCGTTCAAACGCCTGCGGACCGGCGACTTCCGTAAGCAGTTGATAGTCTATATAAACTAACGGAACAGCGCCGTCCGCCGACTGAACGAGGTGGGCGTCCCAGATTTTGTCGAGTATGGTTTTAGGCGTTGGCATGAACCCCTCTTGATGATTTAACGAAACTGGATTTCTGGATTCCTCAATAAGCAATCGAATCCATGTTTTATTATACCCGTCTTCCAGTTTTTTACAAGACGGCGGGGGGTGAGAATTAGCAATTGTCAATTATCAATTAGCAATTGTTGAATCGCTTTGCGAAATTGCTAATTGATAATTGCAAATTGATATTTGTCTTTTGCGCCTCTTGACGGGGAATTGCGAGGCGGGTATAATCAATAAAAAACTCGCAATCAACAAATTATCACGACTATGCAAACCATTTCCACACAAACGTTAATTCTCGGTTCCGGCGCCGCGGGACTCAATGCGGCTGTCTCCCTCAAACGCCTTGGCGTAGACGATTTAATCGTTCTGACCGAAGGGCTTCAGATGGGGACGTCGATCAATACAGGGTCTGACAAGCAGACGTATTACAAACTGTCGCTGTGCGACGAGTCGGATTCCCCAGAACTGATGGCGCAATCGTATTTCGCGGGCGGGTCGATGCACGGCGACCTGGCTCTGGTGGAGTCCGCCGGGTCGGTTCGCGGGTTTATGAACCTCGTAACGCTGGGCGTTCCGTTTCCGTTTGATTCCTACGGGCGTTACATCGGATACAAGACAGACCACGACCCGTTTCGCCGCGCGACGTCTGTGGGGCCGTACACGTCCAGAGAGATGTGCCGGGCTCTGATCGCTCAAATTCCCAAGCTGAACATTCGAGTTGAGGAATCCTGGACGGCGATTGAAATTCAGCCGACGTCTTCCGGCGGAGCGGTTTTAGCGGTCAACGCGAAAGGGGAACTGGCGGCGTTTGAGTATCAGTATTTGGTCTTTGCCGTTGGCGGTCCGGCGGGGCTGTACAAAACAAGCGTCTATCCGGTTCAGCAAACCGGGGCGATTGGGCTGGCTCTTCGAGCGGGCGCGACGGCAGAAGGGCTTCCGGAATCCCAGTTCGGATTGGCGTCTGTCAGCCCGCGCTGGAACGTCTCCGGGACGTACATGCAGGTCGTTCCCCGATTCGTTTCCGCGGCTGTCGATTCTCAGGGAAATCCGGTCGAACCGCTGCGGGAATTCCTGCCGGACTATTACGCCGATAAAACCCGGATGTTCTCCGATATTTTCCGCAAGGGATACCAGTGGCCCTTCGACAGCGGCAAAGTCCCAGACGGCTCGTCCATGATAGATTTATACGTCTATCGAGAAACGGTAGAGAAAGGGAAAAAGGTCTTTCTGGATTTCCGCTCCAACGCGGAGGGATTCTCTTTTGACCTGCTCGACAACGAGGCGCGAGAGTATTTGGAAAAGTCTGGCGCAACGCAGGCGACGCCCCTGGAACGACTGCAAAAGATGAATCCCGGCGCGTATAATCTGTACCGGGATTTCGGCGTCGATCTGGCTGTCCAACCGCTGGAAATTGCCCTCTGCGCTCAGCATAACAACGGCGGATTGGCGGTCAATACATGGTACGAATCCTCGATTGAGCGTCTCTTTGCAGCTGGCGAAGTCGCGGGAACTCACGGCGTTAAACGTCCCGGCGGTTCCGCCCTCAACGCTGGTCAAGTCGGGTCGCTGCGAGCAGCGCAAAAGATTAAACGACGCCTTGAGACAACGCCGTCTGCGCTGGGCGTCCAAGACTATACGGCAATGGAGGACTTCTGGACAAAATGGTTTGAAAAGTCAGCGTCCGCGCCGAAAACGTGGCAGGAAGAACGCGACGAGTTCCAAACTCGAATGTCCGCTTTCGGGGCGGCGATTCGCAAAAAAGATGAGCTTAAATCCGCCGTTTCAGACGCAAAGTCGCAGTACGAACGAATTTTGAAATTCGGCTGCCGATTCGATCCGAGCGTTCCTCACGATGCAGCCGATGCGGCGTCCAACGTCCAGCTGTGTTTTGCTCATTGGGTTTATCTGGAATCGATTCTCTTTGCTCTGGAATCCGGCGTCGGGTCGCGAGGCTCCGCCTTGATTCTCGCCCCGGAAAGCGATGCAGACAACGTCGAAAAGGTTCCCGAGGACGTCTCTTTCAGAGAGAAGGTTCTGCAAACCAAATGGAACCCGGTTTCTCAACAGGTGGAAAACGCCTGGATTCCCCGCCGTCCGATTCCTCAAAAAGAAACGTGGTTTGAATCCGACTGGGCAAAGTTCCGCGACGGGTCTGTATTTGAAGAATAAGCTGACGCCGGGGCTTAACGAGCCAAAAGCCGCTGACGGATGCCGGGATCGGCAAGCGTATTGGCGACGAAATCGACGAAGCTGATATCCTGACCTTGGCTATGTTCTGCCGGCACGGCGACGACATACGCCCCAGCATTTTTCCCCGCTCGGCAGCCGTTAGAGCTGTCTTCCAAAACCATGCAGTTTTCCGGGGCAACACCCAGCGCGGCTGCTGCTTTAAGGTAAATTTCCGGGTTTGGTTTGCAGTGCGTAATGTCAGACCCCGTAATGGTTTTCGCAAACCTGGGTTCCAGATTGTAAATCGACAGAGTGTATTCCATAAGCTCTCTGTTGGTACTGGTCGCAATGGCGTGGGGAATGTTGTTTTCGTCCAGAAAATCAAGCAATTCCATCAGCCCCGGCATCGGCTTGAGCATCTTCGGCAGAAGTTCGCGAAAGACGACTTGCGTTTCATCGCCCAGAGCCTGCCAGTTATCGGTCAAGCCCAACTCACGGATAATCGTTTTCATGGCAAACTCTGTTGAAGTCCCCATAATCATTTTATCAATTTCTGGAGTATAGATTTTTCCCCGGCGTCTCGCGATTTCCTCAGACGACGCGTAATAAATATCTTCCGAGTTGAACATCAACCCGTCCATATCAAATAAAACAGCTTGCAAAGTTGGCATCTCGTTCATAATAATCAGTTGTTCAGGAATCGTAAAATTCTACAGAAACGGATTTTGGAAGGTCAAACTTTTCTAAATATCTGTTGATTATACCAAAATTATTACTATATTTATAGGGAATGTTCTTATTTTTGAGAAAAACGGCTAAAAATTTTGAAAAACTCTGGACATTTTCAAAAAATGGAGTATTATATATATTAGATAATTGTCGAGAGTTCCCAAAAGGATCTCTCCTGAAAAGTTATACTTACCCCTTTCCAATTACTATGTCTGACTGGTATTTAAAACACGGCGATAAGGAATACGGTCCGATGGACTCCAGCAAGCTGAAACAACTTGCAGCTCAAAATAAAATTCGCCCAACAGATTATATCCGCCGCGGAGCTGACGGCAAATGGACATTGGCGTCTCACGCAAAAGGACTTTTTAACGAGACTGCGTCCAACGACCCATCGGCGCCGTCGCCAATAAATGTTCATTCCGGCGACGCCAATTCTGGCGCTGTACCGCCAGTTCCGCCTGTTGCGCCAAATCTCAGCGCTAGTTTTTCTCAAAAGCCGATTGCTCCGCCAGTTGCTTCTGCAATTCCAGTCGCGCAAAAAACGGCTTCTTCCGCTTCCAGTTCGATGAGTTTTGGAGACGGCATAGAATTTACACACAGCTCTCCTGCGTCATCTTCTTCTAAAAAGGGAAAGAAAAGCAAAAAGAAGGGTCCCGCTCCGATGGACAAAAAGACGGTTCTTATTGCCAGCATTGCAGGAGGATCCGTCCTTGTTTTGATTCTGCTTGTCGTATTAATTTTTGCATTAAAAAATGACAACGGCAGCAACGCTCCAGCAGCCGATAAAACAGAGGTTGCCCAAAGCGACAAAGGCGAAGCCGCTCCGGCTGAAGGAGAAAACGCCAACGCTGATAACTCCGCAGCAGACGAAGACGCTGCAGCAGACGATAACGCCATTGCAGACGAAAACGCCGAGGCTAACCCTGGCGAGGAAAGCGATCAGCCCATAGTAGCGTTTGAAACTCCCAAAGACGCTATTGACAGCGCTACAGGAAGCGCCAAAGCTGGAGACGTAGAAATTAAAGTCGTTTCCATCAAGCAGGGAATTGAACCCATTACCGAAAAAGACGGTTCTGAAACGGACTCTCCCGACAGATCAACAATTATTACCCTTTCGGTTAAAAACATCAACGATAAAAAAACTGTAACTTTTACGCCGTGGTCTGTTCAGATCGCAAACGGTAAAAGGAACAGCGTTCTTTTACGCGATACCGAAAACGTCTACGGAATCGCTCTCAAACCCGGCGAAGTTCCAACAAGCGTTAAACGAGAAACCCATACCTTGTATTCGGACGATCCGCCAGTTACAGACGTTTTGGTTTTCAAACGTTTCGTACCGGGAGCTAAAGAATTGTTCCTGACTTTGCCGGTTCCTGGCAATCCGTCTCAAAGCGTTGTTTTCCGTATCAAGACTGAAAACGTTGGAGGAGCTGGCGCTGCCAAACCGAAAGCAGACGCGGCGGAAGGCGGCGCAGCGGAAGGCGATTCCGAATCTCCCATTGTCTCAGAATCCGCTCCGGCTGAAGATTTTAATCCGGAAGACGATGATGAATACAACGAGATTAACGGCGTTTCAGAAGCTCAGCAAAAGAAGGATCAGGAAGAAGCGGACGCTGAACTCAAAGCTCTCAATCTGGGCGACTAAATCCTTGTAACGTAAATGAGCAGCGCAGAAAGCAACGAAAAGCAGACCATTCAGGAAGAGACGTCTTCTTCCTCGCGTCTTCTTTTCGTTGTTTTTTTTATCGTGGTTGTATGTCTTACCGTTGCAGCAGGGTTTCTCAAACCGAAAACGCCAGACCCGGTTGTTACAGTTCTGTCCGAACCGGAAGGGATCATGGGAACGGAATGTCGGCTGGGAATGGTTTTCAAAGCGACGGATTCACAATCGGCAATTCAAAACGTCGCTCATAAAACCTTGCGCGAGGTTGAAGACCAGCTTCGCATTTGGGAAACGGCGACGTTTAGCAACTGGATTGAAGATTCCGAGATTTCCCGTCTCAATCGCGGCGAGGTTGACCAGCCGTCCGAGGAATTGTCTTCTGTACTCTATTTTGCTCAAAAAGCAAACAAAGACACGCATGGCGCGTTTGACGTCAACTTGCGTCCTGTAATTGAGCTTTGGAAAAACGCCGCTAAAACCGGAGAGCTTCCAACGGAAAAACAAATTCGAGAAGCCAGAAAACAGCGCGAAACCATCGACCTGGGCGGGATTTCCAAAGGATATTGTATCGATAAAGCTTTGAGAATGATTATTAGAAACGCCAACCCGCAAGGCGCGATGGTTGACATCGGCGGAGACGTTGCCGTTTACGGGAAGTCTGAACAGGGCGATTTCTGGACGTTTTCCATTGTAAACCCGTTCGACTCGTCCAAGGTTTGGGGGAAGTTTCGCCTTCAAACCGTTGAACGCTGGAAAGACGTTGATGAAAAAGTGTACCTTATCTATGCCGTTTGTACAAGCGGATCGTACTATCGAGGTTTCGACATTGACGGCATCCATTACAGCCACATTATTGATCCCCGCACTGGAAAACCCGTATACAACGACACATCGCCCGCGTCTGTAACAGTAATCGCATACGACTGCATGACAGCCGACGTCTGGGCTACGGCGCTATGCGTCATGGGTGAAGACGGGCTGCAGCTCCTTCCCGGCGATGGCGTCGAAGCGTATTTGATTTTCGGGCCGCCGGAACGCCCCCGCGTTGTTAAATCGAAGGGATTTCCCAAAGTTACACTTGTAAAATGAATTTATAATCACATACCATTCAAACATGACAAACTCGCCAACCACTCCTAACGACAATATAGACCACAGTCAGCCAACGCCATCGTCGTTTTTGGACGATTTACGCAACAAAAAAACCGAGGCGTGGGAACGCTTTTCCAAGCTCTACGGACGTCTGATTCTTTTCTGGCTTAAAAACGCCGGCATTCCTCGAGAAGAACGTCAGGACATGCTCTGTGACATCGTTATTGTCGTCATGGAATCTGTCGACAATTTTCACAGGCAGCCGCACATCGGCTCTTTTCGCAGTTGGCTCAGAGGAGTGGTTGATAACATTATCCATGACCGGCAGCGCAAATATCGGGAGCAAAATGGCGCTCACGGGGTGTACGATCCGGATTCTTCTGTTATCGAGTCTCCACATTCGTCAGTTTTACAAACCATCCTTAAACAGGAACAAGAGGACAATAAAAAAAGCAGCCCGCAGCCGACAAGTCCTCACGCTCTGGACGAAGACGATCTTTTTGCCAAAGGGTTGATGCAGGTCTTGGGAACCCAGTTCTCCCAGCGTGACATTTCCATTTACTATCAACTTGTTTACGAGAAGAAGAACTCCACTCAAGTTGGGCAATTAATGGGGCTGACGCCTGCCAACGTCCGAAAGATACGTCAGCGGATCAACGACTATCTGAAAGCAAACTTTGGCGAGTTGGAAGACATAAAAGACATTCTCAACAGACTAATAGACGAACAGGATTAATGACACAATCCAATTCCATGGCGTTTAGTTCTGAATTATCCAGTTTTTTGACGAAAATGCGGGATAAGCTGGACAACAACGTAACGTTTGACCTTCCGTTGACAATTGGTCAGTATCGACTGGAGAGTCTCATCGGACGCGGAGGAATGGGAGACGTTTATCGCGCTGAGAATCTTGTTCTAAAAAGAGAGGAAGCTGTCAAATTCGTTCGATCAAAGCTGTCTGTCAGTCCGGAAGCGATTCAGCGTTTCCGGGAAGAAATCGAGTCCACAGCCAAACTGCTTCACCCCAATATTGTAACAGTTTTTAACGCAGGGGAATTCGAGGGAAGACCGTACATGGTCATGGAATTTCTCGAAGGCTGGACGGTTCACGAATACGTTCGCAGACGGCTGGAATTGGCTTCACCGCTGTCAGTTCAGGAAGCCGTTGACGTCGTCGTTCAGGCGGCAAAGGGCTTGCAGTTCGCTCACGATAACGGTTTTGTTCATCGAGACGTCAAACCGGGAAACCTCTGGATAACGCCTGACAAGACCGTCAAAGTTCTGGATTTGGGACTGGCAGTTGTTACAACTCAGGGAATGGATTCCCGTATCGTTGGAACGCCGGATTTTATGTCTCCGGAGCAGAGTTTTCCTGATTCGGTTCCTTCTCCGCGTTCTGACATCTACTCTCTCGGCTGTACGCTGTTCTACCTTCTGACGGGTCAGGTTCCTTTTGGAGGGGAAGAATATTCAACGTCTGAAAAGAAGATGGAAGCGCAGCGATTGCATGCCTTGCCGACGTTGTCCAATTTCAGAAAAGACGTTCCGAAATACGTTCAAAATGCGTTAAATCGCATGACAGAAAAAGCGGTAGATAAACGGTATGCCGCGATGGCAGACGTTATTGCCGCGTTACAGGCTCCGACAAAGAAAGCTCCGATCCGTACCGGCGCCGTTGCTGCGGTTCTGCTTGGAATTTTGGGAGTTTGGTGGACGATGAACAATAATAAAACTACGCCTCCACCCGCTATTGTTCAAGAAGAACTGGTAACGCAACTCGCCCCTGTTGACGCTAATTCACCGCAGACTGCGCCAGAAGAAACAACGCTGCCGAAAATAACGCCAATCCCTCAAGACAATACAGCTCCGTTTCCTGTCGGGAACGAAGCGGGGGAAAAGCTTGTTCGCGTTGTTGACGGTGTAGAATACGTTTTTCGCTGGTGCCCGCCGGGAGAATTTGTCATGGGAAGCCATGGCGTTCCGGTTTCTGAAGAGATGACGATTGAACAAATGCTGGACGTTATTAAATCGATTACGCCGGTTGGAAGCATTGCTAATGAACGAAAAGAAGATGATTTGAAAACTTTTGAAACGGATTTAAAAGAGATTAAAAAGAAATATCGCGGGCAGGATTTGGAAAGCGAGCTGGAATTATTGCGAGGCAAAATATATGGCTATTTGACATCCATTTCATCTGTGATCTCGTCTCAGATTTTGGATATGGAATATGCCTTTCCTCATCAGGTAACTCTGACTCACGGCTTTTGGATGCTTGACTGCGAGGTTACACGCCAAATGTGGTTTGACGTTATGCCTAAAAGTTCTGCTAACAAACAGATAAAACTTGATGCCAGAAGCGACGACTACCCTGTTAAACAGGTAAGCTGGCGCGATGCTCAGGAGTTTTGCCAAAAGCTGTCGAAAAAAATGAATGCAGACGTTCAATTGCCGACTGAAGCGCAATGGGAATACGCTTGCCGCGCTAATTCAGAAGAAAATTGGGGGCAAATTCTCGATTATGGCAACGTTGCGGAGTCTTTTTTAAGAGACATTACTCCCGTTCGCAGCTTTTCTCCCAACGCATGGGGAATGTACGATATGATTGGCAACGTCGAGGAATGGTGCGCCGACTGGTTCGCGCCGTATCCTGGCGATCAACCGCAAGTTGACCCCGTCGGTCCTGAAACCTACAAACCGCTCAAATACGTTTCTAAAAAAGACGCTAAAGTTCTTCGCGGTTCCGCTGAAGCGTATTCCGTAAATAGTTATAATCCATATTCCAATCGAAGTTACCAGAATATCAATAATCGAGATTATCATGCCGGATTTCGGATTTGCGTTTCCGTTAAATAAACTATAGTCCTTCTGTCAATTGGGCGTCAATGAACTCAATAATTCTTAACATTTTAGGCGCTTTCGGTAAATTGGCGTCTAACAAAGTTTGCTGAGAAAAGTTTGCTGAGACAGTCCGTTCACAAGCAGGTCACATAAAACTGTTATAATTACAATATATTAATTGGAAACAATTGAATTTCTTTGCTAAAATCTCCTAAAATCTTTCACGATTCAGAGAATCGCCATTCTTTTTTGACAATATTATCCAAATGTGAAACTTCGATATCTTGTAGAACGCTCTTTTAACAACAGTATATATTGTGTAAATCTTTTACATGTGTAATTACTGAAATGTTGATTTTCTTCGAAAAGAATTTTTAGTCACACCCCTCCTATTAATACTATTAGAAATAGATTCCATAAATAAAATGGATTACCCAGATTTTCCCCAAGCGCTTTTATTCGGAGGTATTATGTTTAAAATGAAAAACGCCGTTTTCTCATCTTTATTATTAATGACATTGTTATTGGTAAATGCATTTGCCAATGAACAGCAGTCATCAACGTCAAACGTCAATGCGCCTGCTCAACCCCAAGCGGCAGTCGCTTCGACTGATCCCGGTTCTGACGTTCCCGCGTCAACTACGGTAGATCAAACAGCGACGCCGCCTGTAGAACAAACAACTCAATCTGTGCCGCCAGCGCCTGCGGAACAGGAAAAAGCCCCGTCTTCCTGGCAAGCCGCCTGGTCTGGGTGGGCGGCAGCAGGGTTGCTTGTTGTCATTATTGTTCTGCTGATTCGCAATGGCAGAGCGGCTAAAAAGACTCTCGGCAACCCCGGGGAAGAACCGGAAGACGATATTCCAGACACCAAGGATAAGAAGTTGCCGTTTATCGGAAATCCGGAGCTTATTTTGAATAACGAACGTTTCGCTCCGGGTTCTGAGCTGTTTACCGAAGCTCAAAAACTGGCTGGTTACAGAACAGAGCGATTTATGAACGCTTTGGATAATAAGCTGGGTTCTAATGCGAATCAGGAAAATCCTGTTGATTGCAATACGCTTCAATCCATTGCCAATTCGCTTCAGCCTGAATTTGTTGACGACTTGTGCAAACCTGGCTGCGTTTGGATGCAAAAAATATTCGGAACCAATGCCGTTCCCGAATATCTTCCGCTTTACATTCGCAGTTTGTTCAAACCAATTCTGGTTCCGGAAGGCTCCAAACTGAAATTGGAAGTTCCTGCCGCCGCTGTTGGCATTATGGCGGCTCTTGGCGCGATTATCGGCGCATGGATTATCGGTCTTTTTGCCTGGACTGGCGGCATGAAACAACCCGGCGACATGACAACGCTTTTAGGCGCAGCGGTTGGCGCGGGTTTATTCTCCTGGTTGATATTCTGGGCGACTGCCAACGAAACGGTTCGCAAAACATTAGAGATTACGGTAGGCGCCGTTGCCGCCGTAGACGCTGCAGCGACAATTGTGTCGTCTTTTATTAACATCGGCTCCTTCTTTGGCGTCAAAAAGACCATCCAAGGCGGTTTCTTTAAACGCCTGTTCCTGTATGCCGCATGCTGGTTTGTACTCCATTTGATGAAACGGCCTGTTGTGTTTGACCGTCAGGATTATAGAAACAAACTCAACGCGCTGTATTTTGAACGCATTCAATCCATCGTTCTGTTTCTCGCCAGCAGTTATTGTATTTCCGAAAATGATCGCAAGGTTTTGAACGATGAACAAAATCGTTGGGCGAAAAAAGTTTCGGAACTTGAAGCGGAAATTAAAACCGGCAAATTGGGTAACAAATACATTGGTATTATGTATCCACGCGTTCGTTCTTTGTGGAATCTGGATATTCGAAACCTGGAAGCGCAGCTGCGTTCGCTCGCTCAGGACTTCATCTCGCTCGGTTTTGATCTCCCCAAATCAGAACGCATGCATTTTACAGAACAACTGGACGCGCTTATTCAAAATCAGAATGGAGTTGCGATTCTGCCGGAAAAGCCAGAGCCGGTCAAACAGGAACGCCGCCGGTTTATCTGGAGCAATGAATTCAAGGACCAGTTCGATCGTATCGGACTGGTAGACCCGGGAGACGAAGTTATTGTTTTGGATGAACCGCTTATCCAAAATGGCGACGTGATTAAAAAAGGAAACGTTCAGTGTTCAGACGATTACTCTGAACTTTAATCATAAATCTGGATTACAGAAAGGAATTTAACAATGAAAAATCGAGTTATTGCAATTGACTTTGGAACTTGCAACACGTATCTGTCTCAATCCGTTAACGGAGGACCGGCGGAGGAGTTTAACATCGCCGTTGGCGGCGACTCGGCTCACGGCATGAAATCGGTTATTATGTACCGAACAAAGGGAGAGAATGCAGGCAACAACGAATTCGGTCAGGAGGCGATCAACGCTTTCGGAGGGGCCTCGCCAAAAAAGAAAGAGGCAAACGGTCTTGAACTGGCGTCCAGCTTCAAGCCTGACATTGAAGTTTCTGAAAAAGCTCGTCAGGATTCCATTTGCTTTTTGACCAACCTGCTGACAGAAGCCAACAAACAAAATCTTCACATTGAACCGGCTGAAACCGACGTCTTCTTTGGCGTTCCCAGCGAGGCGTCTGAAGACTATCGCGCCCGTCTTCTTGAAATTGCCAGGAAGGCGGGCTGGGGCGATGTGCGTTTGCTGGACGAACCGTTTGGCGCGTTGTGTTACTATCAGAATGAATCCAGCGACGACGTTGTCAATGAGATGCTTCATGACAGCGTTTTGGTTGTTGACTTTGGCGGCGGAACTTGCGACTTCGTCATTTTGGAAAATGGCGATATCAAGTATTCCTGGGGCGATATGCTTCTGGGCGGACGCCTGTTTGACGACCTGTTCTATCAATGGATTATTGACTGTTCACAAGATTCGATGCCGGTTACGGAAGAACAGCTTATTAAAACCAACAAAGACTTTTACTGGCGGTGTATTAAGTGTCGGGAACTGAAAGAAAAATTCTCAAACGCCATGGTCAAGGACAATACCTGTCCTTATGAAGAGTATTTCGTAGATCAATACGAACTGGAGCTGCCTTGGGAAGAGTTCGTCCGTCGGGCGCAAAACTATCACCCGTCTGTGTCGTTTATGAATATGACAAAGCTTCCGGCAGACATGTCAAAAACAATGTTTAACCCCAGCGGAACAACGGACATTCTCAACTGGTTTGAGAAGGAACTTCGCAGAGGATTTGAAGTTAGCCGCATTCCGATTTCCTCAGTTGACAAAATTCTTTTGGCTGGCGGCAGCAGCAACTGGAACTTCGTTCGCGAAGCATGCCAAAAAATCTTTGGAGAGGAAAAGCTGATTCGATGCACGAATCCATTTGCAGCCATTTCCATGGGCTTGGTTAAGTATAGCAAGATCAAAGAAGTGGCAATGGGTAAAATTCAGGCTATGGAGCAAGACGCTAAAACGCAAAAAGCAAAGTTTGTACAAAAGCTGATGGATACTCCGCTGTCCGATAACGTTAATACGATGTTAACGCAAAAAGCTGCTGAGATCTTTGAAAAGTTCGCTATGCCGACGCTGAACAAATTCTCAGAAAATGGCGGTATGCTCACTGATCTGGAACAGTCGTTGAGTTCAATTTTTAACAGGAACGCTGCAGAAATCAACGATATTCTGTCCCCTGTATTTAATAGTATTGGCAGCGAGCTTAAATACTCTGTCATCAGCGATATTAAAAGCTGGTTTTGGACTAACGGCATTAATCCGGATGATTTGAATCTTGATAACATTGTTATCAATCTGCCTGAGTTTAAACCAACCAACGCGGATGGAGATACAGGAGTCGCCTCCAGTTTGGGTGGAACGATTGCAATGACAATTGTTGGAGCTATTATTGGACTTATAATTGGGGGATCGGTTGCATTGGGACCTTTCTCAATTATTGTTGGCGGCATCCTGGCGTTTGGAGGCGGCAAAGCAGTTGAGCATTGGGCGCGAACAACCTCCTGGACGCCCTCGTGGGCAGCCTGGTTGATCAGCGGCGACGTGATTCCCAATTTGCAGAAAAAGTTCTATGCCGATTTTGTTCAAAACTTCGCTGACGGATTTAAAGCGTTTAAAAAGAGCAATAAAGGCAACATTGAAAATGCAGTTGATGGCTCTGTTAATCAGGCTTTGGCTTTGTATCGAAAAGTTGCCAATATGGAACGCGGTACGCGAGCTGGCGGAGCTGAAAGCGCTGGTTTTTCCTCGTCCGGTTCGGCTGGAGACGCGTTTGGTAAATAACAAAACGCAGCCCAATCTGACGCTATCGCGATAATCGCAAAAACAATTAATTCTTCGAGAATCGCCGTCGGGATCCATGACGGCGATTTTTTATCCGATTTCGTTTTTGAACAAGCACGTTATTATTGATAAAGGTTTTTTCTCAAAAATTCATAAAGAATACAGAAAGGATTAATCAATGAAAAAAAGAGTTATTGCCGTTGACTTTGGGTCTTGCAACACGTATATGGCTCAATCTGTTGGCGGCTGTCCGGCAGAGGAGCTTAACATTGCCGTTGGCGGCGATTCGGTTCATGGCATGAAATCGGTTATTATGTACCGAACAAAGGGAGAAAATGTCGGCATCAACGAATTTGGTCAGGAGGCAATTAACGCTTTCGGAGGGACCTCGCCCAAAAAGAAAGAAGCGAATGGTTATGAATTGGCAACGAATTTCAGTTCAGATATCGACGTTTCTGAAAAATCCCGACAGGACGCCATCTGCTTTTTGAGCAATTTGTTGTCTGAAGCGAATAAACAAAACCTTCACATCTCCCCATCTGCAACAGACGTTATTTTTAGCGTTCCCAATGGGGCGTCTGACAGCTACCGAGTTTGTCTTCGCGACATAGCGCAGAAGACGGGCTGGGGCAATGTCCGTTTGCTGGATAGAGCGTTTGGGGCGCTGTGTTATTATCATGACGAAAACAACGATGACGATGTCGCAAAAATGCTTCATGACGCCCTTTTTGTAATTAATGTTGACGATGGATCTTGCGAATTTGTTGTTCTAAAGGACGGCAGTATCAAGTATTCCTGGAGCGACATGCTTTGGGGCGGACGTTTGTTTGACGACCTGTTCTACCAATGGGCGATTGACTGTTCGCAGGAATCTTCAAATCCTATTATGGAAGAGCAGCTTATAAAAACAGGTAAAGACTTCTACATGCGATGTATAAAGTGCCGAGAATTGAAAGATAATTTCTCGAATGCCTTAGTCAAAGACAAAGATTGTCCATACGAAGAATATTTCATGGATCAATACGAATTGGAGTTGTCATGGAATGAATTCGTTCGCAGAGCGCAAAATTATATCCCGTCTCAATCGTTTGCAAACATGACAAAATTTCCAGACGATATATCAAAAACAATTCTCTATCCCGATGGAACGACCGATCTTCTTTACGGTTTCAAAAGAGAGCTTTATAGAGCGTTAGACATTAGCCGCATTCCGGCTTCATCAATCAGCAAAGTTCTGCTGACAGGCAGCTGTTGCAACTTGCCTTTTGTTCGAGATATTTGCAAAGACGTCTTTGGAGAAGACAAGCTGATTAGATGTGTAAATCCTTATGCCGCCATTTCCATTGGATTGATTAAATATTGCAAGATCAAAGAAATGGCTATGAATAAAATTCAGGCTTGGCTTTGCAAAAGGACGTCAAAACTCAAAGAAAGATATTTTTAAAAATGCCGTTGACAGCTCTGTTAATCAGGCGTTGGCGTTGTATCGAAAAGTTGCCAACATGGAACGCGGTACGCGAGCTGACGGAGCTGACAGCGCTGGCTTTTCCTCGTCCGGTTCGGCTGGCGACGCGTTTGGTAAATAACAAAACGCAGCCCAATCTGACGCTATCGCGATAATCGAAAAAACAATTAATTCTTCGAGAATCGCCGTCATGAAAACTGACGGCGTTTTTATTTCTGTCCCTTATACTATTTGGAGCTTATCCGGCATCTGGGAGCCTATTATTGTGAAACAGTCATCAAGGTCTCGTCTCAAGCAGGTTCTTTTGCCCCCCGCCTTGAAAGATTCTATATATATGAGATAATATAGGGGAATAGGGAATGGGAAATAGGGAATAGTTATGCTCTTGATGAAATTAGATTCTATTCTCGCTTTCCTGTTCTCGCTCCCAACACCCTTTTACTATTTGAACTTACCATGGATTACAATCAGTACGACAACCCGTTGATTACCCGTTACGCATCTTCCACCATGAGCGAACTGTTTTCCCCGCAGCGGAAATTCAGCACGTGGCGACGCCTTTGGGTCGCTCTGGCGGAAACGGAAATGGAGTTGGGGCTGCCCATCACTCAGGAACAGGTTGACGAACTCCGCTCGCAGGTTGACAACATCGATTTCGACGCCGCGGCGGAATACGAGAAGAAGTTTCGGCACGACGTCATGGCGCACAACCACGCTTTCGGCGACGTCTGCCCTAACGCGAAAGGGATTATTCACTGGGGAGCGACCAGCTGTTACGTAACCGACAACACTGACTGCATTCTCGCCCGGGAGGCGATGCAGCTCGTCCGCGCCCGACTGGTTGACGTCCTTCGCGTACTGGGCAAATTCGCCCTGGAAAACAAAGACCTCGCCTGTCTGGGGTTCACTCACCTTCAGCCCGCCCAGCCGACGACAATCGGCAAACGCGCAACGCTCTGGATGTACGACCTGACCATGGATCTGGAAGACCTCGAACACCGCTTGGCGACCATCAAAACCCGCGGCGCCAAAGGCACGACCGGCACCCAGGCAAGCTTCCTCGATATCTTTGAGGGGGATCACGAAAAAGTCCGCGAGCTGGACAGACGCGTCTGCAAAAAGATGGGGTTCGACGAGCCGTACGCCGTTACAGGTCAAACGTCCCCGCGCAAGCTGGACTCGCAGGTTCTCGCCGTTCTGTCCGGGCTGGCGCAGACGTGTCACAAGATCGCGACCGATATCCGAATCCTGGCTCACCGCAAGGAAATGGAAGAGCCGTTTGAAAAGAGTCAAATCGGGTCGTCCGCCATGCCGTACAAACGCAACCCGATGAGAAGCGAACGCATTTGCTCTCTGGCGCGGTTTGTCATGAGTCTGGAATCGTCGCCCGGCATGACGCTGGCAACGCAATGGTTTGAACGGACGCTGGACGACTCCGCCAACCGCCGTCTTGTCATTCCGCAGGCGTTTATGGCTATCGACGCCATTCTAATTATTCTCCGCAACGTCTGTGACGGCTTGGTCGTCTATCCGAAGGTTATCGAGAAGAACCTGCGAGAAGAACTCCCGTTCATGGCAAGCGAAAACATCATGATGGAAGCGGTCAAACAGGGCGGCGACCGTCAGGAACTGCACGAACTGATTCGTCAGCACGCTCAGGCGGCAGGCGCGGTCGTCAAACAGGAAGGACGCCCCAACGACCTGCTGGAACGTCTGAAGAACGATCCCGCTTTCGCGAACGTGAACTTTGGCGAAGTAACCAACCCGTCCAAGTACGTTGGCCGCGCCCCGGAACAGGTCGTAGAATTCATGACGGAAGTCATGCAGCCCATCTACGATAAATACCAAGGCGTAACCGCCGAAGTCGAAGCGATGAAATGCTAATATAAGGGAGTAGGAAATAGGGAGTAGGGAATAGATTTTACCCCCCGTTTTCTACTCCCTACTCCCTAATCCCCATTCCCTATTCCCTAGCCATGTTCGACATCAACAACGAAGATCATCGCGCGCTTCTTCGCCTCGCTTTAGCGGAAGGAATCGGACCGCTGATGCGTCAGAATTTACTCGACGCGTTCGGTTCCCCTGCCGCGGTCTTTCATGCGTCGGAAAAGGACTGGGCGGCGATACCCGGCATCGGCGCTCAGAGGATTGAGTCGTTACAGAGTTCGACGGACGAAAAGCTCGATAAATTTCTCGCGTTCTGCAAGATTCATCACATTGACCTCATCCCGCTGGGCGACAAGAACTACCCTCAACAGCTGACGTCCATTCCGGACGCGCCGGGGATTTTGTTCGTTCGCGGGACGCTTCTTCCGGAAGACAGCATTTCTATCGGCGTTGTTGGGACGCGGCACTCCACGCATTACGGCAACCGGGCGGCGCACAATCTTAGCTTTGCTCTGGCGCAGGCGGGCGTTACAATTATCAGCGGATTGGCCCGGGGAATCGACACGCAGGCGCATATCGGCGCTCTGGACGCTCACGGCAGAACGATTGCTGTCCTGGCGTCCGGTCAGGAAAAGATTTATCCGCCGGAAAACGAGAAGCTGGCAAACGCGATCGTTGAATCCGGCGGCGCGCTGGTTACGGAAGCCCTGCCCGGCTCTGTGCCTCGAAAAGGGATGTTTCCGCAGAGAAATCGGATTATCAGCGGTCTGTCTTTGGGGACTCTTGTCGTTGAAGCGGACATCGCCAGCGGCGCGTTGATTACCGCCCGTCACGCTATGGAACAGAACAGAGAAGTCTTCGCCGTGCCCGGTCAGATTGACAGCCGCATGTCCCGCGGTTCCAATCGACTTGTCAAAGATGGCGCAAGGCTGGTTCAATCCGTCGACGACATTCTCGACAACCTCGGTCCGCTGACGAAGCCGATTCAGCGGTCAACGGGCGTTACAGACAAAAACCCGCCCAAGCCGGCGGAACTCAAGCTCAACGAGATGGAACGCAAAGTCTACGACGTCGTTTGCTCTCACACTGGGCAGACGCCCATCGACGAGTTGATTCGTCAAACCGGGCTGCCGACGGGAAATCTGCTGGCAGTGATTACCGCATTGGAAATCCGTCGACTAATCAAACGCGTCGGCGGACAAAGCGTGATTCGGAACTGACGTTTCGGGGTTATTCTTCAGTCAATTTATACACGGTAAACTGACGATTCTGGTACAAAACCGGCAGCGCGATGGGCGAGCGAGCGTTTGTTACAAGATAGTCCGCGCCGTACGCTTTTCCCAGACGCTTGAGCTTATTGGGCGACTGTCTTGCCATCGCGTCATCCCAGACGAATCCACTTGGCGAAGATTCGTCTTCGACTGTATACAAATTCATGAGCCGACTGTACCATTCTACCAGTCCCGCGGCGTTTTGCGGAACGTCTTTCCAGTTAACGCCCGTTCCCCGATGAGAATACCACGTGAACGTTCGGGTCATTTTCGGTACGAAAAACACGGCGTCCGGCGGCGTGTTTTTGTCAATCCAGGAGCAAACGTCAATCCATTGATAAAAGTTTATTTCCGCCATGTGGCACTGTCGCGGAGGAACCGGATGCGCCAATCGATAGATATTTTTATAAACGCCCACAGCTCCGCAGAACAAACACAGGCAAAGCGCCAAAATATAGAAACGTGTAAAACGATATCGTTCAGCGCAAAATACAACCAGGCAAGCCAGCAAAGAAAAAGTCAGCGGAATGGCAACGTCAGAAAGACGGAACCAGTAAAACCGCAGTAAGCCGACGCAGTCGTTGGGGTAAGAAGCTGACCAGAATGACAAAAAAATTCCAATTGAGGCAATGATTAGCGCAGCGGCGCCAAAAAGCAATAAAAAATTACAGCCGGCGTCAATTCGTTTGGATTCATCGTTTGGGTCCCGATTGAGTTTTTTTGCGTAACGGGTAAACCAGCGCAGAATAATAAACGTAATGAACCAGACAATACACAGGGCAAAAAACCGCCTAACAAAAACGGCAGGGAACGATGTAAAAAGCAGATGGTGCGGCAATCGGAAATAGACGTACACGCGTTCAGCCGCTTTTACGGCGTCTGGAAACTCTCCGTAATTGAGAAGCAAAGAGGGAATCAATCCCGGTAAAGACAGCAGACCGCCGATGGGAAGCGTCCAGACGTCTTGCCATCGAAATGGGATTGTTTTTTTAAATACGCAAAGGGAATACGAAAGCAGCGCCGCCAAAACCGTCCAGCCGCCAACCAACACGTGGAACATGGACGCGATTCCCAGTACAATCCACGCCTGACTCCATTTTTGAGCGGTTATGCGTTCCAGCCCCCAAAACACGAAGACGTACGCGATTGTTTTCGCTTCCATGCCGCCGAAAACCCATTCGCCTGCCATCTGACAGTACGACTGAAGGAAGGCAAACATCCCGGCGGAAAGAACCGCAAACCATTGACGGGGAACGATGTTCCACGATAACCGATGCCAGAAAAAAGCCATCGCAAACCAGCAGACGACTCGTCCAATCCAGGCGCAGACTGGCAGCGAAAAAAGCGTCGTCAGCCAGCCAAACGTCCAGACGAAAACGCCGTGAGCGTCTGGCGTCGAGAGCAGGAAATCGCCCGGTGCGTAAGACTCGTTCCAGAACCGAGCCGCCTTGCCGAGGTAATGCGCCTCGTTGACGTCTGGAACGAGATACGCTCCCTCCAGAAAAAACAGTGTAAATATCAACAGGATTTCAAGCCATCGTTTTTTAGCGTTCATAAGAATTATTTTACTAATTTACCATTTTTTTTCAATATCAATGTTGTATTGGAATGAAAAAATCGTTATAGTATATGTCAAGGACTGACAGACGAGCTATGCACATAATCGTTTTGCCTGGCAAACGTCTGTTAATAAGTGTTTTAATCCTTTAACCAAACAGGAAAATCAAAAGATGTCAGACTCATTTACTGAAACAACCAAAACGTCATGGTTTAGCAGAATTGGCAATTCCATAAAAGGGATTGCAGTTGGATTTTGTATGTTTATTGCCGCGTTTCCGCTTTTGTTCTGGAACGAAGGCAGAACAATCAAACAAACCAAATCGCTCAACGAAACGGAAGCAGGCCTTGTCCTCGCCAAATGCGACGAGGTCAATCAAGACTATGAAGGCAAGCCGGTTTATATGACGGGCGACGCCAAAACGGAAGAAGAGCTTTCCGACGATTATTTCCCGGTTACGGTCAATGGATTCAAACTCAAGCGCAACGTTGAAATGTATCAGTGGGTCGAACACGAGAAATCCGAAACCAAAAAGAAGCTCGGCGGCGGCGAAGAAACCGTTACCACCTATTCTTACACCAAAGAATGGTGTGATAGCCCTATTAACTCTAACAGTTTCAAGCTGTCTGCTGAACACGAAAACCCCGCATGGGATTTTGAAGGCGGCGAAACTTCAGCCAAAAC
>JAFQXE010000031.1 GCA_017407125.1 Thermoguttaceae bacterium
CGCTTGAAAAAACTTTCGGTCGCCAGCAAGCTGGCTCCCTTTTAGGGAAGTTTTTTCAAGTTTAATTAAGAGGGGAAAACCTTTTTTGAAAAAAAGGTTCTTCCCCTCAAACTCCCCTTTCCAAAAAACTTTAGTAAGGGGAGAATATCAAGGTTAGAACATCCAATAACCAATCGGCGAAAATCCGTCTAATCCGTCAAATCCGTGAACGGACTGACCCGCTAATAACTCCCTTGACGAAAAAATGCGGGACGGTACAATAGAACGCATGGAATCATTGCAATTAGTCGCGACGTCTACCATGGGCTTGGAGTCGATCGTAGCAAGAGAACTCAAAGCCCTCGGGTTTGATCCTAAAAACGCAGAGTCCGGTCCCGGAAGAACGTATTTCACCGGCGGAATGGACGCTGTCGTCAAGGCGAATATACACCTGCGCTGCGCCGGGAAGGTTCTTATAGAGCTGGCGTCGTTTCCGTGCGAGGATTTCGACGTTCTGTTCGACGCTGCGTCTGCAATCCCGTGGGAAGACTGGGCGCCGCGAAACGCCAAAGTCGTTGTCGAAGGGCGGTCGGTGAGGTCTAAAATTACGAGCGTCCCCGCCCTGCAAAGAACCGTAAAAAAGGCGATTGTCAACCGGCTCATGAACGCCTATAAGACGACAACGCTGCCGGAAGACGGGGCGCTGTACACGGTTGAAATCTCTCTGCTCAAAGATCAGGCGACAATTACTCTCGACACCACCGGGCGGGGGCTGCACCGGCGCGGGTATCGACTCATGAACGTTGCCGCTCCGCTTCGCGAGACGCTGGCGGCGGGGTTGGTACTGCTGAGCAACTGGGAACCCGGCGCGCCGTTAATCGACCCGTTTTGTGCGTCAGGAACGATTCCCATCGAAGCGGCATTGATCGGGCGCAACATCGCCCCGGGGCTGAAACGGCAGTTCGACGCGCAATCGTGGCCCATATTCCCGCCCAAGCTCTGGATTGAAGCCCGAAAAGAGGCTCAAGCGGCGATTCTTCCACCGCTGGAACCCAAAATCATCGGGACGGACATCGACGCTCAGGCGCTCAAGTTCGCCCGACAGCACGCGCAGCTGGCAGGCGTCGAAAACGACATCCATTTTCAACAAAAGGATTTCGCCGACCTGACCTCGCAGCGTCATTACGGCTGCGTTATCTGCAACCCGCCCTACGGCGACCGAATCGGCGAATTGGCGCAGCTGCGTCCGCTGTACGAGTCCATGCCGGCGGTGTTCAGCCGTCTGCCGGACTGGTCGTTTTATATCATCACCGCCTGGAACGATTTCGAAAAGGTCATCGGTCAGGAAGCGACGCGCCGCAGAAAACTCTACAACAGCCGAATCGAATGTACGTACTTCCAGTTCGTCGGACCGAAACGTCCGCCCAAACGGGTCTGGGAAGAAAAGAACTCTGACGAAATTGCCGTAGAAGTTAAAACAGAAACCAATGAGCAGAATACGAATCCGTTGGAGAGTAGCGCTGGCGAGTTGAGCGAGGTTAATTCGGAATACGGAATGCGGGATTCACTATTAACTAAAGCGACCAACGGAAGCGATGATAATACGTCTCGCGCGGCAGCGCGGACTGGGAGCGGCGCCTCGCCGCCGCCGGTTTTTGCGGGGCTGGACGAGTACGCTGAGTATCAGGCGGAGCAGTTCGGGAAATGTCTGGCGAACCGCGCTCATCATTTGCGGAAATTGCCTAAACGGGGAATAACGTGCTATCGGCTTTACGACCGGGATTTTCCGGAAGTCCCGCTGGCAATCGACTTCTACGAGGGCGAGTATCTGCATATCGCGGAATACGAGCGTCCGGACGGGCGCAACGTCGGTCAGCATAAACTGTGGCTGGACAAAATGGTCGAAACCGCGGTGGAAGTCATGGGCGTCGAGCCGCGCAACGCTTTTCTCAAACGGCGTCAGCGCATGCGGGGCGAAGCCCAGTACGAGAAGTTCGCCCAGAAGGAACGCGTTATTGACGCTCACGAGGGCGGCTTGACATTTCTGTGCAACATGACGGACTATCTCGACACGGGGCTGTTTTTGGATCATCGAATCACGCGAGACATGGTTCGCAAAGAGGCGGCGGGAAAGCGGTTTCTTAACCTGTTTTGCTATACCGGCGCGTTTAGCTGTTACGCCGCGGCGGGAAAGGCTGCGTCCGTCGTATCCGTCGACCTGTCGCCCAACTATCTGGAATGGGCGGAAGCGAACATGGAACTCAACGGCTTTTTCGCCCCGGAATTCCCGGCTGATTACGTTAAAGCGGACGTCATGAAGTTCCTATCCCGAGTCGACGACAACTCGTTTGACCTGTGCGTGTGCGACCCGCCGACGTTCTCCAACAGCAAATCGACCGAGCAGGACTGGGACGTCCAAAAATGTCACGTCGCCCTGCTCCGCCTGCTGGCGCAAAAGATGTCGCCCGGCGGCGTTGTCTATTTCTCCAATAACTTCCGGCGATTCAAGCTGGACGAAGACGCCCTGTCAGACCTGTACTCCATTCGCGACTATACCGCCCGAACTCTGCCGGAAGATTTCCGCAACAAACACATTCATCAGTGCTGGCGGATGGTAAAGAGACAATAGGCAGTAGGCAGTAGGCAATAGTAAGTAGGCAGTAGGGAGTAGTTATTATGGCGCGCTTTGCTCCAATTGCCAATTGCTAATTAAAAAAGCGTCAATCCGGTAAGTACCGAATTGACGCTTTCGATTTTTACTCAGGCGACGCCGACGCGCTGTCGGCGGTTTTCAAAATCATTCGCCCTTGAGCCAAGTGTCTGTGTCAGACCAGTCGTCCCAGTCAGTAAAGACGCCGTCAACCTTCTTCGTATCCATTGTCGAATCGCCGGAAACGGTAATCATGTCGTCGCCGGAAACGGTGAACGAACGAGTCTGCTGAGTCGCGACCTGTTCAATGACAGCCGTCTGCGAGGACGTTGTAACATCCAGCAGGTCTTCCATCGCGGAGTCGTGCAGGCTGATATTGACCGCGCTGAGCTTGCCGGCGCTTTCGGAACGGAAGTCCAGGGACTTCAGCGCGCCGGAAACCGTAACGCCGCGGCTGTAAGAGCCGTTCTGAGAATAGGTGAACTTGTTGTAGGCGCTGTCAACCGTAATCGGCATTTCGTACGCGGTGTTGGCAATCACAACGGTAGCGGTATCCTTGTCGTCCGCCTTGTTGACGGTTGCCGTCTTGAAATCTTTAACTGTGTTGTTAAAGGTTCCAGCGGAATCCGCAACGTTGACTGTAACAGATTCTCCGGCATGCGCGACATCGATTGTTTCAACCTTGTCCGCAGAGCAGATAATGGTTGCCTTGTCAGCTCCGCCGTTGACGCTTGTAGCAGTCAGCGTTGGGGCGGTAGCGGTAATCGTGTACGTATTGGAATTGCCGCCGAAGATGATCACGTCGCCGCTCATGGACGCATTGGCGCCTTGAATGACCAGCGTGTCGTCGGCATAACCGTCATACAGGTTGATGGCAGACTCGTCCGATCCGACAACCTTGTTGCGGAATCCGTAGACGTCAACCGTCGTTCCGTTAGCCAGAACCATATTGATTGCTTCTGGCGAGACGTCAAAGGTTGTCGCCGCCAAATCGCCGGAACCGTCAGAAACGCGGGCGGTGTCAACTGCCGAGTACGAATGAGAGGTTGCAACAATCGTGTTGAATCCCCAGGCCGTGTTGCTGTACGAGGTCTTGACGGTGCTCTGCATGAACGCCATGACTTTGTTGTCAAGGCATGTAACAGTGAAGTCGTCTTTGATGTCGTTGCTGGTGGTCGATCCGGAAATAACCGTTTGGTCAACAAACAGAACAGTGTCCTGATTATCAGTCGAGTACGCGTTGTTGACCGCGAATCCGCTTGCTGTAACATAGTAGCTGTTCGGCGCCGTCGGGTCAGCAATGTCGCCGTCGGTCATTCTCATGACGCGAGCAACCGTCTGAACGGTGTCAGCCGCATCCGAATCGTTGAACGTCGCCGAGTCAGTTCCGCCGAACTTCGAGTAGGCTTCAGCCGCGGCGGTTCCAATAGCTGTGAGCTTGTAGCCGTTAGCCAGAGTCATGGTCGCCGTCTTGCTGGCAGCGTCAAACAGGTAGGAGTCGTTGCCGTTTGAATCGTAGATTCTGACCGTGCAATCGGCTGCTTCCGGAGCGATGTTAGCTGTTACATTGCCAAAGTTGGTAATGACAACGTCTTTGCCGTTCTCGGACAACAGAATCTTGTTGGAATACATGTTGAGCGTGGCGTCCGGGCTGGTAACGTTGAGGCTTACGTCCGGATTGCCCGCCAGTGAGCTTCCGCCCGACTTGGCGTTTGCTGTAACCGTATCGAATCCGCTGAAATCGCAGTGGTACTGGGTCGTATCGAATTGACCGCCGTTGCTGTCCGCGTTGAACGAAGTGATGTTCTTCGCTTCCAGTTTCATTGTGTCAACGCTGTTTTCATCTGACGACAGGTCGGCATTAAGTTTCACAGCGCTGAATCCGCCAGCTGTTACAGTATATCCCGTACCCGTTGCGGTAACAGAATTGTCGTTAAGCGTAATCGTATCGTTGTCGTTGGTTCCGTTGATTTCTACCGTGTCGCCGGAAACGCCGTTGAAGTCAATATTGGCGAAATCGACAACCGAATATTCATAGGAGCTTGTCGACAGCGTCGCAGAACTTCCCGTTGCCGTGAAGTTGCGGGATTCGGTTCCCTTGTCGGTATCAAATGTAACGGAATCAGATCCGCCGCGGCCGACAACGTTGACCTTGCTGAAGTTGTACAGCGTAATCTTCTGTCCAAGCGAGTTGGTCATTTCAACAGCGTCAACCGTCTTGCCATCGCGTTGAGTCGTCATGAATCTGACAGTGTCCGCGCCGGCTGAACCGTACAGCGTAACCTCTGAACCGTTGCCGTCAACGTCCAGAATCTTGGAGTTGATTTGCTGCGGATCGTCATCGTCCTGAACCATCGTCCACGTTCCGTCTGCAACGGAGAAGATAACCGTCTTGTTGACGTCGTCGTCAATTTCTTCGTTCTGAATGACAGTTCCGGTGCCTTCGTCGCTGGTGAAATCAGGCGACAATGACGACGGACTGTTTGCAGTCCACAGGAATCGACGGCGATAGATGTCGGAGTAATCCAACGTTGAAACGTGGTTGGAAACGCCGGCAAGAACGCTGCCGTTGACCAGGTTGTCGTGAATATTGGTCAGGTTGCCGGCTCCGCCGCTGCCGCCTTCGCCATTACCGCCATTATCGGCGTTATCGCCGCTGCTTTCGCCATTCTTGACTGGATAGTTGCGGCTCAGGTCGCCAGGTCCAGTCCATGTGAAGACGCATTCGCCTTTTTCGTTGACCGAAATATCCTGCTGGAACTGGCTGCCGTAAATCAGAGAGTTGATCTGAACGTCTTTCTGATTCTGCATTGCAGCAGCGTTGCTGAATACGTCGTCATACCACTTCGCGAACACGCCGTAGCTGTAACGAGAGGTGGCGGAGGCGTCGTAATCGGAAACTTCGTGTCCGAAGGAGACCCAGGAAATAACGCAGCGTCCGTCTTCGCCCAAACCGACAACCGGTTCAAACTGATCGTCAAACGTCTTGTTGTTGACGCGGAATTCCGGCTGATTGAGACCCTTAAGAGTCTGTTTGCCGTTGGAGTCAACTTTGTACGTTCTGGCGTAAATGCCTTTTTCGCTGCCGTCCTGAAGAGCGCTGGAATAGGTAACAACGACGTTGCCCTTGGAGTCCATATCGACGCTGGGCGTGTACTTGCTGTACTTTCCATTTTCGCTGATAACAACCTGATCGTTGACCTGAACAACCTTTCCTCCGGAATCCAGCTGGAACGTACGACCGTTGATTGTGCTCTTCAACGTCGAATTCTGCCAGACTACGATCAGGTTGCCGCTTTCCATCGCAACCGACGGATTGCATTGGCCAGTCGTGTCTGCAACGTTAACCAGGAACGGTTTGTCGGAGTAGACGCCTCTGGAATCCTTCATCGACGCAATCGCGCTCGGTTCGTCGTCGGTTGACGTGAAGCTGTAAATGCGAGCGTAGATTCCATAGCGGTCAACTGTTCCATTCGGATAGTTGTTGTCAGCAACCAAAACGTCTTCTCTGGAGCTGTAATCTTCATTCGCCCACGTGATGACAAAGTTGCCCGTCGCAGAGTCAATCGCAACCTTCGGGTTCGTCTTAACGCCGCGAACGTCGTTGTCAACCTGGAAGAAGTCGCCGTACTGAGCCAGATTCGTAACATAGTAATCGTTGTCGTAGGTTACCTTGAAACGAACCGCCATGATGTTGGTTCCGTCCTGATACGGATCCAGGGTTACCATTTCCTGATCGCCGACGCCAGAGTCAACAACGTGCTCATCAAGCGAGTCAGTCAGTTCGACCCAGGTAATGACAACGTTGCCGTATTTGTCCATCGCAACGTCCGGCGAGCACTGGTGAGTGTACTCTTCGAGCATGACGACAAATTCCTGTCCGACTTTGTTGCCGTCGTAATCGTACATCTGCGCCATGATGCGGCGGAAGCCGTTCGTCGTTTCGCTGTTGCTGGCGATGAGCTGACCGTCTTTATACAGGTAACGGTTGAGAGCCGGATTGTTCTGATAATCGCCGTCTTCGTCTTCCGGAATCCAGTCGGTTTCCCAAACTACGATGTAGTTGCCGTACTGATCCATGGCAACGGCGGAATTCTCCTGGATGCCTTCCTGGTTGTTGTAGTTGACCAGAGTGTCGCCCTTGAGGTCTGCCGCTTCAAATTCGTACGGATCTTCGGAAACGTTGCCGGAATCCAGCGAGGACGGGATGCCGACGTCGACTTCCATGATAAAGTCGGTGCTTTCTGTGCCGCCGACCTGACCATTGGTCTTGCCGTAATCCCACTTGCTGTAGGAGCCGTCCAGCGGATTCTTGTTGAGGTCTTCCATGTTAGTAGACCCGATGAATTCGTAGGTGTAACCCGGTTCCAGAGCGGGAAGTCCGTCGTCGCCCGGCTGAATGTAGATAACAATCTCATTCTTGCCGTCGTCGCCAACGGAGAACATGGAATCTTCGCGGTCGACAATTCCCTGAATCGGGACGAGGATCTTGTTGCCTTCCAGGTCAGTGCGATAAATATTCCAGTTGCTTGGATTGAGAACGCTGCTGGCTCCAGTGTGACTCATTTCTTCGGAGAACCCGACGATCAAAGCGACTACCTGCTCGCCGTTTTCGTCAAGCGCGTAATCCTCGGAAATCAGGTAATCCATGTCCTGAGTCTTGTAATCGGAGTTGTAAATCTTGCCGGCGTCGAGATCCAGATAGGAATCCTTCGTATCGGTATAAGCGTATTCTTTCTGTCCGGTTTGTTCGTCGTTGGAGAAGATGTAGTTCAGCAAGCCATTAGACGTGAAGTCCTCGTATGGCAGTTCGTCTGTAACGGTAACGTCCTTGGTAGTAACAGATCCGTCCGGCTTGTAAACATCCAGTTTTTGCGTTGTTTCGTCGTAAACGTACGTCGCGTTTTCCGGATTGTTCAACGGCTGATTGGAAGTGATATTGCCGTTGATGTCAACCGTGTTGATCTCGTTGTTATCGTTGACAGAGTAACGCTGTTCGTTATCCGTCCAGGTGAAGACCGGATTGCCGTTTTCATCTGTAACGCGATTGCCGTTGTTGTCGTAGACGTAGGTGAACAGATCGCCCTGCTCCACCGGCGAAACCGCCTGGAACTTGGTGATAACCGGCGACGTGTCGTCGTCATACGGCTTTTCGCGGTTGACAACGTGCCAGATTTCGGACTGCGTGTCGTCGCGTTCCGGGAAGCACGTCCAGGCAACGATCCAGTCGCCGTCGGAGTTCATCGCAACAGACGGGAATCGATCGGAATGACCGTCAACAGCGGTGTGCGAGAAGGTCATTTCATTGCCGTCTTTACCAATGTCGCCGTTTGTCGTATCGGTATTGTTGAAGTACTTCTGAGCGTAAACGGTGTACTCTTTGTCCGCAACGTTGAACGTAGCGTCGTCGCTTTCCCAGGTGATGATAAAGTTGCCGTTTGCATCCATGGCAACCTTGGAGTACTGTTGCTTGCCAAGCTGGGTCGTGTTGACAATGAACGAACCGCCCATCGCCTTGTACTCAAGGTCAGCGTAGTTTTCGACAGTAAAGGTTCCATCAACGTCTCCGGAATGGAAGAAGATCGGATTGCCTTTATAGTCAACCAGGAAGCCGGCTTTGTTCGTGTCGTAGGATTCTGTGTAGTACGATCCGGCGTTGTCGGCATTGGGATCGAGCTGAGAAGCCGGGGCTTCGCCCGCGTAGTACGCCTTGAGGAATGCATAGCGTTTGGCGTAGATTTCGATGTTGTCTTCGTAATCGGAAGTCCACGAAATCACGAAATCGCCCTTGCGGTCCATGTCGACTGACGACCACTTCTGAGTTCCCTCGAGATTGTCGGTGTTGACCAGACCAACGCAAATCGTATTGCCTTCCGTATCGAAACGTCTGGCGTAAACGTTGGCTTCCGTCGAGGAATCGCCGTATTTGGTATCGCCAAAGCTCGTCCAGGTTACGACAAAGTTGCCTTCTGCGTCCATGCCGATATCCGGGAACATCTGATGTCGGGATTCCAGATCGTAGTAGTTGTCCGGATTATTGGCAATGGCAATTGCAGTCGGATTGGCAAGGATGCCGCCCATGGTTCCCTTGGAAATTTCCTTGGATGTAACGTCGACAGCCAGTTTCTTGTCCTCAACCTGAACGCCTGTAACTCTCAAATCGGAAATATCATACCCTAACGCGGTGTTAGAGAAGTAAATCGTAACCGAATTCTTGTTGTTGTCAACTCCCAGCAGGAACGTGTCTCTGTCAAGAGCGGAGCGATCGTCTGCTTCGTCGCTGGCAATGTTAATCGAGTTGCCAAACTGATCTTTGAACGTGCCAAGGGCGTTGATAATGCTGTCGATTCGATGATAGGACTCGTCCGAATCCGCGTCGAAGTCGTTATCAATCAGGTGCTGATCGCCATCTGACATGTCAGCGTCGTTGTCTCCAGCGTTTTCGTCCGCAGCGGTTCCGAGCATACCGGGTCGGAATACAACCGGTTCCGTCGTCTTGCAGTTGTGAACAACGCCTTCGTAGTCCGTATAGTCAAACTCGAAGTAGAAGCTGACCAGATTCGAGAAGTTGGAGCCTGTACCGAAGCTGACTCGCTGAACTTCAGCAGCGCCCGGCGTAAGCATGTAGCTTTCATTGACCAAGATTTCGCCGGAATCAGCAGCGTACTTCGTTCTGACGGTCGAGTTAATCGCCTTGCCTTCAGACGAAACCAGAAGCTGGTTCGGAACGATTGCCAGTTCGCCCAGATTGGCAGGAATCGGCGAATCGTCCATCTTATTGAATTTAACGGTGAAGAAGTCGTAGCTTGTCGCTTCTACCGTAGCGTCGATATTGATTTCCTTCAACGCCTTCTTGATAATCTGAGCGAAGTTGGCTGGCGTGTTGTCTAACGTTACGCCGTCAAACTGAATCTTGCCGTAAATCGCATCGCCAACAGGCGGAACAATCGTAATTACAGACGTGGTGCGAACGTCTTCTTCCGTTTCCAGATACTTGCTCTGATCGGGCGTGTACTGAATCTGGAAGGAGCCAGAGTAAATTGCCGAGCTGAAGAGAATCTCCTGCGTAGCGACTTCGTCAACTCTGCGGCTGCCGTCTGCATAGTACTGAGCGGCGTAAATGTCCCAGTCTGCATTGATCTTTTCGCTGGCGTCCTGATAATCCAGAGACATCCAGGTAATCGCGTAGTTGCCCAAAGCGCTGATTGCAACGCTGGAATACATCTGATCGCCCAGGGTCGACGTATTGACGCGCAGGCTTTCGTGGTTGTTGCCGCCCTCTTCGTAGCTCAGCAAAGTCGGCAGGCTGTCTTTCGGCGTTCCGTCCAGATTGTAACGTCTGGCGTAAACGTCCCAGGAAACCTTGCCGGTGCTACTGTCGAGGTTGTATTCAGACCACGTGATGATAAAGTCGCCGTCTTCGCCCATCGCAACGGACGCGTGCTGAATGTTGTGTTCTTCTCCAGGATAAATGCTTCTGTCAACGCCGGTTTCATCGAACAGAGTCAGCTTGACAGTCTTTTCCGGATTGACAACGTAATCGCCGTCAACGAGTTCCGCGTATTCGATCTGATAGTAAATGTTTTCGATGCCTTCGTCGTTTTCGGAAATCCAGACGGTAACCGTATCGCCGTCGTCATTGATGCCAACAGCGTTGGGCGACCATCGGAAGTCGGAATCGCCTTCCAGAGTCTGTTCAAAGTAGTTCTTGTCTGTACCTTCGCCGGTAAACGGACCTTCAGCGTCATACGTTGTAACGTTAAACGAGAAATTCGTGTCGTTTCCATCGGTGTTTTCGCCATTGCTGTTGAGGCGATTGCCTTTGACGTCTTCCAGTCGTTTGTTGGCAACGATTTCGTAAGAGCCATTAACCAGAGACGAATCCAGCATAATAACGGCTTCCCACTTGTTGGAACCGAATTCCGACAGCGGATTTCCGTTTTCATCAAGAATGTACTGCGACATGTTCATGCCGTAGTAGATGTCGGTGATAACGCCTTGCAGCGGCGTGCCGTCTTTGGTCAGCTGCCAGTTTTCCGGATTAATAACGCTGTTGTCCCAATCTGCGCTTTCAGAATTGTAGAATTTGGTTCTGTAATCATAGTACATCATCTCTTCATTGAAGTAGACAATGACGTAATTGATGTTTTCCCCATTGATTTCAGCGTTTTGCTGGACGCGTTTTCCGTCAATGTTCAAACCGGAAACCTTGGGACCGGCAGTGTCAGTCGCCTCGGTAAAGGCGCGAACCAGAACGTTGGTATTGGAATAGCTGTTGAACGTGCTGTTGGCGTACTGATTGGACATCGTGCGGCTGTTGTACAATTCATGCTGCAGATAGCCAATCTGGAACGAACCTTCCGGCGTAACATTGATTGTCGCGTCCGTCTGAGGAGTTCCCAAATCGCCATAGTAGTACATGGAAATGCCGTAGCGGGCGCGATTGTGAGTTCCACCGTCCTGAATGGTTCGGAATCGACCGCTTCTCAACCACGGGTAATCCGCCGGATTGTAACCGCCTTCGTCCGTCAATGGCGGCAAAACAAACGTGCCATAGTATTGCATCGTAATATTTTCACCAACATTGCCGGCAAAGACAATGCGAATCTGATATTCGCCAACGCCCCAAATCGTTTCGCCGTCGTCATCTTGAGGCGCACTGACAAGTTCTACGTCGACGGGATTGTAACCCAAATTAACCAGATACGCTCGTAAAGAATCAATTGACGAGTTCACACTGTCTTCATCGGTGCAGTCAAACGTAAGCAACTGACCGGGATTCTCGAACGCGTCCGGTTCGCCGTTTACCTGAATAGCATAGTAAAGAGTTCCTTCGACGTTCGGATTAAGCGTCAAGGTTTGAGCTTCCGCATTGCGAACCGTCGCGTTTTCCCACGTCATGGACAATTCCAGATCGTGTACGCTGCCCTGGAAGACAATCTCAAAGATTACCGGCAGACCGTCAATTCGACCCCGACGTTCCTGATCAGTCAGATTTTCATTATTGATGAAGTCCAAAATGTCGTTAAACGTCAAGTTGTCAAAGCGGGTAACGCCAGTCTCGAATTGTAACGCCGCAGCATTCTCGGTATACCATGTTCGGAACATTTCAATGTCCATGGAAGCATTGGAATAACGAGTCGCTTCGTCGTCAATGTGCATCAAGCCGCGAGCTTGAAGTTCATTCCAGTCGATGGCGCGAACTTCAACTGGACCTTCGTAAAGGTCAAGTTCTCTGTTGGTTTCATCGCGCCAGCTGGTTCCAACCAGATTGGTTGCCTGAGAAATCGCCTGTTCGATGGCTTCTGCCGCTTTAGCGTTGTTAAGCTGGTACAGACCGTCACCGACGTCTTCGTATGCGCCGACAGCAAACAAATCAACTCCAATCGCCTGAGTCTGCTGGTTCGCTTTATTAACAAGCGTAAAGCTGATGCTGTCCCAAATGCGGTTGAAGTCTACGTCCAGAGCGATATTGGCAACCGCAGTAACGCCGTCTCGTTTGGTATTGGCGACAGAATCGCTGTGGATAATCGCCGAAGGAGCCAAATCCGTCGAAACAGGGGTAACTGTGTTGGTTGTTGTACCGGCATTGTCGTCAGTTCCGTCGTCGGTTCCATCGCCGTTGTCTGCCGCAAGCGTATCAACAGCAGCGTCTATCTGGGTGAACATAACGCCGGAGGATTCGCCGCGAAGCAATCCAAACTGGGATTCCAAAACGGACGCCAACGCTCCGATAACAACGTTTTGAACGTTCTTGAATTCCACTTCGTTCTGACGAAGCGTTTCGTACTGAGGATCGTACTTGAACAACAGCTGAGCGTTGGTCAAAACCATCGCTATAACGCTGTTAACATCGCCGTGACATTCGTATTTTCCGGTCAGATCCTGAATCTCGGTGATAATCTCGTCTGGCGTTGACGGGTCCCGCTTGAGATCTCTCAACAGATCGATCATTCGCTGTGACGTAAACGTTACCAGAGTGCCGTCTTCGTCAACTTTGTCTTTGGTAATCGTGCCGAAATAGTCGCCCTGATTAGCTCTGCTGGTATTCCCGGTGGGATTGAAGAAATTGGTCAGGTCGGCAAACGGTTCGTCGCCGTACTTGGCTTGCAAAATCTTCGACTGCGTATCGATCAGGCCTCTCATGTTATCGAGGAACAATTTATACGGACCAGTTGTCGACAAACTGACGCCCTTAATGTACGGAATAATGTCGTTGACAGAGACGTCTGGACCGTAACCGGCGTAGGTAACAATAACGTCGCCGTCTGCGTCCAGCCCAACCTGTCCGACCAGCTGGCTGTAATCCCAATAAGTCGGATTGTCAATGTTGAACGTAGCGCTGTTAACGCGATAGACGTTGCGGACTTTATTGACCGTCTTCTTAATCTCGGTTGCCGGCTCTTCCGATGTATTTTCACCGGTTCCATCGTCGTCGAGATTGGCGTTAGTTCCATCGTCTTCCTGTTCAACTTCAACTTCAGTAACCTTGACTTTGTACTGTTCAGCGTAGACGCCGGAAGAAATCTCGCCGGTAGAATCGGTGTCGGTTTCCAGACCTGTCCAGCTGATGATGAAGTCGCCCGTGTCAGACCAGGCAGCCTGCGGGTCTTTACCGCCGTTATTGTCCGTTCCGCCAACGACGTACTCTTCCTGAATCAGACCGAATTCTTCGTCGGTCGGATAGATCGTATTGTATACCGAAGCGTGGATTTCTGACATGTAGTAGAAATCTTCTTCGTAATAGTAGTTGAAGTAGTGGTTGTAGAACGTGTAGTACGGGAACTGGATGTCCATCAACGGGTTGTTGGTGTATTCCCAAGTAACGACAAACTGTCCGTTGTCGTCTGCCGCAACAGACGGATTGGTGGACGCGCCGGTAACTTCGGTGTCAACGCGGGTTTCAGCGCTGACAGCCTTGCCGTTCTTGTCGTAACGCTGCATGTAAACGCCGTTGAAGTAGCTGATCGTTTGCCCTTCAGAATCCCAGACGATGACAAAGTTGCCGTCCAGGTCCATCGCGACGTCCGGGTTGCGCTGCGCGTTGGTCGTTGACGTATTGACGCGGAATTCCTTGGACGTTTCGACAACGGACTGGATGTAAACCGTCTTGGAATCCTTCTGATAGTAGTTTTGCGAATAATCGTCAGGATCGACTTCGATATAGGTGTACGTATCGACCGTGTTGACCATCATGTCGGACGGCCAAAGTTTTTCCGATTCTTCTTCAACGTAAGCGTCGTTGAGGTAGGAATGGTCGTTAATGTAGTTGCGAGCGGAGTACGTCTTGGCGTAGATGTCTGTATAGCTGCCGCGAACGAGAACGTTCGAGACTTCGCTTTGCCATGTAATGACAAAATCGCCGTCTGCGTCCATTGCCACAGCGGGATTGAGCTGATTGTAATAGGTAACCTCTTTGAAGGGGTCGTCCGAGTCCGCCGGGTCGGCTTCTTCCAGAGAGTTGACGCGGAATTCAGAACTGGATTCCTTAACCGTTACCACTTTCAAAATCGCGTCTTCAGACAAGCTGTCAGTTCCATCGTTTGCCAACGCGGTCAAAAGCGGATGGTTGATGTAGGAACTGCTTCCAACAAACGTGATGTCGTAGACGTAACCGTCCAGAGAGTTGCCCTCTGCGTCCGTCAAACCGTAAACCGGAACGACCAACACTTCCGGATAAACGCCGCCGGAAACAAGCATGTCGGATTCGGTCGCAGGACCTTCCAGGAGATCTCGGCGCTGAGCGTTGATTCGGTCTGGAGCCGGCATGAAAATCGGCGCCATGAGGTTGGTGTTTTTCTTTGCGTCAAACGCTCTTTGAATGTTGTCCGCCGTATCCAGAGGTTTGGTTGGATCGACCTTAATATTATTATACAGACACGGAGCGCTGACAATGGAAATATCAGCAGAGACTTCAAATCCTGCCGCGTCGTTTCCTTCCGGGTTTTCCTGATAGATCGCCAGGTTCGGAACGCCGGTGTAAACCCATTTCGAGCCATCCCAGGTTGCCTGAATGTCTTCCGAATAGACGTACACGTAGAATTCCGTGGGGCTGACCGCTTTGACAACGCAGTCGTTAAGATATTTGCCCTGCGTCTGACCCAAGCCGCGCAATTTTGCCTGAAGTTCAGCCGCGTTGGTTTCCATGGAATTGGTGTAGTTCAAAACGTCCTGGTCAGTTTCAGCGTCAATAGACAGCGTCTTGGCGTATTCTTCGTTAAACGTAAACGTAGAAACCGTGGACTGACCGGTGCTGTCGTAAGCGTAAATCGAGAATCGGGCGTTGATGCTGTCCTGATTAGCGGTCAAAGGCTGAGCTTCTGACGTAAACGAGATTTTGTAAACCAGGCCAGAGGCGATTTTTGTATCGACCGTGGGATCTTCCACCATGCTGTCCGGGTCCAGATTTTGCATCTGACCGTAGAACAGGCTGATGTTGGAATAAGTTCCGGTGGTGTAGGCGTCGTAATCCAGATACAAACGCTGCGTTTCGTTGGTCAGGTAACGAGCGTAAATGTTCCAGTCCAGAGCCGGAGAAAGCGTTGTGCCGTCAATCACAGGCTGGAACTGGCTCGTTTCGCCTTCCTTGGTCGTGTAGATGATATCCGGACGCTCCCAGACAACCACAAGGTCTCCATCCTCATCGCCGCCCAAGTCGTAATCGACCGAAAGGTTATTGTCGCGCAGGTTTTGAATCTGCTCAATGATGTCTGAACTCGTTTCGTAAATCGGCAACTCGTTGACGTAAAAACTTGCCGTCGAAGCAGCGGTTACTGTCAGCAACTCACGAGATTCCAAGGCGTCCATAACCAGATGACGCTCCTTACGATTATTTTTCTTCTCCTTTTTGGAGAACAGTTCGGAGAAAACCTGCTTCATCAATGGAAAACGGAACATAGTCATTTTTTAGGGTTCCTTTTGTAAAGGTTGGCAACTCGACCAAAATACAATTTTATACGCACTTATTATACAACAATTCAAGAAAAAAAAGGTTTAATATCGCCATATTTTTTCTAAAATAATGTTGCATTTTATAAACACAAGTACGATTATAACGGTTATATACGATGCCCTACGTCGAAAGATACCGATTTTTATTTGATAGAATTATCTGTATTTATTCATTTTGCCCCTGACTAAATACGATTCTATATTTATTATGAGCAACTTTTTCAACAAAAGTTCCCAATAATCGGCGCCTTTTCGCAACTTTTTAGGATTTTATAGTGTATAATACTACAAATCCAAAGGGCATTATGCGCTTTCGATTTAATATCGGGATTGAAATAAATTATTTTTACAATTTTTTTTCATTCCTGTATTTCCCAAACAACCATTACCAACATACCATCTTAACCCCATTTCACCCAACCGTTTCAATTATGCTCAAAACCCGCATTTTATCTCTGATCCTTATGGCAGGGCTCTTCTGCGCTGCACCGTTAGCATTTGCTGAAAATGCCACTGCTGAAGCTCCTGAAAAGGTCGAAAAATCAGATTCTGTCAAAGAATCCTCAAAAAAAGCTGCTAAAAACAAAAAGAAACAGGACGAAGAATTCCAGTACGTCCGAGTCGTCCGAGACAAGGAAGCCAAAAAAGGCTCATTGGACACGGCAGTTCGCAAGTTCGTTGGAGAAAACGGCGTTTGCGTCGATCTGGTCGGCGCCATTCACGTTGCTGAAAAGTCCTATTACAAGGAACTCAACAAGCTCTTTGAAGAATACGACGTCGTTCTGTACGAAGTCGTTGCGGAAGAAGGAACTCGTCCGGAACCGTCTGAAGAAGACAAATCGCCTTCGAGCGTCATTGGATTTGCTCAATTCCAGTTCGCCAACCTTCTCGGTCTGGTTCATCAGCTTGAACATATCGATTACAAAAAAGAAAATATGGTTCACGCCGACCTCTCCCCCAAAGAATTTTCTGAAGCCATGAAAGCGCGCAACGACGGCTTTGCCGCCTGGTACTTCCGCGAAGTGGGCTTCTCCATGGCTCGAAAAAATCCCAAAGCTTCAGATACCGACGATTCCAAGGTAATTATGGCTTTCTTCAAGAAAAATCGGAAAAAAGCTCTCAAAGACGCCTTGGCTGACCAGTTTGCCACCATGGACAGCGAATTAGCCATGAAGGGTAACTCTGACGGCACGTCTATTATTACAGACAGAAACAACAGAGTTTTGGAAAAGCTGAAGGGAATCCTTGACGAAGGTTCCAAAAAGAAGATCGCTATTTTCTACGGAGCCGCGCATCTGCCGGAATTCTCAGAAAAACTCCAGAGCGATTTCAATCTCAAACCGCAGGACGATCAAACACTCTGGCTGGAAGCCTGGAAATTCTGATTTCAGGGTTCAAACGCAGCAAACCACTCAAAGCCGACGAATCTTTACGGATTCGTCGGCTTTTTTAATTCTTTCCAATACGTTTTATATTCAGATTTGTATTTAGGTTTCATCTGGTTAATCATATTGGTAAAAGAAGGGAAAGTCCCCTGCTCTTTTTCCCGTTCATTAGCGTTTTTACATAAAATCAGATAATTAGCCAGGATTTTCTGTCGAGACGGATCGTTGATCATAAAATTCATCCACGACCACGAGTTCCGATAATGGATTTCCAAAAAATCGCCCATTTTTTTGATGTTTTCCAACTTTTTCAAATCTGGAACCGGCGCTAGCAGGTTATACGAGACGTTTCTTTTTATCTGGGAAAAATAGGGTTCTTTATAGACGCGCTGCTCTTTTGGCGCTTCAAAGTATTCCGCCAGCCCTTCGTCAATCCAAATGGGTAATCGACCGATTTTGGAATGAAGAAGCGCGTGAGTGCCTTCGTGCCGCAAATCGACGGCGAACTCTTCGTGTAAAAACGTAAATATTTGCCCCGGTTTGTCTTTTTCCATCGCGAACAGAGCGCGACGCATTGGCGCCCCGGGATACTCTTTTTGAATATAAGCCGTATACGTCTTGACGTCCGCGAAAATATAGAGTTTTATCTTTTCCTGACACGGCGGCAGAGAGAATCGGGCGCTCAGTTCCCTGTCCAGATCGGCGATTTGCTCCAGCGTCTTTCGTACTAAATTAATATCGACGTTGAGATAGATTTCAAACGGGCCGTAGGCGTATTCGCTTTGCCATTCCTGCGCCGGTACGGTTCCAGAAGACAGCAGAATAATGAGAACCGCCGCCAAAAAAGAAAGACGGAATCGCAGAAGGCGAAAACCGAAATACTCATTTCTCGACTTTTGCATACCGTCTTTCTTTCCTGTTAGCTCCAATTATTTAATAACTTTGACATCCGGACGAGCCTGGATGAAGGCATTAATGGCGTCTTCCGTCAAGGATGGACACAGATAAATATTGAGTTCCTTAAGGGACTTGCAGCCCTTGAGGCTTTCCAGCGCCTTGTCAGAGAGCAGCGGTTCGCCGTCGTCGCCGGTCGCCTTGCCGTTTTCCGACAGGTTGAGCGACGTCAACGATTCCGACTTCGCCAGTTCTGCAATGCCTGCGTCGGTAATCTTGGCGCAGTTTTTAATATTGAGCGTTGTCAGTTTGGGCATCGTTCCGAACAGCGTCAACGCTTCGTCGCCGAGCTGAGTGTTCCACAGATCAAGGGTTTTGACGTTGACCAGGCCTTTGAAGAACTCCATGTCGGCGTCGCGAACGATGCTTTCAGCGAAGAACAGTTCTTCCAGCTGCGGCATTTCCGCCAGGAAGTCCAAATCGCAGGTCATTTCGCGGAGCGTGAGCTTCTTCAGATTTTTCAGCTCTTTAATTGGCGAAACGTCCATCATATCCGTTCGCATAATAACCAATTCTTTCAGATTGGCGAATTCTGGCAGAATTTCCAATGCAGAATCGGTAATCGCGAGGTCTTCCAAAGACAGGCTTTTCAGGTTGACGAGCGTCTTGAGTTCCTGGAAAGAATAGTCCATGATTTCACGAGCGTTACGCAGTTTCAGGCTTTCCAACGTCGTCATTTCAGCCAACGCCTGGCAGGCGGAACCGGTCAAGCGCAAACCGCGAAGGTCGAGAGCGCGAAGCTTCATACCCTTCAGAGCGATAACGCCTTCATCGCCGATTTTCGTGTACAGAAGCGCGAGGTTGTCCAGTTTCGGAGCCTTGGCGACGTATTCCATACCGGCGTCTGTCATATTGGCGCAGCCGCGAAGGTTGAGAACCTTCAATTCCGGGAAGTCCGGAACGGACTTCAGACCTTCGTCCGTAATGCCGCAGTTGAGCATAAGCAGCTGCTGCAGCTTGGGCATTTTGGCAAGCAGCGCAAAGTTTTCATCGTTGACGCTGGGGCTGGAAATCGACAGTTTGACGACATCGGACAGCTGAGCGATAAGTTCAACGTCAGCCGGTTCGAACGACTTGTTCATAATGTCGACTTCGACGATCGCGCCGTCTTTTTCAACGTACGTTCCCTGAACTTCAGTAATGCGCGCAATAGCTTTTTCTTTCAGTTCCGGGGAAATCGTAGACGCATTTTTGACTTCTGGCGCTTTATCTTCGCAGGCTTTTTTGCCGCAGCAAGTTTTAACGTGGGCGTCGCCCTCGCCCTTTTCCGGCAGACACGGCTGGCAGCCAATACAGATCGCCATGACGCAAACCATGGCGGCAAGCAGAACTTTTCGCATAACAAACAACTCCTTGTTAGAGGTTTAGGAAGGATTCAAGACCCTACAGGGTCTAACGGTTTATATTTTTTATTATATATAGGAATAATCTTTTTTCAATGGGGGAGGATTAATTCAGGAGCTTCTAGCTCCTAGCTCTTAGCTAATAGCTAGTGGCTAATAGCTCCCTACTGCCTCACTTCCACGCTTTGAGGTAGAAGTCAACAATCGGCTTGGGGTCTTTGAGCGAATGGGGGTGATGGTCGTTGCCGGGCTTGAGAATCAGTTCAACCGGGGCGCCCGCCGCCTTGTAACGCTCGTAGAGGACTTTGCCGTTGACGTCAAACGGAACGACGTGGTCGGAGTCGCCGCAGACGAGCAGAATCGGGACTTTGCGCTGTGCCAGCGGACCAAAGGCGTCAACAGGACAGTATTTGTATTCCTTCGCTTCCTGTTCCGTCAGATGATACGATTTCAGAACGCTTTGCCAATCGGCGGGACTGGGCTTTCCAGGTTTGAACCCGCCGGGCCAGGATCGGAAATCCAAAACCGGGTTGTCGATATAGATAGCTGTAACGCAGTCCGGATTGGCAATCGCCCAGTTCATCGAGGTGATTCCGCCGCGGGACATGCCCAGCAAAACCGGCTTTTTGCTCAGCCCTTTGTCGACCAGATACTTGTAAAACGAGTTTCGCTGCGAGACGTTTTCCGGCGACCCGACCAAGTCCGTGTAGCCGATCCAGGCGACGTGCCAACCCAGCTTGAGCATGGCAATTTCCGTCTGCGGTTCATGCCCGAAAAAGACGGCTCGAAACACCCATGGATTCCCTTCCGCCGGTTCTTTCGGACAGACGACTCGGCACGGTCGGGCGCCGAACTCGGTGTCGACGGTAAACTCGTAATTGTCGAAACCGTTCCACTGACCTTTATAGCCGGGGAACGCGTTGTGTTCGTCCGCCAACGCCGCGCTTGCGGAGAACGCCAAAACAACCAACAACAAAAATCTGACAGCTTTCATAATAAACGATTTTGGAATTTAGGGACTATATGTAATATGACCGTTACGAACCGCAGCCGCTCGCCGCGTCCTGCGCCCCGCTTTCTATAATATATTATAATGACGCGAACAGAAAAATCAAGACTGACTTGCGATGATTTTTTGTCTGGAAGAGACTGTGAAACAAAAAAACATTGATAAGTCTGTTTTTTGGGCGTCTTCGCCCTGCAACGACGCCGCGATTTCTGAAAAGAACGGTTATTTCTCGAAATATCGCAGCCAGTATTCGGTTTCTTCTTTTGACAGCGGGGCGTCGGGGTTGGGCTTTTCCTTTGTTTTGGGCGGGGTGGCGTTTTGATTTCGTTCCGGGAGCGTCATCCCGCCGAAATACCATTGGTCGGAATCGCGGTAGATAAAATGGCGGCGTCTGACCGTTGCCTGAATGCGGTGGTCGCTAGAAATGACAACGACGGACTCGCCCCGCTGGGCGTTTAGAACCATCTCGATTATCATCTCGTCGGCATCCTGATAATCGCGGGCAAAGACGATGTGAACCCCGCTGCGGTGGTACGAGTTGGGCAAGAACTCCGGCGGCTCCAGGGCGTCAAAAACAACCGTCGTTTCCTTCCGCCACAACTCCGGCAGGTCTTTGATAATCAACGTCAACAACTGTTCCCGAGCGCGTTCTAAAACGCCGGGTTCGTATCGAACACCCCGCCCTGCTGCTGGCAGCAAGCCGATCGCGTGAATCAAATTGTACCCGTCGATTATGAGCATGTTTGGAAAGTCCTTTCTGAATTATACCCGTAATTATACGTCTATATTCCAGATTTTAAAGTAGGGGCTCAATAGTCATTTTATTTTTTTGAACGCAGAATACGCAGACTCCTCGCAGAGAGCGCAGACGGGCTGGGAATGTGGCGACGACGCTAACTGCGTTAGCTACGCCACGATTCCCGCCCGTTTTTTTAAAAATTAATAATTAAAAATAAAAGATTTTAAAACGCAAGCGGACATCGTGTCATAGCCTGAGAATCAGGCGTAGTTGACACATGTCTGCTTGCTTCTGCGTATTCTGCGAGTAGTCTGCGGTCTCTGCGTTCCTTTAAAAATCACGTTGTCCCTTTTCCTCCCCTCTTTTAATCCAACATCAAACTAGGTATAATAACTGACAGATGAGAATAGAGTTGATAATCTCGCAACTCGCCTCTCGCAACTCGCAACTTTACCCCGGAGATCCTGCCATGCGAAATACCGTTTTAATCGTTTTGACAACGCTGTCGATTTTACTTGCAGCGTCTTGTTTTGCTCAATACAAGCCGGGCGACGCGGTTACGCCCCCGGACCATCCCAGTCTGAAAAATCCGGCGATGAAGTTCGGGCTTGTCAACAAACAGGGAAAGCGTTTCGCCAAAGACCCGACGGTCGTCCGATTCAAGGGGAAGTACTGGATGTATTTTTCCTTCGTTCCCCGCGACCCTGAAAAGAAGAGCTACTATTACATCGGCATCGCAACCAGCGACGATTTAACCAACTGGACGCACGTCGGGGATGTGACGCCCTTGCCTAACAGCGGGCATAAGGACATCGCCGCGCCGTGCGCCAAAGTCTGGGACGGGAAAGTCCATCTGTTCTATCAGGCGTGGAAAGAGGGAACGCAAAACGCGATTTACTACGCGACGTCTGAGGACGGCTTGCATTTCCAGAACGTTTTTTCAACGCCGATCTTCTCCCCCAAAGGCGACTGGACAAACGGTCGGGCGATTGACGCGGACTTTATCGAGTTCAAGGGGAAATGCTATCTCTACGCCGCAACGCGCGACCCGGCAGGGAAAATTCAGAAACAGGTTGTCGCAGTGGCGGAGGATCGAAACAACCTCGCTCCGGATCAGTGGAATCAATGCGATCATTGCATTCTCGAGCCGACTCTGCCGTGGGAAACGCGTTGTATTGAAGCTGCGTCCGTTTGCGAAAGGGACGGGAAACTGTTCCTGTTCTACGGCGGCGGGTACAACAACAATCCGCAGCATATCGGGCTGGCACAGTCGGACGACGGCATTCACTGGACGCGCGTCTGGGACGTCCCGTTTATTACCAACGGGCCAAAAGGACAATGGAATTCCAGCGAGTCCGGACATCCCGGCGTCTTTATTGACCCGGAAACCGGCAAAACGTGGCTCTTCTTCCAGGGCAACGACGACAACGGCAAATCCTGGTATCTGTCCAGAGTCGAGCTGGAATGGGTTAACGGTCTGCCGAAGGTGAAATAGCGGTGCGCATTATTGACATTTTCTTAACATGAGCTATAATTTCAGACGTTGAAGCTGACGCAGGAGTCGCAAGAGCGACTCCATGGGAATCCGGCAGCGGGCGCGGTTCGTTCTGAACGCGGCTTGCTGAGAGTCCGGAACGGTCCCCAGCCGCTGTAAGAGTTTGAAAACGCCGTTCGTTTTCACCGTCGGCATTTACGTCATTCCGGTTCTCGCCGGGAGAAGACGTCGACGGGTTAATAAGAATCTCTCTTATTGAGAACTCAAGTCAGAAGACCGGTCGCTTCGAGAATTTGTCGTTTGCCGGGGACGAACGGCGGGTTCGAGCAGGATAGAGCTTTCTTTCCTGACACATCTGGTATTTTCAATATGAATCACCGTTTTTATCGAAACCGGCGAGCGTTTACGCTTGTCGAGTTGCTGGTCGTAATCGCGATTATCGGCGTCCTGGTGGGGTTGCTCCTGCCGGCGGTGCAAGCTGCGCGAGCGTCCGCCAGAAATCTTCAGTGCAAAAACAATCTCAAGCAGATGGGCGTCGGCTTGCAGTCGTACCATACCGCCAGAAAGGAGTTCCCGCAGGGCGGAGTCAACATGCCGGGCACGTACGTCAACGGCGTTCAGCTTCCGCAAAGCGACTGGCGCGGGTTCGCCTGGTCGGCGTATATTCTGCCCATGATGGAACAGCAGACCGTCTATGATTTAATCAATTTCGATAAAGTCTACTACGACGCGGAAAACGAGCCGGCGGGAAAAACGCTCCTGTCGACGTTTATCTGTCCGGAAGCGCAGGCAGAGCCGATGAGAACGTGTTCCGCCAACGCCGGTACAGAAAAGAAAGAGTTTAAAGTCGGGAACAAGTCGATTTTCAAAGACGTCGCTGTTACGAAAAACGTGACCTACGGCGGGTCGGACTACGGCGGGATGTACGGCGAACGAATCGACTATCCCGGCAGAACCCTGCCCCTGCCTAACGAGCCGCCTCGGGGTACCCTGCTCTACGACCGCCCGATTAAAATCAGCGATATTCGCGACGGGACGTCCTGTACAATCATGGTCAGCGAAGATTCCGGCTGGGCTGACGGGCAATGGATTAACGGTCTGAACGTCTTCGACCAGTCCGGCGGAATCAACGACCCCAAAATCACGGAAAACGAGATGCGCTCTGACCATCCCGGCGGCGTCAACGCGGCGTTTGCCGACGGACACGTCGAGTTCCTCAGCGATCGAACGGACTTGTCGATCGTCTCCGCGCTCTGCACCCGAGCGGGGGGAGAGATTATTGAGAGTGACGAGTGAGAGAATTAGTGATTAGTAATTAGTAATTGCGCAAGCTGCGCTCGTTGGTTATGTGCAGGTCAACTAGTACACGGATTTGACGGATTAGACGGATTTTCGCCGGCGGCGAGGCGCCGCTCCCGATCCGCGCTGCCGCGCGCCTGCCGATAACCGCTCCCGTTGGTCGCTTTGTCCTGTACAGGTACAACGACGTAGTCGAAAACCTTTCTGGATCGCGGACGTAAGTCCGCCGAAGAAATTTTTAACCGCAAAGAACGCAAAGAGCGCAAAGAAATCTTTAAAACTTCGCGTACATCCTCCGCGCCTCCGCGTGAGATTTGCCCGGACGTCTCGCACAACCCGGCTCGTTCACAGTTACGTTCGCTTCGCGCTCTCCGATGGTTATTTGATCGGTTGAATAAAAACTTGCTTGTAAATTATTATGCTACGCTTGCAACATAAACGTTTTCAATTCCATTATTCATAAATAATTTAACGTATGCCTTTAGCGTACATTCTGAATAGCTTTGTATAATGGGATTATCTACAGTTATTCTGTCGTTAATCAAAAACAGGTCGTCGACTTTATCAATGTATCTCAGGATTTTATTAAAATTGACGATCGTGTCAGCATAACGGTCCAAGACGCTGACGCTTATTTTCTTCGATAGCGTGTGTTACAATCAAAAATATTGTATGGCGCATCGTAGTTCTGTATCTGGTTACAGTCTTCACATTCCAGAAAAATTGCGGCAATGTGAACATCTGTATAGTCCATGTCAAACAAATATTTTTGATAACAATATGTGTCTTTCAATATGATAAAGACCTCCTTTAAAAATCCAAAAACAACGGCATCTTGACTTCAATCGCTTTTTTCAGCGCGCTTTTCAATTTTTCTGCCGCGTTGAGAAAATCCTGGTTGCTGTTATTCTTTTCAATGTGCCGTTCCAAAATCTCCATCGCCTCTTGAGCGTTTTCAGGATTGAGGGTTTCCTCCTCGCAAATATCAATAAGGAGGTGAAACTTGTGATTCCAATCATTAAATACACGCCACAAGATGTGGTACTCTAAGTTGGTTAACTCAACGGTAAATACATTATTCCATTCAGGATCGTTTGAGTCGTGCTCAATTACCCCAGCGTCATTGAGCGGAACATTCAAAAAACATTTCATCCATTCAATATACATTTACATTTCCTCCAATTTTTTAATTCTGAAATGAGTGGCTTGTTGATATTCTGCTTTGGCGCTTCCTCTTGTTTTTCCATTGATTGTAACGTTATGACCATTTTTACCGTCAAGGCGCCCAGAGACGGGCGTCATCCAAAGAAGTTTTTCGACTTCGTTATTTTGTTTTGCACGCTCCTCAGCGTTTCAATTCCTACTCTTTCGCAATCCCAGTCCTTCAATAAGATCGTACAGAATCGATCGAACTGGTTGAGCGTGACAGAAGTATCCGCCCGGCAGGACGAGTTCTTTTAATAACGCGGCGAAGCCGGTCAGGGCGTTAGTTTGAATCGCCCGGCGGGCGTCGAAATGCCGCTTTTGACGTTCCAGCTGTTTGACGTATCGGGCGGATTTCGGCAGCGATTTTGCTCTGTCGATAAGCGATTCTATCAGCAGCGGGTGCGTTGCAAGCGTATCGATAACCGTATTGAAGTATCGCCATTTGGGCGGGTCGTTTCTTAACTGCTCAACGGTCGGGGCGGTGGAATAGTTTTTCCCGTGGAGGCGATAGCTGATCAGCGGCTGGTTTACGTACTCGACTTTTCCGCACAGCGGCGCGAGCAGATAAATCCAGATGTCGTGACACGCCAGCTGGTCTGGAACCGGAAGAACGCTATCCAGAATGGTCTTTCTCACCGCCATCGTACAGCCCGTCCAGACCGTCATGGGCGACTTGAGCGGATAGAAGTACCGCCAGAATTCTCTAACGTGCATTCGGGTCAGGTACTCGTCCAGATACATGTTTTGAAACACCCCTGCCCCGTCGATGAGTTTCGCGTTGCCGGTAATCAAACCCAGGTCGGAATCGGATTCAAAGCGGTTGAGACACGTCTCGATTCTGTCTGGCTCCCAGACGTCGTCACAGTCTGAAACAATCACGACGTCTTTGGTACACAGCCCCAGCGCTTTCGAGAAGTTCTTTGTACAGCCCAAGTTCCGTTCGTTACAGACGATTCTAACGTCAAAAGGCGCTTGCGCTTTCCATGTTTCCAGTTCTGCAACAGTCGCGTCTGTCGAGCAGTCGTCGACAAAAACGACCTCGTCCGGCAGGCGCGTTTGAGCCAGAATGCTGTCCAGCTGTGGCTTCATATATTGCGTAGAATTGTACACGGCTATAGCGACAGAAACGGACAGTTTGCTCATAACGATTTTTGCTCTTCAAGCCAGTCGAAGAACAGGTACATGCTGGAAATGTTATTGTCAGAATTTTTAATCTCGTCCGGCGTCAGCCAAAGAACCTGCGCCACTTCCCGTTCGGACGGCTTGATGGCGGCAATCTGCTCGTCGGTCATGTCCGCCAGCCACCACGCAATATGCGCGCCCCAGGCGGAAAGGGATTCCAGAATCCGTCGCCGTGGCGTACAAGGAACGCCCAGTTCTTCGGTGAACTCTCGAATGAGAGCCTGTTGCGGGGTTTCGCCCGGCTCAATTCCGCCACCGGGAAAAGAGTACAGCAGCGGCGCGGGAACGAATTCCGATCTCTGGATGACCAGGTACTTCCCGTCCCGTTCGACGATGCCGACCACTCCCTTGCGAACAATGCGGGATTCCACCTCCGCTCTGTAGGCGGGATCGGTGGAATCCTCCAAAAACACGCGTTCGACGGGGGAGTGTTTGTAATCCATAAACTAGATCTTTCGCAGGTCTTTGACGCGTTTGGCTTTTCCGTCGAATCGTTCCAGAGTTCGCGGTTCAACCAGCGTAACCTTAACGCGAATGTTGATAATGCGTTCAATGGCGGCTGTGATGCGTTTCTGCAGCGTTTCGAGCGTTTTAATCGTATCGTCGCCCAGCAGCGCGTCGGTAATTTCCACCTTGACTTCCATCCGGTCGAGGTTGTCGTCTCGAGTAACAATGATTTCGTAGTACGGCGCGACGCCTTCGATGGACAGAATCGCCGTTTCAATCTGGGACGGGAAGACGTTGACGCCGCGGATGATGAGCATGTCGTCTGAACGGCGGGAAATGCGGGCGATTCGACGCAGCGTTCTGCCGCATTCGCATCGTTCCGGAATGATCTTGGTGATGTCGCGGGTGCGGTAACGAATAATCGGCATCGCCTGCTTGGACAGGGTCGTCAAAACGAGTTCGCCTTCTTCGCCGTCCGGCAGAACTTCGAGCGTTTCCGGATCGATGATTTCCGGATAGTAATGATCTTCAAAGATGTGCAGGCCGTTCTGGCATTGGCATTCGCCGCCGACGCCCGGCCCCACGATTTCGCTTAATCCGTAGATGTCGTACGCCTTGATTCCAGACAGTTCTTCGATCTTCTGACGCATGGCTTCCGACCACGGTTCCGCCCCGAACGCGCCGATTTTCAGCGGGAGCTGACGGACGTCGACGCCCTGCTCTCCGGCGGTGTCAAGCAGATGGAGGAAGAACGACGGCGTGCAGCAAATCGCGGTTACGCCAAAGTCTTTCATGAGCATCAGCTGACGAGCGGAGTTGCCTGTCGAGACCGGCAAAACGGTTGCGCCCAACGCTTCCCCTCCCTGGTGAGCGCCCAATCCGCCGGTAAACAGACCGTAGCCGTAGCAGTTCTGAAGGACGTCGCCCTTCGTCATGCCGTAAGCCAAAAACGCTCGCATGACCGTTTCCGACCAGACGTCGAGGTCAGCTTGCGTATAGGCGACGACAATCGGTTTACCCGTCGTTCCGCTTGACGCGTGAAGACGAACGATGTCCGACATCGGCGAGGCAAACAACCCAAACGGATACGTGTCGCGCAAGTCGGCTTTGACCATAAACGGCAACTTGGCGATGTCGTCAATTGACTGAATATCCAGCGGCGAAACGCCGTTTTCGTTCAATCGATTGCGAAACAGCTCTACTCGTTCGTAGGCGCGCCCGACGATGTTGATCAGTCGTTCTGTCTGTATTGCCCGCAACTTGTCCTGCGGAAGAAAATCCATACTGCTCAGGGGGTGGAACATGATTTGAAGGGGGGGGCTAGGGGCTTATAAAATCAAAAAAACCTCGTTGGGTTACGCTTTTTAAACGACCATCAACGAGGTTATAGTATACCTTTGCTTCCCGTCTGTAAAAATAATTACAGAACGAACAAGTAGTAAAACCAGAAATGCGCCAGCGGAGCAAATAGCCGCAGCTGAATTATTTCTTATGGCGAATCTTGGAACGCATCTTGCGCTTTTTTCGACCCAGCTTTCTACGACCTTTTCCGCTAACTTTCGTTCCCACGGTTTATCTCCTTACGTTGTTTAAAATTGTTTATTCATCAATCCCTGATTTCTCAGGAAAACCTTAAAATTATTTTTGAGCGATTATTTTACTCTTTTTTCCAATTTCCACAAGGGGGGGAGGAAAAACAAAATTCTGAAAATTTGGCTTATCCGGCAATGAGTTAAAATGCGGGCGTTTCAGCCGCCGAAAGATTTTTTAAACACGAAATACACGAAAAGAACGAAAAAGACGAAATGGATTATTATAAAAAGGATTTTTATATCTAAAATTTTTCGTAAATTTCGCTTATTTCGTGTTTTTCGTGTTAAAATGAATTGCCAATTAACCAATCGGTGAAAATCCGTTTCATCCGTCAAATCCGTGTACGGACTGACCTGCTCTTTCTACTTCGCCGCCGGTTTGAGCAGGTCTGCGACGAAATCGCGCGTGTACATGTCCAAGCCCCAGGACGGAGCGCAGAACGCGATGTTGTCGACGATCTTGTCGAACGCGTCAAGCGGCAAGTCTGCCTGCGTAAACGTAATCGGCGCCCCGATGCTCTCGTACCACTTTTCCAGCCGGGCGACGCCCTGTTCGATCGCTTCGTCTTCGTCCTTGCAGGTAACGCCCATGACGTTGCGGGCGAACTGAACCAGACGGCGCTTGTAGAGGTCTTTGACTTTTCTCATCCAGCACGGCATCGCAACCGACAGCGACGCGCCGTGGGCGGTGTCGTACAGGCAGGACATCGAATGGCCGATCAGGTGAGCGGGATATGCGGCGTTTTGTACGCCTGCCAGCAACTGTCCGTTCCACGCCATCGTGGACGCCCACATCATGTTGGCGCGAGCGTCGTAGTCCGTTCCGTTGGCGACGCATCGGGCGGTGTATTCCATAACCGTTCGCATCAGGCCTTCAGCGTAGGCGTCCTGAATGGGCGTTTCCGGGTCAGAGTTGGTAATGTACCCTTCCACAATATGAGCGAAAATATCGACGCCGGCGAACGCCGTGTACTTCGCGCCCAGCGAGAACGTCGCAGTCGGGTCGAGAATGGACACTTTCGGCATGAGGCACGGAACGATAAGCCCGAACTTCTGCTGGGTTTCTTCGTTGGTGATAACCGTCCCGCCGTTCATTTCCGTGCCGGTAGCCGCGACCGTCAGAACGTCGCAAATTGGCAGCGCCTTTTCCGCCGTCGCCTTGCCGGAGTAGAAGTCCCAAACAGAGCCGTCGTAAAGAGCGCCCAGCGCGATCGCCTTGGATTCGTCGATAACGCTTCCGCCGCCCAGCGCGACGATGAGGTCAACGTTTTCCTGTTTCGCCAAATCGGCTCCCGCCTGCGCGTGCGACAAGCGCGGGTTCGGGCTGACGCCGGAATATTCGACGAATTCCAGCCCCGCTGCCTTGAGCGAGTCGACAACCGCGTCGTAAAGACCGTTCTTTTTAACGGAGCCGTGTCCGTAGACCAGCAGCGCCTTCTTGCCAAACGCCGACGCCTCCTGACCAATCTGCTTGATCGTATCGCGTCCAAAAACGATTTTAACTGTGTTCTGATACGTAAAATTCTGCATGACTGTTGAATGAAGTTAAGGGAATAGGGAGTAGAAAATAGGGAGTAGTTTTTCTCATTCCCATTTCCGTTATTATACCAGACAGTTCCAAAATAAGAAAGAGGGGCTAACGGGAATTGTCGCAAAATGATATTTAATTTGGAGTGCGACGGCTTGCCGTCGCTTTTACCTTGACGGCGATGCCGTCAAGAAAATGGAAGGCGGTAACGAAGCGACCATCGGGAGCGCAGTTACGCTTTGTTTGAAGCGTGCATACCCAAACGACGAAGCCGGAAACCTCCCTTGGATGTAGCCCGTCCTCGGGCTACAACTTGACTGCTTGCCGTCAAGGGAATGCGGAAGCCTCAGAAAACCTTTGAACGTATCCGCCCCTCCGACCTGCTGGTTCGCGGGCGTCTTCGTCCGCCGTAGCTTCTAAGTCCCGCTGATAACCAGCGCCGCAGCCGAAAACCTTTCTGGATCGCGGACGTAAGTCCGCAACAGAAATATATCACAAATTAATGAAAGACTGTAACATTTGAACGAAATAAGCAAAGTTTGATTTTTATTTGTAAAATAAAATGTTACGTAACTTTAACAATCGTTCATTGTTAAAACTCATAAACCCTGTTTTTTCACAAAAAATATTTATTTTTTCATTATGTAGCATTTTCAGTACTTGAATTATTTCTTTTATTTGATAAAATAAGAATTAAATAACAATTTGAATGATTTACGGAAACAAATTGATGGAATTACAAATTGCGACCCGATGTTAATCGGTTTTTGAAACATCAATTTGTCAAGTGAAGCGTTCCTGTCTGTGATTATATAATTTTATAAATGCACGACGGGAACGCCGAGCTTGTTTTGTTGGTTTCAACCCTGTCGCAAGGGCGTAATTCACAGCAATCAGGTTTCGGCGTCTCCGCGTGCATTTATGCATCTATACGCCTGGAACTCCGTATTTAATATACTTAGCAGTCTAAATCAGAAATTTCTATTACTTTTAAAGTAATATCATGAAAGGAGATTATATATTATGACATTAAACAGCAAGCTTATTGCGTTATCATTAATGGCTTTAACGATTTCTCTCATAACGGCTTGCGGATCTAGTCCGGAATCATTATATAAAAAGGGAAAAGATTATTTTGATGGCAATGGTGTTCCAGTCAATCAAGAAAAAGCCGTATACTTCTATAGAAAAGCCGCTCATAAAGGGCATGCGAAAGCACAATATGATCTTGGTTATTGTTATTATAATGGAATTTATTTTCTTGAAGATAAAGCGGAAGCTGTAAAATGGTATACAATGGCATCAGAGAATGATCTTGAAGAAGCTCAATTTGCATTAGCTAATTGCTATTTTAATGGTGAGGGTGTTGATCAAGATACAGAAGAAGCTATTAAATGGTATCGTAAGGCGGCTGAACAAGGATTTGCTAAAGCCCAATTCGCTCTTGGAACTTGTTATTATACAGGTAAAGGCGTTTCCAAAAACTTGGATGAAGCTTTTATCTGGAACCGTAAAGCAGCGGAACAAGGATTTGCAGAAGCGCAGTTCGCGCTTGGCTCCTGTTATACTTTGGGTGAAGGCGTATCCCAAAATAAGGAAGAAGAGGTTAAGTGGTATCGCAAAGCGGCAGAACAAGGATTTGCACAAGCACAATTTACTCTTGGCGCTTGCTATTACAGCGGTAAAGGAGTTTCACAAAATAAAGAAGAAGCTATTAAATGGTACCGCAAAGCGGCGGAACAAGGATTGACTGATGCACAAAAAGCACTCGGAGGTTGCTATTATTGGGGTGAAGGTGTTCCACAAAACATGGAAGAAGCTGTTATCTGGAACCGTAAAGCTGCTGAACAAGGAGATGCTGAGGCACAAAATTCTCTTGGCGCTTGCTATTACAAGGGTGAAGGTGTTTCCAAAGATTTGAAAGAAGCTGTGAAATGGTTTCGTAAAGCGGCTGAACAAGGACATGCAGAGGCTCAATGCAATCTTGGTAATTGCTACGCTCGTGGGGAAGGTGTTTCCAAAGATTTGAAAGAAACAGTGAAATTGTTTCGTAAAGCGGCTGAACAAGGACATGCAGAGGCTCAATGCAATCTTGGTAATTGCTACGCTCGTGGGGAAGGAGTTTCCCAAAATATGGAAGAAGCAGTGAAATGGTTTCGTAAGGCGGCTGAACAAGGACATGCCCAGGCTCAGCTCTTTCTTAGCAGTTACAATGAAAATAGCGACGGTGTTTCCAATGACTTTAATGCTACGAAACATGGACATGCAGAAACCACTAACAAATCAAAAGATATTATTGATCTAAATAAAGAACTTGCCGAAGCAGGTTTTAATGAGTCTCCGTCTGCAATTCAGCAGTTTTTTATGTATGGTACTTATAAAACAGCACAGAAAGTTATTAAAGGAGATGTATTTGACAAAAAAGAAGGCTCTGAAGAAGCTAAAAATTTTCGAGAATCTCATTCATTAAATAAAAATAAATATAGGTTATTAATCCCGGTTGAATCAATTTCTGTTCCAGACGATGTTGAAAAAGATGGAATATACGTTCGTTTTTGTATTCCGTTTCATTTACAATATCCAGAGCAATTTAAAGATTTAACCATATCTTCGATTAAACATTCTGATACAATTACGAAATTTGATTTATATTACCAGGGAGAAGATTATTATGCCTTTCGTGAAGGTTTTAATGATATTTTGTTTCATGAAATTGATAAAGATCAGGTTGAGGAAAAATTTAATAGTTTCATCAGAACTCGAAATTATTTCGATAAATATAATAGAAATGGGGATGTTTATTTATTAGCTACACATGATAAGGAAAGTACAAAAACAGTCCCTTTAGTGTTACGCAGTGTAGGAGACATAGAATTATATACTATATTTACCGTGAAAGATGACTACGAAACACTAAAAAAAATAGCAAGAAATAAAAAATCGGTTTTTCTTGAAATTTGTTTTACGAATACAACTAGTTTTTGTGGTAAGAATCCTTTTTTAGCCTTTTTTTATCAAGAATCTTACGCTAATCTCAGCAAAAATGGGTATTTGATTTCAGCTATCAATAATAAGTTTATTGAAAATGATTATATGTATTTTATAGCTACAGATATAAATGAGGATTTTACATTCTGTTATGTTAAAAAAATGAGAATTTTATTTAAAAGTGAATCCGATTTTGAAGAAATTGGATTCATTGAAAATAATTCAAAAGCTAAACCAGAGTACCCATATACCCCAAAATGGATTAATATACTAGATGGCGAAAAATGGAAAGCGGAAGATATTAATGAATAATTAAAAGGAAAATGTACCTTTGTATTTTCATTAACCATCCATTTTGGTTCCTCTTAGTGTTTATACGTTAGAAGACCAGCACGTCTGTATGCTAATTTAAAAACCTTGTCAATCTGTTTAAATTGTAAACAGACTATTGGAGTTACATAGCCATGATTTCATTTAGAAAAATCGTTGCATTGACACTCTTTTTTGGGGCAGTTTCGCTTTTTTCTGCTTGTGGTTCTAGCCCTGAATCATTATATAAAAAGGGAAAAGATTATTTTGAAGGCAACGGCGTTCCCGTTAATCAAGAAAAAGCAGTGTACCTATATCGTAAAGCAGCCAATAAAGGACATGCGAAAGCACAATATGATCTTGGCTATTGTTATTTTAATGGAATTTATTTTCTTGAAGATAAAGAAGAAGCTGTAAAATGGTATACAATGGCAGCAGAGAATGATCTTGAAGAAGCTCAATTTGCTTTAGCTAATTGTTATTATAACGGCGAAAGTGTTCCCCAAAATATGGATGAAGCTGTTAAATGGTACCGCAAAGCGGCTGAGCAAGGAAATGCTAATTCTCAAATCGCTCTTGCTCAATTTTATTCTAAAGGCGAAGGTGTTGCTAAAAACATGGAAGAAGCTGTTAAATGGTACCGTAAAGCGGCGGAACAAGGAATCGTAGAAGCACAATTCGCGTTGGGCGTTTGCTATGACAAAAGTGAAGGCGTTTCTAAAGATATGAAAGAAGCTGTCAAATGGTACCGTAAAGCGGCGGAACAAGGATTTGCAGAAGCGCAATTCGCGCTTGGTTCCTGTTATGCTTTGGGTGAAGGCATATCTCAAGATACGGATGAAGCTGTTAAATGGTACCGTAAAGCGGCGGAACAAGGATTGGCAGAAGCACAATTCGCGCTTGGTTCCTGCTATACTTTGGGTGAAGGCATATCTCAAGATACGGAAGAAGCTGTTAAATGGTACCGTAAAGCAGCTGAGCAAAGATATCCACAAGCGCAATTGGCTCTTGCTGCATGCTACTATAATGGTAAAGGTATTTCAAAAGACATAGAGGAGGCTATAGATTGGTATCGTAAAGCGGCAGAACAAGGATTGGCAGAGGCTCAAGAAGCGCTTGGTGGTTGTTATGAAAATGGTGAAGGCATTTCCAAAGATATGAAAGAAGCTGTTAAATGGTACCGTTTAGCGGCAGAACAAGGATATCCACAAGCGCAATTTGCTCTTGGCATTTGTTATGAAAATGGTAATGGCGTTTCTTTAGACTTAGAAGAAGCCGCCAAATGGTACCGTAAAGCGGCAGAACAAGAACATGTATTGGCACAATATATGCTAGGTAGTTGCTATGCTTTTGGTAAAGGCGTTTCCAAAGATTGGAAAGAAGCTGCCAAATGGCATCGCAAAGCCGCGGAACAAGAGTTGGCTCTAGCGCAATACGCTCTTGGTAATTGGTATTATAGGGGATTAGGCGTTTCTAAAGACTTGAATGAAGCAGTTAAATGGTATCGTAAAGCGGCAGAACAAGATTATGCTGAAGCACAATTCGCTCTTGGCAGTTGCTATTCCCGTGGTGAAGGCGTTTCCAGAAACCTGGAAGAAGCGGTAAAATGGTTTAGCAAAGCCGCAGAGCAAGATTTTGCGTTAGCGCAAACCAATCTTGGGTTTTGCTATCAAAATGGCGATGGCATTAATATAGATTTGAAAGAAGCTGTAAAATGGTATATAAGAGCGGCAGAACAAGGAGAACCACAAGCGCAATTCGCTCTTGGCTTTTGCTATAAAAACGGGAAAGGCGTTTATAAAGATATGGAAGAAGCAATCAAATGGTATCGCAAAGCAGCGGAACAAGGATTGGCGGAATCTCAATATATTCTTGGCAATTGCTATTATAACGGTGAAGGCGTTTATAAAGACATGAGCGAAGCGATTAAGTGGTATCGTAAAGCGGCAGAACAAGGAATTGTACAGGCGCAATTCACTCTAGGTAATTGCTATACTGTTGGTGATGGCGTATACAAAGATATGAGCGAAGCGATTAAATGGTATCGCAAAGCGGCAATACAAGGACATGTACAAGCACAATACATTCTTGGTGGTTTCTATGCTTTGGGTATAGGCGTTTCCATAGACATGGACGAGGCTACTAAATGGTGGCGTAAAGCGGCAGAACAAGGAGATGAAAATGCTATTGATGCTCTCAAGAAAATAGGGCGGTATTAAAAAATGCATCGTTCTGAATTAGAAATCTTTCCTATACAACAAAGATAACTTTTGCTACTACATTTCTTTGGCGGGCGAAGACGCCCGCGAACCAGCGGGGCGGGCGGGCTATTCTGCGAAAGAGATTCTTGGAGGCTTCCGCCGCAAGCGACCACCAATTGATAACTTCGCGAACTTTGCGAACTTCGCGTGAGATTTTCTTTTGCGGACTGACGTCCGCGATCCAGAATGGTTTTCGGCTGCGTCAATACGTATTTCACACTTCCCGACGTTTTGGTTCGCCTTCGGCGAACTGCGTAATTCCGCTCACTTCGTTCGCTCCGTTACCGCCTTTCATCTTCTCGCAACGCGCAACTTTTCTCCCCCAAAAACTTTTTCCCCAACGCGTCTTGCAATTAATATTTCTGTTTGGTATAATCAGAAAATAAAAGCGATGGAAAAGATAATTTCCCTTCCATTAATACTTACCTTCAAAACCAACAGGAGAAATAGTATGTCGTCTTCCCTGCCTAACGTATCGCGTCGTCGATTTATTAAGAGCATGGCGGCGCTTGGCGCTGTCGTTGCCGCGCCGGCTGCCATTCCCGCCAAAGCGCTTGGTCTGGACGGTCAGGTTGCGCCCAGCGAACGAATCAACCTCGGAACCGTGGGCGTTCATAGCCGCGGCTGGGTCGATTTGGGAATCTTTCTCGAACGAAAGGACATTCAGTACGTCGCCAACTGCGATATCCGCAAAGACCAGCGGGAACGAAACCAGAACCTCGCCCGGCAGATGTACGGCGACATCAAGTTCCCCGTCTATAACGACATGAACGACCTGTTTCTTCGCGACGACGTCGACGCCGTTCTTATCGCCACCGGCGACCGCTGGCATACGCTGGCGTCGATTACCGCGTCACGGTACGGGAAAGACGTCTATTGCGAAAAGCCCTTGTCGCTGACCATTGCAGAAAGCATTGCCTTGGCGGTGGCTGTCGAGCGGTCCGGAATCGTCTATCAGGCGGGAACGCAGCGGCGCAACATCGGCAACTTCCAGCTGGCGGCGGAACTGGTTCGAAAAGGAAAGCTCGGAAAGCTGCTCGAAGTTCACGCCAATACGCTCTGGCCGGCGACGAATCACAACTGGCTGCCGGCGCAGCCCCTGCCGGCTCCCTCGGAAATCGACTGGGACAAGTGGCTCGGCCCGTGTCCGTGGCGACCGTATAACTTCCAGTACGTAGACGGCAACTGGAGAAACTTCTACGACTTCCACGGCGGCGGGATTCTGGAATGGGGATCTCACACGGTCGACCTGTGCCAGTGGGCGGCGCAAAAAGACGATACCGCCCCGGTCAAGTACGAACCCCAGTTTCTCCCGGACGGGTCGAAGGGCGGCGAGGTCTACGCCTGGTACGCAGACGGCGTCAAGCTGGTGATGCGTTCTACCGGCTGGCATGGAATGGGGTCGTGCTCGTCACAGTACGTCGGGGAGGAAGGCTGGGTCGAAACCGGCGACAGCGGACGCATGGCGGTTTCCTCCGACGCTCTCCGCAAAGAGCTGAAATACTTCCCGTCCTCCGGCGCCAACTGGTCTCCGAAAAACCACATTGACGAGTTCTGCGAATGCGTCAAGTCGCGCCGAACGCCGTCCGCCAACGCCAAAGTCGCCGCCCAGTCGCATATTGTCTGCCATTGCGCCTATATCGCCTGGCAGCTGGGCAGAACCCTCAACTACGATCCCGTTAAAAACGAGTTCATCAACGACGAAGAAGCCAACCGCATGCGCTCCCGAGCCATGCGAGAAGCTTATACGCTGTGAGTTGGCATAGGCGAGCCGGGGTGCGTAAGCCCCCGGACGGCGTAACGCCGTGAGTTGCGAGTTGCGAGTTGCGAGTTGCGAGAAAAAATGAGTGTGACATTTCGGGGAATGCGGCGGCTTGACGCCGCCTTGTCCAATGACCCGCCAGTTTCCTTTGCCGCAACCGAAAACCTCCTCGGATCGCGAGCGAAGCTCGCCAAAGATTTTTTAAGCCGCAAAGAACGCAAAGAAATGGAAGGCGGTAACGGAATGAGCAAAGCGAATGAAGTTACGCTTTGTTCGAAAGATGAAATACCGTATTGTCGAAGAAAGCCTCACGCAAAGTTCGCAAAGTCCGCAAAGTAATAGAAGAGTGTAACAAAGCAAATATCCAGGCGAGCCACGGGTGTAAACCCGTGGGTGTTAGATCAATAACCATTGCCCCCTCGAAAGGAACAAGACAAATGATTATTATGGCTATTCCGGCGCTTGTTTTTCTTTTCTTCCTGGCGCTGTTCTTCGTTTATATATTCTATTGCGTCAAGTTTATTATTGCAACCTTTCCGGGCGAGCCGGTTTGGTTTAACGTTCTGAGAAACGCTATTAAAATTGCGATGATTCTCTCGATTGCTTTTGTATTCTATGCGCTCTTTTTCTTCTTCTCCTATAATCCAAACGAATCTCCATTTTATAAAAACGAACATGGTACGTGTTTACATGATACTTGTTTCGATGATCGAATAATAGCCTGGATAAAAAAGGGGGCAGACGTCAACGCTCAAGATGGGGCTGGCAATACGCCGCTGCATCAACAGTCGTTCACGGAATCTCAAATACTCGTAGACAACGGCGCTGACCTGAATATTCAAAACCATCAAGGAAAGACGCCAATTCACCATCAAATTGAATATCTTGACGATTATCTTCGTCATTATGGAATAGAATCGTCTATTGACAGTATAAAGGGGTGGTCGCGTTTTATTGCCAGCAACAAGTTTGACGCCAATATCAAAGACAATAACGGCTTGTCCGTATTTGATTCGATTGTCGGCAGCAGCGCGATTAAACTATGTCCTGAAGCGGTTCACGAGATAACAATCAACGACTGCAGTTTAGCAGTCCCGACGTTTGCCTATAATTCGTCCGGGGAACTGATTTACTGTAAAGATTCAACTGGGAAAACGGTTTATTCAAAGGAAAATCCTGAGGAATCGGCAAGCGCTCCAACCGAATTCAATACAATTGACGATTTACGCCAAGCGATACATCAGAACAACTATACAATTGAATACCAGCTTTTGGGCTTTGAACCGCTCCCGAAATCCGAACCGATTTACAAAAATCCAGAGGACAGACCCAAGCCTCCCTGGATTGAGAGATTTTTGAGTCCGATTTTATACATACCATATCATTGATTAGCTCCAACAGAACCCCTAATTTGTTCGTTTCAAAAATTTTATGAAAAACCTGTTCGTCCTATTGTACTCAACCGCGATAAGCGCTATAATCAAAGCAACGTAAAGCATTTAAAACTTTGCGAACTTTGCGAACTTTGCGTGAGACATATACGGGAGCTAACGTAACCCGTTTTTGTTCGCCTAACGGCGAATGCGTAATTCCGTTCGCTTCGCGAACTCCATTACCGCCTTTCATTTTTTCCCCATCCCTATTGCCTACTGCCTACTGCCTATTGCCTTAATCAACCAACCATGAAATACCAAACCCTATTTACGATTGCGGCGATTGCCGCGCTGAGCGCTGCGTCGGTCTGCTTTGCGGACAGCGCGCTGAAAGACTCGATTTTGAATTCCAACGACGAATCGTTTATTCTCGAGGCGATTCAGAAAGACGGGAACGCCCCGGACGACATCGACGTCAAGACGTCTGCCTGTAAACGGCTGGCGGTTTACGGGACGGCGAAGTCGGTTCCCGCCCTGTCGAAAATGCTGGCGGACGAAAAGCTCAACCATCCGGCGCGATTTGCGTTGGAGGCGATGCCCTGCCCGGAATCGGACGCAGCTTTGATTGAGGGGATTAAAACCCTCGACGGCGTTTGCTGCGTCGGGTGCGTCAATTCCGCGGCGGTGAAAAAGCTGCCCTCCGCCGTTCCGGTTCTTATCGCCCGGTTTGAAAACTGTAACGACCCCGCTGTCCGCGCGGCGATTTATCGCGCCTTGAGCGTTATTGCGACGGACGATGCTCAGGCGTTCCTTCTCTCGAAAGTCAGCCAGCCGGACGCGGACGCTCAGGCGGCGCGCGTTCAGGGGGAAGCCCTTCTCAATCTGGTTGTACGGTTCTGCAAAGCGGGTCAGCAAGACAAAGCGGTTTCCGTTTGCGAGGCGATTCGCGCTGCATCGTTCCCGGCGTTTATTCAGAACATGGCTCTGTACCATGAACTGCTGGCAAAGCAGTCTGACGCCGTTGCGCTGTTCAAAGAGAAATTGCAGTCGCCGGACGAACGGGTTGTCAACGTAGCGTTAAAGACGATTCGGGAATTTGAACCCAAAGACGCCCCGGCAATTGTCGGCGCGATGATTGAATTCCTCCCGAGTCTGTCACAGGACATGCAGTCCCGCGTTTTGTGGGCGTTGGGCGATCGTCAGGACGAAGCGTCGCAAACGCTGACGTTCCCGGTTCTCAAAAAGTTTGCGACCGGGTCAGCGTCCCAAATGCAGCTCGTCGCGATTAAGGGGCTGGGAAAAGTCGCCAAATCGCGCGCGGTTGAATCGTTCGAGTTCCTCATGTCGATTCCGCTGCCAGCCGACGCTGACCAGCTTAAGGATTTTGTTGCTGAACGCAACGCAGCGTTCGTTCGTCTGGACTGCCCGGCGGTGGAAGAGGCAATTGTCAGCCAGTTCCATAAACAGAATTCCGACGTCAATACAACGTCTCTCGTTTGGGCGATTAAAGAACTTCGTCTTCCGGTTTCCGCAGACGAACTGACCGCTCTGATTGCAAAGTCGGGCGTGAGTGCTGAACTTCGCGCGGAGTGTCTTAAGGCGCTGGGGCAGATTGTTACAATCGATCAGCTGCCTAAACTGGCGGCGATTCTGGCGGCGGAACACAACGACGAGCTGTCAACCGCCGTTCTGAGCGACGCCTGCGCCCGCATGCCGCAGGAACAGTGCGCGGCGAAAATCGTCGAAGCGATGGGCGCGGCGACGTCGCCCGACGACCAGATCCGAACGTTCCAGCTTCTCAAACTCATTGGCGGGAAAACCGCTCTGAACTATATTGACCAGGCGTGTCAGAACCCTGAAACAATCGACGCGGCAACGCAGATTCTGGGCAAATGGAGCACGCCGGAGGACGTCAATACCGTCGCGGCTATCTGCCTGAAAGTTGCGAAGGAGTCCAAAGACAAAAAGTACGCTGTGCGAGCGATTCGCGCCTATATCCGTTTGGCGAGACAGTTCTATATGCCCAGCCAGCAGAAGTTCGACATGTGCAAAACGGCGTTCCAGACCGCGACGCGCCCGGAAGACAAGACGTTGATTTTTGAGGTGTTCAAGCGCGTTATTGAAGTGGAAAGCGCCAAACAGGCGTTCAGCTACGCCTCCGACCCGCAGTACGCGGAACCCGCCTACGACGCAGTCGTCGCCATCGCCGCCAAATTCCAGGGCGACTCCCCGGAACTGGCGCAGATGCTCAAGGAGATTGTTCAGAAGTCCAAAGTAAAAGCCACCGTCGACGGCGCGAAGGATCAGATCAACCGCGTTTCGCTGTCACAGCAGGACGCCCCGGTGGAAATCGTTCGGGCGACCTACGGCGCAGGCGAGAAAACCGCCGACGTTACGAAAAAGGTCAATGAGAAATTCTCCGGCAAACGGGGTCTGAACCTCGGCAGCTACAACGCTCTCTTCGGCGACGTCGCCCCGGGTCAGTTCAAAACCCTGACGCTGGAAATCCAGTTCAAGGCGACCGGAGAAAAACGCACGCTGACCTTCTCGGAAGACGAAATGATTCTCCTGCCGGTGAAATAAGCCTTGCGGCGTCTCGCCAACTTGAAAAAGCTTTCGGTCGCCAGCAAGCTGACTCCCTTTTAGGGAAGTTTTTTCAAGTTGAAATAACATGAGGGGAAAACCTTTTTTGAAAAAAAGGTTCTTCCCCTCAAACTCCCCTTTCCAAAAAACTTTAGTAAGGGGAGAATTTAAGGTAAGAACATCGTCAACCTATCCGCGAGAATCCGTCTAATCCGTAAAATCCGTGAACGGACTGACCTGCTCACAACCATTGAAAAGCCGTTGATTCGTCGAAAAACAACTAATACACGTACATCGGGCCGACGAAGACCCAGCTGGTATGGTCGGTAACCGGCGTGAGTTCTGTTACACGAACGACGACACGGAACAGTTTGCTTCCGTCGGCGGGCGGTTCCAGCGGGAACTCCACCCAGTTGGACTTGACCGCATCGGAAACGCTGCGACTGTAGACGACTTTTCCGTTGACCAGAACGTCGATTCGTCGAACGCCGTGGTATCGTTTGTCGATACGACTGTCGACGATGTACGTCTTCGCGGTTTTCGGGATAGAGCCGTCGTTGGCGCTCAGATCAATCGTCTGTTCTACCCAGCCGCAGTCCCCGACTTTGGTTTTCGCGTTCCTCGGAACGACAATCGCCGCCATCGAGACGTCGTTTCGATTAAACGCTCCGACTCGATACGCGCCCAGAGATTGAACCGGCTTGCAGACCCAGTTGTTAAATGTAACAGAGTTGGAGCAGTCTATTTCCTTGAGGTTGTCGAACAGATACGTCAGCGTTCCCTCAGACGGCTTTTCCATGAAGGGGAAGAACTGTTCAATGGGCTGAGCGACAAGCTTTTCCCATTCCTTGGCTCGCTGGTCTGCAAGGACGTTTGTTAGCTGCTGGATGTCCTTCGCATTTTCCAGCCGCTTTTCCCACTGGTCAAGAACGGGTTCGACGTCTTTGAGTTCCGTAAGTTCAGCAGAGAGCGTTTCAATTTGCTTTGTAACGGTTTCCTGAACGCGGTTGAGATACTCGTTCGCCGCCAGTTCGCCTTTTTCGGAATAGATTTCAACCGCTTTTTGTTCAAAGTTGTTGAATTCGTAGTACGGATAGTCGAGCGTCGCCATCTTTCTGGCGAACTTCAAACTGGTCTGAATTGGCTCGATAAACAGGTATTCCAGCCGGTCTTTGTCCATGGCGGTTTCTTCCGGCGCGGATTGAGCCAGCTGAGCTGCCAGCGCGTCGAGTTTATCGAGCAATTCCAGCGCCCGGGCGCGATCTTCTGGCGACTTCAGACGCACCAGCCCGTTGTCCGGCGTTCGATAGTTCCATCGCTTTTGTAACACGTAGAGCGACTTGAGTTCTACAAAAAGGGCGTCGAACTGACGAATCGTTTCCACCTGTGACGGTCCCCAGACGTAGTCGTAGATGGCGGTCTGCATTTTCTCCCAGTCGCAGTTTTCGGGGTTCCACGCCCACATGCCGAACATGACGACGCTGTATTCGCTTGACCAGCCGCCGCAAATCGCCCAAATGTTGACCCGGTCGGTGTACAGCGCCGCGTCGCGAATCTTGTCGAATTCCGGTTGTCCCCAGCCGGGCGTGATGGTCTGAAGGTTCATGTAGCTCGGGCGGCCGTCTTTGCGCTGCGTCGTAAGGATGGAGGCAGAGTGAATGAACCCGGATTTCGGGTCGGGATAGCCCGTCTCGCAGAAGTTGAACCACCAGGCGGGTTTGCTTTTCAGACCCATTCGCTGCGTCAGTTCGTAGTCCGCCTTGCAGGGAACGCGTGTGAAAATCCAGCTGGCTTCGTTGAACGTTTCGATCTTCGCCATCTGATGGTTGAGCGGCATGTCGATTTTTTGGTACTCTCGAACGCCGGGGGTGAACATGGCGTCCTGCCCGGTTTTCCCGACTTTTCTCATGTATTCAGCGCAGTACTGCGCCAGCTTGACCGGGTTCTGCCCGCCGCCGGTGTCGTCCATGGAAACCCAGATGCCGTCACAGCCCAGACGAAGCAGGTCGTCAAACGTCTGCGTCAGTTTGGGATAGTCGCTTTCTTTGATGTTGCACGACACGACCCCGTAGACGTACATCGCGCGTTTGTGGAACTCGTCAATACAGCGGCGCGCCAGCGCTTCGTCAATCGGCTTGCCGGGCGGGCAGCCCATCGAGGACTTGCGGGCGTCCATAGTCAGCGTCGCCGGCTGGTCGGGGTTGTCACGATAATCGACGAAGTTGATTCGACCGTGAATGTACGTGTCCAGCTGACCTTTCCAAAGCTGATGAGCCATGACGGAATGAGGGCGTCCGCGCCACGGAATCGACGGCCAGTCGACCACGTCAGCGACGGTGATCTGCGCCGCGCCGGACTTGTCCTTTGCTATCAGATTGAACAGAGCCTCGCAGCCGTAAATCAAGCCGATTTCGTCCGCGCCGGAAATAACAATCGAGCTAACGGCGCAGTCTTTTTTGAAGTGAATGGAAAACCCGTTGAACTTGCTTTTGCCGTCGACCGTAACCGCAGCCGGGTTGACGGACAAGACGAACTTCTGCGTTACAGACTCGGACAGCGCCGCGTCGGATTCCGCTATCGGGACTTCGACCTTGAACCGGTTACGAATCAGCGACTGCAGCCGCTGGGCGGCGTACCGATTGGGAGTCGTCGGAGAAGCCGGCAACACGATCGCCGCCGTCTGATCCGTTCCCAAAGGAATCTTCTCACCCGTCGCGTAATACGAGCGGGGAATCGGGTATATCGGGCAGGAATCGCCCGCCATCGCGTCAATCGAAACAATTCCCGTCAGGAGAATTGCGATAATCCATCGGAATAAAAATCGGGTTTTCATAAACGTCCTTTCTTAATAAAAAACGAGGCGGGATGAACTGGAATATCCGTTTCTCGCCTCTCATGATTTTCGTTTGTGATTACAGCATTGTCAAAACCTCGTTGGCAATCCAGCGGGCTTCCGCTCGATTGAGGTTTTTAATTGTCAATATTTTTTTGTCGTTTCTGTCGTAGAAAGTCAGCTCGTCTTTGTTGGCGCGGGGCTGGTACTGATAATGATGAATCTCCAAATAGGAGAAGTCCATCATGTCAAAGCGCCGGATGAACGGGAATCCAAACAGCGTCCGTTTCCGAACGGCTTTGTTGGAATTAAACGTCCAGCTTTGCGTGGTAAACGGCGCAAAAAGCTGGGACAGAAACGCCCAGATCATCGCCAGGCCGATGATTTCAAAGGGAATTAAAAAGCAGAACATAAACCACCATTCCCGCCCGAAAAACGGCGCCGGCTTGTCGTTGACAATCATGTGTTTGTCTTTAAGCGACTCAAACAAGCCCTTATCGTTCTTGACAACGCTTTGATCGTCTTCGGAATTGTCCGCCGTTTGGACGGCTGCGGAGTCTGGTGTGGACGGCGCGTTGTCTTCTGCTCCGATGACGCCCCACAAGGCGCATACAAAGACGCTGACAATCCCGTTCCAGAATGCGGCGAAAAACAGCGAGCCAAACAGCCCCGCCGTCCATCGACCGCGGCGTTTGAACTCAATCGTGTCGAAATCTGCCGTCATTTTCCAGCTGGTTCCTACAGGCTTGTCCGCGTCGGGGACGTGGTCGCTGCTGTCGAACCGCTCCGTTTTGCCTTCAAAGATTTCGTCCTCGTTCCAATCGTCGAGCTCCTCGTCCTGGAATCGGCTTACGCTGTCGGTTGAGTCGGCGTCGTCTTCGTCAAAAACCGAGGGGTCTACAAAGCCCTCGGACGACAGAGAATCGGCGCTTGCCGACGATTCCTGAACCGGCTCCCAGTCGTTCAGATTCATTAATATAGCGTTTCCCGCCGCGACAAGCCAATGCTGATTGTCCGTTTCGGTAAAGGAGCGCATGACGTTTATATCTTTCTCCGAAGTTACGATTTGAACGCAAATAGCAGGTTGATGATTCTGTTTAATAGAATAGTCTCGACCAAGTTTGAACTTGCGAATGGAACTCAGCGGGACGTCTTTGCGAAGTCGAAAGAACAGACATCGAAATTCCCGATGAAACCCGGTTTCGTCCAGCCAGCCGACCTCTTTCCCGAAAAAGACGTAAATCAGCATCGCCCACAGAACAAAATCTACAATCACAAACGGGGTCAGAAACAGATACGCAAACAACGGAGCTTCTGTACCGTCAAAAAGGATTGCAATGCACGCAGTTCCGATTACAAATGACCAGATTGAGGAAAAAGCAATCAGAAAAATACACGCTGCCCACGAAAATCCGCTCTTGGTATACGACAGATAATCGTCGCGGAATTCACAGCCTTTGGGAGCAGTCGGCACGTTTGAATTATTGAAAGCCATAGGACGTTAGTTTGTTTCCAGTTATGAGTTGAGAGGGGTTGTCAGTTATGTTATTTATTATAGTCTATTTTTGATGCAACGCAACCGCTGATTTCGATTATTCAACCAAAATTTGGGAATAATCGCAGTATAATTTTGTCTGATTGTCTTGACTATATCCACCTCGATCTACCCCAACTCCCGGGGAAAATATGCAACGGAGGGTCGAAACTCGCGGGGAAAATATGCAAATGGTCTTGACAAGCTTCGATATTATGGTTATTTTAATTGATGTAACTGTTTATTAAATATTATTTTAAAACAGCGATTGACAATATTGTCAGTTCTTTATGCCTTGCCAATGAAAAATTTGACCCATGCTTCCCTGGATTGACATTGCAATTATCGTCGTTTACATGATCGTCAGCGTTGGCTTTGGCTGCTGGTTTTATTTTGCCAGCCGGTCGCCGGAAGGGTTTACGTCGGCGAACGGACGCGCGCCGGGGATTATCGTGGGACTGTCGATTTTCGGCACGTACGTCAGCAGCATCAGCTTTCTGGCGTTGCCGGGAAAGGCGTTTGTCGGGAACTGGAACGCGTACGGATTGAGCTTGAGCATCCCGCTGGCGGCGTGGATTGCGACGAAATGGTTTGTCCCGTTTTATCGGAATATTGGGTCGATTTCCGCCTACGCTCATCTGGAAGACCGTTTCGGACCGTGGGCGCGAGTGTACGCTTCTGCCTGTTATCTTCTCACTCAGGTGGCGCGAATGGGGTCGGTGCTGTTCCTTCTGGCTCTGCCGCTTCACCATTTGCTGGGCTGGGACGTCCGATGGATTATTATTGTAGTCGGGGCGTCGGCGGCTCTGTATTCCATGATTGGGGGAATAACCGGGATTCTCTGGACGGACGCGCTGCAGTCGGTCGTTTTGATAGTCGGGGCGCTGACGTGCGCTTTGATTTTGGTCTTCAAGATGCCGGAAGGACCGCGTCAGCTGTTTGAGATTGCTCAGCAGAACAACAAGTTCTCACTGGGTAGTTTTTCTGTAACAGATTTCTGCTCGTCCACGTTTTGGGTTGTCCTGCTTTACGGCTTGACGATCAACCTGCAGAATTTCGGCATTGACCAGAACTACGTTCAGCGGTACCTGACCTCTCCGACGGAACGTCAGGCGAAGAACTCCGTCTGGCTTGGCGCGCTGCTGTACTTGCCGATTTCGGCGTTTTTCTTCTTTATCGGGACGGCTCTGTTTGCGTTCTATACGGCTCAGCCGAACTTGATAACCGACCCGCAACTGGCGGCGGACGTTGCTGCAGGAAAAGGCGACGGCGTCTTTCCGTATTTCATCGTTCATCAGCTGCCAGTCGGCATGACGGGGTTGCTTATTGCCGCCATTCTCGCCGCCGCGATGAGTACGATCAGCTCCAGCGTCAACGGGGCGTCAACGCTGACCCTGACGGACTACTACAAACGCTTTTTCCGTCCCGCCGCGGGCGAGAAAGAACAAATGCTGGTCTTGTACCTCAGCTCGCTCATTTGGGGCGCTTTGGGAATCGGCTGCGCGCTGCTGATGATTTCTGCCAAAGGCGTTCTCGACGCCTACTGGAACCTGATGGGCATATTCAGCGGCGGCATGGTTGGACTCTTCCTGCTGGGATTCCTGTCCCGCCGGGCGACGTCCAAAATTGCGCTGACCAGCGCTGTCGTCGGCGTGAGCGTAATTCTCTGGATGACCGCTTCCCTGCCCCGATTCGGAATCTGGCCCGAATCCCTTGCCGCGTTCCGCTGTCCGCTCAACGAACTGATGATAACCGTCTGCGGCACCGCTGCGATTCTTGTAACAGGCTTCGCGCTGACGATTCTATTTACAAAACCTAAGACCGAGTAAAAGACGTTATTTTTCACACTCAAAGCACCGCCTGTACATGTCGGCTTTGTACGTCAGCGGTTTGGGATAGGCGCGGGACGTGGACGGCATACGAAAGAGCGTCAACGGTCGGGCGTTGAATGCGATTGGTATCGATTCCCCAATTGCGGGAGCTGCGCTCGCGTTCGCCTGACGAAGTATCTCGTCGAGAACTTTTTGCCCGGTTGCGACGACAATCTTGCAAGTCGGGATTTGGTTGAGCAGCGCAGACAGGTCAACCGGCTCGACGATTCTTAGTCGGTTGTCAGACGCGTTCCCGTCGAGGCGTTCCACTCTTTTCCCGACGTCGTACATAGCAATGCGCTTCCGCGTCAAAAAGGATTCTATTTTCTTCTGGTCAAACCGTTTCTCCCCCGGTACGAGAAAGACGTCCGGGCTGTCAAAGAAAATCAGCCCCATGACGCGCCAGAAGTCGTTCTGCAAATTCGGGTAGAAGAACGGCATCGAATGACGCTTTTCCGGCGGCGGGAAACTGCCTAAAAATAACATTCTCGCCTTCGGGGGAATAAACGGCTGCCATGGGTGGGGTTCTATCATGGAAAGTTCTGCTGGGAGGATTCTGGGAGACGCTGGGAGGATTCTGGGAACTGCTGGGAATAAACCAAGTTTCTCCTGAACGGTATTTTCTCATATTTTACCCTCTCGCCCTTGTCTGTCAAGGGATTTTGTGTATAATTACGGAATAATATCAGACGGGACGCGTTTTTCTCAAACGCCCCGCTCTGCTTTAATCCAACAAACTCATTAAGCAATCCCATGAGAGATTATTTTTCCTTTGCAATAATCGGCATCGCCCTGGCAACCATTCTTTTGGTGGTTTTCATTTGCACTTCCATGCGCTTGGACAAGGCGGACTTTACCTTCTGCAACAACGACGAAATCCGCACGGTTGATCCGGCGCTGGCGTCCGGCAATATTGAAGGGCGAATTCTCGGCGGCGTGTTTGAAGGGCTTTGCGCCTGGGATCCCAAGACGTGCGAGCCGGGGCCTGGCGTCGCCAAAAGCTGGGATCTCTCTTCTGACAAACTGACGTACACGTTTCATCTGCGCGACAACGCCAAATGGTCGGACGGGACGCCGGTAACGGCTCACGATTTCTGGTACTCGTTCCGCCGATGTCTGCACCCGTCAACGGGAAGCGAATATTCCTACGAGCTGTGGTATCTGCCCAACGCAGAGAACTATTCCACGTCCAAGGTCAAGCCGGGCGACAAGGTCGAAATTGAACTGCCGGAAAAGGAGCCTGGCGCCCTGCCCTTCGCTCCCGGCAAGACGATTAAAGGAACGCTCGTTTCAGTTGAAGGGCTGGACGAGAAGAAGGCTGACGACAAGAAAGACGATTCACAGAAAAAAACAGACAAACAGCCCAATCCGGTTTACGTTGTAACAGGCGCGGACGGCAAGACGTATCGATTCCAGAAGAATCCAACGGACGCCTCGCGTCAAACGTACGTCTGGCTTTTGCCGGATTTCGACACCGTTCCGATTCGCGTTCTGGACGACTGGACGCTGGAAATGACGCTTTCGCACCCGGTTCCGTATTTCCCATACCTGATGGGGTTCTATCCGTTTTACCCGGTCAACAAAAAGTGCGTCGAGACGTACGGTTCTCCCCAGTGGACGCGTCCGGAAAACATCGTCGGCAACGGCCCGTTTGTGATTGAATACCGCCGCATTCGCGACCGGATTCGTCTGCGAAAAAGCGAGACGTACTGGGACAAAGACAACGTCGGGTGCAACACGATTGACTGCTTGGCGGTGAAGTCCGTTGTTACGTCGCTGAACATGTACATGGCGGGCGACGTCGACTGGATTTCCTCCGTCCCGCCGGAGATTGCCAAGGAGCTGTCACAGCGTCCGGAAAAGGACTTTGTCAATCAGCCGTATTTCGGGACGTATTTCTATACGTACAACATGAAGCTGCCGGCGTTTCAGGACGTCCGCGTTCGCCGGGCGCTGAACATGGCTCTGGATAAAAAAGAGTTCGTAGAAAAAGTTACCCGCGGGGGTCAGCTTCCTGCCGACAGACTTGTGCCGTCCATTCCCGGCAAGTATCGGGAAGTTCAGGGAGACCAGTACAACGTCGAAGAAGCGCGCCGCTTGCTGGCGGAAGCGGGATACCCCGGCGGAAAAGGATTCCCGACAATTGAAATCCTCTACAACACGGCGGAATCGCACGAAAACCTGGCGTTGTTGGTTCAGCACCAATGGAAAAAGAATTTGGGCATAAACGCCCGACTGCAGAATCAGGAATGGGCAGACTACCTCACCCGCCGAAACCTTGGGCAGTTCCAGTTCGCCCGCAGTTCCTGGATCGGCGACTACCCCGATCCGTATACGTTTTTAATGCTCTTCCAGTCAACCTCCCCATCCAATAACGGGAAATGGAGCAACGAGCAGTACGACGAACTTCTCAAAAAGTCGGAAACGGAATCGGATTCCGCCAAACGAATGGAAATACTCGCTCAGGCGGAAGAACTGCTCATGAAAGAAATGCCCTTTGTTCCGCTGTACTTCTATATGTCACAGGAGATGGTTCGCAACAACGTCCGCGGCTGGTACGCCAACCCCATCGACACGCACCCGCTAAAGCATATCCGGAAGGAACAGCCGGAAAAATAGACTCATCCGACAAGACGCCCCTGAGCTAAAATGAGTGCGTTTCAACTGCCGACGTATTTTTTAAACACGAAATACACGAAAAGAACGAAAAAGACGAAAAGGACTATTTAATATCTAAAAAATTTTCGTAAATTTCGCTTATTTCGTGTTTTTCGTGTTAAAAATTATGAATTGTCGATTAACCAATCGGTGAAAATCCGTCTCATCCGTCAAATCCGTGAACGGACGAAGCAGCATAAACGCAAGCGACCAACGGGAGCGTTTTTTGGCAGGCGCGCGGCAGCGCGGATCGGGAGCGGCGCCTCGCCGCCTCGCCTAAAATGCCGTCGTGTGCGGGTCGCGATGGTAGTTGTCAGTCGGGGAAACGCCGTCGGCGTCGAGCTGAGCCAGGTCGGATTCCGTCAGGGCGAAATCGAACAGGTCGGCGTTTTCGTCGATTCTTGCCGGCGTAACCGATTTCGGCAGCGGGCAGATTCCGTTCTGTAACAGCCAGCGCAGCGCGACCTGTCCTGCCGTCTTGCCGTATTTCTTTCCCATCGCGACAAACGCCGGGTTGCTAAACACCCCTCCGCGCTGCAGCGGCGCCCACGCTTCCGGGAGAATGTTATGCGCCTTGCAGAACTCGACAATCTTCTTTTGCGGACAGGCGGGATGAAGCTCAATCTGATTGACCATCGGCGCCACGCTGGCGAACTCCAGCAACGGTTCGAGATGGTAGTCCATGAAATTGCTCACGCCCAGCGCTCGAACCGCCCCGTCGGCGTAGAGCTTTTCCATCGCCCGCCACGTCTGCCGGTTGAGTTCCGCCCAGTCCTGCTGATGTCCCGCCGAAACCGGCCAATGAATCAGCAACAAGTCGAAAAAGTCCATCTTGAGCCGTTTGAGCGAGTCCGCGACCGACGTCAGCGTCGACTCGTATCCCTGATGATTGTTCCAGACCTTTCCAGTCAGAAAGACGTCTTTACGATCCAGCCCGGAACGACGAATCCCTTCTGCAACGGCAGGTTCGTTCGCGTAGACTTCCGCCGAATCGACGTGCCGATACCCGCGTCGAAGCGCGTATTCGACAGCTTTCGCGCCGACTTCGTCGTCCGGCGTACTAAACGTACCCAGCCCGACGCATGGAATTTTCACGCCGTTGGATAAAACAAAACAGTCTTGAAGTGAAGTAAACATGGGATATAGGGAATAGGGAATGGGGAATAGGGAGTAGGGAATAGTCGCCAAGCGCTACACACTATATTCTACCCCATTCCCCTGCCAATTGCAAGCGAGCGAGTCCCTCTCTACGCAAAAAGATAAGAAATTTTGCGTAATAGTGAATTGACATCCACTGACGATTCTTTTAGAATTACGGTATCGAGAAGCGCAAAGAGGGGATGATCTCTGGCGACGTTTATATTCACATTCCTATGCACTATGCACTATGCACTATGCACTCACTTAAGGAGCTTTTGACATGAGACAATTTATATCGCGATTTGGGTTATTGATTGCGGCGTTCTGTGTAACAGCGCCGCTGGCGTTGGCGGACTGGATCGACGGCAAAATGCCGGTTAAACAGGAGGATGTGGTCGCGCCGGCAGCCGTTCCCGCGCCGCTGGAAAACGTTCGGCTCACGCCCAGCGTGTTTGCAGACGTCCAGAACTTGGAAAAGGCGTATCTGCGCTCTCTGGAGCCGGATCGGTTTCTGGTTCGATTCCGGTCAGAAGCGGGGATGCCTGCCAAGCCGGGAACTCAGGTTTACGGCGGCTGGGAAAAGAACACCCCGCTGGCGGGTCATTCCTTTGGGCATTTTCTGACTGCGGCGTCTAAAATGTACGCTGCCACCGGAGACGAGCAGCTCAAAGCCAGCGTCGACAAGTCCGTCGAAGGCCTGGCGCAAGTTCAAAACGCATTCGGAGCCGACCCGAGATGGGAAGGGTACGTCGCTGCTATTCCCCGCGGGAAAGATCTCTTTGAACGCACCGCCGCCGGGGACGTAACGCTCATGGGCAAGACGTGGATCGTTCCGTACTATACGCAGCACAAAATCCTGGCGGGGCTTCTCGACGCCTATCGATACTGCGGCAACGAGTTGGCGCTGGAAGTCGCCAAAAAGCACGTGGACTGGCTGATTCGGTTCCTCGACCCGCTGACCCCGGAACAGTTTGAACGGATGCTCCATACAGAATTCGGCGGTATTCAGACCCCGATTCTGGAACTGTATTCCATCACCGGCGAGAAGAAGTATCTCGATTTCGCTCTGCGGTTCGAGCACAAAGAAGTTGTTACATCCTGGAAAGCCGGGATTGATAATCTGCCGGGAATTCACGCCAACACGCAAATTCCCAAAGCGCAGGGCTGCGCCAAGGCGTACGAAATTACCGGCGACAAGTCCTGGAAAACCGCGGCAGACTTCTTCTGGAACACGGTCGTCAAACATCACACGTACGTAACAGGCGGGAACTCGTCCAGAGAGCATTTCGGCCCGGAGGACAAACTCAACGACCGATTTGACAACCCGACGGAAACGTGCAACACGTACAACATGCTCAAGCTGACGGAACATCTGTTTTCATGGAATCCGAACGAGCCGCAGTACATGGACTACTACGAACGCGCTCTGTACAACCACATCCTCGGCGCGATTAACCATCACGCTTCGCCCGACGACTGGTTCCAGGCTGGTCTGACCTGTTACTTTATTCATTTCAAGCCCGGCAGCGCCCGAGTTTACGAAGCCCCCTACGACGCCTTTACCTGCTGTTTCGGAACCGGCATGGAAAACCCCGGCAAGTACGGCTGCGCGATTTACTGGAAGGCGCCGGACAACAAGACGCTGTACGTCAACCTGTTTATCCCGTCCGTTTTGAGGTGGGAAGAACAAGGAGTAAAAGCAGAAATCAAAACCGATTACCCTGCGTCCGGCAAAGTCGAAATTGCCTTTACCGCCCAGCAAGACGCTCAGTTTGACTGCAAGGTTCTCATTCCGTCCTGGACAGGCAAGAGCGGGTTCGAGACGTTCCCCATCGCGCTCAAGGCAGGCGAATCGAAAAGCGTAACAGTCAATTTCCCCATGACGCTCCGGACGGAATCCATGCCGGACAACCCCAACCGCATCGCGATCTTCTACGGTCCTGCCCTGCTCACCGCCGACTTGGGCGACCGCGATCAGACGCCCGTCGTGCCAGCTATTATCTCCTCATCCAACGACCCGGCGGACTGGCTGGAACAGTCTCCTGACAACGCGCTGCTGTTTACCGCCAAGCCCGGCGCGTTTACGTCCGACGCCCTGACGTTCATTCCGTTCTACGCTCTGCACGAACGGCGCAACTGCATTTTCTTTGACCGCATGACGCCGGAACAGGCGCAGGCGATCAAAGAGGAAGCGCAGCGGCGGGAACAGGCGGAAAAGGAACTCAAAGCCAGAACGCTGGACTACGTCGCGCCAGGAGAAATGCAGTCCGAACGCGACCATAACGTCCAGTCGGAGAACTCGGAAGCCGGTACGCACAACGGACGGAAATACAGACATACTGGCGGCTGGTTCTCCTACGATGTCGTCGTCAGCCCAACGCAGCAGAACGAGATTCAGCTTGACTTCTGGGGCGGCGACGTCCGAAAGTTCACGATGGAACTGGACGGCAAAGAGGTTGCGGTTATTGAACTCAACAATGACAAACCCGGACAGTTCTTTACCCGATCGTTTGACGTCCCCAAAGAGCTAACTGCCGGCAAGACAAAAGCGACGCTGAAATTCGTCGCCTCGTCCCGGTCGCTGGCAGGAGGCGTGTTTGGAATCCGAGTGTTGAAAAAATAAATTTGGAGTGCGACGGCTTGCCGTTATACTTCATATATTTCTTGCTGCAAGCGACCAACGGAAGCGAGTATAGCACGTTTCGCGCGGCAGCGCGGATTGGCTCCCCCGCCATCGGGGGCGCCCCTTGATTATATTCCGCCCTGCTCTATAATTTGACGTCGAAAGGATACGACGAAATAATGAACATAAATCCATCTATTGAAAATGCGTATAAAGTCCTGGACGGCAAAGAGCTGTCGCGTGACGAAGCCGTTGAGCTGACGCGGTCGGTCGGCGCGGACGATTTGCTCGACCTGATTTCCCTGGCGAACAAGGTTCGGAAGAAGTTCGGGCCGGAGTTTACGGCGTGTTCCATAATTAACGCCCGATCCGGTCGGTGCAGTCAGGACTGCAAGTTCTGCGCTCAAAGCGGACGTCATTTAACTCAGATTGAAACGTACCCGCTGGTCTCTCCGGAAACGGCTCTGGAAGCGGCGAAGAAGGTTTACGATCAGGGCGTTCGGACGTTCGGATACGTTACCAGCGGGCGCGGCTGGACGACGCCGGACGACGAGTTCCAGCGCGTTCTCGACGCTGTCGATTTGATTCTCGATTCCCTGCCGGGCATGAAGGTCTGCGCGTCGCTGGGAATCCTGTCGGAAGAGTGCGTCGCGCTGCTGGCGAAACATCGCGTCTGGCGTTACAACATGAACATTCAGACCAACCCGGCGCGGTACTCGGAACTGATCGCCACGACGCATACCATCGAGGAGAAAATCGAGACGATTCGTCTGATGAAGAAGTACGGAATCACCAACTGCACCGGCGGCATTATTGGGCTGGGCGAGACGTGGGAAGACCGCGTCGACATGGCGTTTGCGCTCAAGGAGCTGGACGTCGACGGGATCAACCTCAACGTTCTGCTGCCGATTAAAGGCTCCCCGCTGGAAGATCTGCCGATTATGCGACCTGCGGACGTCGCCAAAACCGCCGCCCTATTCCGGCTTGTCAACCCGACAAAGTCGGTTAAATTCTGCGCTGGGCGCGAAACGACAATGAAAGATTTCCAGGGTCTGCTGATGCTTTCCGGGCTGGACTCCGTTATAACCGGCGGCTATTTAACAACCCGCGGCAGGGAGATTTCCGACGACGACGCCTTTTTATCCCGGCTTGAGGATTTCTAGTTTTAACTTTTTTTAAACACGAAGCACATTTTTTAACCACGAAAAACACGAAATAAGCGAAAATTACGAAAGATTTATAGATTTAAAAAACTTTCGTGCTGTTTCGTTCTTTTCGTGTATTTCGTGTTAAAATTTCAATAATAATAGAATGAACGACTGTACACGTAACGGAAAAGCGATCCTTGTCGGCGGCATCGACACCGGCGTCGGCAAGACGGTTGTCTGTGGGCTCATGGCGCGGTATTTGCTGGCTCGGGGCGTCAACGCGATTACTGTCAAGATGGTTCAGACGGGCAACGTCGGCTTTTCGGAAGACCTCAACCTTCATCGCGCCATGATGGGCAAGACGTTCCCGGAAGACGCGCTGGGGCTGACTGCGCCGCAGATTTTCTCCTTTCCCGCCTCGCCGCTGATGGCGTCCCGGCTGGACGGAAAGACTGTTGACGTTGACCGAATCGCCCAGTGCGTTACAACGTTACAAAGCCGATACGACGTCGTTCTGATTGAAGCGGCGGGCGGCTTGGCGGTTCCGCTGACGGAGGATTTACTGACCGTCGATTTCGCGGCGGCGCAGGGCTGGCGGCTGATTCTCGTGTCGTCCGGAAAGCTGGGCAGCGTCAACCATACGATTTTGTCGCTGGAATCGGCGCTGGCTCGCGGGCTGGACGTCTTGGGCGTGGCGTACAATTACTGCCCGGACGCCGACCCGGCAATCGACCGCGATTCCGCGGAGTATATTACTCAATACATGCAGAAAAAGGGTTTGCCCCCTGCCCTGTCCGTCGTCCCGAAAGTCGATTTATGCCAGCTTCCAAACGGTTTGCCAAACGTCGACTTTTCCGCGCTGTTTGACAATCCAGGCAAGCTCAGAGATTGACTGTATGAAAGAAAGAATTAGAACGCAGAGTACGCAGACTCCTCGCAGAGAGCGCAGAAGCAAGCGACCATGTGTCATTTACGCCTGATTCTCAGGCTATGACACGATGTCCGCTTGCGATTTTTAAAAGAATGTTAGTTAATACTTGGATTATAAAATTATAAATAAATCGGACGGGAATTGTGGCGTAGCTAACGTAGTTAGCGTCGTCGCCACATTCCCAGTCCGTCTGCGTATTCTGCGGATAGTCTGCGATCTCTGCGTTCAAAATAAAAAACGCCTGTTATCGCAATCCCCAAACGAGTAATTCAAAAAAACTTTTTCGATTCGTAACAATCATGACAAATAACCACAACGGCGCTGCGGCGCACATCTGGAAACCGTACGCCTCGGCGAAGAACCCGCCGACTGCGTTTAACGTCGTCAGCAGTTCCGGCATGACAATCGTTCTGGACGACGGAACGGAGGCGTTGGACGGAATCTCGAGCTGGTGGTGCGCCTCGCACGGGCACGCTCAAAAGACCGTTGTCGAGGCGATTCGTCAGCAGGCTTTGCAAATGCCGCACGTCATGTTTGCCGGGCTGTCACATGAACCGGCGGAGGAACTGACGGCGGAGTTGCTGCGCGTTCTCCCGCCGGGGCTGGACAAGATATTCTATGCGGATTCCGGGTCTGTGGCGGTGGAATGCGCGCTGAAAATGGCGATTCAGTATCAGCAGGCGGTTGGACGGTCAGACAGACAGAAAATCGCGGCTCTCAAAGGCGGGTATCACGGCGACACGATTGGCGCGATGTCCGTTTCCGATCCTGACGGCATGCACGCGATGTTTCAGGGGCTTCTGCCGCAACAGTATTTCGCGCCGCAGCCGCAGCGCCAGTTTGGTCAGCCGTGGGTGGAAAGCGATTTCGACCCGATGGCGGCTTTTCTGGACGAGCGCGATTCCGAACTGGCGGCGGTGATTGTCGAGCCAATATTTCAGGGCGCAAACGCGATGTACTTCTATCATCCGGAATATCTCCGCCGACTTCGAGAGGAATGTAACAGACGCGGAATTCTGCTGATTTTCGACGAAATCGCAACCGGGTTCGGCAGGACGGGCGAACTCTGGGCGCAAAACTATGCGGGGGTCGCACCGGATATCATGTGCATCGGAAAAGCGCTCACCGCCGGGACGATTACGCTTGCCGCGGCGGTGGCTTCGTCTGCGGTTGCCGACGCGATTCCTGCGTTCATGCACGGGCCGACGTTTATGGCGAACCCGCTGGCATGCCGCGCCGCTGCCGCCGCTGTCCGGCTGCTGGACAGCTACGACTGGCGGGGGAACGTCAAACGAATCGAGAGCGAACTGAAGGCGGGCTTGGAACCGTTTCGGACTCTGCTCAACGTCCGCGACGTCCGCGTTTTAGGCGCCGTCGGCATTCTGGAAGTGTTACAGCTCCCCTCCCCCGACTTCGTCCGAAAAACCGTCCGGGAAACCTGCGTCTGGCTTCGTCCGTACGGGAAATTCGTCTATACCATGCCGCCGTTTATCGCCTCGACGGACGACATCCAGCGCATCGTCGCCGCCATGGGCGTTCTGGCAGACGCGCAGTAACGGTCAAAATGAAATAGACTGCAATGGAACGTCCGGAAAAATCTCACGCGGAGACGCGAAGAAATGGAAGGCGGTAATGGAGCGACCATCGGGAGCGGAATTACGCTTAGGCGAGCCACGGGTGTAAACCCGTGGGCGTGAGCGAAGCGAACGTAACGGCGAACAAACTGGTTGCGTTAGCGCCCGGAAAAAGCTCACGCGGAGGCGCGGAGATGCGGAGGAAGTTCGCGAAGTTTTAAAAAACAAGGCGAGCCCGGTTGCAAGACGCTAGGAAAAGCTCACGCAAAGTTCGCAAAGTTCGCGAAGTTTTAAAACTATGCGTTCTTTGCGTTCTTTGCGGCTCAACTTAACAAACGCCAAATTATTGGATAAACATTTTTTCTCGCAACTCGCAACTCGCTACTCGCTACTCCTATTGACAATTACTTGTAACGGATTTATAATTGTTAAAAATGGAGATTTTTGATTCTTTGGACGTATAACGATTTTTTAACTCAAAATGGATACAGAAGATTCCAACTCAACGCCGCAGAGCGATCGGGATAAACTCAACGATCAGCTCGACGAACTCCGCGAAAGTCAGCAGGACGACGGATTCGTTTATAAGGCTGATGGAACAAAAGTTTATATTATGTGTTATCAAACAGATATTGATCTTGAATCGGATTCTTGTATTGGATCTATTGCAGAACGTATTTTTTTTTGTATCTTTTTTGGCATCATTGGTCCGATTATTCTTCTGATCCTTTTTTTACGACATCCGATTCAAGTTTCTAAGGCATTATACCATAACATCCCTGATGAAGTTGAGGATTATTTTTTAACAAGAAAACTTAAAAATTACAACCATAGTTCACCTTTCCCTTTCATCGACTGCTTTATTTTTTGGAGCGCTGTTGTCGCGCTGGCGCTTTTATTCTGGGGCTGGAAAACGCTGTTCCCACCTTCTGCCAAGAGAACCGACTCCCCTGCTCCGACTGCTATTGAATCAGTTACGCCGGCTGATAAACAGACCGATCCTGTGAGTCGCAAATCAGAATAGCTTCTGAAAGAATGAAGAGCGTTATTTCTTCTGTCTATTTGGAAACCGACCCTGTCGGATATATTTTCAACCCTATTGACAAAGGCTTTTCACATTTGTATAATTATTACAAATAATAGACAATATATTATTGCGTTTTTTAATATACTCCCAATAAAATGGATACAGAAGATTCCAATTCAACGCCGCAGACCGAACGGGATAAACTTAACGATCAGCTGGACGAGCTGCGCGAAAGTCAGCAGGATCCCACCGATTTCGATGATATCGCAAATGACAAGCCGCATTCCTGGTGGACGTATTTCTGGTGGGGACTGTGCGCCGTTGGCGGGCTGTTTCTGTTTTGGCGAACGTCCTGCACGCCTCAAGTTACCTGTTACGTCATAAAGACGATTCCAGACCGGGGTAAAATCCCCGTTCAGGAGCCGGACGACTCGCCGGAGATTATGTGTTACGACGTTGAGTTCATTGACAACTCCGAACCGGAATCTGCCCCGGAACCAGCGCCTGCGGAATCGGAACCTGAACAGGAGCAATAGACCAGTCACGCCATCATGTCAGAAGAGAATAACAATTCGAATAACGATTTAAGCCGCGACGAAATCGACGAACAGCTGGAAGCGCTTTGTCAGGATCAGCAGGATGATAAAAATGAGTGTGAAACTATGACTATGTGCTATCAAATAGATTGTATACCTGATTGTGATGCTCCTCGTTCTGAGGCATACCCTTTCATTAATTTTTTGTTAGCTATTGTTTTTGGATTTGTTTTATTTATTGTCGATCTGTTCTATTTGGGTTGTTTTGTTATAACGCATCCTCTATTTATAATTCATCCTGTTAAAACTTGTAGAGACATCAACTTATATTGTACTCTATTTCTTGATATACATGGCGATTCAAAACTGAGCGAATGGCTGCCTGTGCTGCTGGGATATCTAAGCGCTCTGGGCGGATTGATATTTTTAATATATTGGTTGATTAAAAAGTTCCTGTTTTAATAATTGGTTTATATATCATGTCAGAAGATAATAACAATTCGAATAACGATTTAAGCCGCGAAGAAATCGATAAGCAACTGGACGAACTCCGTCAGAGTCAGCAGGAGCGGAAACCGCAAAAGAAAACGCGTCCGCGTTGGAAGCGTCGTTTACTCGGATTCCTGGGAGTAATCAGCGGGCTGTTTCTTTTGGGAACGTCCTGCAGCAAACCGACAGTAACGTGTTATCGTCACGCAGAGCCGGATGACGAAGAAGAAACGCCTGTAGAGGAAGATGACGACGATTTTGACGACGAGGAATATGGCGAAACGCTGTGTTATCTTTATATTGAGGACGATCCTAATGCGAAACCTGAAGAAAACGTCCCAAAACCAGATCCGGATTCCAACCTGTTTGATCCGGAATTAGAGGATCAGTACGATAGAGCGCTGGGAATAGGTGACGAGCCGGAACCGCAGCCAGCTGTATCGGATTCAGACGCCGCGTTGGAAGAGCTTCAGCAGTACTACGAAAAAGTCAAGCGGGAATCGTTCCTTAATAACGCGAATAACACTGAAACTGACAACAAACCGACAGAATAAGTTTTGCCCCATTGCGTTTACTTTGGCATATTTCCCATTTTCCTTTAATTGATTTATAGAATCATGGCAGAAAACAATAACAAATCGAATAACGATATAAGTCGTGACGAACTTAACGATCAGCTGGACGAGCTTCGCGAAAGCCAGAAGGATCCTGCCGATTTTGACGACATTGCAAACGACACGCCTCGTTCCTGGTGGACGTATTTCTGGTGGGGGCTGTGCGCCGTTGGCGGGCTGTTTCTGTTTTGGAGAACGTCCTGCACGCCTCAAGTAACCTGTTACGTCATAAAGACGATTCCAGACAGGGGTAAAATTCCCGTTCAAGAGCCGGACGACTCGCCGGAGATTATGTGTTACGACGTTGTTATTGAAGAAACAGACAAATCCGCCCCGGAGCCCTCGCCTGCTGAACCGGAGTCAGAACAGAAACAATAACCCAATTAAACAATCATGTCAGAAAAAAAGAACAAATCGAATGACGACTTAAGTCGTGAAGAACTCAACGAAGAACTGGAAAAAGTCAAGGACGAGAATAACAAGAAACATCACATGTTCGAAAACTGGTTGACGCCATTTATGATTACTTGTTATTACATCTGTCCCTCAAATATTCGAGAACTGTTTGAGAAATATAAAGAACGGTTTGAAAAATCGAAAACATGTCCAAAATGTCATGTTGAATTGCAGCCAGACCCTGAGAAAAAATTCGATTTTCGATGTCCAAAGTGCAAAAAGGGATTTAACTATTCCGATCTGACGGATTCGAAATAGAATTTACGCTAGATAAAATCGCGGGAAAACAGTAAAAGCTTTTTTGAAAGCATATATAACTGTAATGGATACAGAAAATTCAAATTCATCGCCGCAGTTTGAACGGGATAAAATCAACGAACAGCTGGACGAACTCCGTCAGAATCAGCAAGAGCGGAAACCGCAAAAGAAAACGCGTCCGCGTTGGAAGCGTCGTTTACTGGGATTCTTAGGAGTAATCAGCGGGCTGTTTCTTTTGGGAACGTCCTGCAGCAAACCGACAGTAACGTGTTATCGTCACGCAGACCCGGAGGACGAAGAAGAAGCGACTGAAAACGCTCCTAACTCCGATTTGGAATTGGAAACTTCGCCCGATAATTCTGACAACAGCGATAGCGCAAACGCTGATTAGTTTTTCCACCTATTGACATTCTAAAAATATGGGAGTATAATAATCATAGTTTGAACTTGGCGGCACACAGAAGACTGGACGCTATTGGAGTAATTTGTGATGACGTTTAAGTTCTCTTGACAATGTAACCCTTTTGTTAACCCCAACTGAATTTTTACCATGGCAGATAAAAAAGACGATTCCAATCGTGAAAAAATCAACGAAGAGTTGGAAAAAGTCAAGGAAGAAAATAGCAAGAAGCCTGGCTTTTTAGAAAGATTCTATTGGAAACTCTATTGGATGTTTTTAATGCCTCCATTTGTTACTTGTTATATACTCATACTCCCGCCATTTCAATGTCCAAATTGTCACGTCGAATTGGAACCTGACCCTGAGAAAAAATTCGATTTTCGATGTCCAAAGTGCAAAAAAGGGTTTAACCATTCCGATCTGACGGATTCGGAATAGAATTCACGCTTGATATAATTAGGGGGATAAATAACAAAAGCATATCGCACAGATTTATATAATCAAAATGGATTCCGAAAATTCAAACTCAACAACGCAGCTCGAACGAGATGAACTCAATGAACAGCTGGACGAACTTCGTCTAAGTCAGCAGAAGTCTGTTCACAAGGAGCAAAGCGACAAAACGTCAGGCGAAAAAAAGCGTTCGCGCTGGGGTTGCTTGATAGGAACTCTGGCGGCTTTTGGCGGAATTTTTCTTTTTTGGAAAGCGGCGTGCAGACCTCAGGTTATATCGTGCTATTCCCCTATCCCGGATCGTGGCAGTAATGAAGAAGACATTAGGCCAACGTGTTATGAAATCGCTATTCCATTCGATGACGATATTCCCGATACGGAATCTTCTCCTACGGAATTGAATCCAAATCCTGAACCGCAGTCATCGATTGAAGAAGCAGACGCCGCTCTGGAAGAAGTCCAGCAGTACTACGAAAAAGTCAAACAGGAATCGCCGGTCAATAAAGTTGATAACGCTGATAACGCAGAAAACAACGATGGTTCCGATACCCCAAAAGAAGAATAACATATTATAAAACCCCTTTGAGATGAGTTTCCTGTTCAACTTCTGGAAAAAGAAGAAGATTCTGCCGGACGTCGCTATTTTCGAGATAACGTTTCGCTGTCCGTATCGGTGTCCGTTTTGCTATTGTCCGTGGGAGAATGCGTCCGCCGGCGAGTACCCGCGCAGCGAGCTGTCGACCGGGGAACTCAAAGACGCCCTAAAAATGCTCAAATCCTGCGGCGTCGGTCAGGTAACGTTTAGCGGCGGCGAGCCGACGTCGCGCAGCGATTTCCGGGAGATTCTTCTCTATACGCGGCGAGAGCTGAAACTGAAAGTCGGGATCATTTCCAACGGCTATTTAATCGACGAAGATTTTCTGGATTTCATCCGCCCGCTGAAAATTTTGCTGTCGCTGTCCGTACCGGGTATTAAAACCTATCAGCAGACGACGGGGATTGACGGGGCGAATCATACATTGGAACTGTTTCGTCAAGCGAAAGCGCGGCGCATTCGCACCTGCGCCAATATAACCGTCTCCAGGACGAATTTGCCGGAACTGTACGAGAACATCGCGTACCCGTTAATCAACGGGGCGAACTACGTTCTGATTAACCGGTTCATGCCGGGCGGGCGCGGAATGAGCCATCAGGATTTGCTTCTCAACGGGGAAGAGCTCAACGAGCTGTTCGATACGGCGGAAGAGGTTCTGGCGCGAGCCGGCAAAAAGGGATATATCGGGACGGAACTGCCCTACTGCGCGATTAAGAACCCGAAAAAATACCGGTATTTGTCGATTGCGTCGACGTGCAGCGCGGCAAAGCATTTTTGCGCTTTAGACCCCAACGGCTATTTGAAAGTCTGCAACCATTCCCCCACGACGCTGTGCCGCTGGGACGAAATCCCCAACGTCATTCCCCAGCATCCCTACTGGCAGAGGTTTATCAAATCCGACTACATCCCGGCAATCTGCGCCGGCTGCAAGGATTTGTCGCATTGTCACGGCGGCTGCCGGGAAGCGGCTCACGTTTTCGGCGGAGACGTCGCCTCGCCCGACCCCCTGCTGCAAATCGAGCCTTATTTGAAAGACCGGCGAAAATAATCCCTCCTTATTCCCTTTTTATAAGCTCACGCCAAGTTCGCGAAGTACGCAAAGTTTTAAAGAAAGATAACTTAGCGGACTTTGCGGACTTTGCGTGAGGCAAAACTATTCCCTCTTGGGTTGCGAAAGTAAGATATTTTGATGACAACGCCATTTTTAAAACGAACTGGAATCGCGACGGCGGAACTGATTACCGGGAACACGCCGCCGATTACTGTTATTGGAAACGAAGCGATTTGTAACACCTTTGAACCGGACACGATTGCTCAGGCGGTGAACGCGCGTCGATGTCCGGGCGTAACAGACCTGGTCTTGAACCCGGACGCTCACGTCGGATACGGCGCGCCGATCGGCTGCGTTCTCCTGTCGCCGTCGCACATTTACCCCGGCCCCGTCGGCGTGGACGTCAAATGCTCCATGAGCCTGTTACAGTTCGACGTCCCCACAGCAGACCTGGCGGACAAACGCTTGCGCCGGGCGATTATCAACGCGATTGAACAGCGAATCACAACCGGGTTCGCGTCGTCAAAGTCCCTGAAAAAAGCCCCGAAGTTTACCGACGAGCAGGCGCGTCAGGCGATTATCGAAGGCGCGTCGGAAAGCGTCTGCCAGCAGTTGGGAATTCCCTTTGAATGGACGCAGCGGTGTGAGGACTCTCAGCATTTTGCGGAAGACGGGACGACGGCGACGCTTGAAAAACGCTATGACGAGCTGGTCGCCAGCGGGCTGTTTCGAGACTTGCCTCGTCAGCTGCGGCAGCTGGGAACCTACGGCGGCGGAAACCATTTCGGCGAATGCGAGGATGTGCAATTGGCGGATGACTCCGAGCAGACGGCGCGTATCGCAGAAGTCTTTAGGCTTCGTCCCGGCTGTGCGGCGTTCCTGTCGCATTGCGGATCCCGTAAGTTTGGGAATGTTATTGCTCGAAATCAGTTCAAAATCTTGCAGGAAAAGTTTGAGACGTGGGGAATTCCGTTCCCGGCGGGTGACAAAGAGCTGGTTTACGCGCCTGTCGGGACGCCGGAAGCGACGAACTACCTCAACGACATGGCGCTGGGCGGGAACTTCGCGACGGTTAACCATCTGCTCATCAACGCCCTGATTAAAGACGCGTTCGAGGAAATCCTGCCGGGCGTCAAGGCGAACCTGGTTTACTACATCAGTCACAACTTTATTCGACGCGAAACGCAGGGAAAAGACAACTCCATGACGTACGTTCACCGCAAGGGGGCGACGCGCGCTCTGCCCGCCGGGCACTGGCAGCTCAAAGGCACGCCGTTTTACGAAACCGGACATCCGATTCTGCTGCCGGGCAACCCGTCGTCGGGGTCGGCGGTCATGGTCGCCCTGCCCGGCGCCGAGTTGAGCCGATACAGCATCAACCACGGAGCCGGCCGCGCGATGGGACGCCGCGACGCTCAGCGCCAGCTGGATCAGAAAACCGTCAACGACCAGTTCAACGAGGAAGACATTCTGACCAACTGCCGCAACTACCCGCTCGATGAAGCCCCCAAAGCGTACAAGGACTTCAACGCCGTTCTGGAGAGCGTCAAACAGGCGGGACTGGCGAAAGAAATCGCCCGACTCCACGCCCGATTCGTTATCAAAGACGCCGACAAGGCGGACGACTAGTTAATTAGTAATTAGTGATTAGTAATTAGTAATTGAGGGCGCGAAAGAGTTCGCGCCTTTTTTTAAAATCTCACGCGGAGACGCGGAGGAGCGGAGGAAGTTCGCGAAGTTTTAAAAAATCAGACGCGAAGCGTTCACCTAGAACCGCGTTAGCGGTTCAATTTTAATAGCCGTGGGTTTTAACCCACGGAACAAAGAACACGCAAAAAAGAACAGCGTCAAATAACCTTTTCCTTTCGTGCTCCTGCAAGGAGGGCGGGAGGAAAAGGAACTGCAACGATTAGGCGAGCCGGGTTGCGAAAGCGCCCGGAAAAGCCTCACGCAAAGTTCGCAAAGTACGCAAAGTTTTAAAGATTTTTTGTGTTCTTTGTGGTTAAATATTCCATTAAGCGCTACGCGCTACTGCTTTTGCCTAACCCCGAACGCTTCCGGTATGCCGGACCGCATGAGAATTTCTTCAATAACAGCGTCCATAGAATGACGCTCAACTGAGTAATCGAATTGGTCATACAATTCCGTAAAAGGATTTTCGCAGTCTTTTAATAAAAAAGTGATTTTTGCTCCTTTTCTTGAAAGAAATATAATGTTATCCGAACTCCACAACTGTATAAAAATTTTGTGAATCGTAATATTAGGATCTTGGTTATTCTTATAGCATTGATCAAGGATTTGCTCAGAGATTCGATCAAATACATTGATAATTATCACAAAAGCCTTAACAGCTCTCTGAAGGTTATTGGGAACAACAGGTTGTCCTGTTGATTTAATCTCCATTTCTCCCCCTAATGCGGAGGGAAGAATATCAAATTGATTCTTTTTGTCCAGCGTTTTTATTTTTGCATTGATACGCTCTTCCAACAGCGTTAAAATATCAGCTTGAGTGTGAAACGTATTCAATGGGACAGACTGCTTATTAAATTCGCGGTCGTTGGGCATGTTGATGTCTTTCGGCGGGAAGAAGCTCTTTTCAATTTGCTGCTGACCAAAAATGACAGCTGGCGAATTGCCGCCAAGTTTCTCCAAAGTATTTTTTATTGTCAAATACTGAAGCCCCAAGGCGTTAAATGTATCCGTTTTAATCTCCGAAACTATACCAGCTCCTGACGCAAGAGCGCCGCCAAGCGAATGCCCAATTATCACGATTTTTTCGCGTGGAATGTCAGGTTTTGTACGAAGGAGATAGCCAAGCTGAACCGCTTTCCATAAATAGTCAGAAGGGTTTCCTGTACAAAGTAAAAAGTCGTTGGTAATATCGCGTAATCTGATATCTGTCCCTTTGAATGTTACATAGTATTTATCATGAACCCAGTCGCGATAAAAACGAACTGAAAAGGCGCCAGATTTGTCGATATGAAATTCCTCCGGTGAAATGCCCATATCTTCAAGTTTTAGCAGCTGTATGCCATATTCCCCTACGTTTATATCGGTAAAATAATATGCCGCTCTGGCAACAATCGCTTCGGAAAGTAACGGTTGTCGCTGAATCGCAGCATAGATTGATTCCTTGCCAACAACCATGTATTTGGCGCTGTCTGACGAGATGGATTGACCATTGAGAATTAAATCCACGGTCAAAGTTCGAGTTGGACGTTTAAACGATCTGCTGTTTAACCAGTCGGCGGGAAGCGGTTTGGTTTCCGCTTTAAGATAAAACGTTAATTCGGTTTCTTTTGAATCTTTTTTTTCTGAATCGGTCTCTTCTGGGGGAATTGCATATTCAAAAGTTTGTGGTTTGAATACCTCGATAATCTCTGTAACAGGTTCTTCTTGTTTAATCTCGTCAATATTGCGATCCCAAAGGAATTTAACAATCTTATTAAAATCAAATTTTGAGTGAACTTTGTGTTTTTTAGATTTTGCAGACGATTTTGTCTTTGCGTCTTCAGGTTTCTTTAGTTCTTGTGTTGAGTCTTTGGCGTCAGGCATGAACAGGCGCACTTTCTTTCCGTCCGGCGCCGCGACCCAGAGGCTGACTTCGTTGGACTCGAACGTAAACTTCAGCGTCCGTTTCTCGTCTGCGTTCTTTGCTTTAGGAACGATAACCTGGATTTCCACGAATTCCTCGTCGGTTTCCGAATACGGAATGAACTTCCCAAACGCGAACGGGCTTTTCGCCAGTTCCCGCTCCCATGGCGAATTGTCGATAACGCCGTTGTTATCGGAGTCGATTCTCAATTCCAGCCCTTGATCAGCAAATGAAGTGGACGCAGAGAAAAACAACGCGCTCGCAAAAACGAGAGCCAAGACAACGTTCGCCGAAAGGAATGATTTTGTCATGTTTTTATGAAATATAGTTAGAGAACGGATGTTCTGAACCGGACGTCAGAAAGATTATATATCTTTATACGCTAAACTCAACCCAAAAGATACATTTTTTATATCAGATTTTTGGATTTTTTCAAGGGTTTCTTTTATTCCCTTTTAGAGCTCACGCGGAGACGCGGAGGCGCGGAGGATGTTCGCGAAGTTTTTTTAAAACACGAAAAACACGAAGAGAACGAAACAACACGAAAAGGGATTATAAAATTCTTTCGTCTTTTTCGCTTATTTCGTGTATTTCGCGTTTAAAATGGCGAACTTACGTCCGCGACCCGGTATGGTTTTTTGGCTACGTCGCAGTACCCGTGCGGGACAAAGCGACCAACGGGAGCGGGTATTGGCAAACGCGCGGTAGCGCGGATTGGGAGCGGCGCCTCGCCGCGGCGGCTGAGACAGCCGCGAACCCGCAGGACGGAGCGGCTTTTCTGCGATAAAGATTTTTCTTGTACCGACAATGCGGCAGAGGACTGCCGCGTGCCGGCTCATCCGTGTGCGTGCGCAGGACAAACGTTTTGGTTCGCCTTCGGCGAACTGCGTAATTACGTTCGCTAACGCTCACACCCACGGGTTTACACCCGTGGCTCGCCTAATTTATCGCTCCATTACCGCCTTCCATTAAGTGCTTCGCGCTCCTACTATTGCCTACTGCCTACTGCCTATTGCCTCCCCCCTACTCCCTACTCCCTATTCCCTACTCCCTATTTCCTAATTCCCCCGTTATTGCCCTTGCAATGTTTTTAATTTTGTGTAAAATATAAATAATAAGAAGAACCGTCTTTACACGGACGCCGTTATAAGTTATTATATATATTATGAATTTAATCGAAATTAAAAACCTGAAGACGTATTTTCATACCGAAGGGGGGCTGGTTAAGTCGGTCGACGACGTCAGCCTCTCGATTCCCATCGGAAAGACGCTGGGCGTTGTCGGCGAGTCCGGCTGCGGCAAGTCCGTTACGGCGATGTCCATTTTGCAGCTCGTCGCGCACCCGGGCAAAATCGACGGCGGAGAAATCCTGCTGTTGGATTCCGGATGTCTGAAACAGTACAACGACGGGAACGACGTTCCCAATCCGACCTATACAGACCTGGTTCAGATGTCGGAACAGGAAATCCGAAAGATTCGCGGCAAGCGAATTGCCATGATCTTTCAGGAGCCGATGTCGTCTCTCAACCCGGTGTTTACAGTCGGATACCAGATCGCGGAAGCCGTTCTGATTCACAATCCCGAGCTGACCAAACAGGAGGCGTGGGACAGAGCCGTCGAGATGCTCGACAAGGTTCGAATCCCAGACCCGGCGCGGCGGGCGGCGGAGTATCCGCACCAGTATTCCGGCGGCATGCGTCAGCGAGCGATGATTGCCATGGCGTTGTCCTGCCAGCCGGACTTGCTCATTGCCGACGAGCCGACAACCGCGCTCGACGTTACCATTCAGGCGCAGATTCTGGATTTGCTTCGCAGCCTGCAGGAAAGTCTGGGAATGTCGATTATGATTATCACTCACGACCTGGGCATCATTGCAGAAACCGCTCACGAAGTCGCGGTCATGTACGCGTCCAAAATCGTAGAGCGCGCCCCGGCGGCGGAACTGTTCGCCAACCCGCGGCATCCGTACACGCTTGGGCTGCTCAAGTCCAGGCCGGAACTGTCAGCCGGCGTTCACGACAGACTGTTTACCATTCCCGGCATGGTTCCGCTTCCAACCCAGTTCCCGCCGGGATGCAAGTTCCACGCCCGCTGTCCGTACTGCCAGCCGATCTGCAAGGAAACGGAGCCGGATCTTCGCATGATTTCAGACAACCATTGCATTCGCTGCCATTTTGACGTCGAAAAGAAATAGACGCCGTCCGAAAAAGCCGTTGTCAGCCAAACATTAAAACCAGTTTTTTAGAATATTCCCTGATGTTATCCAAATCAAAACAGCCGTTGTTGTCCATTCAGAATCTGGTCAAGTATTTTCCGATTCGCAAAGGCATTTTTTCGCGAGTCGTGGCGAACGTTCACGCTGTAGACGACGTCTCGTTCGACATTCCCGAGGGGGAAACGCTGTCGCTGGTCGGCGAGTCCGGCTGCGGAAAGACCACAACGGGCAGAACGCTTCTTCGACTTATCGAGCCGACTTCCGGCAAGATTTTTTATAACGGAACCGACATCGCCAACGCGTCAACGTCGCAAATGCGCGCGCTGAGAAAGGACATGCAAATCGTCTTTCAGGATCCGTACGGGTCGCTCAACCCGCGAATGACCATTCAGAGCATTGTCGAAGAAGGGCTGATTATTCAAGGCGGATACACAGCCAGCGAACGCAAAGACCTGGTTTGCCAAACGCTCAAAAAGTGCGGGCTTGACCCGTCGTACATCAGCCGATACCCGCACGAGTTCTCCGGCGGACAGCGTCAGCGCGTGTGCATCGCCCGCGCTCTGGTTCTCAGCCCAAAATTCGTCGTTCTGGACGAACCGATTTCCGCGCTGGACGTCTCGATTCAGGCGCAGATCATTAACCTGCTGGCGGACTTGCGCGACGAATACAATCTGACGTACCTGTTTATCTCTCACGACTTGTCGGTTGTAGAATACCTGTCCAACCACGTCGCTGTCATGTACCTGGGCAAGATTGTCGAAATGGCGGACAAGGCGACGCTTTACGGGAACCCGGTTCATCCGTACACGCAAGCGCTGCTTTCCGCCATTCCTACCGTCGACCCGTCCAAACGCCGAAGCCGCATCGTCCTGCAGGGCGACGTCCCCAGCCCGATCAACCCGCCGCAAGGCTGCCATTTCCACCCCCGCTGCCCGCACGCAACCGAACGCTGCCGAACGGAAGCCCCGCAGCTGATTAACATCGGAACGGCGGACAACGTCCATCAGGTCAGGTGCTTTTTGGCGGAAAAGGATTTCGGAACGTCCGGACAAACAATCCAAACCGTCGAGAAAAAAGAACCGACGCCCCCAAAACAGCCGCAAGGGAAAAGCAAGAAGAAGTCCGGAAAGAAAAGACGGAAGTAACGCGAATTAATGGAAGGCGGTAATGGAGTTTGCGAAGCGAGCGGAATTACGCATTCGCCGACAGGCGAACCGAAACGTTTGTCCCGCGCACGCACATGGATGAGCCGGCTCGCGGCAGTCCCCTGCCGCACAACCACGTCAGCGATTACATTTCTATAACCGGTTTCAACCTCCGGGAGAGGAAACGACAACAAAACAAACAATCGACAAAAACTCTTATGGGAAATTGCCAGATCCAGAACTTACCCATAGATTTTGTTAGACTGCCACTTTATTTAATATTCGTTGTATCATCGTTCTTAAAATACTTTTTTAAAAACATAATAACGATTCCAAGTATTAGAAAGATTGATGAAACAATACCTACTATTAAAATAATTGTTTTATAAAAATTTAAAAAATCAGTAGTTCGAATAAAAAGTATATCATGTTCCATTACAATATTATGTTTCATTACATATGATGCATATGAAGCAATAAAAATATATATACAATTCAAGACTACCGACAGGAGGATAAATACTTTTTCAATTGCCATTTTTATACGAATCGGGATTTGGTTTAGCAAATGAATAATTCTTACATGGATCTAAATCTGAATAAAAACTTTCAAATCTAGATGAATCAAATTCGGTAATATCATACATTCCGTGGTTAATATGTTTTATCTTAAAATCTTCACGTCCAGAACGAGGACAGGGTATTCTTTTACCATTCCAATATTCAACTTGAGTTACCTTAAAATTTTTCCAACCTGAAACCCATAGATCATTTAATTTTTCTATTTTAATCAATACCTCTTTATGATTATGATCAACAATAATCCCGCCAATGGCTAAAGTTGGGGAAGAGATAATCAATCCAATTCCAACAGCAGTAGTAGTTGGCTCTGGTATGAAAGCGAAAGCAACTCCACCTAGAACGCCAGCGATTGATAACAAACTGCCATATGTATCGTTATTATCTGTTCTATATGTATATTTGTATCGAGAAATAAGTTTTTCTACTTTTGTATATTCTATAATGATAGAAGTTTCGTAACAACAACCTGTCTTTGTATCTTTTGCAATAAATGAATTCCAACGTTCTTTAATATGGGTATATTTCTCAGGTCGGCGACTAATTTCAACAACGACTATATCTTTTTCATACAAACCAATAAAATCTAATTTAGATAGACTCTTATTCCCTACATACCGATACAGATTCGTATCATTGCCGTTGAAGCCAATTGGGTCGGTGGAGAGCCAGCGACCGGTTGTGGAGTCGTACCAGCGGTTGACGTTGTTCTGTAATTGCGTGTCAGCGTCGAAGTATTTTCCGGTAAAGCCGAAGAGGACGGGGTTGGAAACGTCTGTTCCGTTGGCGTCTTTGCAGCTCAAAACGTTGCCGTAGGCGTCGTAGATGACGTGTGCGGGAACAAGCAGACCGGAAGGCGTGTTTTGGATTATATCTCTAATGGTTCCTAAATGGTCGCTCAGCGTCCAGAGGGTTTCTGTCGGCGTTACGTCAGCAAGGAGTTTGTCTTGATTCTGCGGCGTCCAGAGGTAACGGTGAGAAACGGTTTCGTAGGTTGAATCGCTTAAATCGGCGTCGTCTAATTGAATAGCCGTTTGGTAATTCTCCGGCAGGAAAATAGTCTTGCTATCGGATATGCCATCGCCGTCTGCGTCTAAAACTTTTCGGATCAATACGTTGTTGTAGTCGTAGGCGTATTCAACGATCTGAACGTCTTCCCATGTTTCCGAAACAGAATCATACGTTTGTTTTGTTACTTTTGACAAACGATTTCTATAATCCCATTCGTATAATTCTCGCTCTGTTCCAGTGGAATTTGTTTTACTTATTCTATTCCCTTCTGCATCGTAGGTATAGGAATAATTACCATCTGAATTGAGTTCGTTATTTAATCCAGTTGAATATACGACTAAATCGCCGTTGGCGTTGGTAACAAGTTCCCGGTTCCCGTTGAGGTCGTACTGATACGATTCGTCATGAATAGACAAATTGGAATAGTCAGCGCCAACGTAAACCAGCCCGCGGCGTTCGAAGCAGTCGGAAAAGAAAGGAGAAAGCCGACGAGACGAACCGGCGGAATAACGGCGCCCAACGATTGAGAACGACTTCAAACCCACAGCCGAACGCGAGCCTGTATTGCCCCGTTTCCTCTTTCGACAGAAAAGAGGGGACGTTAATTCTTCGGCAGAGTTATGAACCGATCGGGGCATTGGTAAATTGTTGTTTATCTTGAGTTATCTGTTGATATTATAATACGTTCTAACGGATAAAACAAGACCTGCGAATAGGAAAATACAAATAATTACAATTATATTTCATGTACTTGGGAAATTCCTGAACAAAAACTTACCTATAGATTTTGTTAGATAGCCTGTATATGAATCATTTAGAAGAATCTTTAAGATTCTGATCCAATAATTCACATGCATGTTTCCCACCGCATTGCTCAATAAAGATTCTGCACTCTTCTTGTCTTTTATCGTAATCTTCATGATTATATGCGAGCTCTCCATAATATGTATATTTTTTTGTAATAATATCCATAGGCGTTTGTCCTTGAGCATCTAAGGTGTTTATATCTGCGCCATTGTCAAGTAAAAGTTGTAACATTTCCTTGGAAAATCTATGCGTAGCCAAGTGAATAGGATATTTATTAGAGGTTTTAATGAAATAATTTGTTTGTTGATTAATGTTTGCTCCATGAGCAATTAAAAATGACGCTGTTTCAACATAATCTCGACCAATAGCGCGATGTAGAGGGGTTTTCCCATCATCTGAGTATGAGTTTATATCAAACCCAGAATCTAAAATAATTGTCATCTTATCTCTATTGCCCAATACATCATCCATCAGTTCATGTTTATCTAAAATATATTTAGGATGGAAAAGATAGAATGATGGAGCGCGTAAAAACTTTTCCCCCATAATTGATATTAGAGGTAATGAGTATATGCGAATAAAAGCGACAATACTTATCGCGACCAGCAGCATTGACGCTATTGCAATCGTTACAATTGTTATCTTTTTTTTCATAATTGTAATAATTATCTAACTTGCCACTGTTTTTTACTAACTGCAAAAATCAATATATTGTATAGCAAATATCTTTTGTTATACGATAATAAATTGATGTAAGCTTTACCAAAACAAAAAAACTCATACGAAAAAGAATAATTTGCACAATGCAAGCTATTTTCTGAATATTTTAATTATAGCGCTAAACCCGTTTTGGTTCAAGAGGGCTTGCCATTTTTTTGAAATTATTGTTTTTTCTCGATTTTTAAAATTCTTCGGCGGCTGTATCAGCCGCCGAAGAAATTTTAAACCGCAAAGAACGCAATGTTCGCAAAGAAATGGAAGGCGGTTGGCGAGCCGGGGTGCGTAAGCCCATAGGTATCAACTTAAGAGGAAGCAATTATTGCTTGATTTGTCTGTCTGTTTTGTAATTTATCGTGTAAATTGGGTTTATTTACACGTTTATTACGTGGACGCGTTTCGCGCATAAAA
>JAFQXE010000051.1 GCA_017407125.1 Thermoguttaceae bacterium
AACCGTTGCAGGCGAAGCTGCCGCAGTTGGAGCAGGCTCCGCAGCCAGGAGCGGCTGAAAGGCAGCCAGCGCCGCCACAGCCAGGGGCGGCTGAGTTGCAGCCGGCATTGCAGGCAGCGGCAGCGGCCGGGTCGCATGACGCAGTCGCGGTTTCAGAATTGCAGGCTGCTGCGGGAGAACATGTTGCAGGAGCGGCAGCTGCTGGATCGCAGGCCGCAGCGGCGGCAGCCGGATCGCATGCCGCAGTAGTGCAGCCAGACGCTGCAAATGTTTGACTGGCAAACAGACCGGAAATCAATAACGCTATTCCGGTTAAAAAAGCTATTCTTTTCATGATAATACCCATTGACCATAAAAATACTGATGTATACAACGCATCCAGCGTCGTATCTTGTTCTAAATCGGTAAAAAATCTATCTCTTGTAGATAGTGATATTTATTTTTCCGATTGTTCCTTGTTTAACGAATCTTCCGGTTAGGTAAAATAGGTAGAGTGAGTCAAAAGGCGAAGAGGATGACATAAAGAATTACAGCTTGTTATTCTTCTTATTTAACTAATAAAAAACCCCCGGGAGAATTGCTTCTTCCGGGGATTTTATTATTTGAAGATTATCCGAATCTTCAGAGGAGTTTTGGTCAACAGGCAGTGAGTTTTATGCGTTCAAATCCTTTTTTACGCAATGTTTACACTGTTTGTTTTTAGAACGTCAGCATGACGTCGAATCCGATTGAGCACTGATCAACTCGACCGTTAAGGGCTTCTTTAGCATAACCGCCAGTTACGCGGTCGTATCGCAGTTCAGGTCGAACGTACAGGTTCTGAATTCCAGCCGGATGGTAGTTCACACCAAGTCCAAAGGTGGTAACTTCGGTGTCGTTGACGTCTGAAGCCTTCAGCCATTCAACTCTGAAACCGGCTTTGGTGCAGCAGTTGAGGTCGTAGTACAAATGCTGTCCCAGGACGAGGAGACGAACGTCTTTGAAATCGCCGTAGTACAGGAGGGATACCGCTTCCAGACGACCGGTCAGCTGCAAATCAGCGACAACGTTGTGCAAGGAACCAGGATCTTTTCTTTGAACTTGAGCTTGGCCATACGGACCAATGAAGCCGCAAAAGCCTGCCAGATCGGTTGTACCCGCCATGAAAGCGTATTTAATGGACGCGTATTCATTTACGTGATAGGTGAACGCGCCGGTAACCATGCCTTCGCCGTATTGGCTGTTGTCGAAACCGTTGCCCCAGCCATTGACCCAACCGAGGGTTACGTCGAGGTTCTGGAATCCGTTGTAGGAGGCCAAAACGCCAGTCTGGCTAACAGGGGTGATTTGGCAGCCAAGACCCTTGGTGTAGAAGAAGCGTTGATCAGCTCTGGCGCCTTCGTAACCGAGAAGTCCATAAAAATGTCCCAGCTTGACAGACCAGTTGTTGATAGCCATTTCCATGTACAACTGCGGCATGGCAAATCCGTAGGAACCAATATCGTAGGCGCCTGAAACCGGATTGTACATGTGTCCGGTTATCCATGAATCGTCCCAACCGCGAGCGGAACGGAAGATTCTGGAATCTTCGCCGAACATGAAGTCAATTCCAAAGCCGAGGTCATATCCGCATCCGCCGGTATAAGCCTTTTTAGTAGCGGCAACGTACAGGGCGTTGAATGCCGGGGTTGTATTGCTCCAGCAGTCGGCAAGACCGTTGCTTCGATCTCCGGAGAAGTTGGTGTAGTAACCAGCGTTCATGTATCCGGACCAGCAAATGCCTTCGCAAATGGATTTTTTCAGTTTTCCCAGAGGGATGTCAGCGCATCCGCGACGTCCGCAAAAACCGTTGCAGGCGAAGCTGCCGCAGTTGGAGCAGGCTCCGCAGCCAGGAGCGGCTGAAAGGCAGCCAGCGCCGCCACAGCCAGGGGCGGCTGAGTTGCAGCCGGCATTGCAGGCAGCGGCAGCGGCCGGGTCG
>JAFQXE010000032.1 GCA_017407125.1 Thermoguttaceae bacterium
CGCTTGAAAAAACTTTCGGTCGCCAGCAAGCTGGCTCCCTTTTAGGGAAGTTTTTTCAAGTTTAATTAAGAGGGGAAAACCTTTTTTGAAAAAAAGGTTCTTCCCCTCAAACTCCCCTTTCCAAAAAACTTTAGTAAGGGGGAGAAAAAAGCGACCAACGGGAGCGATTATAATACGTCTCGCGCGGCAGCGCGGATTGGGAGCGGCGCCTCGCCGCCCGTCGAATCCGTTAAATCCGTGTGCGGACTGACCCGCTCACAACCAACGCGCCGCTAAAAGTGCGCGATCGCCGCGTTCGGGCAGGCGGTTTTCATGTTGGGGGTTAAGTCCGTGGAAATCTTGCCTGATACAAGCAGAAGCAGATCGCTGGAAACGTTTTGAATAAACGGGTTGTCCCATTGCTGCGGTCCGTGCCCGAAAGCGGAATAGGCGGAAACGCCCTTACCTTCTTTTCGCGCCCAGACGACCGGGTACGGCGGACGGTTGTAACAGTCGCCCTTCATCCCATCCGTGTTGAGCGTCAAATAGACGTGCATGTCCGGGTTGAGGTTTTTCAGACAGTACCATTCTTCAAAAACTCGATACTTCTTTTCCGGAATGGCTTTCAAACACGGCAGCTCGACCGGGTCGGCAAAGACAACCTCGGCTTCCTGCTGCGGTCCGTGGATGATAAACTGCCCGCCTACCAGTTTGGTAAACGGAGTAACAATTTCCACCGGGTCGTTGGCGTAGATTTCTTCCGTTGCTTTGCTGACGTACGCCGTTCCGTTACAGCGCCACGAATCGGTTGTCGGATGAAGCGACAGCAACCCTACCCCGGCGCGAACGGCGTCGACCAGCTTTTCCTGCGTCCCAGCGGGAACCGGATTCCCGGGACAGCGCGGGTTGCGGACATACAGATCTCCGCTGGTATACAAAATAATCGCGCTGTACTGCGTCAGGTCTTCCGCAAAGACGTTTCCGTCTTTGGTGCAAACGACGTCCAAACCGTTCTTCTCGCCGAACGCTTTGAAAAACGACCCGCATTTACCGGGTTTGCCGTCGACGTCGCGAGTCGGGTCGTGAATGTACCCGGAACTGTAATCGTAGTACAGAACTTTCTTTTTAGGCTCTTGAGCCAGCAGCGGAGCGCCCGACAAGGTCGGTTCCTGATTGGACGTGGGTTGCGCCGAAACGGGCTTTTTCGGAAGCAAAACATTTTCCTGTCCGCATGCGTGGCTCGCCTTGAACGCCAGCGCGCTGGAAAGAGCCGTCCATTTTAAAAATTGTCGTCGTTTCATGATAATGTTACAATTACTACTCGCTAATCGCTTTGATCTGTTTCGGCGTCAGCGCCCAGCTGTAGATTCGAGCGTAGGCGATTGAGCCGGGGAAGAAGAACTCGCCGGTTCCTCTGCCGGAAATGTCCGAGCCGATGCAGAACGCCCGGCTGTTCGGATTCGCCGTGTACGTAATGGGACCAGACACCGGTTTTCGCGCCTTTTCCACGCCGTTGAGGTACAGGACAACCGCTTTCCCGTCGTAGACGCATACGGCGGTATAGTATTTGCCAGCCTCAATGGGCGCGCTGAGAATCTGGTACTGATGGTTGATGTGAATCCAGACGTTAAGAACCTTCTTGGCGCCGTCGACGCTGAAATTGAACCCGCCGGTCTGGGTGTTGCCAAAGAGCGTCATGGGGCGCGGCTCCATCTTTTCCAGCTTGAACTTGGCGGAATAGGAAACGGCGTTTGTCAGACGGGAATACTCTTCCTCCGTAAAGCGGACTCGGCAATAGTTCGTCGCGCCGTCAAAGGCGGCAACGACGACGCCGGCGGCTGCGTCTGTGACAAACGAGGGCGAGCCGACAACCTCAACCGTCTTTTGCGTCTTTCGCAGGTTGACCGGCGCGTTGACCGGACCGTCTGGAGTGAAAGAGACGTTCAGGACGTTGGCGTCCGGCTTCTCTGCATTCTGGTCGACGCATTCTTCCGGATCGGCGGGCGTGGCAAACGTCCCTTCCAGCTTCTTTTCCGATTCCTTTCCGAAGCAGTTCATCGCTGTAACAGAGAACCTGTACTGAGAATTCCAGTTCAAATTGTTGAGCGTAACAGTCAGGGAATCCGGCGCGTCGTTGTAATAGTACTGTGACCACTCGTATTGACTCGGCTGAGCAATCCACTTCTCGGCGTCCGCCGGAGCGGATTTGTCGCGTCGGGAAATGTCGATTCTGTACGAATGGACGATGCTCTCGTGAACGTCCCATTTCGCCTGCGGGAACGTGAGTGTCGCGGTAACGGGCGTTGTATTTACGACCGTTGCCGCAGCGTCGTCCGCCCAGTGCGGGGGGAGGCTTGTCTGGTAACGATCGGCGGTATAGATGTACTTGTCGACCGCGCCGGGCTGAGCGACGACGTAAACGCAGTCAAAGAATTTGTTTGTTACAGCGTCGTAAAGTTTCAAAACGACGCTGTTGTCAGCATGAATTTCCATGACGTAAACGTTGCCGGCGTTTCGGAATTTCGGGTCTCGATCCAGATGCGGGGCAGGCATGCCGAAATAGCTCATCGTGCCGGTTCCGAAAATGGCATACTCTTTCTGCCAGGCGGAACGCGGGTCTGTGATTGGGCAGTGCGAATGCCCGGCGAAGTCGATCAGACGCGGGTAGTTTTTCAGCAGTTCCGCAAGGTCGTTCGTGCCCCAGCGTTCGCTGCCGTAAACGGTGTTGCGAACCGGGTAATGCTGAATGAGGAAAACCGGCTTGTTCGCGTCGGCGGCGCAGGCGGCGTCGAGCTGTTCTTTCAGCCACGGCAGAGCGTACTGATAGTCGCCGTCTTTCATCGTGCCTTTTTCGCAGGAAAGCGTGATGAACTGGAACCCGTTGATTTCAACGCGCTGGTTGGCGGGCTGTTCAAAAAGCTCTTCCCAAAGTTGACGGTTTCCGCCCCAGTGGTCGTGGTTTCCCATGCAGAAAACCCATTTCGTTTCCGGCTTGAGATACTTTTTGAGCGAATCGCGAAGCAGACCGCTTTGATCGACTCTGCCGTTGTCGGACATATCGCCGCCGATCATCATGATGTCAAAATTCTTGTACGGCTGCGACGCGGAATACTCGTTGACGAACTGGATCATGCGTTCAATGCGTTCGACTTCCTCTGTACGCCGGTTCTTATAATGGACGTCGCTGACGATAGCCGCGCGAAGAACGACGTCGTCTGGGGAATCGGCGAAAACGCTGCGGGGAACGAAAAACAGACCGGCTGACGCGGCAGCCGCGGTCAGAAAACTACGTCGGGAGAATATCTGAGGGTTAAGGGATTTTTTTGTATTCATGTTTTTATCTTGAAATTTGTGTAAACAAGGAATATGTCGTTAGCGCCTGGCGGTGAGCGGAACAGGGTCGTCAGCTAAAATAAAGCGCCCGTCTCTGAGCGCCTTATATATCTCAACTATAATTCGACATAAATAGTCCCTCAAGTCTACTGAGGCTTATTGAAGTTGTTGTCGGCAAACGGACTCGTTACGCCGGGAATGGCGATGTTGTAGAGTTCGTATTTGCCGTTTCGCAGTTCTTCGATTGCCTGTTGCAGGAACTTCTCTTTCTCTTCCGGGTTGTTGTAATCGAATTTCGGCTGAACCGGGGCGGGAGAATCCAGCGTCAGTTTTTCGTGATTCTCGTAGATCATCAAAGCGGGACCTTTGTTGACGGCGTCGTCCCATTTAACCACCTGTCCGGAATAGGACGCCATGCGTCCCATGATCGCGGTCATGCAGGAATGAGCGGCGTACCAGCCTTCGTTATACGGTTTGCCTTCGCGAATCGCCTTGCACAGATCCTGATGTTCGTTGTCGAACGGATTGCCTTTGCGACCGCCGCGAGCGGTAACGTCTCCGCCGCCTTTGGTTCCGCGAACGTTTTCGTAGACCGCGCCCCACGCCCCTTGAACGTGTCGGCATTGCGAGAACATCTTTCTGCCGTCGGCGTAGGTGAATTCAACGCGGTGATGGTCGTAGATTTGACCGTAGTCAACGCTGTTTTTGCGAACCTCGCGCCCGGCGATGGAGTTGGCGGAAACCGGGTGAAACATGGGATCGCCTTTGCCGAGGAACCAGTTGCCGATATCCAGGTTGTGAACGTGCTGTTCGCAAATGTGGTCGCCGCAGAGCCAGTTGAAGTAGTACCAGTTTCTTATCTGATATGCCATTTCCGACTCGTTTTCAACGCGATTGCGAACCCGGGCGCCGCCGCTGTTCCAGCACACAATAGCGTAAATCAGATCGCCGTACTTGTTGTCGACGCAGATTTCCTTGAACCCTTGTTCGTATTTGCCGTCGTGATGTCTCTGCAGCCCCACGCCGACAGCCAGCCCTTTTTCGTCTGCAATCTTGTTGACTTCCATGAGCATTCTGTACCCGGGCGCGTCAACGCAGCACGGCTTTTCCATAAAGACGTTGTACCCTTTTTCAATCGCGTACTTGTAGTGAATCGGACGGAATCCCGGCGGGGTAGCGAGAATAGCATATCGCGCGCCGTTTTGATATCCGTAGTCCAGCGCCTTGATAAACCCGTCGAACCCCCAGAACATGGCGTCTTCCGATAATTTCCAGCCAGCGCCCGCCTGTCTGGCGTTCTCTTCGTGCATGTCCGCGCAGGCGATAAGCTGAGTATTAGGCGCGGTCAAAAAGTTGGCGACAGCGCCGCGACCTCGACCGCCGCACCCGACGACAACGGCTTTGATGGTTTCATCGGTTCCTGCTCCGTGCGCCAGCTGAGCCGTGCTCAAAGTCATAGCCGCGGCGGAAGCCGATAGTATGGACGACGTCCTGAGAAAATCTCGACGGGTTGGTTTCATTGCAAACTCCTTCATCTAACGGGTGGGGGGAATAAAAAATGAATGAACAGCGCGCTTGCTGGAATTCGTCTTGTTATTAGAAAGCGCCGCCCTCAGTCTCAGAGCGTTCATTCATTACTGTATTTATCTTTATATTATTTTTAACATAATCAAAAATGGATTGCAAGACTTTCCAGAGATTTTTGGAGATTTTTTCTATGGAGAGCGCCGCCTCGAAACTCTATTTAACCGTAAACTCTTTGGTCTGCGTCTGACCGTTTTTGTCCGTCCAGGTCGCCTTGTATTTGCCTTTGAATCCGCGGAATTGAAGCGTGACATTTTCGGCGTCCGCCTTCTGAACGAAGTTCGTTTTCCATTCCTCGTTGATGAGTTTGTTTAAGGCGAAATAAAACGGCTTCGGCTCCATGTCGCGGGTGAAGATCCCGAACCTGGATTCACCCGGCCAGCCGCATCCATCGACGACACTCCACAGCGTAATTCCCATGATTTCCGGAACGCTGAACCACATCCGATACAAATCCCGGGCGATGATCGCCTGGACTGCCTTGCCTTTTTCGTCTTCACTGGGCATGGGGACGGTCACTTCGCTAATGTGGATCGGACGTCCATTGGACGCCAGCAGCTTCATCGTGCTCATGATTCCTTCTGGAGTCATCTTCACGCCGCCGACGGAAGAAACGACTTTACCGGCGGCAATGTCTAGCGCGTTCTGCGGTTTTACCATGTGCATTTGCGACCCGACGATGTCGATTTTCGCGCCGTGGGCGATGAGGTCTTTCACCTGATTGACGTAATTCTGATTGTTTGCGTAGTCGTTGATAACCAGTTGAACGGACTCCGGGAAAACTTCCTGAGCGTTTTTGAACGAATTATACGTATAGTCTCCCGGCATGGAGTGCCTGTAACAAGGGCTTTTGGTTACTTTGTCGCCTGTAACCGCGTTTCCGTGGTAATCTACCGAGCTTTCGTTGACCACGTCCCAGCTGTCGAGCGTTCCCTTGTAATGCTCAGCCAGCATGCGGATGCGGTTCCAGTACAGCTCGTTCATGGAATCGAAATAATTCGGTCCCAGCTTGTAAATTTCTTCCGGCGACATCGTCCCGGGCTGATTATAGATTTGTTTGTAGGCTTTAAGAAGAACCTCGCGCTCTTCCGGGAACGGATTGGAAGCGTAGTCAAAAAGCCATATTGGACGCCCATCGTTTCGATCTCCCCAAATGATCGTGTGCCCGTGCATACGGATCCCCTTGGACTTACAGAATTCAACGACCTCGTCCGTCGCCGGGCGGCGCCAGTGCGGTTGCTTTTTGGGGTTTTCGACGTGATTCCAAAACTCTTCCGTGTCCCTTTCTTCGGTTTTGAAACGGGGTTTCCCCGGCTCCATTTCAAAAGATTTCCAGTAAAACGGAATCGTCGCAGAATTGAACAGCGTCCCGTAAAGAGCCTTGTATTTCTCGTTTCGTTCCGTCGTTCCGAGCTGATTGAAGTTATAAATATTCGCCCCGAAAAAGAACGCGTGCGTGAGCTGTTCGACTTGGACGTCCGTTCCCGGCTTGACGTCCGTCAGCTCGACGGTCGCGTCCGCTTTGCGATACTTCTCGATACGTTCGTCGATGGCTTTCTGAACGTCGTCGTTCCAAATCTGATAATAGGCGTCTGACATCACGCTCGGGTCCGGCTCCGCTGACGCCGGGTCAGTCTGAGCGACCGCCGACGCGGAAATCATTGTAACAGCAGCGGCAATTGATAAAAGCAGTTTTTTCATGTTCTTGGATATCCTTGAAATCATTAGGCAGGAATACAGATCAGAGAACTCCCTGTTTCTCGATTAAACGTTATTTTATACCAATGAGAAACAAAAATCACTCCCCCCCAAGAAAAAATTCGCAGTCGCTTGCAGATTCACGCGCCGCCAAAGAAAAAAGCGGGAGGCGCCTCCCGCTTTGCGTTATTACGTTCGCTTCGCTCACACCCACGGGTTTACACCCGTGGCTCGCCAATTATTTTCGCTTACGCAAATAGAGCAAACCGCAAACGCCCAGCGCCAACAGCGCCCACGTCGACGGTTCCGGAACGGCGTTGGCGTCTACGGAAGCGTAAAGCGTATTGCCGATAAGGCTCAGATTCCAATAGTAATCGCTTTCGGGGGTCAAAAGTCCACTCCAGAAATCAACGTTCGCCATGTCGCCTGTAAAACCGTCAGGCGATGTATTGACAATAAACGGATACGATGCGCCCGGCTGAAGGGAATCAATGGACAATTGGATGATGGAATCAGAAGCGATATTAAACGAACTGGCGATGAGCGTGTCAAGGCCGGTCTCGTCCTTTTCGATTAACAGCGTAGACCCTGGATTCAACGTAAATGCATATTCGCCTTCTGCAAGGTCCGAGTCGTCAATAGTCAACGTTCCAACTGAATTGCCCGGCGAGAAAATTGCTGTTGAATAGTTCTCTGGACCAAGTTTTTCGCCTACAATCATAGCGCCTTTGAAATACTTTTGCATATCCAGACGTCCGGAAGAAACAACAAAGCTTTCCGCATCAACCAAACCTTCCAACGCAGTATATAATCGCAATGTACCTTCGCCGGTCTTTTTAACTTCTCCCTTGTCGGTACTGTAAATTTTGAGCGAATCCAACAATATGGATGCGTCAGAACCTACGTTTAGTTCCAACGTTCCCGCGGAATCGGCTGTTCCAACGTTGAATGTACCGGTTAGCGAATCGATATAGTCTAAATTCGCTGTCAGCGAACCGCCGTTGGAAATATTAACATTAAAGAATTGATACTTATTGGTTGAATCGTTCGCGCGCCCGGCAATCGTTACTTGAGCCTGATTGATAACCGTAGCGGGTTTGTTCGTATTATTCATATAAATGCCGCCGTCGAAGGAATACGTTCCGTTATCTTGGAAAGTAAGCCCTCCCGTACCGGACAAATAGAGGTCGTTTCCTGCATTTGTGTCGGTGGCGCTGTTACCGCTGAACTCGGCAACGACATTCTCGCCAGAGAATGTAACGCTGCCCGTGCAGTAAATTGCGCCGCCTTGTCCGTTTGTATAACCGCTGGCAGAGGCTTTATTTCCTGTAAAAGTAATACTCTTGGCAGACATTTCCAGACTACCAGCATAAACAGCGCCGCCAAGACGCGTCCCGGTGTTATTTGTAAATGAGATTATGTTAGCGTCGGAAAACTTAATCGCGCCGCCTGTGCTGATTCCGCCGCCTGTCGCGTTGTCATGATATGTTGTTGCTTTATTGTTTTGAAAATAAAAGTTTCCTGTTTTAAAAGTCATAGAGGAAGCGCCAATCGCTCCGCCGATATATTTAGCAGAATTATTTTTAAACGTTGTAACAGCATCGGCGCTTTTGCCTGTAATGGTAAGATTTGAACCGCTGATAGCGCCGCCGTCGTTGTCTGAAACGACATTGTTTTCAAACGTTATGGTTGTTCCGGTAATATTAAGCGCCTTGCTGCTTTCAACTCTAATGGCGGCTCCATATTGTTTTGCTTTATTTCCCGTAAATGAAATCGTATTTGCATCAATGGTAACGTTTCCTCCGTCAGCAAAAATACCGCCGCCTTTGCCATAATTCGTATTTCCAGATCTACCGGCAGTAGTTTCGTTGTTTTCAAATTTAACACTCTTGGCTGAAATTGAAATGTCGCCAGTCGAATACATCGCGCCGGCTTTACTGGCTGACGTATTGTTTGTAAACGAAAGAGTATTGACGTTAGTAATAGTAATAGAATTCGCGTTAATAGCGCCCGCTCTGCCAGCAGTCTGAAAAGTAGTAAGCGTGTTGCTGTCAAAATAGAACGAACCGGTCGATAAATTCAAAGCGCCTGTACTGATAGCGCCTCCAATGCCTTTGGCGGTGTTACTTTGAAATGTCGTAGTTGAATTTTCGTCAATTCCGTTAATTGTTAAAGAACCGGAGTGAATCGCTCCGCCATCATTGTCTTTGGCAGTACTGCCGCTAAAAAGAATCGTGTTGCCAGTAATAGAAACCGATGAACCAGAGTGAATCGCGCCGCCGTGTTTTTGAGCGTAATTGTCTTTAAAAGTTAATGTATCTGCATTAATGGTCAAAGCGCCGTTAGTCATTCTGATTGCTCCGCCGTTTCTGGATGATGCGTTAGCGCGGTTGCTGTCAAAAACGAGTCCGTTCGTTGCTGTAATATTCAAATTTCCAGCGTTATCCAGACCAAATACGCCGCCGTCATGCTGAGCATTTTTAAAACCTGTAAAGGAGACGTTATTTGTATTGATGTTTAAGGTCAAATCAGGAGATGTGTGTATAAACAGACCAATCGCTTCAGAAACAGCGGATGCATTTCCTTGATAATCCAGATCCTGCAAATTGATAGTGTATGTATGAACGCCGTTGTTGATGTTATAAAGCCGCCCCTGGTAAGCGTTAATGGTCTGTTTAACGCCAGCAGTGGCAGAACGAATCGTAAACGTTTCAAGCGTTTGATCAATTCCTGAATTGTGCGTTGCCGTTCCGGAAAGTATAATGACGTCGCCTTCCGCGGCGCCGTCTGCCGTTTGAACAGTTGCAACGTCTGTTCCCGTAACAGTTCCAGATGTATTGGTACGAGAAACCGTATCCTGAGCGTTGACAAAGACCGTAAGAACTAAAACAGTCAGAATAGAAAAGAGAACCCGCTCAGATGTTAATATGTGGGGAAGGGAGGATACGCGGTTTCGAAGATTAGCCATTATTTTACTCCTTCGATGGGTAAAACTGGTAAACGGTTATTTAAACGACTTTTGCGGCGGTACGCCCGGGCGCAAAACGGGGAATCGTTTATAAATATTTATATATAATATTATACACTCAATTTGGCAATCAAAAAGAGATAAATGGGATATTTTTCGAAAAAACGTGTGAAATACTGAGAAAATAGCGAAGAAAAAAGGATTGGAAGGCGGGAATGAAAAGAAATTTTAGGCGAGCCACGGGTGTTAACCCGTGGGTGTGAGCGAAGCGAACGGAAAAACCTCACGCGGAGACGCAGAGGTGCGGAGGATGTTCGCGAAGTTTTAAAAACTATGCGTTCTTTGCGTTCTTTGCGGCTTAAATTCTTTGGCGAGCGTCGCTCGCGATCCGAGGGGATTTTCGGCTGCGTCGATTGGTAACAGCGAGCGAGGCGGATTGCCTTTTCGTCTTTTTCGTTCCTTTTGTGTTTTTCGTGTTTTAAAAAACTTCGGCGGCTGAGACAGCCGCGATCCAGCAGGTCAGAGCGGCTTTCCACGTTCAGGTGTTTTTTGGAGGCTTTCGCCGCAAAGCGATCTACAAGGATATTAATTCTAATAACCAATTTTGAGAAGGTATTCCAAATCGAACGATTCCCCGGCTTTACAGGTAATCGGGCCTTCGTGAACTGGGCTGGGGATGATGCAGTAATGACCGCCGTCGAGCAAATAGAATCGGGTTTGCTCTGTGCTCTTAATGACAATAAACCGAACGCCCTGCCCGGTCTTTTCGTCGCGGAAATCGAGCCACGACGCCGGTTTGGCTCGGACGGTGTGTTTTGTATTGCCGCCGTTTTCGCAAGTCAGTTTGAAATCCTTGACGGACTGGTTCATTCGCAAAGACAAGCCTGCGTATCCGCCCCACGGGATATTCAGCGGCGTGCGGTCAAAGACAAGGTCTTCGCCCCCGGCGGTGAAATGATGTTTGAACGAAATCGAATAGCTCCCTTTTTCGTCCGGGGCGGAAAAGACGACGGTTCTGTCTTCCGTTAAAAGAATAACGTCCGGGTTGCGATCGTCAAAGTAACGCAGCTTGATTGTTACAGTAGCAGACAAGCCGTCAATAACAGCGTCCCACGATTCAACCTCGGTCTTTCCGTTGGACGGTTCCCAGTAATTGACGCCGTTGATAAACTTCCAGCTAAACCAAAGCCCGGTATGCCATCGGTGATCTCTCGGACGAAGCTCTGAAATGACGCGCCCGTCCGGCAACGCAACAGGATGAATATACGGCTTGCCTTCCGGCGTTTTGACAACCAGTTCCCAAACGACCGCAGCGCCGTTGACGAGCTTGGCGCCGTTGTCCGTTTTAACGCATTGATAGTCCGCCGCGCAGACGACGGAACTGATTGCTAAAAGCAGGGAAAGGAAAATACATCGCATGGTCAGGTCAGGGTTGAAGAAACTCTAATTATTTTCTTTTCCGCCAGTACAGCAACCCTGCAACTCCGAGAATCAGCAACGCCCACGTCGAGGGTTCAGGCACGGCGTTGGGATCAATGCGGCCTGTAATCGCGTACAGCCCATTGCTCAGCGGCGCGTATTGCAAATCCGTGAAAATGCTGGAACGAACATAGTTGTCAATAAAGTTGTCCGCAAGATCGGGACTGTTCGTTCCCGAGAGAATCGCGGTAAAGGTACTGTTGGGTCCCAAAGAGCTGTTGTCAGCCAGAACCAGGTCAACAAACGCGCCCTCTTCCAGGAAAATGTTGCCTGTTACAATGAGCTGGTCGTTTTCGGAAGCGTCTGTACCGCCAAGTTCCATCAACAGCGACGCGCCGGATTTCAGCGTCAAATCGCCGGTTTCGTACATCGTTCCAACGGAATTGCCCGGCGAAAGAACTACGCCGTTAATAACGTCAATATCGCCAGTAAAGTAGCCTTTGTAATCCAAACGTCCAGAATTGAGAGCCAGACTGTCCATTTCTACAGAGTTTTGTGCTGCGTTGATTTGCAGCGTGCCGTTACCGGTTTTGAATACCTGTCCTGCGCTGACAATCTTTTTGGAGGTTGTAACATTGACGAGTCTTGTATCCCCTTCGGCGACGTTGTATTCCAACGTCCCGTTTGAGTTAACCGTAATCGCGCCGTTGGCTGGGATAGCGGCGCCGGTCAGTTCGAGTACGCCGGAATTAACTGTAATGGCAACGCCTGAAATGGCGCCAGTCATGACCTGTCTGCCGGCCCCGTCTTTATAAAACTTAGACGCCTTGGAGCAGTTTATTGTACCGTCATAAGTAAACGTTTGTTTGGCGTCAACGCCGTTTCCAACGGAAATTCCGTTTGAATTTCCTTGATCGCAAATGATTCTCGATCCGGCTTCGCCGGTCAGACCGCCTACGACCATCATATTGCCGTCCCACAGGTTTAGAGCGCCGGCAGAGGAAATAACCAACTCGGCTTTGTTGTTCGTCCACGTCGTTTTCTTCCATCCGCCGTTGTAAAACGTACCATCTTCAATAACCATTTTGGCTTTTGACGAGAGTTCAAAGACTATCGGGCGGTAGTCGGCGGAAGAGCACCACAGTTCTCCCGACCCGGATTTAACCCAGGTTCCATCGCCAGTAAATGTAACTGTTGCGTTATTTACGTTCGAGATGCCGGAATTTGCATAATCGTGGGCAGGCGTTGTATTTCTGTAGATCTCGAACGTCCCGCCTTGCTTGATATCGAACGTTTGAGAAACGGGAGAACGAGGCAGTGCGTTGTCGTACAGCAGCTCCGCTCCGTTGGCAATTGTAACAGACGCAGATTCCAGAGTTCCGCTGCCGACTATCGCCAGCGTTCCAGCTGAAACGGTCGTATCGCCGGTATAGTTATTTGCGCCGGATAAAACCAGCGTTCCATCGCCGATTTTGTTCAGCTTGCCGGTTCCGGAAATCGCGCCGGACTGCGTCAGGATTCTGTCGCCGGTAACTTCAAATGTCGCGTCCGCATTGAGCGTTACCGTTCCTGTATGATTGGCAAGAACCGTTCCTGTATTGCCGTTCTCTTCAGTGAATTTCGCGCCGACTTTATCGGTTCCGTCAATCGTCCAGTCTTTCGACAAGTCTGTACCGACTCCCCAATAAGGCGTATGCTCGAAAATCCACATTTCCGTCAGACCGGCGCGATTATAAACGTATGAGTTGGCTTCAAATTTAACGTAACGGGCGTCGACCGGAGTAAAAGTAAAGGATTCAATCGGCATAATTTCGGAAGAACCTTTTGACGTAACCGTTGTAAGCGTATCGCTTAAAAGCGTAGTCCAGTTTGTACCGTCTGTTGAATAATACAGCGTAAAGTCTTTCGTACCGGAATCGCCATGACCGGCGTTACGAGTGTTCTGCAAATCAATTTTATCGATATTATACGTATCTCCCAAATCGACGGTAATATAAGCGTTGGTAACGCCGTTAGGGGCAATCCAGTATCCTTTGTAAGCGTCTTGAACATTAGTAGCCGTTCCAGATATGTCGTAGATAATGCCATCTTTGATTTTTTCAACTCCAAAATAATTATTCGCATCCGTATAAGTTGCGCTGGCTGTAAGCGTCGCGTTTGCCATGAGGGACTTTTCAGAAACCTGATTTGTCGCCACTGCGTATTTGGATAAAAACACAGACTGCGACAAGGCGGCGTTGTACGTCGTCAATTCGTCCAGAGAGCCGTTGAGGGTATGCAGCGCCTTTTTTCCATCAGCCGTAGCCGTAATCGTATCCTTATTCCCGATAATCCAATAATTGCCGTCGTTCCACAAAACTCCATTTTTTTGTGTTTTAGTCCCCGTTGCAACCAGCTCGCCATTGATATACAATTTGCTCGTATACGTATAGTTTGATCCACTTGTCCCTGTTCTGGCAACTGTTGCAGCAAGATAAACCCATTCGTCAGTTATAAGCGATTGGCTTGTTGAAACATTGGATTCAGCGCCAACGTAATCATAAAAAACCAGATTTCCATTTGAAAGCGTATAGAACTGACGGCAATGCCCCCCGCCTGCGTTGTTTCGATAACCGAGAATATTGATCAGGTTGACGTCCGACGCTTTAACCCAGCCTTCGATAGTCGCCTGATTGGTATTCCAGACGTTGTTGTCTGTAAGGGTAATTTTACTGGTATTGCCGTTAAACGTCGCCGACGTTCCAATAACGCCTGGAGTTCCAAACGTTACGTCTGTAGCTGCGCCCTGATTCGTGTTGCTCCCGACATTGACGACAGTCGTTACATTAGGATTGTCGTCCAGCCCCATGTGCCAGACAGGATTATAGCCTGTCGTCAAGTTGGAATACGACAGCGCTTCCGCATAAACGTTTGTCGCTGACAGAGTAACGCCTGTCAAAACGGCGATTAAAACAGCGATTGTCTTATAACCTTTTGTATAAATCTGGGAACGGCGAATTGAATCGAAAGTAATATTAACCATGACTTGTTCCGAACAGGAAAAAATGGTTGGATTAGGAAACGTCCTCGCGGCAAAACAATTCTCGCGAAACAGGAACGTTGGTATTTACCTTTTATGTATTATACACGATTTTTTTGATTAATTACTTTCAATTTTCGCGAATGTTGAAAATTGAAAGTTTTGAGCGAGAAATATAGAAAATGGGGGGATTGCAGAAAAAATGACGGTTTGGAGTGCGACGGCTTGCCGTCGCTTTTTCAAGAAAAACGTAGAGAATCTCCCAAAAAGAAATTCGTGCCAATAACGTTTGAACAATATCTTTCGATTTATCGTTTATTGTTCTTTGCGTTATCAGCACGAATAAATATTATCGTTGCTCGCAGTAGTATTTGTAATGAAAGCGACGGCAAGCCGTCGCACTCCACAATCAGATCAGCTTGCGCAGGTAGTCGATGCTGTCCTGGGCGTCGTCGAGCGTGCCGCATTCAACGCTCATGACAATGTCTTGCGGAATCGACTTCAAAATGGCAACGACTTTTTCCCAGTCAATAACGCCTTTTCCGCAAGCGCAGCCGACCGGCGTGCCCATCACCTTGCCGCGTTCGGAATCGGACTGCGAGAACGAGATGTCTTTGGCGTGAACGTGTACCAGACGCGTCTTGATCCGTTCCAGCCATTCAATCGGGTCGTTGTTGCCGAGGTACGAGTTGCCGGTGTCGAAGTTGACGCCAATCGTGTCCGGCATGTCAACCAGATTGACCAGCTCGTCGAACATATCCGGCTTGAGCGAGTACTGCTGATGCTGTTCCAGCCCGATTTTAATCCCGCGGCGCGAGGCGACTTTCGCCGCTTCCATGAGCGTGTAACGAATGAGAACAAAGTCCTCCGCCTTGGTCGTCCAGTCCGGCTTGGCGCCTTCGTCTGTATTGAGAACCGGCGCGCCGCACTCTTTGGCAAACCGCGCCGCCTGTTTGAGATACTCGACGCTGATTTCCGGCTTCGCCAGCGGGCAGTGGGTGGACAAACCCGACAGTTTCAACCCGTGCTTTTCCGCGCAGTCGCGAATTCGGAACGGGTCGTCGAGCATGGAAACGCTGTGGAAATACCGCGCTTCCGACAGCAGCTCTCGACCCAGATGAACCATTGGCTCGACGTATTCATACCCGCATTTCGCGGTGAATTCCATGCCCCATTCAAACGATTTATGGCTCGTACGAACAGCTTCCAGATTTAATCCAATTCCAATTTTTCCCATGAGGTTGTCTCCTGTTAATAATAGTGGTAAGTGATTAGTGGTTAGTGGTAAGTAAGATGAACGCTTTGCGACCTAAACACTAACCACTAAAAACATATAACTTATTTATCTTCCCTCTGCGCCAGTCTATATTCCCTCGGCGTAATATTCTTTTCCTGACGGAAAACCGTGGTGAAGTAGGCGGGGGTTGCGAATCCGCATTGTTCTGCAACGTCCGAAACGGATAGCTCCGGGTTTTCCTGAAGCAGAACGCATGCCCGTTCGACGCGAACGGATTTCAAATAGTCTGCCGGCGACTTGTTGACAATCTGCCGACAATAGTTTGTAAACAGCGTTTGACTGACGCCGCATTCTCTCGCCATCTGCCGAACCGTCCACGGCGCTTTGAGGGCGTCTGACGAGTTCCGCAGCGACTGCAGAAACAGGTCAACGGCTCGGAACGACGCGCCCAGCGAGGCGTTGAGATGAAGCTCGCTTTTCCGCATCGCCTTTAACAGCGCCAGAAGGTACTCGTTAATCGCCATTGTCAGCGAGGAATAAAACGATTCTTGGTTGACGTTTCGCAGCAGCTGAGCGATTCTCAAAACGGTTTTCCGAACCGGCGCGCCAACTGGCAGCGTTGACGATTCCGTTAACCGAATCAGATCGGCGAACTCCTTCTGGTCGTCCTGTGACAACACGACCCAGCTGGGCCATTTCAGCTGTTGGTTGGGCAGACTGACGCCGAGGTCGATTATCAGCCAATGCAGCCGGCTGGAGCGAATGTAGGGGTTCCCGTACCGATGCCGCTGCCACGGCCGGGTAATCGCGACGTGGTTCGCCCTGACCTGCTCGAACACCTCCGAGCCGATTCCCAAATCCAGCTGACCGGATTCGACAAACTCCAGCTCAAAGCCGTCGTGCTGATGCCACGTCATGCCCCAGTTCTGATCGCGCGGAGAATTCCAGTACCCGACGCTAATCAGCCCTGGCAGGATTTTGGGCGACAGTTCCACGCCAGGATAGCCCTTCACCGCCAGAGCGCGCATTTCGATACTTTTATCCTCAGCCGCTTTCGCCAGAAGCTGACAATGCTTGAGCTGTCGAGGCGGAGTTTTGGAAATTGCTTTTTTAGCCATAGATTCGTTCAGTGGGTAGAAACGACCGTCAAGGAGCGCCGCGCTCCTTTTATTATCTTATCATACACTGAACGATTTTAAAAAGCAAGACACAAAAGTTTTAAAATTCAACAATGTTGAAAATTGAAAGAAGGGAGCCTGGATCGAAAGGACTAAAAAGCAATTTACGCATGATAGTCGTTTCGATCCATCGCAATTCAAATTATTTTTTCTTCCGCCAGTACAGCAGCCCCGCGGCGCCGATAATGAGCAGCGCCCAAGTCGACGGTTCCGGAACGGCGTTGGCGTCAATGTTTAATCGAACAATGCTGCCATCAATAACAGACAGACCCATATAACTCGGAAGTCCGCCGTCAATGAGATTCGTCCAGTACGATTCATTAAGCTGGTTGTCAGTAAACGTTCCATCTGATTGAGCAATAATATCGTACGTTGCGCCGGGAACAATTGCGCTGAGCGCCAATTCAATTATAGCGTTGTCATCATCAAAATCAAAAGACTTGGCGATAAGCTTATCCATGCCGCTGTCATCCTGTTCCAACAACAGCGTACTATCTTCAATCTTAAACGCGCCTTCTATAATCGCTTCGCCAACGGAATTGCCGGGCGAGAAGACTGCGCCGTCGATAACAACAATATCACCTTTGTACTCGCCTTTGAAGTCCAGTTCGCCAGCTTGAACCTCGAACGTGTCTGCCTGGAACATGTCGTCGGTTGCGTAGATCTTCAGAGCGCCAGTTCCCGTCTTGAGAACTTTTCCGCCAGAAACGGTTGTATTAGCGGTCGTAAAGTCCAACATGGCTTCGCCAGAGGGAACGTTATATTCCAAAACCGCGTCACCGGTAATTTCAATAGAACTGTTTGCCTTGACAGCGTCGCCAGTCAGTACAAGCGCACCCTCGGAAACGGTAGTGTCGCCAAAATACGTGTTGTCGCCGGAAAGAGTCAGTGTACCGTCGCCGGTTTTTTCTAATCCGCCATTCCCGGAAACGACGCCGTTAAGATTCAGCGTTCTATCCTCGCCGATTTCAAACTTACCATCTGCATTGAGTATTACCGGATTGTCAAACGTTGCCGTCTGGAAGTCGCCGTCGGTAAACGAGACGCCCGTTCTGCTCTCTCCGTCGATAGTCCAATTCTCGTCGGTAATAACTGAAGAATTGACAAAGTATTCCGGTTCGCCAGAAAAGAAAATTTCTGCAAATCCAACTCGGTCGCCGCCGCTGGCTCCGTACCATCTGAATGCGTTGTCCAGAATTGTCATTCGCGCTTTGCTGAATGAATAATTGTCTCCCAAAGAGAACGTTGCATACTGGTTTGCGTTTATGGATTGGTCTGTTTTGAACTCGTCGGCAAAAACCAGCTTGCCGGAATCGTCAAACAGTTCCAAAATGAAATCGGTCATCTGGTTGCCCTGAGAGCCGTAACCGCCAATGGAGACGCTGTCATATCTGACGCTTCCCGACGGCATGTTAAAATCGATTACTGACGAATAACCCAAATTGAGGTAGTCATCGCCGCTGCCATTGGTGTACCAAACGTCGCCCATGCCCGTTCCCGTACCGTCAAACAGATAGGTCAGAGCGCGGGCAGATCCACGAGTTGCACCCTCTGTAACAAACGACGCGGACGTTGGACGAACGATATTGTCTGCATGCATCGGTTCATTGTACTTTTCAGGAGTTGTTGCCACGGCTGTATCAATCGTATTGAAATAAACTTCCGCAAAACCGATTCTGTCGCCGCCGCCCCCAACGCCTCTGAAGTTGCTTGTAACAGTCATTATAACCTTCGCCACGCCGTCAACTTCCGGGAACGAAAAATAGTTATAAACCCCGTTGGATGCATCCCACATTTTAAAGCTGTATTGGGAGGCGTCTTGAACGGCAATTGTATTTCCATTAGCATCCAGAAATTCCAGATTGAAATTCTTGATGGAGTTGCCGGTAACGTTGTAGGGCTGAACGGAAATGCCGGTAAGCTTTTTAGTACCGCCTAATTCAAACGTAAATACAGGGTTGGGATTCGTACCGTTGTAATAACCATTGGTTGTATCAGCAGCGCTGGAACACCATGTTGAACCTGCATTCCTGTCAAAGAGGTTGCTCACATTGTATCCGTTAAGGTTCGCAACAGTACACGTTCCCGAGGTCGGCGTTACAGTAGAACTGACGTCAAACGAGATATTGCCAATTCCATAGCGGTCGCCGCCGTGATTTTCTGTCATGGTAAATTTGACAAATCTCGCATTCGTTGGAGTTGTAAGATTCAGTGTTGCGCCGTCTATAGAAATATTGCTAAATGTCTGCGTATAAACCGGCGTTCCGGAAAGAGCGGGCGAATCGTAAAATTCCAGCGTCATCGCCTTGACATTGTTCCCAGCCGCGCTGTACTTGTCAAGAATAATACTGTTAATCGTCTGAACGGCGCCCAAATCGCAAAGCATAACCGGGGTTGTTCCGTTGTACGGCGTATTGTTGGCTTGAGTGCACCATTGCCCCGAGGAGTAACTCATGTTGTAGTTTGTGTAGTAGCTGTTATTGCCCGCGCCATCCAGAGCGTTTACGCGAACCGCGTAAATCACTTCCGCCTGAGCAAGGGACGCTGCGCTGACGAGAGCCAAAAGACTCAAAACAATTGTCTGGTAAGTTTTCATGATGTTATTTATGGAAAACAGGTTAAATCATTTTGATTGCTAACAATTTATTAATAAAATATCGATTATTGTATATTTTAACATAGAATTCCGAAAACGTCAACAAAAATATTTAAAAAATTAAAAAAATGTATGCCAAATTAGCCTGAGTAAATTGCAGATATAGGATCTCAAAAAACAACGGGGAGTTTTTCGCTCCCCGCTGTTTTACTCTAAGAGTTTATTTATAAAGGCTTTGCGATTAGTTAAGCAGTTCCTTGACGGAAGCCGCCAGGCCGGCAAGACCCTGAATTTGGCTCGGGATGATGATCTTGGTCGCCTGACCGTCAGCCGCCTTCTGGAATGCTTCCAGGCTCTTGAGGGTAATAACCTGTTCAGACGGATTGGATTCGTTGAGCAGTCTGATACCGTCTGCCAACGCTTTCTGAACCATCAGAATAGCTTGAGCCTGACCTTCCGCTTCGCGAATTTCCTTTTCTCGCTGCGCTTCAGCGCGGAGAATGACGGTTTGCTTTTCGGCTTCAGCGGTAAGAATTCGCGCCTGTTTTTCGCCTTCGGCAACAAGGATGTCGCTCTTCTTTTTACCTTCCGCCTGAAGAATGGCTTCACGGCGTTCTCGTTCCGCTCGCATCTGCTTTTCCATCGCTTCGCGAATCTGCTTCGGCGGTTCGATGTTTTTCAGTTCAACGCGGTTGACTTTGATGCCCCATCGGTCGGTGGCGCGGTCAAGCGTTTCCGTAATCTTGGAGTTGATGACGTCGCGAGAGGTAAGCGTCTGGTCAAGTTCCATTTCGCCGATGATGTTACGCAGCGTTGTCGCCGACAGGTTTTCAATCGCCTTGTACGGATTCTCGACGCCGTATGTGTAAAGCTTTGAATCCGTTACAACACAGAACACGACCGTGTCGATCAAAATTGTAACGTTGTCTTTGGTAATTACCGGCTGAGGTTTGAAGTCGAAAACCTGCTCCTTGACCGAGACCTTTTTGGCAATCTGGTCAATAAACGGAATCAGCAGGTGAAGACCGGCTTTCCATGAAGCGCGGTACGTACCAAGACGTTCGATGACGAATTCGCTTGCCTGTGGGACAATGCGAACGCAATACAGAATTGCGATAATCATCAATACCAGTATAAGAATCAATACTGTGTACAGTAATCCACTAGGATCCATTTTAAATTCCTCCCATACGTTAAAAGTGTTAGCTAAAATATCGAAAAATCGAAGAAAACGATGAGTTTTGAACGATTAATACCTGAACTACTTCGGTCTGACGAACAACGCTACGCCCTCAATTCTTTCAACAACTACAATCGTGTTTGCGGGAATGTTAGCGCCAGTTACGGACTTTGCCGACCACGATTGACCGTCCACTACCACTCTGCCTGATCCGGTAATGACATTGAGTTCGGTTTCCGTCATTCCTTCGTGTCCAACCAGACTGTCGGTATTGGTAGGAGTGTAGTTGCTGTTGCGTTTTTTGACATACGGAATCATAATAATTCCAATAATGCCTGACGTCAAAACGAAAATTGCAAACTGCCAAAGGAATGGAACGTTTAAATAGGCCGCGACAAACGAGGCAATTCCTCCAATGACAAACCAGAGGGATACCAGGGCAAACGTGTTAAGTTCCACAATCGCCGCCAAAACAGCAATTGTACCCCAGAGAATCATCTGCATTTGGATTTCCGTCAAATTCCATAAAGTCAAGTCTGACATAATGCTATCCTTTCTTTGATAAATCCTTTGGCGTGAACGGTTTAATTCCTTAAAAGGAAACGGATTGTAAAACTTTTTTCGACCTGAAACGAACTTGAAAAAGAACTATTTCAACTCGAAAACACTTTTTTTCACTTTCCTTTATTAGTATTATACGAAATTGTAGCGCATAAATAACGCGAAAAATACGTTTTTTTGAAAAAATTTAAAAAATTTTTATTTTCCCCGGTTTATCACAGGATTATTATCCTGTCCATTGATATATTCTATATAGCGACGTCCCCTGATTTCCACTGAAATTATTTGTCCAGTGGAACCCAAACCGGCTTGTCCGGCAGAGCGTCGGCGGAAAACGTCTCAACGCCGTCAACGTAAACGCGAAGCCCCCTGCCCTTTCCGTAGCGCTCGCCGGTGGAATCGTACAGGATTGTTACGATGCGGCTGTGATACGGCAAGTTGTCCAGACAGAAATACGGAACCGCCTTGTCCGTCAGCGGGAAGAGTTCAAACCCGTTTTCCAGCGACGGGCGCAGACCAATGAGCGAGTTGACGACAATATCGCAAAACGTCGAGTGATTGTAGTCTTTGCCGCGTTCGTAACCGCCTTTGCCGGGTTTCCAGCCCCAATCCTTGAGCCGCGTTCTGGCAATCCAGTCCCCGGTCTGCGGGTTGATGTTTTCGTCGATCCACGGGACAGTCTTTCCGTCTTCCCGGACGCGGGTATGGGATCGGACGTAGCAGTCCAGCGTTTTGCGGAACGCCGACTGCAGCTCTTGCGTCTCGAGTCCGGCGGAGGCGTCGCGATTAATCAGATTCCCCAGAGCCGTGAGCGTCATACTGGTCAAATACGGCCAGCTCGGACCGTTCCACTGACATTCGTGGTTGGCGTACTCAATTTTGAATCCGGGATGACGCTGTTCCGCCGTCGTCGGCCCGTACGGCGCGAAAAAGCCCTGCGGATCCGTCAGCTGCGACCACGCGACGGTATACTCAGCCGGCGGGAGCGACGCGTTGTCTGCATACCACGGCGAGAACCCGTGCTGTTCCCGGACGTCTTTGAGCTGAAGCGGCTCGTCTGCCGACTTCGTTCTCGGCGCGACCTTATAGAATTGGGCGTCTTTATCCCACATTTTGCTGTTGACCCGTTCCCGCAGCTGGGCGGCTTCGTCCGCGTAACGCTTTGCGATTTCGTCTTGCCCAGACAGCTTGGCGATTCGGGAGATTGCCAGCGCGTCCATGTACATGTACGTATTGATCTGCGCTCGATATCCGCTCCCGCCGATGGAACATTCCCCGCCGTCCAGACCGTCAATCTGCCAGAACAGCCCGTTGGGATCTAAACGCATCTTCTTCCATTCTTCGTAGTTGCTAATCAGATCCGGCAGGAGTTCTTTTGCCAGCGAGACGTCGCCGGTTGCCAGCGCGTACTGCCACAGAGAATCGGCAATCCAAAAGCTGTACGTCCGAACCGCGCCGCCTTTGCGAAGCCAAAAGACAGCGTAGTCGTTGAGAACACGGCGGTCTTTAATCCATCGCAGTTCCCGAAAATGATGCCCCGCCGCGCAGGATATCGCGTTTTCTTTTCCAGACCAGCCCACCTTCGGCAGGAATTCCGTTACCACAAAAGAGCCGTCCGCCGCGCGCTTGATATGCTTCCGAACCGTCCAGAAACGAAAATACCACGTCCGTTCGAGGTCTTTGTCGGGATAGTCCAGCAACGGCATGTTCGCCTTGAGGAAATCCCAGGCTTTGTCGTTAGGATAGACGTTTTTAGTCAGCTCCTCGTCGTCGGAATTGAACTGGTCTATATAATGCTTGAAATCTTCCGCCTTGAGAACCGCGCCGTGCGAGTCCGATTCCGCCGCCGGTTCCGGGAACCCGAGGTCTTCCCCCTTGTGAATCGCCAGCCCGATCTGTTCTACGCCGCCGTTGCGTCCGTTGTACCACAAGCGCCACAGATCCGCCTGTTTGTCGTAAATGGCGAACGGCTTGTAACACGCGCTGGCGTCCCACGTTCCCGCGTCCGGACCGATAATCGGATTAGTCGGCAGCTCTTCCCAGCCCGTTACGCCGTCTTTGGAACGCGCAATCCCGATTCGCGCCAGATGTTCGTTTTCAAAACCAATATAGAACATATAGTACATGCCCTTATAGGGAAACACCTGAGCGGCGGTTACTTTATGCTGTTCCCATTTGACGTTTTTATTCGCCTTGAAAATTGGATTGTCGGGATGTTTCGTCCAATGGACGCCGTCCGGACTTGTCGCGTACCCCAGGGCGTTAGGCTCGTACTGCTCGCCGGCTGAATACCACATTTTGAACGTCTTTTCCGACTCGTCCCAAAGAACGTGAGGACACATTACCGCAACGCCTTCCCACGGCAGTTCAGAGACAAGAACCGGCTCGCTCTGAACCCGCGTCCAGTTGACGCCGTCCGGACTGACCGCGTACCCAATCTTCGACCCGATGTTCCCTTTGAGCACCTGCCCGGTGTACCACATGTGATATTTGCCGTCTTTAAACACGACGCCAATCCGATTGACAATCCCTTCCCAACCGCCAGCAGGCGAGAGAACGATTTGCGGCTCAGACCAATGAATTCCGTCTTTGCTTTCCGTATACCCGATCGACTTTTGAGGACGCCAGGAAAACCACATCTTGAACGTAGCGCCTTCCTGCAGAACGCAGATGTCGAAACACGTTCCGAGCTGCCCGCCCAAAACCGGGTTGCCGGAATACTTCTCCCACCCGGTCGACGTCTCTGCCTGAACAGAACTCGGAAAGAACGCTGTCGCTATAAGCAACGCTGCAAACAAATGGAACTTAAACGAATTCATAATATAACCTTTCTGAATATTCGAGGACAACGAAACAGACGCTTCTTGCATCTCTTGTACAGATTTTAACATAGCGAGAATCAAAAAGCAAGCGGTGAGACGGAGAATTGAATGAAAAGCGATAGGCGAGCCGGGGTGCGTAAGCCCCCGGAAAGCGACGGCTTGCCGTCGCTTAATGAAAGGCGGTAATGGAGTTCGCGAAGCGAACGGAATTACGCAGTTCGCCGAAGGCGAACCAAACGTTTGAAGCATGCATACCCAATCGACGAACGCTTGCGTCGTGGAGTGCGGCGGCTTGACGCCGCCTTGTCCAAAGACCCGCTAAAAAACAACGACGCAGCCGAAAACGCTTCCGGGTCGCGGACGTAAGTCCGCAAAAGAAACCTCACGCGAAGTCCGCAAAGAACTGACAGGCGGTAATTGAGCTCTCTGTTCCTATCCCCACGTCTTTAGACGTGGGAGAGAAAAACAATTCAAAAATCGTAGCCCCCAGATTTATCTGGGGGACTAGGCAAACGTCCCTCCCCAAACGCTTCCCTCCCTGTCCCCTCCTCGCCCCTAACGGGGCGAGGAGGGGACAGGAATTAGCGCGTTATATTATTCTTTTATGCCGTATTTAATCCCACGCCTAAAGGCGTGGGCTACGATTTTGATTATAAGTCGTTCCTCACAGCTAAAGCTATGAGGAACCCTCCCCCCCCATTTCCCTCTTGACCCACACCGCGAAAAAATATATAATTATTGTATTCAATTCAAAAGTTCACCGAGGATTATAATCATGACAACTCGAAATATCTCAGCGTTTGCCCTGTTGTTTACCGTTCTTTTTATCGTCTGCGGAGCGAGAGCGGAACAGCCGGGCGCTAACCCGGAAGCGGAAGCCTTATACGAACGCGGCAACGACTATTTTCAGGGCGACAACGGAACGCCTGTAAACAAAGAGGAAGCGTTTAACTGCTGGAAGAAAGCGGCGGAAATGGGACACGCTCCGTCTCAACACAGGCTCGCATACTGCTATCATTTTGGCGAAGGGGTCGCTCAAGATTTGGAAAAAGCAATAGAATGGTGGCGCAAATCCGCAGAGCAGGGATATGTAAAAGCTCAGCACAATCTGGCTCTGTGTTATTCTAAGGGAATAGGCATTGCTCAAGATAGCGTAGAAGCCGTCAAATGGTTTCGTAAAGCAGCTGAACAGGGAGATGTAGATTCACAGCACAATCTTGCCGTATGCTATCATACGGGCGAAGGCGTTGAAAAGAATTTGGAGGAAGCCGTAAAATGGATTCGCAAAGCGGCTGAACAAGGATATGCAGAATCACAATACAATCTTGGGGTTAGCTATTATGATGGTTTAGGCGTTACTCAAAATAAAGCCGAAGCCGTGAAATGGTACCGTAAAGCAGCTGAGCAAAACGTTCCAAAAGCTCAATGCAACCTTGCCCTTTGTTTGTTTAGTGGCGAAGGCGTTACTCAAGATAAAGCTGAAGCCGTGAAATGGTATCGTAAAGCGGCGGAGCAGGGAAATGCTAAAGCGCAGAACAATCTTGGAGCTTGCTATTTTGCAGGCGAAGGGATTTCTCGGGATTTTTCAGAAGCCATAAAATGGTGTCGTAAAGCGGCAGAGCAGGGTTATGCAGGCGCTCAATACAGTCTTGGGTGTTGTTATTACAAGGGCTTAGGCGTTGAAAAAGACTATATGGAATCCGTGTTTTGGTTGCGACAAGCAGCTCAACAAGATTTTTCAGAAGCGCAATACGCTCTTGGGTATTTATATCAAGAAGGGTTAGGCGTGGTTAAAGACTATACGGAAGCCGTCAAATGGTTTCGAAAAGCGGCTGAACAAGGAAATATGAAAGCACAATTGGGTTTGGGCTTTTGTTATAAGCTGGGAGCAGGCGTTGAAAAGAACGATGAAGAAGCTGTAAAATGGTATCGCAGCGCAGCGGATCAGGGAAATGCTCAAGCTCAACACAATCTTGGCATTCATTATCTTGAAGGTTTAGGCATTGGTCAAGATAAAGTCGAAGCGGCAAAATGGTTTCGCAAAGCGGCTGAGCAGGGAGGCGCTGAATCACAAGGGAGCCTTGGCTTATGTTATTATATGGGCATAGGCGTTGATCAAGATTATTCCGAAGCCGTAAAATGGTTTCGCAAAGCGGCTGAGCAGGGAAACACGCAAGCTCAGTATAATCTTGGCTTTTGTTATATTAAGGGTTACGGCGTAACTCAAGATAAAGCAGAAGGCTTGAAATGGCTTCGCAAAGCGGCAGATCAGGGAGACGAAGACGCCAGTAACGCTATAAAAGCGTTTTACATAGACTAATCCAGTCCGTCTGTCGTTGTCTGTATCTTACATCTTGCAAACCGGGAGAGAACAAATATAATAATTGGTAGTTTTATAGAATTGCGTAATCCAACATAAAACAAGAAACCGAAATCATGACAACTCGAAATATCTCAGCGTTTGCCCTGTTGTTTGCCGTCCTTTTTATCGTCTGCGGAGCGAGAGCGGAACAGCTGGGCGCTAACCCGGAAGCGGAAGCCTTATACGAACGCGGCAACGACTATTTTCAGGGCGACAACGGAACGCCCATAAACAAAGAGGAAGCGTTTAACTGCTGGAAGAAAGCGGCGGAAATGGGACACGCTCCGTCTCAACACAGGCTCGCATACTGCTATCATTTTGGCGAAGGGGTCGCTAAAGATTTGGATAAGTCAATAGAATGGTGGCGCAAATCCGCAGAGCAGGGATGCGTAAAAGCCCAGTTTAGTCTGGCTGCTCGCTATTATGTTGGCGCAGGAGTTGAAAAGAATTTGGAAGAAGCCGTCAAATGGTTTCGTAAAGCGGCTGAGCAAGGTCATGCAGGCGCTCAATGCAATCTTGGCTTTTGTTTGTTTAGTGGCAAAGGAGTTACTCAAGATAAAGCTGAAGCCGTGAAATGGTATCGTAAAGCGGCGGAGCAGGGTTGTGTAGAAGCGCAATACTGTCTTGGGCTTTATTATCAAGAGGGGTCGGGCGTTGGTCAAGATAACGCCGAAGCTGTGAAAAGGTTTCGCAAAGCGGCAGAACATGGGCATGTCAAAGCGCAATACTGTCTGGCTCTTTGCTATTTAACAGGCAAAGGCGTTGCTCAGGATGACGCCGAGGCTGTGAGATGGTTTCGCAAAGCGGCTGAGCAGGGCGACCTGGAAGCGCAGCACAATCTTGGCGTGCTTTATTACAATGGCGTAGGCGTGGAAAAAGACTATACAGAAGCCTTGAAATGGCTTCGTAACGCCGCGGCGCAAGGAAGTGAAAAATCTGTTTTATTTATAAAGGAATTTTACGAAAACTAATCCAGACAGACAGCAGCTAACGGTTCAATGGAAAACTGAAATGCGTCAGCTTTGATACAGATTCTCGTAGGCGGAAACCATTGTTTCCAGATCGAACTTTTGGTGAATCGTCTCCCGGGCGTTGGAGACGATTTTTTCTTTTAGTCCCGGAATTTCCAGCAGATGAGTTGTCCAGCGGGCGAATCCGGGAATGTCGTTGGGGTCAACCAGAAAACCGTTTTCTTCGTGAGTAATGAATTCTTCAACGGCGGGAATTTGGGCGCTGACTGTCGGGACGCCTAACGCCATCGCTTCCAAAACGGCGTTGGGCTGTCCTTCGTACAAACTGCTTAGCCAGAGGACGTCTGCGGCGCGGAGAATCCGGGGAACGTCGCTGCGGGCGCCGAGGAAATGAACGTATTCTTCCGATTGGTACAGCTGCCGATACCGCATGAGCCGGTTTCTCTGCGGACCGTCGCCGATAATCAGCAGATGGGAGTCCGGGTGCATGCGGCGCATGACGTCCATTGACCAAATCGCCCATTTGAGCCGTTTTTGATGCCACAGTCGGGCGACGCAAGCGATTACAAACGCAGTCGGCTTTAGCCCGAATTCGCTCAGAATGTCCGCTCGGGATTCTCGCCCGGACTGGTCGATGAGTTTGTTGACGTCGACGCCGTTGGGAATGAAGACGTACCCGTCTTTCTCGAACGATTTCGTATTGGTTGTAACAGCGGTCGAAAATCGATTGAGAACGGAGTCGATAAGTTTAAAGGGTTTTGATTTCCAAGGATTGAGACAGCGTTCGTTCCCGTAAATTTTAGGGACGCCGCAGAGTTTCGCCGCCGCTCTGCCGTAACAGTTGGGCGCAAAAAGCCACGTGTGCGCCACGTCCGGACGAATGTCAGAAATGACGTCGCAGAGCCGAATAAACGCCAACGGATCGATCTTAAATCGTTTCCCAATGCAATGGACTTTCACGCCGCCGTCGAGAAGTTCGTCCGACAGCGGTTTGTTGTTATCTTGCAACTCGCAACTCGCCACTCGCAACTTTACTTGGTTTAGCAGCGCAACGTGGACGTCGTGTCCGCGGCGCGCCAACCCCAAAGACAGGTTGACGCATTGCCGTTCCGCTCCCCCGCGAGCCATGTTGGGAATAATCTGAAGAATCTTCATCGTTTGCGATTGCCGCTGGACGCAGCAGTTTAGGCGATTACGCCAATTCTTCCAGTTTGGACGTTACTCTGTTTTTGGACTGCATTCCGGCTAAACGATCCTTGACTTCGCCGCCTTTGAAAAACAGAATGGCGGGAACGCTGGAAATGCCGTACTTGGCGGCAAGCGCCTGGGCGTCGTCCACGTTGAGCTTGCAGACTTTAACGCCTGGACGCTGTTCGTCGGCAATCTGTTCGACAACCGGAATGAGCATGCGGCACGGTCCGCACCAAGTCGCCCAGAAGTCAACCATGACGAGGTCTTGCGATTCCAAAACTTCGGACGCGAAATTCTCTTCGTTCAGTTCTATAATGTTTTCGGACATGAGAATAATTCCTTTTCTCGGGGAAAATTGTGGGGGTGAACCGCTGCCGGCTTAACGGCGCTGGCAGCGAATAATTATCATTTATAATTATACGGCTAGAGAAAACCCTGTCAAGGGCAGGGGCGACGAATGAATGAAAGGCGGTAATGAAGTGAGCGAAGCGAACGGAATTACGCATTCGCCGTCAGGCGAACTTAACGACGGGGGGCAAATTTGGGGTTTGCCTTCGGCAAACTGCGTAACTCCGCTCCCGATGGTCGCTTCGTTACCGCCTTCCATTTCTCCCTATTCCCTACTTGCTTTTTATCTCCGTTTTCGCTATAATCCACAATAGGAAAGTTCGTTAAACGTTAGCCAATTTTACAAGACCATGTATATATTAGCGTTAGATCAAGGCACGACCAGTTCGCGCGCCATTGTTTTCGATTCCCGAGGGAAGATTGTTTCCTCCGCTCAGAAGGAGTTCACGCAGTATTTTCCGCAGCCGGGCTGGGTGGAACACGACCCGATGGAGATTTGGGAGAGTCAGCTGGAAACGGCAAGACTGGCTCTGGAACGGGGAAACGTCAAGCCGGGCGACGAGCTGGCGATTGGAATTGCCAACCAGCGGGAAACGACTATCGTTTGGGATGCGGCGACCGGCAAGCCGATTTGTCCTGCTATCGTCTGGCAGGATCGCCGGACAAGCGACTTGTGTGACAAGATTCGTCAGGACGGCGCGGCGGAAATGATTCGTCAGAAAACCGGGTTGATTCTCGACGCCTATTTTTCCGCCTCGAAAATTCGCTGGATTTTGGATAACGTCCCCGGCGCTCGCGACCGCGCCAATCGGGGCGGCGAGCTGCGATTCGGAACGGTCGACTCGTGGCTGATCTGGAATCTGACCGGCGGGCGGAAGCATGTAACAGACGTCTCGAACGCGTCTCGGACTCTGCTGTTTAATATTCATACGCTCTCCTGGGACGACGAACTGTTACAACTCTTTGACGTCCCGGCGTCCATGATGCCGGAGGTCTGCGATTCGTCTGGAGAATTGGGCGTTATGCAGAGTCCGGAAATCCCGTTTTCCGCCCCAATTTGCGGCGACGCCGGCGACCAGCAGGCGGCTCTGTTCGGTCAGCTGTGCCTTAAGCCGGGCATGGTCAAAACGACCTACGGCACCGGCTGCTTTTTAATGGTCAATACGGGCGACGAGATCGTTCGGTCAGCGTCTAACCTGCTAACAACCGTTGCGTGGCGGCGAAACGGAAAGGTCTGTTACGCGCTGGAAGGAAGCGTCTTTGTTGGAGGCGCGGCTGTACAGTGGATTCGCGACGGCTTGAAGCTGGAATCCGTCCGGACGTCGGCGGATATCGAGCCGCTGGCGGCAACGGTTCCCGATACCGGCGGAGTTTACTTCGTCCCGGCGTTGACAGGGCTGGGCGCTCCGTGGTGGAATCCCAACGCCCGCGGCGGGATTCTGGGTATAACCCGCGGCACGACGACGGCGCATATCGCCCGCGCCGCTTTGGAGGGGATTGCGTTTCAGGTCAACGATTTAACTGAGGCGATTGAGTCGGACCTAACCGCCTTGGGCATGACAATCGACCAAATGCGCGTTGACGGCGGCGCGACGGCGGACGATCTGCTGATGCAGTTTCAGGCTGATCTGTACGGGAAAGAAATCGTCCGTCCGGCGGTTTTGGAATCGACTGCTTGCGGAGCCGCTTATTTGGCGGGATTGGGGGCCGGCGCGTGGAGTTCTGAAGAAGAACTCGCTCAAAACTGGACGGCGCAAAAAGTATTCAAACCGCAGATGAACCCGGATGAAGCGAAACGGAGAATTCAACAATGGAAAAAAGCCGTCCGCCGATGTCTGGACTGGGAGGAATAGTAATTCGGAATGCGGAATTAGGATGCGGAATTATTTTCTCTCAGCCTCTTGAAAAAATATTAGTTTTGATGTAAAATAGAGGCAGTAGGCAGTAGGCAATAGTTAGCTACTAGCTATTAGCTGCTAGTCATTAGCTTGGGTATTGGCGCTTCTCGGCGTTAATTGTTGGAGTTTGAATCTAAAATCACAAAGCTAGGAGCTAGAAGCTAGTAGCTAAAAGCTGACTTACAACTTACCACTATTATCATTGTTAACTAACCCAATTAATCCCAACTATGGAAAAACGCTGTTTAAAATGCGGCAAAATGTTTGAGATTCCCGAAGACGGGGAAACGAATCGTATTTCGTGCCCGAACTGCGGTTGTCAATTTAAACTCGTCGGCGGAACGCTCATTCGAGAAAAGCAGAATGTCGACCTCGGCATGCCGGAGGAAAATATCGAAAAGCGGGATTACGCCCCGATTACCGGCAAAAATAACGGTGAATTAGTCGACGACCAGCCCAGCGACGAGCAACCCAAACCGAGTACCGGACTTTTTGGCGCGATTAAAAAACTTTTTGGCGGCGAGTGAACGACTAGTACCTAGTGCATAGCGCTAGGACGCAAGCGCCACTCGCAACTTTTAACTTACCACTAACCACTTACCACTTACCATATATCTTAAAGGAGCGCACATGTACAAGAACAGACTTTCCCGCCGTAATTTTCTTAAATCGTCAGCGGCAATTGCCGCGTTTGTTTCCGCCGGATCTTTGGCGTATTCGGAATCCCCGGAAGTCTTTAACAACGCGCCGGTCAGCCCTCTGAAAATTCCCGGCTGGCGCCGCGGACACCTTCATCAGCACTCGTTCTGGTCTGACGGCTCTGCAACTTTGGAAGAGGCGTGCTCTCTCTATCGAGACGCCGGGTACGAATTCGTCGTTCCCTCTGATCACGGCAGATTCCAGGCGGATACCGACAAATGGTTTACTCCGGAAGGTCCGAAAAGAGCGGCTTACGAACGCGGTCAGAGTCGTTACCATTTCCCCATGCAGACGAAGGAAGAAGGCGGCAAGCTTCAGCTTCGAATGAGAAACTTCGACGAACTGTCCGCGCTGCTCAATCAGGAAGACCGGTTCCTGCTCATTCCGGGGCACGAACTGACAACCCACGGCGCCGACGGCGTCCAGGTTCACTCCAATCTGATTAACTCCCGGGCGGAAGTAACGCAGGAACTTGTCGACAAGCTGGAAGGTCAGGCGCCGGCGATGTACATGAGCCGAAGAATCGAAGGTGACAAAATGTCGCCCCATTGTTCCGGGTACGAATCGGTCAGTTGGTCTTTGCGAGCGATTAAAGAGATGATCGGCGATACGCCCAAAGACGAAGTCTTTTTCCAGTTTAACCACCCGGACTGGATTTGGTACGACGTTCAGCCGGAATGGCTTTGCGAACAGCCGGAAATTCGATTCTTTGAACTTATCAACTGCGGTCCGAATTTCCCGGGGCGTCCGGACTTCTGGACAACGGAAAAGTTCTGGGACACCATCAATGCGTTCCGCGCTGACAAAAATCAGCCGTTGATCATGGGAACTGCGACAGACGACACGCATAATTACCAGCGTTTCTACGACGATTTTGACACCGCCGCCGGCGGCTCAGTTATGGTTCGCTGTGAAACGCTCGACGCTGTCGATTTGATGAAGGCTCTCAACCGCGGCGACTTCTATGCGGCTGTCGGCGTTTGGCTCAACGACGTTCAATTCGATAAATCGACCGGTACGCTGGCGGTTGACGTCCACGCGGAAAAAGACGTCAATTATAAGATCGACTTTATCGGAACGCGCCGCGGGTTCGACAAGACGTTCAGGACGATTGACTCTCCCAAAGAGGGTAAATTCCCGGCGAGAAAGATTAATGTCTATTCCGAGTCCGTCGGCGAGATCTTCAAGACGGTTGAGGGAACTCACGCTGAATACACCATGACGGACGACGATCTTTACGTCCGCGCTCGCATCACTGCAATGGTTCCCGCCCGCTGCACCATGCGCGGCAAGCCGGATCATCCGACCTGCTGGACGCAGCCGGTTCAGAAATAATCGTTAGTTAAACGCGAGGAGTGAGAAGCGGATTCTCACTCCTCTTTTTCTTTTCCTTTCATCTCTGTAACAGGAGAGCGTTTGTTATGAAAATGTTAAAGAATAACGGTTTGTTGTTTACTGCTCTTTTAGTCGTTTCCCTGCTTTTGCCAAACTATGTTTTCTGTGCGGAAAAGCCCGAGCCGGAATCGTCGCGCCATACCAGTCCGAAGATATTAACCTTACTGATTTACAATCACGTTGACAAACAAAGCGCTAATCGTTTTGAACAAATGTTCAAAACGGGAGAATTCGACTTTGATTTTTGTTTAAAAGAAAGACCATTTTTCTGCTTTGGCGGCAACGTTCTTCATTATGCGGCTCTGAAAGGCGATCTGAAACGGGTTAAGGAACTAATCGCTAAAGGCGCTGATATAAACGCAACAGGAGCTTTCAAACAGACCGTCCTGCATTACGCCGCCGAAAGTGGGAATCTGGAATTGGTACAGTGGCTCATAGAGCAGGGCGCTGACATAAACGCAAAAACTGAATTCAGATGGACTGTGTTACATTCTGCCGCTGTTAGCGGAAACATGGAACTGGTTCAATGGCTGGTTAAACAGGGAATGGACGTCAGCGCAACCGCCACATTTGGATCGGCGCTGCACCCCGCTGCGGTAAGCGGGAATTTGGATCTGGTTAAGTGGCTGGTGGGGCAGGGCGTAGATATAAAAGAAAAAGCCAATTTCGGGAACGCGTTGAATTATGCCGCTGAAAGCGGAAATCTGGAAATGGTTCAATGGTTTACGGAAAAAGGATTGGACTTCAACACAAAACTGGCTTTTGATATGACGGCGATCCATTTTGCCGCCGAAAGTGGGAATCTGAAACTGGTTCAGTGGCTCGTCGAACATGGCGCAGACCTCAACGCTGTTTCAGAATCCGGTTATACAGCCGTGTATTTCGCCGCCTTAAGCGGGAATCTGGAAATGGTTCAGTGGCTGAACAAGCAAGGACTGGATATTAAAGCAAAAAGCAACGATGGAGACACTGTCATTCATTTTGCAGTCAGAAGCGGAAATACAGAATTGGTTCAATGGCTAATTGAACAAGGGTTTAACGTCAACGAAAGAAACAAAAATGGATACACTCCGTTACATAACGCCGCTGTAAGCGGAAATCTGAAAATGGTTCAGTGGCTGGTTGAACACGGCGCAGACGTCTCCGCAAAAGGCGCTGGGGGGAAAACCGCCGCAGACTCCGCTCTTGAGTATAATAATCCGGACGTGGCTCAGTGGCTTATAAAGCAGAGCAAAAAAGAAAAAATGCAATAGCGCGTCCCATCGACAGTATTTCCGGGGACGAGTGCGTCCCCGGATTACCGTCATTCCTAATTACTCTCCGTTTGTTCGTCGAGAATCTTTGACAGCTCTTCCGAGTCGATGACTTCTTTTAGCAGCAGGGCTTCTGCCAACGCTTCCAGTTTGAATCGGTGGCTTTCCAGAACCTTTTTGGTTTCGTTAAACGCCGTTTCCATGATGTATTCGACTTCGGCGTCGATTTTTGCCGCGGTGTTTTCTGACAAGGCGGACGCTTTCGTCCCTTCTTCGCCGGTGATAAACGACGTTTCTTTTGTCCGAAGGCTCAAGCGGCCCAGTCGGCTCATGCCGTAGTCCATGACCATGCTTCGGGCAAGGTCTGTCGCTCGTTGAAGGTCGTTTTGCGCTCCGGTGGAGATGTCGTTGAAAATCATCTGTTCGGCAATCGTGCCAGCCAGATAAACCATGATTCGGCTTTCCAGCTGAGATTGAGTTACGAGGTAACGATCTTCGTCCGGCCGCTGGAGCGTGTATCCCAACGCCGCCAGACCGCGGGGAATAATCGAGACCTTGTGAACGGGGTCGGTATTGGGAAGCAAGTGCGCCGCCAACGCGTGAGCGCTTTCGTGATACGCCACCCGCCGTTTTTCGTCCGGATGCATAACGCGCTGTTTCTTTTGCAAACCGGCGGTAACGCGTTCGATACCTTCGTTGAGTTCTTCTTTTGTAACAAAGTCTTTGCCCGCTCTGGCTGCCAGCAAAGCCGCCTCGTTAATCAGGTTGGACAGGTCAGCGCCGGCAAAACCGCTTGTCATCGACGCGATTTCCTTCAGGTCGACTTCCGGATCCAATTTGATCTTTTTGGCGTAGATTTCCAGAATCGCAATGCGGCCGAGCAGGTCAGGGCGGTCAACCAAAACGTGACGGTCGAATCGTCCGGGACGCAGCAGAGCCGGGTCAAGCGTTTCCGGTCGGTTGGTCGCGCCTAATACAATAACGCCGTTGTTGTCCGGGAAGCCGTCCATTTCCACCAGCAGAGCGTTGAGCGTCTGTTCGCGTTCGTCCTGACCGCCTGTAACGTTTCCGGAACGGGTTTTACCCAGCGCGTCCAACTCGTCAATAAAGACGATGCACGGTGCGGACTGCGCCGCCTGTTCGAACATGTCTCGAACGCGCGCCGCGCCGACGCCGACAAACATTTCGACGAAGTCCGAACCGGAAATGCTCACAAACGGGACGCCTGCCTCGCCGGCAATCGCTTTGGCAAGAAGCGTTTTCCCGGTTCCGGGAGGGCCGACCAGAAGAACGCCTTTGGGAATGCGACCGCCGATTTTCTTGTACTTCTCCGGCGTCTTGAGGAACTCGACAATCTCCTGAACTTCTTCAACCGCCTCGTCAATACCCGCTACGTCTTTGAAGGTGACGTTGATTTCGTCAGGCTTGTAAAAGCGTCCGCGAGACTGTCCAAAGGCAAACGCGCCGCCTTTGCCCATCATGCGGATAAAGAAAATAAGCAATCCAATTAAAACTATTGTAACAATTACAGACGGCAGGGAATGCACCCAGGGAGAACTGGACGTCTCGCCGTCGACGTTGTCGAATCCTTTCGATTTGAGCAGATTGAACAGGTAGTTTCCGTCGTCGGCGAACCCGTGCCGATTGCTGACAAAATTACGGTCTTTGTATTGTTCTCCCTGTACAGGTTTTCCGTTTTCCGAAACCTTGATGAAATCGCCTTTTCCTGTAATTCGCGTTGAACCGACTTTCAGTTCCGAAATATTGGACACCCGGTACTGACACGTCTGCTCGCCACGCTTTTCTGTATAAACCTGCTGCGCCTTCGGGTTCTTTTCCGGCGCTCCCTGTTCAACAAGCTTGACGAAATCCATGTACGGAACGGTAAACGTCCTTCGGGCGTCAGACTGAAGATAAAATGCGGCAATCGCGATTCCGACTATAATTGCCAATACCCAAATCGGAAGGGAATAGTATCCCCATTTCGTCGAATCCTTTTTGGGGTCTTTTGAATCGTTTTTATTCTGTTTATCGTAATTGTTTTTGTCTGACATGGCAGTATAACTTTGGATAAGAGTGAGGAGTTGACGAAATATCTCGCCTAATATTTCTACGCTGTGTATTTTACTTGATATTATACCACAGAATTCAAGAAATGGGAGATGGGAATAGATAATGACGAGAGAATGCCCAGTTTTCATAGAACGATAACATTTTGCAATAATAAAAGTCATTATAATCGGCATAATCGATAAATCTGGCAAATCCGTTATATGTGTTATAATCCTCAAAAAAGTTTTATTCGATTCCAAGAAAATATTCGTTTTATCCTTTACTTCCTTAAAATTTGAACTAAAATGAAAACTAAACAGAGAAAAGTATTTACCCAACACGTATATAATGATTGACGCCATGACACGCCCCTTCCTATTTATTGCCGCTTTTATTTCCGTTGTTGTAACAACGGCAGGTATGTCGTTTGCTCAGACGCGCAACGTTCAGGCTGGAGCAAATCAGGTGGGTTACAGAGTTGACCGCCCGATTCCGTATTCTTCAATGCAGCAGCCCGGACGTCCGAATCCGGGATTTCCGGTTCCTAAAGATCAATGGCAGGCGTTTGAGCAGATGATTAACGACGCCATAGAAAGATTCGAAACGATCAATCGCCAGTTTGGCGCTTACGCCTGCATTGTAACAATGCGAGAAACCATAGACGGAGAACTGCAGGATATGCGCCGGGCACAGATGATTTTTCGCGCTGAGCCGTTTAGCGTATATATGAAATACATCACGCCGGACGACATTGTGGGTCGTGAAATTATTTATGTAGAAGGACAAAACAACAACAGAATTATTGTAACCAAAGGCGGTTTCCGTCCAGCTTTGGCTCATATTACCAGAGCCATCAAAACAGACAGCCAGCTTGCCCGTTCCGAATCCAATCATTCATTAAAGGAACTGGGAATTGCCAGTATGATGAGACAACTGTTGGACGTCGCGCATTCAACGGAACAGTTTCCTGATTGTAAAATTGAGTTCTTTGAAAACGCTTCCATTGACAATCGCGCCTGTACGGTTATCCAAATTACTCACGAGCCGAAGTCCGATATTTTCCCGTTTTATAAAGGACAGGTTTTTATCGATAATCAGTACCAGGTTCCCGTCCGTTTTATTTGTTACAATTGGCCAGACTCGTCTGGCGTTGCAACGATTCGTGAAGAATTTACCTATACCAACATTATTCCAAACGCCTCTGTAACAGACGCCGATTTTGATTTCCGAAATCCTCGGTATGAATTCAAAAAGAGCCTGATAATTCCGGAGTAGAAAAATCCGCAGCATTAAAGCAGGCTCGCACAATTTATTCTTTGCAAACCGCCCTGTGAACATGCAGGGCGGACATGCTCTTTTCGACCATGTTTAGTCTTTCCGGGGATATTTATCAGTAAATTCACGATTTGCTTCTGTTATGTGTTTATACTCTTCAAGACCGCCAAGAATGTTTATCCGACCGTCAAGTACAGGAGAAATCGGCTTATTGGAGGATTTCAAAATCTCAATAATCGCATTGCTGAGCATAACTCCGGTGTCATGCGAATTAATAGCTCGGCGCTTGAGGATGTCGTATCCGTCCCCGCCATTGAACATATAGCTGGTAACCGCAATTTTATAGATTCTTTCAGGGTCAACGGGTTTAGAGTCAATCGTTAAATCCGAAATAACGCCGTCGACGCCGTTATTGTATGTGATGGTGTAACGCACTTGTTTGGAAACCTGTCCAAACGCGCCGTTTGTCTGATAAATCGATGCGACATAATTAAACAAGTCGATTACGTCAGCTCCTTTCATTTCGATCAGAATGAGTATGATATTTTTGTAGGGCAGACACGTTTTAATATCGCCTTTTGTTATATCGCCTTTTGGCAATCCAGCGCGAAAGAGCCCGCCGTTGAGAAGAACAAAATCAACTGGAGTTTCTTTTTGGATCAAATAGTCGATTGTTAAGTCGCAGACGAGATCGCATATAGCGCATTCTCCCGCGCGACTCTCTTTCCCGTTTAAGAGAAACTGATCGGTGGCGTGTGCAACAACAGTTTTCAATTCAGCAGAGGCTTTTTGAACGTCCGGTTCCAACGCGTTTGTTATTTCAGGGTCAGGTTCTGTATCGCTGTCGACAGGAATCGTTGTCCAGCTGTCCAAAGTAACTTTTCCTCCCTGTATTTTCAGTATTGCCTTGCCTACATACTGACTGTAGGCGTACGCCGTAACGACAGGAGCGCCTTTGGTTTGTTTGGGTTGTGTAAAATACGAGTGAGAGTGCCCGTCTATTATCAAATCAATTCCTTCAACAGCGTTTCCCAGATCGACAGACGTTACATGACCGTCAAACATGGGTACGTCGCCCATGTGCGTCAAAGCAATGACAACGTCGACGTTTTCTTTTTCGCGAAGCGTCTTGACCATTTTTTTAGCTGTTTCAATTTCGTCGTCAATGGCAATGAAGCTTGATCCGTCCAGAAGGCTTGGTTGATTGATTAACAACCCAAATAATCCAACGCGAAGCCCAGCAATCTGTTTGATAACGTACGGGGGCAATACGAGTTCTCCCGTCGATCTGTAATGAACGTTGGAACAGATCAGTGAAATCGGGGGTAATGATTCGCCAGATGTGATGAAAGCGGATTGTTTATGAAAACAGTCTTTTAAGTTGTCAAATTCATGATTGCCAATTGTCATGACGTCGTACTTCATCATTTTATAAGCGGTCAAATCCGGCTTGGCGTCAAGCAGATTTGAAATTGCCTGTCCGGTGTTATAATCGCCGGAATCGACAAGCAGAACGTTTTTGTATTTAGCTCGTTCACGATTGATTACAGTTGACTGAATTGCCAAACCGCCCTTGCCATTTTCTGGAAGTATCACGCCATGATGGTCATTGGTGTGAAGAATAACCAATTCAATCGGCTCGTCAGCAAACGATGGCAAGCAAAAAAGCTCCGTCAGAGTTAAAGCGGAAGCTTTCAGAAAATCGCGTCTTGTTGTATTATTCATGGACATTCGGGTTATAAAAATGACAAATTGTTTAATGTGAATTTCGGTTGTTTTTAGCGGGACGCTTTGTTGGTTTACGATTATTCGGTTTGTATGTTTGAGATTCGAAATCCGGGTATTGCATTCGATCCTTTTTATTTTGCGCCAGTTTTCCGAGATAATTTACAAGTAACAATAACGTCAAGACAGCAATTCCAGCAATCAGGAGTGTAACGCCAATTATTGGAACATGATAAATCCACGCAACTGCGATGGTTATCATGGTTAACGCAAATGATAAGCAAAAAGAAATAAATCCGATTGATAATACAAAAATATTGTCAATAAAAGAGGAACTGTCAGCTGCAGAAGCCAGAAGATTTGTTATCAATATCAAACCTATTAACATCATGAAAAATCCGAGCAGTCGAAATACCCAAATTGATTCAGTATTAATGTTATTGGCGCTTTTTAACATGGCGTCTGCGGAAACTACGCCTTTTTCAACCAGTTCGATCTGATTGTATTTGGTTTGATACGGCGCGAAGGTGTCGCCTTGCTGACCGGAAATGAGGCTTATCGTTTCAGTCGCCGGAACGTATTCAAAAGAAACGCGGAC
>JAFQXE010000033.1 GCA_017407125.1 Thermoguttaceae bacterium
ATTTTTGGAAGCTTACGCCGCAAAGCGAACAACGTGAGCGATTATTGGCAAACACAGGCGAGCCGGGGTGCGTTAGCCCCCGGGCAGCGAGGCGAACGCCGTTCGCCGCCAACCGCTTTAGCGGTTGACTTTTAATAGCCGGCGGTTTCAACCGCCGGTACAATAAACGTAAACACTCCCTTTTAATCGAGTCAACCTTTTTTCTCTCCCCCCCCGCAACGCGGGGGGGAGAGAAAAAAAGAATTTTGTCGATGATTTTTTATTGTCGCGTCGCGATCCGTGGGTTAAAACCCACGGCTAATAAGAGTGAACCGCTAGCGCGGTTCCTATCGATAGCAAGACAAAGGGTTATTTCGCTCCCATCCGTGGGTTAAAACCCATGGCTAATAAGAGTGAACCGCTAACGCGGTTCCTATCGATAACAAGACAAGAGATTATTCCGCGCCCCGTCCGTGGGTTAAAACCCACGGCTAATAAGACTGAACCGCTAACGCGGTTCTGATGATAGCGAAACAAAAGATTATTGTATTGCCAATTTCGAAAGCGAACAACGTGAGCGGGTTTTGGCAAACGCGCGGGAGCGCGGATTGGGAGCGGCGCCTCGCCGCCCCACGGCTAATAAGAGTGAACCGCTAACGCAGTTCTGACGATTGCAAGACAAGGGATTTTTGTCGCACCTTCCGTGGGTTTCAATCCACAGAGGCAATAGTTTTATTTAATACGAAAAACACGATTTTTTTGAAAACACGAAAAACACATAATAAACGAATAACACGAAAAAATCAATTTTAAAATCCTTTCGTCTTTTTCGATTCATTCGTGTATTTCGTGTTTAAAAAACAATAAATACGCATTACACATTACGAATTATCCCATGAAAATACTTTACGGAAAAAACAAATCGATTTCTCTGGACGTTCCTTCGTCCTGTCTGGTTGTATCCAATCCTGCTGGAAGCGAGCTGAGCGTAGAACAGCTTGCTCAGGACGCGGTTTCTCATCCGCTTGGTCTTCCTGGATTGTCAAACTGTTTTACTGCCGACGATTCCGTCGCTATCGCGTTGGGAGAAGGCGTCGTTCATCAGGACGAAATCCTGCCGGTTTTGATTGACCAGCTTTTGCTCAACGGAATTCAGAAAGAGAAAATCACGCTGGTCGTTTTTGGCGGCAAGACTCGAGACGGCTCCTCGAGCGACGATTTCAAGCCGTTTTCGCCTGACTCGCCGTTGTCGAAATATAACGTTCACGTTCATTACACAGATCAGCCGCAGGCATACACGATTGTATCCGCCATGGAATCCGGCGAGCCGCTGGCGTTCGTTCGACCAATTGTTGAAGCGGACGTTGTCATTCCCGTCGGGGTTGCTGATCCGGTGTCGTGCGCGTCTCCGTGGTCGTCTCGTTTTGGGGTCTTTTCGAGCGTTTACCCTCGCTTTTCGATGAAAGAGGCGCATGAGCGTTTTGAACATCCGTCTGTCTTCGGTTTAGACGCTCCAGACGAATCACAGGACGTCCCGGACGACGTTCGAGACAACATCTCCAACAAACGCCGAACGGCTCAGGACGAAATCGACGACCTGGAAGAAATGGCGCGGATTCAATGGGAAGAAGGGGAATTGTCTCGGAGTAAGGAAGAGCGTCGGGCGTTCAACGACAGCTCTGACCGCGAAGACGAAATCAGCGACCGCGAGAAGTTCAGTCTGACTCGTACAAAACTGGCGGAGGAAGCGCGCCAAGCGGGCTGGGAACTGGGTGTTGTTCTGCTCATGGAAATTGTTCCAGGCGCGGGAGACGCAGTGGCAAACATTGTTTTTGGAACTCCGGATCGCGTTGAGAAAGAAGTTGAACGTATTCATTCCGTCTGCGTCAAGGAGTTTGATAAAAGCATTGTTTCTGGAATTGGCAAGCTGAAGTTTTCCAGAAAGCCAAAGCAGATTCTTTGCGCTGTCGGAGGCGATGAAAATCGTCAAACGTGGCTTAACGCGATAGAAGCGTTGGAAACTGCCGCAGAAAAGGGAACAGAAAACAGCGCCATATACTTATGTGCAGATATTTCCCAGCCTGTCGGGGCGGGTTTTAAGGTCGTTATGGACGGCTCCGATCTTTTGGCGGGCGCGATTTCCTCTGTGGCGTCGACGCTGTACTCCGAGCGTTTTCCGGACTCTTTGCTGGCTCTTCGCTGGCTGCGGCTGGTCGATCGCCATCGGATTTTCTGGCTTTCCAATCTCGACTCAGAAACAATAGAGAAATTAGGCGCCGTCCCGGTCGAGTCGGTTGACCAGCTTCAAAGGGCGCTAAAATAGAAATTATTCTGATTTTAACGATTTTTTAATGAAAAATTTTAACATTTTTTAAAATCCCTGTTGACAAGGATTATTTATATGGTATACTAATGATAACGTATATTTAATATTTAGTAGTACACTATAATTTTTTATATGCGGTTATTGTTGGAAACTATCATATTCAAAATACCGTCAGCCCTTGTTTATATTTTATTTCAAGATTATAACATTGTGAGAAAAGGGGTTGCAGCTTTTCGAATTTGAGAATTTTCCTGGTTTAACCTTCTGGAGAATTTCACAGGACGCTTAATAAAAAGTTAGTGTATTAAGTTTTCTGATGAAGGGTATAACTTTCAGGAGTTGTACAAATGAAAAAAGCATACAGACAAATATTGGTTTTGTCAGAAACGTCTCGCGCCTTTGGTTGTGACGTTTTGCGAGGAATTCAGCATTTTGTTCAGAAGCAGGAGCAGACAGAGGGCGCGATTCCCTGGCGGATTACTTTTGAGGATCGCGGTTTGACCGACGAATTGCCAGTCGATTTCGATTCCTGGAAGGGAGACGGGATTCTTTCCCGATCGGTGTCTCCGGAGATGTACAAAAAGCTTCTTAAAAAGAAAAAGCCCATCGTGGAACTCTTTGGCGACCAGATTTCTCTTTTCCCGGAGGTTTGCACCGACGAGGAAGCGTCCGCTAAAATGGCAGCGGAGCATTTTCGCAGCCGCGGATTAAAGCATCTGGGCTTTTACGCCTACGGAACGCCGTGGTGGATAACGATTCGGCGGGATCTGTTTGTTGATCAGGCTCGCGAAATGAATATGAGCTGCAGCGTAAGCCCAGACTGCATCGGGGAAACGCAGGCGGAAACGTCTTATCCGCGGTGGAAAGAAGGGTATCGGAAATCCATGTCCGATTGGCTTCTTTCGCTTCCCAAGCCGGTCGGCATCTGGTGCGCGGCGGACATTCAGGCGCTCAAGCTGACTCAAGCCTGCCGCGAGTTGGGGCTTTCCATTCCGGATCAGGTGGCTATTCTCGGAACAGGAAACGACTCGCTTCTGTGCAACATGACAACGCCCAATCTTTCCAGCCTGGATATAAACGGAGAGGAAGTCGGATTCGCAGCCGCCAAGCTCCTGGAAGAGCGGATTGAGGAATACGAAAAGACAGGCAAGTTCAGCGGTTCGATATCGAAAAACCGACAGTTTCCGCCGATTAAGATCAAGCCGACGGGGATTGTAACTCGCATGTCAACGGATATGATCGCCATCGAGAACGCAGACTGCGCCAAGGCTCTGAAGCTCATTCGAGAGCATTACCACGAAGACGTTTCCGCAAAATGGATCGCCAGCGAAGTAGGCGTATCGCGCAGCACGTTAGACCGTCTTTTCCGTTCGCTGATCGGGCATTCCGTTGAAAAAGAAATCTATCGTCTCCGCATTGCGCTGGCGGAAAAACTTCTTCGGGAAACGGACTTTTCCGTCAACGAAGTTGCGGCTAAAACGGGCTTCGACCGGGTTGAATACTTCGTCCGCTCGTTCAAAAAGATTTTCGGCGACCCGCCCCAGAAATACCGCAACCGCTGCAAGGTAAAATAGGCAGTAGGCAAGAGGCAGTAGGCAGTAGGGAAATCTTTACTACTGCCTACTGCCTTTTTTAATCATCAAATCAACGGAAGGCATTAGTTTAGACAATAGGAAATGGCGTAGTTTTAAATTCGCCGAAGGCGAACTACTATTGCCTACTGCCTATTGCCTACGGCCTCGTCTTCCTTCTCTTCCCCGTCTCTGTTTTCTAACGGCAGATAGAGAATTTCGTCGCCGGAGAGCGACCACTGAATCAAGCCGCCTTCGCCGGTTTTGCCGGCTACGGGAATTTGACATTCTTCGCAGGCGTTGTTCCATTCGATAAAGTCCTGGTTTCTCGTCAGGTCGAGCCAGTCCAGCTCGTAGTTCTGACCAATGTATTCAAAGGTTCTGATCGCGTAGTAGCTGGTATCGACTTTGACCAGGAAGACGGACAGGTTTCGGACGTTTGCGTTTTTCATTGCCTCCATGACCTGGGCGGGAACGCTCTTGTTGAGAAGCATAAACCGTTCGACCGATTCGGGAAGGGTTTCTTTTTTGGCGGAAACGTCGAGCATCTTTTCTTTAGCGGCTTTCGCCAACTTGTCAAGCGATTCCTTACCGAGCTTTTCCTGAAGCTGCTCCAGAGGCGTGAGCATCCCGTCTTCCGTATTGAGGCACAAAATGTCACAATGTCGCTGCAAGCGAACCCCCGGTTCAACGGGAACGAACGGCTCTTGAACCTGTTCCGGTTCTTTTTCTTCGAAACAGCCGGCTGCGCCAATTAATACGACAACCGAAAACAACAGCAAAACAATATTTCGTTTCATTTCAATATCTAGGGTTAGGATATAGGGGTTAGGGAGTAGGGAATAGGAGTTAGGGAGTAGAGATAAATTTAAATTCGCCGTAGTTGAATTACTACTCCCTATTCCCTATTTCCCATTCCCTATTTACTATTAAACGCTCGTTCGATAGCTGCGACCGTTTCGTCTACGAGAATCTGTCCGCCTTCCGGACCAACGTAGTTGCTGGAAGGAACTGCTCCGTAGGCGCCGCCTTTGACTCCTTTTGCCGTTGGCAGGTAGCCGGAATATTCCCATGGACTCATTGTGAGCTGGAAAAGAAACGTCTGCATGGCTTTGGAACGTCCCTTGATCTGAATTCCGTAATCGACGTACAACTCGAACGTGTTCGTACAGAACGCCAGTTCTCCCAGACGCATAACGGAGATAAACGTTTTGTGCGTTGGAACGCCATTTTTTTGCTGTCTTTCCCAGCGGTCAATCCCCAGCTGAAGCCAGGCAAGTCTGCCTTTGAAACGATCTTGGTGCGTTTGTTCGTACAGTTTTTGGAACTCTGCACGGCTTTTGAGGTCTTTTTCGTGTTCTTCATCTGTAATTTTTCGACCGGGAAGTTCAAGCGGAATGTACTCAAATGTAACAACCGGATTGGACTTTTTATCGGCCGCGATCAGGTCGTAAACGTCGTCAACCGCCTTGAGCAGTCGTCGCGCCATTTCCCCGGCGCGATCAAGCCCACGCATTTTTTGCATTCGGAGTTCCGCTTCTTTTCGGTAACGGATGCCCGGCGTTTGATCTCCGGCAGCGCTGCAGAAGCCTAAAATCACGGCGTCTTTGCCGTACTTTTCTTTCAGCTGAGGACGCAGGTCGCCCCAGTAGTCAGCGTCGAGTTTGGACGTGATTTCGTTGCATTGTGACGGACATGCGACGTTAATAAGCATCGAAATCAGCTCGTCTTTTTCGTTCCAGAAGCACAGAACGTTTACGTCGGGGTCAGACTGGGTTTCCAGACCGCGAAATGTGGGAACGCTTGAATCCGCATTGTTAACCGTTGAGCCGTCTGAGAATACGCAGCCTCGGCAGAAACCAAGCGTTGCGAAACTCAACCCGAACCCGTATCGGGCGGGAACGCGAGAATCCCACGCCTTTTTGACCGCAGGAATAAGGCGGGCAAGCGTGAAAGTTCGGATTTCTGCAACGTTCATGAGATTCGGAACGTCGCCCACGTCTTTGGGGTCGATGTAGTAATTAGCGCCGGTGTGCGTGTGAGTACAGCTTAAACTCACGTTTTCCGGATTTATTTCCGGAAGGACTTTCTTCAGTTCTTCCCGGAAAGCGCGGCAAAAAACGTAAGAAACGCCGACTGCGTCGAAACTGATGTAAATCACAGGCGTACTGACGCCGTCTTTAACGGATTCCATCGCGACAATATTTGCCTCGACAGGAGTTCGGACTCCGTTTGAAACGCGCGTGAAATGCTGTCCCGGAAGTGTAACAGGACGGTCAGGCGTAATATCGACCGAAACGGCGCCAACGTAAAAGCCGTCGGGCTTAGGGGTTGGTTCTTCTTTCTTCTCTGATTCCTCTCCATTAACTTGAGAGGAAAGTACGCTGGTTGACAGCGTGGAAATGGCGGCGGTCTTTAAAAACGCTCGACGGGTTGTCATGAGAGGGAGTAGGGAGTAGGGAATAGGGAGTAGGGAATAGGGAGTAGTTAGTGGTTAGTAGTAAGTGAGAAGAGCGATTGCGACAACTCCTCACTCTTCACTCCTCACTAATAAGCCAACTGCCTTTCCCGAATTAATTCATTGCTTCGCAAATGGCGTCTGCCATTTCCTGCGTTCCGACGGCTGTCGGGTCGTCACGGTCAGGTTTGAGGTCGTATGTTACATTCTTGCCTTCGGCGATAACCTGGGCGACGGCGTTTTCGAGCTTGTCAGCAGCGGCGTTTTCACCCAGATGGCGAAGCATGAGCATGCCGGAAAGAATCAACGCTGTCGGGTTGACTTTATTGAGTCCCTTGTACTTGGGAGCGGAGCCGTGAGTCGCCTCAAAGACTGCGCCGTCGTCGCCGATGTTCGCGCCGGGCGCAACGCCCAAACCACCCACCAGTCCGGCGGCGAGGTCGGATAAAATGTCTCCGTAAAGGTTGGGCAGGCAGACGACGTCGTACAGTTCCGGTTTCTGAACCAGCTGCATGCACATGTTGTCGACGATGCGGTCTTCAAACTCGATTTGCGGATAACGTTCGGCAACCTTTCGGCACGTTGCCAGCCACAAACCGTCGCTGAACTTCATGATGTTCGCCTTGTGAACCGCCGTTACCTTTTTTCGGTTGTGAGAAACAGCGTAATCGAATGCGTATTTGATAATTCGCTCTGTTCCAGAGATGGAAATCGGCTTGATGGAAATGCCGGTTTCTTCGCGTCCGGATCGAATCGGACGGTTGGGCGACATCTGATTGACGAAGTCGTAAATCTTCTCGCATTCTTCCGTTCCTTGTTCGAATTCTACGCCGGCGTAGAGGTCTTCCGTATTCTCTCGAACGATAACCAAGTCAACCGGGACGGACGAGAAATAGCTTCTCACGCCGGGATAATACTTGCACGGACGCAGACAACAGTATAGCCCCAGCGCCTGACGCAGATGGACGTTAATCGACCGGAACCCGGTTCCGACAGGCGTGGTAATGGGGGCTTTGAGAGCGCATTTCGTCCGCTTGACGGATTCCATAACGGATTCCGGCAGCGGCGTGCCGCACTTTTCCATGATGTCGATGCCAGCTTCCTGAACGTCCCAATTAATCTTAACGCCTGTTGCGTCGACGCAGCGACGCGCCGCTTCCGCCAGTTCCGGACCGGTTCCGTCCCCGCGAATCAATGTTACTTCGTATGCCATGGTGATGTGAGTGGTAAATTATCAATTAGCAATTGAACGGCGCACTGCGCCGTAAAACTAACGCTATTATATTATAGAATTAAATTACGTCAAGGGCAAACGGGATTTGTATAGAATTAGCAATTATCAATTGCTGAAGCGCTTCGCGCTAATTGCTAATTGACAATTGCTAATTGCTAATTATCAGATAATCCCCCACAGCGGCCCGCCTTTGACGGCGAGGGCTTCGACGGCTTTGACGACTTCAGGGGATTCTTCCAGCGGTTCGGCGTAGTACGGTTTGTTTCGAGCGTCGATGACCAGCGACCCGTTGCAACCCCATCGTTTTCCGTTGATAAACGACTCGATTCCGTAGACGTCGTTGGCGGGGTCGGTTTTGGTAAACGCCGCCCACAGGAAGTTCTTCAGATTCGCGCCGGCGGGAGAGCCTTTGTCGACAACGACAATAAGCGGGTACTGGTTGATCGGCTCGTTTCTCTGGAACGACTGGCAGAATTTTTCCACGGAGTTGTCTTTTCCAGTAGCGTCTTTTTGGTAGGCGGGACCGTCGACCAGAAGAATGCCTGGCAGGAAGACGCGAGGATTGGTAAATCCCAGTCCTTCATGCAGGTTCATGCCGGTTGCGATGCCCATGGGGAGTTTCCGGATCGGTTTGCCGGCAGCGGCAATAACCAGTTTTGAGCCGTTGTTGAGTCCGCCAACGGCGCCGAAATCGGTTTTGTCGAACGAGGCGCGGGTCTGGAAATGGAGGTCGCGTTTGAGGTCGATTCGTTCCAGCATGTGTCGGAGGAATTCCCGGACGTCGTTTACGGTCAAAGTGGGGTCGTCTTCCTGAGCGGCGATAAGCAGGTACTTCGCCGACGAGAGCTGGTTGTTGCCCAAAATCGCGTTGGCAAGCGTGAGCAGTTCCTGTGGCTGACGCTCTCCGTAATAGGGCATGAAGCTTTCTCGACCAATTGCCAGCAAGAGTGGTTCTCCTCCGGCTTCGTCAACCGACTGAACGGCTTTGACGCCTGGAATCATTTGGGCGACGGACGGTCCGATCAGCTCGCGGATGAACTTCCTCAACACGACGTTTTCCTGAGGCGGACGTCCAACGACAGTAAAGGGCCAAATCGGGCGCGGTCGATGGTAGACGCATTCCACGCGCATGACTGGGAACTGTCCGGCTTCCGTATACATGCCCAGTCGGTCGCCAAAAGGACCTTCCGGCATCATGATTTTCGGTTCGATGTATCCTTTGAGGCAGAAGTCGGCGTCCGCGTAGATGGCGGGACCTTCTTTCTGACGAATCATCGGAATGCGGCGTCCGGAAAGCATGCCTGCCAGAGAGAGTTCTGACACGCCTTCAGGAAGCGGCGCCATAGCGGCAATCGCCATTGACGGCGCGCCGCCGATAAACACGTTGACCGGCAGCTTTTCTTTGCGGCGGATCGCTTTGAGGTGATGAATCCCAATGCCGCGATGAAGATGATAGTGCATGCCGACCTGTCCGCCCTGCTGATACTGACCGCCGGAAATCTGAATTCGGTAAAAGCCCAGGTTGGAATGGAGCAGACCGGGGTTGTCCGGGTCTTCAGAATAGACGCACGGCAGGGTTATATACGCTCCGCCGTCTTTTTGCCACCCGACAAGCTGGGGGAGATCGGAAATGGATGTGGAGTTCTTTGTAACAGCTCCGAAACCAACGTATTTCGGCTTGGCGTGATACGCCGCAAAAATTGCCGACGGGTTGGCGTAGCTGAACAGATTTCGCGCGATCGCCAACGGGTCAAGCCCCATTTTAACGAATCGTTCGACCACGGGAGCGGTATCCCGGAAGATGTATTCCAGACGCTTTGCCGTTCCAAAGAGGTTGGCGACCATCGGAAACTTGCAGCCTTTAACCGAGGCGAAATACACCGCTGGACCGCCTGCGGCAAACACGCGACGGACAATAGCTGCCGCCTCCAAATACGGGTCAACCGTTTGTTCAATACGGATTAACTGGTTGGATTTCTGTAAATCGTCAACACATTCGCGAAGGGTTCTGTAGGACATGGGAGTTCTGGTTAGTTCAGAGTGGTTGTTAGTTAATTAGCAATTAGCAATTTTCAATTAGCAATTACGCTCCGCGTTCCCCGATGGCTATTTGAAGCGCTTTGCGCTAATTGCTAATTCCCAACTTAATTGATTATATCCTATTTTTACCCGGACTTAACATTAATAGAGTCAAAAAAGTCATTTTTTCTCAAAAAATTTTTTCGTATTCGATTTATTCGGCGTTTTTGTCAAACTTTTCCTTGGTTCTCCAGCTCGCCGTCATCTGGACGAAAAGGGTATAATGAATGAGTAATAAGTGGTTGGTGGTTAGTGGTTAGTACGCAAGCGCTCATCTAACTTACCACTAACCACTTTCCACTTCCTGCTCCTCACTCCTCACGTACAACCATGGCTTCCCTCTCCGAATCCCAACTGCTTTATATTCTTCGACATAAGACGTCTGCGGTCGTCCTCGCCGGCGGGAAAGGGTCGCGATTAGACCCGCTGACGAGGGAACGCGCCAAGCCGGCGGTTCCGTTCGGCGGGACGTACAGAATCATCGACTTTGTGCTGTCGAACTGTCTGAACTCCAATCTCCGGAAAATACACGTATTGACGCAGTACAAGGGCATGAGTCTGGACAGACACGTCAACAACGGCTGGCGGCGGTATTTCTGCCAGGAACTGGGCGAGTTCATCGACGTCGTCCCGCCCCAACAGAGAATCGTCGACAACTGGTATCAGGGTTCCGCCGATGCGGTGTACCAGAACATTTACGAAATCGAAAAGGAGAACCCGGAATACGTTGTTATTCTGGCGGGCGACCACGTCTACAAAATGGATTATCGCCTCATGATTCGTCAGCATATAGAAACGGACGCCGACGTTACCGTCGCGGCAAAAGCCGTCCCGTGCGAACAGGCAGCCGGGGCTTTTGGGGTGATGGAGACAGACGCGGATAATCGTATCGTTGGATTCGAGGAGAAGCCGCTTACTCCCAAACCCATGCCGGGACGTCCGGGGTTTTGTCTGGCGTCGATGGGAATTTACGTCTTTACAGCTCGATTTCTTTTTGAAAAGCTCTGTCAGGACGCCAACCGTCTGGAAAGCCGCCGCGATTTTGGTCTGGACGTTATTCCGGAGGCGATTGAGAAGAACCGCGTTTTCGCCTATCTGTTTTCTGACCAGAGCGGGGCGGACGGCGAGGAGTCGCAAAATCAGAACTTTGGTCAGCGTCCATACTGGCGAGACGTCGGAACGATTTCTTCTTACTACGAAGCGAACATGGATTTAATCGCCATCGAACCGGAACTAAATCTGTACGATCCCGCCTGGGTGATTAGAACGTACAATCCCGACCTGCCGCCGGCGAAATTCGTCTTTTCAGATTGTGACAGACAGGGTCAGGCGATAAACAGCGCAGTAGGGTGCGAAGCCGCACGGGCAGAAGGACGAGGTTATGCCTCCGAAAAAGCTTGTTTCGGCGTTACCCACGTCCAATCAGGAACCGACCTCGTCGGTCAGGGGAGCGTCATTTCCGGCGGACAGGTCAACCATTCCGTTCTGGGACGATCCGTTCGAGTCAATAGTTACGCGACTGTAGAGGACTCAATTCTTTTTGACGACGTCGTTGTCGGGCGGGGCGCGAGAATTCGCCGCTGCATAATCGACCGGGGCGTCGTTATCCCGACAGGATTAAAAGCCGGATTCGACGCCGACGAAGATCGCCGCCGCGGGTTCCATGTAACGCCAGAGGGAATTGTCGTTATTGTGAGGAGTTGTGAGTAAAAAGAAGAAAAAATAAAAGAAAAAGCAGAAAAGATATTAGACGTTAACGAAGATTATTGGGACTTCCAGACGCTCGCAACTCGCCGCTTTTCAGAGTTGCGAGTTGCGAGGAAATGAAAATTGTTAGCTGCCAGCCAGACAATTTCGTCTGTTATCTTTTTTCAATTATTCAAGGTCGATGCCATTATTTTCCAGAATGGATTCTTTAACGTTTTTTCTGGAAAAGTTCTGGATAAAATCATCTTCCGGTTTGGTTTGCGGTTGGGCGTCGTCGACAGAACCGGAAACCGGAATTTGACGAGGAATCCAGCTGTCGAAGTTGTCGTCCGGATTGGCAATCGCGTCAACTTCTTCTGTGATTTTCGCTCGCTGTTCTTCGGAAAGAACTGCCGGAGGGATCTCTAACGACGGGATAAGCAAAGCTTCGTCATTTGACTCAACTTCAGCCGCGTCGTCTTCCAACGGACTGATGATTAAATCGTCTTCAATCTTGATTTCTTCGGTATCTTCCTCTTCGGCTTCTTCAGCTTCTTCGGTCTCAGCTTCATCAGCTTCATCAGCTTCAGCTTCTTCGGTCTCCGCTTCTTCAGCTTCAACTACTTCGGTCTCCGCTTCTTCAGCTTCTTCGGTCTCCGCTTCTTCAGCTTTAACTTCTTCGGTCTCTGCTTCATCAGCTTCAACTACTTCGGCCTCAGCTTCTTCAGCTTCGGCTTCGACATTTTCTGTCGTTTCAACTTCGACGTCGTCGGCGGTTTCGGCTTCTTTAGCTTCCTCTACATCTTCGGCTTCGTCGAACAGAGGCGGGGCGATAATGTCGAGTTCGGGAACGTCTACTTCCGGTACGTCTAAAAAGTCGGATTCAATTACAGGAATTTCTTGAACGTTGATAGTTTCATTTTCCAACAGCTCATTTTTTTCGGGCTGTTCGTTATTCGGCGTTTGATTCATCAGACGGTTCATGTCCTCTTCAGGAATGTCAGGCAATCTGTCGCCATCAGTAAACAACCAGGGTTTTTCTTCTATGACGCTGCTCGAATAAGCCTCTTCCAAAGCTTTTTCCGCATTGACGTCGTCTTCCGGCTGAAGTTCAACGTCAGCAGTCAAATCATTGCTATCATCGTATGTAATTTCTTCCGTTGTTTCGAAATCGAAATCATCGGCATCGGCATTCTGTTTGCTTTCCGTTCCAGCTCCGATGATTAACGGGTCGCTGTCTTCAATCGCTTCTTCCGGATCATCTTCAGTAGCAACTTCCGATTCTTCTTCAGGAGCAACTTCCGGATTGTCTTCAGGAGCAATTTCCTGTTCTTCTTCAAAAGAAAGCGCCGTCATGGCGTCTTCATACTGGCGTTCAAGAATTCGATAGAATTCATTTCCGGACAACTCCTCAGTCGCTAACTGAGAAGTTTCTTCCGGATTGTCGGAAGCGTCAGCAGGAATAATCTCTTTCAGGACAGCGTTGTCGTCTGTCAACGAAACGTTCAGGGTCTCGTCGGTGATTTCGTTCCATTCATCGATGTCATTTGCAACCTGAATTTCTTCGGTCGCCGTTTCTTGTTCGTCAATGGTTTCTAGCTCGTCTTCCGGACCGAAGAAAGCATTTTGAGCCAGTTGCGCGCCGTCAAAATCGTCTGATGCTCCAAGAGCCCCAACCGCCAGAGCGATTCCGCCAGCAATGGTGTACAGTGTGTTTAACATAATAAAACCTTTCTCTAAATTAAGATGGAAATATAACGGTACTTAGAGAATTTCCAAATTCCCTATATTGCTATCGGTATGCAAAAAAGAAAAGTTTAGGTAAAAACGATAAAATTTCAAAAATAATTAAGATTGGTAAAGTTTGAGGGCGGTCTTCCGGGGAGCGGACATTGTCCGCGAAAATAAAGGTTGATTGTTTTTAGGCGGGTAATACCCGCCCCCTGTAAGTAATACGAATTAAAAAAATCCCTCTTGCAATATTTTTAGAAATTGTGTATTTACCCATTATCTGATATTTTTTAGGAATAGTATTTAGCGCCCAACGCTAACTTGATAATCCATGAATGTGATGAATATACAAACCGGTTGCAAGACGCGATTCACGCTTAATTTTAGGCTCCTGACGGCAGCTGTGATCGCGGTTTTGACGCTTTTATGCGGAACGACCCTTTATGGTCAGCAATATATGCGTCCTGACGGAACGACAGGGTCGTCAAGGGTTGCTATTGAAGAGGCGCTTCCGGGCGAATACGATAATGACAACGTTCCAGATCCGCAGTATCCTCCGGGAATTATGCCGGAAAAAGCGTTGTCGGTCGATCCAACGGCAATCGGGTCAGATTCGCCTGATCTTCCGCCGGTTCCGTCATACGATGGCAATGTCAATTCGATGTCCAACGCTTTGCCGTCGGCTGCCGCCAAAGACGATCATTCTTCTATTCTTAACATGTATAACGCGCCAGGAAGCTCTTCAAGCGCCGAACGATATGAAGGCTTGACGATTGCTGACGTTAAAATTGAAGGCAATCATCAGTATTCATTTGAGAAAATCGTTCCGTATTTGAAAACGCGACCTGGTCGTCAGTTCAGCAAAAAGATTCTCGAAGACGACGTTCGCCGTTTAATTTACAGCCGAATGTTTGTTAACGTAGAGACGCTATTTAAAGAAGTATCAAACAACGGACGCGTTGAGCTGGAAGTCAAGTTTCGCGTTTCTGAACGTCGAACGATTCAATATATTCGTTACGTTGGCAACGAGAAGATTCGGAAAAAGTATTTGGAAAAGGAAGCTCTCCTTCGCGTTGGCGGGGCGATTGACCCTTCAGAAGTGGCGTCTGCCAAAGAGCGCATTGAAGGATTTTACCGTTCTAAAGGTTTTTCGCGCGCGACTGTAACGGTCGTTCAGGGTTTGAAGATGTCAGACCCCGGCGTCATTTTCCAGATTAACGAAGGACCCAAGCAGAAAGTCCACTGGACAAGCTTTGAAGGCAACACGATTGTATCCGACGCCCGATTGAGAACTCAGGTTCAGTCCAAACACGGATTCCTGTGGATTTTTGCCGGAGAGCTGGACTACGAGAAACTCGACGCCGACATCCGAACGCTGGAAGATTATTACAAAAACCTGGGCTTTCTCGACGTTCGCATCGGAAGAGAAGTCAAGTTTAATTCCTCAGAACAATGGGCGGACGTTGTTTTTTACATCCATGAAGGCAAACGTTACAAAATCCGCGACATCGTTATAGCTGGAGCGAACAGCTTTACGCCGGAACAGCTCAAAGAGCTGATGGAAATCGACAAGGGCGACTATCTTAATAAGAGCAAGCTTACCCGCGCCATAAATAAGATTCAGGGACGATACGGAACCATTGGCAGAGTCTTCGCCGACGTCAAGCCGGACGTTCGCTATCTTGAAACGCCGGGTCAGTGCGACATCGTCGTCAGTATTAAGGAAGGCGACGTCTATCGCGTAGGGCGTGTGAACGTTCTCATTGCAGGCGATTACCCGCAGACGCAAATCGACACGGTTCTTAACCGCATGACCGTCAAGCCGGGCGACATCATGGACACGAACAAAATCCGCGCGTCCGAACGTCGTCTCAAGGCGTCTCAGCTGTTTGCCAACGATCCGCAGAAGGGCGTTTCACCCAGCATCGTCTATTCGCCGCCGGAAATCAAAGACATGGAAAAGCGCGATGGTCAGAGAATGGCGGAACCCATTACCCGACCGGAGAACTCCAATTCTTTCCGCGGTCAGAGTTCCGAAAGCGAGTATCGGCACGTTGCCCGTTACACGCCGACTGCGTCCGCGCCGTCAAACCAGAAGACGGTTGACGTCAATTATTATGGAACATGGAACGAAAGCCAGCAGAGCGTCGAATGGCAAAACGTCGAGATGAATTCCAGCGACGGCTCCAGACGGGAAATTCGAAACGAGAGCGGCGATTCAGACTATTCATTCCTGGAAAATAACTCGCAACTGTATACGGAATCCTTTGAAGAATACAATAACAACAGCGTTCAGCAGGAATACGCCAAAGAAGACGAACAGCGCCGCAGTCAGCCGCATTTTTTAGGCCAGAGCGGTTATCAAACGACTTACGGATTTGATCCCTTTGGTCAGCCGTCGGTTCCGTCAACGCGGGCGGAAGTCAATCAGGCGGTCGGCTCTCCAACGCTTCAGCAGTCGGTTTACAATCAGCCTGTTACAGCCGCGCCAGCGACTCAGATGTACGCGCCTGCCAGCGCCAACAGAACGGCGGTCGTTCAAAACAACTGGACGCCTGCCAACGGCTATAATAGCGCCGCTCAAGGACAGAGCGTTTTGGAATCCGCTCCGACGGGAGCGCAGCTGGCGCCGTATTCTGGAGCGGTGGGACAGAATATTTACAGCGACAACCTGCCCATGCAGCCGGGAATTCCGGCTCCTAACAGCCCAACAGGACAATCCGGAAGCCCGTATCCGGCAGCGCAGTCGTTTGATCAATCCTATTCTGGAAACTACTATTTCCAGTCGCCGATAGATGGGCCGAATACGATTCCGATTGCCGCGTCGCTGGAAGAAACTCGAACTGGACGAATGATGTTCTCCATTGGCATTAGCAGCGAATCCGGTCTTTTAGGCTCGGTCGTTATTGAAGAACAAAACTTCGACTGGACTCGCTGGCCGCGTTCCTGCCGAGACTGGTACAACGGCGTTGCGTTCCGCGGTCGAGGTCAGCATTTCCGGATCGAAGCCTCGCCCGGTACAAACGTTCAGCGATACAGCATCAGCTTTGGAGAGCCGTACCTGTTAAATACAGATATATCCTGGGATATCAGCGGCGTGTACTACGAACGCTTTTATGACGAATGGTACGAAAAACGATTGGGCGGTCAGACGAGTTTGGGCTATCGATTCCATAAAGATCTGGTTGGTTACCTGACGTTTAGAGGGTACAATATTAAATTGTATCATCCGATTTCGCCGACGCCTCCGGAACTGGAAGACGCTTTGGGATCGAACGCCTTGTACGGCATCGGCGCCAGACTGGTTTACGACAAGCGCGACAGCCCCTACATGGCGACAGAGGGCTGGTATATGTCGGCGGAATTTGAACAGGTGTTTGGCTCCTACACGTATCCGCGCGCGTCGTTCGGCGTCAAAAAGTTTATTCCGCTGTACGAACGGCCAGACGGTTCCGGACGTCACGTTTTGTCGCTCAAAACGTCAGTCGATTGGACGGACGTAGACACTCCTATTTACGAACATTATTTCACAGGCGGCATTTCCACCATTCGCGGTTTCCGTTACCGAAAAGCAACGGTTCGCGACATGGGCGTTCCTGTCGGCGGTTACACTCAGGTTTTGGCGTGCGCCGAATACCTGTTCCCGATTACTGCTGACGACATGGTCAAAGGCGTTATTTTCTGCGACACTGGTACGTCAGACTACAACTTCGGGTCGTGGAAAGATCGTTACAGAGCGTCAGTCGGGTTCGGTTTCAGAATCACAGTTCCCATGATGGGATCCGTGCCGATCGCGCTGGACTTTGCCTTCCCGGTGTCGAAAAACGATTTCGACGAAACAGAAATATTCAGCTTTACCATGGGCGGAATGTTTTAGAAGGATATTTCATGGCGGCTCAAAACGCAGAAACCATCGTACTAAACAGCGTTCCATTCAGCAATACAAGCCAGATTGCAACGCTTTATACGCGAGAATTCGGGAAGTTTTCCGCCTTGGCGAAAGGATCGCGCCGGGAAAAAAATCCGTTCGACAACGGACTGGATTACATGGCGCGCCTGAAAACAACGCATTACGTCCGTTCGCAGGGACTTCAACTGCTCACGCAGGCGAGCCTTCAGCGCTGGTTTCGAGTAGACCGAAACAATCCCGGCGCGTTGTTTGCCGGATATTACATTGTCGAGCTTATTGATTCGTTCACGGCGGAATTCGACCCGTCGCCAGAACTGTTCGACTTGACCGACGAAACCCTGGCTGACCTGACCGCCGGCAAAGAAGTTTGGCGAACGCTGACCCGGTTCAACTGGCAGATGTTGAGAATAATCGGGATTGCGCCTCAATGGGACGCCTGCGTTTGCTGCGGGAAAAAAAGAACCCGTCAGGCGGGCTGGGCGTTTGGACTGATCGACGGCGGAGTCGTTTGTCCAAACTGCAAACCGGGGCGAACGCGGCTCGTACTCGTTTCGCACGCGGTTTTGGATATCGCCCGGCAATTTGCCGACACGAAACACAACCTTTGGCGACGGCTTAAAGCGGCGGATAATCACCGCAAAGAGCTGCGCCGTTTAACAGATTTATACATAGCTCATAACCTTGGCTGGGCGCCGAAAATGCAGCGATACAGTCAAATGTTTAATTAAGCGGCGAGGCGCCGCCCCCAAACCGCGCTCCCGCGCGAGAGACAATAACCCGCTCCCGTTGGTCGCTTTGATTCTCTCGCAACTCGCAACTCGCAACTCGCAACTAAAAAGCGCCTTGCAACTAAATATGAATACTAAATATCAACTCTGTCGACTTTGCGCCATAGCCGCGATGAGCGTTGCGCTCTTTGCCGGTTGTACAAGCATGCAAGTTCGCGGAACCGTCAAAGATTGGGACTCCATTGCGGCTAACATCAACGCCAACCCTTCGCCAAAAGTCGATCAGAAAACGCTTGATAATTCGTACGACACGCTCATCAAAGATCAAAAAGTTGACGGCGACGGCACGGGTTCGGACGTCGAATATATCGGAGACGCTTTCGTCGATTCCTACAGACATATAGTCAACGACCTGCCCAGCGTAACAGCCGCTCAGTCGTTGTTCAAAGAAGGACTGGATTTGTTCACTCAGAAAAAATACTCCGCCGCGGCGAAAAAGTTCTCGTCCTGCCAGTGGAAATGCTCGGTTAAAGACACGGTTCTTAAAGAAGACGCCATGTTCCTGGAGGCGGAGTGTTACTTCTTTGACAACAAGTACTCCAAAGCGTTCAAACAGTATAACAAGGTTGCCAAAAACTACGAAAACTCACGTTATTCAGACCGTATGGCGGCAAGAATGTTTTCCATTGGACGTTATTGGGAAAACATGTACGACAAATATCATTACAATACGTTTGCCCCCAATTTCTGGGATAAACGCAGACCGATGTTTGATACAAACGGAAACGCTCGCAAGGCGTTTACCAGCGCTCAGCTGCAAAATGCCAACGGGACTTTTTCAGACGCAGCCGTTATGGCGTGCGGAAACAACTATTTCCGCGATGGACGATATACAGAGGCGTCTGAACAGTACGACCATTTGTGCGAGAATTATCCCAATTCCAAATACATCGTTCGCGCATATCTGCTCAACTTGCAGTGCAAGCTTCAGATGTATATTGGCTCTCATTACGATTCCAAACCGCTGGAAGACGCGGAAAAGATCGCCAACCATCTGATCAACTTCTACGGTCCGGAACTGGACGCTCAGATGAGATCGGAGATTAAAGAAATTCAGTCCCATTTTGCAGAGCAGAAAGCTCAGCGCGATATGGCAATTGCGGAATATTACAAAGACAAAAAGTACTACGGCGCCGCCAGACAATACTACGGATACGTTCAGCAGGACTATCCCGGAACGGAATCGGCGCAGCAGGCAAGAAACGAATATCAGAAGATTGCCAATCTGCCTTCAGAACCGGCGAAAAAGTTTGAATGGCTCAAGTACGTTTTCCCAGAGGATTGATAATTTAACGAACAATCAACGACTTAATACATGAATCGCGTTTTTGCGCTTCTGACGACCCTCCTTACGGCGTGCCTGTTGACCGGTTGCGCCGGTTATCAAATTGGGAATCAGTCTCTGTATACAGCCAATATACAGACGATTTACATTCCAATGGTTAAAGCGCCGACGTTAGGTCCGCACATGAGTGAACGGATTACGGAAGCGGTCGCAAAAGAGGTGGAACTTCGCACTCCTTATAAAATCACTCAGGCCAATCTCGCCAATGCTATTCTCAATATCGAGATTATCGATTACAAACAGGGTATCAATTTCAAAGACAAATGGGGCGGTCCGCGTCAGGACAATCTCGAAATGAAAGCAAAAGTTGAACTGGTTAACAGAGGAACGTTAAGCCCGGAATGTTCGTGCGAATTCTCTCTTGACCAGGAAGGCATCGTTTTGGGACACGGCTCCATGATTCCCGTCGCGGGGCAGTCAACGGCAACGGAACAGCAGGAAGCCATCGACCGCTTGGCGCGATGCATTGTCAATTCTTTGGAAAAACCGTGGTAAATGGGCGTGATGCGTCATCGAACGCATTGTCGTCCAGATTTCTTGAATCGTAATTTATATCAACAATCTTTTGTTAGAATTTCAGGAATGATAATAAAACTGGTAATTTACATAAACAATTCTAATAATGTTAGTTTTGAATGTTGAAAAACTATACAATTTTTACCCGTGAATATTTGTCAAAGATTGCGTATATTAACATGTGAGCGTTATATTATGCGGTATAAAAAAGCGCTATAAAAATTTTATATATTCTTGCAATATAATGTAAGGTTAGTCGTTATAGGAAGTGAAATATATTTGTTAATGTTGGCGCCGTAGCTGGAAGTTGACTTCCTGTATTGAGTTAAAATATTAAACGGATTTTCAAATGAATTCCGTTTTAACGACTGAATAAGCCGCTCGGTTTTTCGACATCCTGAATAGCAGGAACTTTGTTCCCTATAAGTGTTTTCCCACTAAGTTTTTGAAAACTGGAGAAAATTATGCCCAGAAAATCCAAGGCGTTGACTAACCGTCAGCGAGAAGTTTATGAATTTATCAAGCGGACAATCAAGGCAAAAGGATATTGCCCAACCGTTCGCGAAATCGGGGACGCTGTCTCGATCAATTCTCCCAACGGCGTTATTGGGCATCTCCGCGCGTTGATTAAGAAGGGTTTGATTACCCGTCAGCCGCACTTGTCCCGATCAATTCAGCTTGTCAACCAGAAGGAATCCAGTTCTCTGGTTGCGGGAGCGACTATTGCCAACAACCAGTTCGTTCCGGCGGAAAATCCTTCTCAGACGATTCTGGAACAGGTCGTTCCGGTTAACGGCGCCAACCAGTTCGTTACCGTAACAGACAATTCGTTCAGCGACGCTAAAATCGTTGCTGGAGACGTCATTGTCGTTCGTACGGACGTTCCCGCCAGCGAAGGGCAAACAGTTTTAGCAACCGTTAAAACCGGCAAACTTTCCCTGCTCAAATGGGGCGCAGACGCCGTCAAAAAGATCGGTCAGGGCGACATTGCAGATTCCACCCAATGCCCGGCGGTTGTCGGCATTGCCGTTGGCGTTTTGAGAGCTCTCTAATACCCGGTTTCAAAACACGGTATATAAAAAGCAACGCTTTACGAAGAAAGGAGTTATTCTTCGCAAAGCGTTGTTTTGTTTTTATAGTAAACGCATGCAGTCAGAGCAGGTTCTGACTGCAATTTTTTTTACGCCTGATGGTTGACGATGACGTCTTCGAGAATGTCGAGTCCTTCTTTTGCCTGATCCATGGTCAGGTTGATAGCCGGGAGCATACGAATGACGACGTTGTGGGTGCAGTTGATTAACAGCCCGCGTTCCATGCACTCTTTGACGGCGAACGCGCCTTCGACGTTGAGTTCAATGCCGATCATCGTTCCGGCACAGCGTATGTCCTTAATCAGACTGCACTTCTGCTGCATCTGCTCCGCTCTCTGACGGAAGTAATTCTCGATCTTTTTGGCGTTCTCGAGCAGATGTTCTTCTTCGATCATCTGGATGGTCGCGATACCGCCAGCCGCGGCGATGGGGTTTCCGCCAAAGGTGGAAGCGTGCATTCCGCGTTTAAGGTCGTGGGCGATGTCAGCTCGCGCCAGGAACGCGCCTGCGGCGGCTCCGCCGGAAATCGCTTTAGCAAGGGACATGGAATCGGGAGTAACGCCGAACTTCTGGTACGCGAACCAGTAACCCGTTCGACCGCAGCCGGTTTGAACTTCGTCAAAGTGCAGCAGCAAGTCGTTTTCGTCGCAAATCTGACGCAGTCCCTGAAGGAATCCCTCTGGAGGAATGCGGATCCCGCCTTCGCCCTGAATAGGTTCGATGAAAATCGCGGCGGTTTCTTCGTCGACCAGCTCTCGAACGGAATCGAGGTCGCCGAACTTCGCGTACATGAACCCGGGTACCAGCGGTCCCAGCCCGGCTTGATACTTCGCCTGAGCCGTCGCGGTCGTCGTCGCCAGCGTTCTGCCGTGGAACGAGCCTTCAAACGTGATGATTTTATAGCGTCCTTTGGGAACCTGGTGAAGACGGATAAACTTTATCGCCGCTTCGTTCGCTTCCGCGCCGGAGTTGCAGAAGAAGGCTTTCCCGCCAAACGAGCGTTCGGACAGCATTTCCGCCCAGATTCCCTGCTGTTCCATGTACCAGGAGTTGGGAACGTGTACGAGCTTTTCCAGCTGATCTTGAATCGCCTTGACGACTTTCGGCGGGCAATGCCCGAGCATGTCGCAGCCCCAGCCGGGGAAGAAGTCGATATAACGCTTGCCTTCGTCCGACCAAATGTACGAGCCTTCGCCGCGAACCAGCGTTACCGGGTATCGCGTGTAGTTTGGAATGACGTAACGATCAAAGCGTTCAATTGTGTTCATGTTCGTAAAAGTCAAAAAGAGTAAATGAATAACAAAAAAAACGGAAAGTGAAAAGCGAGAGGCAACTTGTTATAAGTATTCTCGCTTCTCACTTCCCGTTTTATGACGTCAGACCGCAGTCTCGACGAGCGTAAAATTAACGCTTGGAGAACTGAGTCGCACGACGGGCTTTTCGCAGACCGTACTTCTTTCTTTCCTTTTCTCGACCGTCTCGGGTGAGGAGGCTCTTTTCGCGGAGAACCTGTTCGGTTTCCGGATCGAACGCTTTCAGGGCGCGGGCGATAGCCAACTTGCAGGCGTCTGCCTGACCGGTGATTCCGCCGCCTTCGACGCGAATGATGACGTCAACGGATTCGGCTTTTTCGGTTGCCAGCAAGGGAGCCATGACGGCGTTGACGTGCTGTTCAATTTTGAAGAAGTCGTTGAGCGATCGTTTGTTGATGGAGATCTGACCTTTGCCGGCGCGAATGCGGGCGCGGGCGATGGAGGACTTGCGGCGTCCGGTTCCCAGAGCGTCGTTGAGTCCGTTGCCTTCGATAACTACTCTATCAGCCATAATTATTTAACCTTTCTTATCGTGTATGTTAAAAGTAACAGAGCGTTATTTGGCTCCCAGATTAACCAATTCCGGATTCTGCGCCTGATGCGGGTGTTCCGGACCAACGTATAACTTCAGCTTTTCGAGCATTTTGCGGCCGAGCTTGTTTTTCGGAAGCATGCGTCGAACAGCGTCGTACAGAATTTGCGTGGGGCGCTGTTCCAGACGAGTGGCGGCGTTAACGCTGCGGAGACGCGGATAGCCCGTGTACCATGTGTAGCGTTTCTGTTCCCATTTTTTGCCGGAGAACTTAACCTTTTCAACATTGACGACAACGACGTATTCGCCAGTGTCGACGCCCGGGGTGAAAGTGGGTTTGTGCTTGCCCATCAGCCGGACAGCAATATCGCGAGCCAAACGACCAACGACTTTATCAGTCGCGTCGGTTACGACCCATTTATGCTCAACCTCAAGGGGTTTCGCCCAATAGGTTTTGTTCATTGTTGCTTTATTCGTTGATTCGTTCATTGAACTATACCTTGAATAATTGTTAAAATGAAATATAATAAATACAAACGTCTGGAAACGATTCCTCAGACGCCGGCTGAAAGTCGTCTTTCCCCTGGACTTCTAACAACCTGGTGTAGTATACCGCGGCGGCTCTCACAATCTGAAATATATGTATTTCAGAGGCTGAACGGGCAGAACCGGAACTCCGCCATATAAAACATTAGGGCAGATTATACACTCATTCTCTATTTTTGCAAGGGGGAGGGGAGAAAAATTAGTTAGGAGTTAGGAATGAGGAGTGAGGAGGCGGTATGGTCGTTTATCCTGTCGTCTTCCTCCTCCCTTGTCAGTATTTTAATTCCGGTTATAATCTATAGAAGTTATCCAAATACCATTCTTCTTTTGAGAGTTCGCTCATGGACGACTTTATTTCCACATTGCCGTGCGTCGACAGCTGGCGGCACAAACATTTGCTCGGTCTGGAATCCCTTTCCGCCGAGGACATCACTCTTTTGTTGGACGTCGCCGACCGGTTCCGAACGATCTGCAAGTCCGCTAAAAACAAGCTCAATCTTCTTTCCGGCAAAACGGTCTGCACGCTGTTTTTCGAGAACTCCACCCGAACGCGAAGCAGCTTTACGCTTGCCGCTCAGCGGCTCGGGGCGTCTGTGCTGGCGTTTGCAGCAGGAACCAGTTCCATGTCGAAAGGGGAAACCGTCGTTGACACTGCCCGAAATATTGAGGCGATGGGCGTCGACTCGTTTGTCGTTCGACACAACATGCCCGGCGCGCCAAAGCTTATCAGCGAAAACGCCAGCGGCTGCGTCCTCAACGCCGGCGACGGCGCGCACGCTCACCCGACTCAGGCTCTGCTGGACATCCTGACAATTCGTCAGCGTTTGGGAACCTTGGAAGGCAAGACGGTCGCTCTGGTTGGCGACATCGCTCACAGCCGCGTCGCTCGATCCAACATCTGGGGGCTGAAAAAGCTCGGTGCGAAGGTAATTCTCTGCGGTCCGTCAACGCTCGTGTCGTCTGAATGGGCTAAAATCGGCGTTGAATACAGCTACTCTCTGGACGAAATTCTTCCCAACGTTGACGTGCTCAACTTGCTGAGAATCCAGTTTGAACGTCAGCAGTCCAGACCGTTCCCATCCGTTCGAGAGTACGAGCTTCTTTATACGATGAACGCTCGCCGGCTGGCGAAGGCGAAAAAAGACGTTTTGATTATCGCTCCCGGCCCGATCAACCGCGGCGTAGAAGTTACGGCGGAAGTCGCCGACGGTCCGCAGTCTGCCATTATCGACCAGGTTACCAACGGCTTGGCGGTTCGTATGGCTGCCCTCTGGCTGACGGATTTACGGCGCGACGGCGAATAATCCGGAATTCAAATGAGCGTATTTGAAATCATCATGCTGATTTGTTTTGGCGCATCGTGGCCCTTCTCGATCGCCAAAACATACAGATTCAAGACCTCCGGCACGAAAAGCTATTTCTTTCTTTGGCTTGTCGTGATTGGCTATATCGCCGGGATTATCCATAAATATCTCTATTCCTGGGACTGGGTTGTAGCGTTGTATATTATCGACGCCTCTATGGTAGCAACCGACATGTTTTTGTGCTACTATTACGATTGGAAGAACAGGAAATCCAAAGAGATTACCAATCGATGAAAGGCGGTAATGGAGTTCGCCAACGGCGAACGGAATTACGCATTCGCCGGAACGGCGAACAAAACATTGGAACAACCATAAACCAATGGTGTTTAGTAATTCCGGCTTTTAGGTTCGCCTTTGGCGAACTGCGTAATTCCGCTCCCTTCGGTCGCTTCATTACCGCCTTCCATTTAATTCTTCCCAACTATCCCATATCGTATCAGCGCCATGACGGTCAGGACGACGTTAGCTCCGGCAAAGGCGAGAGCGGGAACGAGTCCGCCGGAACCGGACGCGTATCCGTGCATTGCGCTGCCGAGCAGGTAGTTGACGCCGTACCACGCCATGAGAATCGCCAGCGCGCCGAAGACGGACGTCAGAGCCATGGTCATGTCACGGTTGCGCTTGAACCAGCCCCAATGCCGGGCGTGAACGAAAATCAGGTAGACGAACATCGAAATCAGCGCCCAAACCTCTTTTCTGTCCCACGACCAAAAGCGTCCCCAGGAGACGTCCGCCCAAAGACCGCCGAGAATAATCCCGATTGCCAAAAGCCAAATCGTGGCGGGAATGCACAGGTACATCAGCCGGGAAAGCGTAGACGTAATCGCCGGTGGAACGACCGCGCCGGACTCATCTGTTGTATACTTCCCAACGGTAAACGCGCACAGAGCCGCCGCGCCCAGCGCCCAGGCGAGCATGGCGGTTCCGTATCCGCCGACGATGCTGATAACGTGAACGCCCAGCCAGAAGTTGTCACGGAGAATCGGCATGAGGTTCTTCAGGCTGTCGTTGAACATGGGCGCGTGCAAAGCCGCCGCCGTTAAAAACGTCGTCAGCGCAGAAGCGCATAGCAGAGGAACAAGCTGTGAACTGTGAACTGTGGGTTGCGAATCGGCATTTTGTCGCGTCATCATAAAGGGGAAGATGATTGTTCGCGGAACGTAAACGACGACAATTCCCAGCAGAGCCAGCGACGACAGCCAGACAAACAGGTCTGAAACGCACGGCAGCGCCGCTCCATAAGCCAGTCTCGGCAGAAGACTGACGGCGGCGTAACCCTGTCCCGCCCCGTAAGAAACGAAGACCATCATATAAAACAGAATCGCGGCGAGAACCCAGCGGACAATTTGTAACAGAAAATATCGTTTCAGCGGGCAGCGGAATTGCAATCGCGAGTCGTTCCACGCCTGACGCATTCTTTCTGGATACGCCAGCGCCAGCGGAAGAATCAATCCCAGCGCGCCCGACATGAACGAAACGAACATGATCGTTTCAAACATGTTTGCAACCGGCGACCGGCTCATGATGTATCCGCGCAAGCCAAGTCCGAAACCGGAATAAATCACCGCAATCGCCAAAAGCGTTACAGGAACGGCAAAGACGAGCTTGCTTCGTTTCGGGAAGAATGCCAGCGCCAGACAGGCGAGCGTCGCCAGCGTCGAGAAAATCAGCGACCAGTTAAACGGTTTGGTTTTATAGTAAGTCTGTTCCCATTGAAGCAGTTTGTCCGCTTTGGGCGTTGTCGGATACCGTGACGCGTCCAGAACTTTAGCGTCCAAACGGTCTTTGGGAAGCAGGGCGTCTCGTTTGGAATCGGCGTAACGCCCGAGGTCTTTCAAGACGGAGCGAATCTCTGCAAACGCGGCGGATTGTTCTTTGGCGTTATTGGACGCTGTCGCCTTGACGGCTTTGTCCCACGCCATGCGGAACGATTCGATTTTCGTTTCTGGATACCCGCTGAGGACGGTTTTGTCCCCATAAAGCAAAACGGTAATCGGCAGCCAAACCGGCAGACGATCTTCCGGGGTGCGCCACAAATCGACGGCGTCTGGATTGAGCGACGGAACCAGACCCGGCAGCCCGCCTTCGTCATAGAGATGGTAACGAATCAGCGCCAGGTCAGTTTTCGTCTTTTGGAGTTGAGCGACAAGCGGCGAGTTCTTTTCCAACTCTCCGACAGCTATGTCAAGAGTTGACGAATACAGGTCAATCAGATGGGTAATCGTTCCCAAAGATCTGTCCATGCGCTGCGCGTTTTGGTCGTTCTCGTCTGCCAGGAAAATCATTCTCAGCGTTTCCCCAAACTGGGAAAGCGTCTGAGGAATCTGTTTCACGGCGTTGTCTGTGGACGTTGACAACGTAGCCTGCAATTGCATTCCCCAGCCGGCGAGTTGATCTTGCAGAAGTCGGGCGACAATGGGAGCGCAAGCCATGCGGGGGTTCTGTGACGCCGGCGGATAGAACGTAATCTTGCGGTACAGTTCCACCGCGTCAAAGAGCTTTATTATCGACTTTTCCAGCTTGGACTGCTGATGCTGAATTCCCGCTCGCTGTTCAGCCTGAATTTGCAATTCGAGGTTGTAACGGTATTCCGGGAGAATCGTTGACTTGGACGCCTGCCGTGGCGAGACGTACTTCAAAGCTTTGCCGTTCTTGTCGACCAGCGGGACGCCCAGCAGACGCCGTAAGTCGGGGTTTTTACATTCGATAAACGGGATATGCTCCCAAACCTCCGGCTCCATCTGCCAAAGCATGTACAGTTCCAGAGCCGAGAATTTCTTGGTCTTTCCGCCGTCGGTAAAATATCGGGTGATTCTTGCCGCCGAGTCCGCAGACAGTTCCCCGGTCAATTGCGCCGAATCCAGCGAGAACCGCGGCGAATCTGTCCCGCAAATGCTCTTTACCGCTTCTATAGCGGCAGTTGACAGCGGCTCAACGCGCCCGGAATCCAGTACCGGCAACGTTGCCAGCGAAGAATAATCGTCCGCCAAAGCGTTTGACGACATCAGCGCTGACAGGATGACTGCCAAAAGAATCCCAACTGTTGATGTGTTGACGCCAGCCCCTTGATTGTTCCCTCTTGCCTCTTGCCTACTGCCTACTGCCTTATTAAGATAATACAAAGCCCCAATTCCAGCGCAGACCATCAAGCAGCCCAGATACAGCAAGCCGCGGCCGGGATCGTAATTGACAGTAAATGTTGACGAGTACAGCGGGGCAGACGCGTTGGTTTTAACCGTCTGATTTTTAGCGACCCATTTAGCCAACTCCCCAGACTTGTCCAGCGGTCCGTTAAACGAGGACTGATAAAGCCGGTACGACTGCCCGTTGTTCGGGTTGACGAAGTTGACCGGCTGGTTGAGCTGAATGTTGACATGCTCATACTTTTTCGATTCGCCTTTGCTGTTTTTAGGGAACTGCGCTGTTACATCGGAAGAGTAATGGCTCGGCATGCTCGTCCCCGGGTCAAGACGTCGATTAAAGCGTTCCAGCAAAAGATTGAATCCGAGGTCGACGGTTTTTCGCGGCATGGTCAGCGTCAGCCAGCGGGATTCCCCCTTGTCGTTTTTGACGGGAATTGTCCAGGAGTCGCTGTTACGATACCATTCCGGCGGGGACATAGGATTGTTCACGCCCAGCGTAACCCAGCGTTCTGTCGTCTGTCCGTTACATTCAACGCTCAGTAGAGCCGCAGCGGAATCGTTTTCAGACGGCTTTTGTTCTTCCAGCGGCGTTTCCATGTACCGGACGCCGGGAGCGTCCATGCGCGGCTGAACCACTGCGGCGTAAGGCGTTCCCTCAAAAACGAGCGTGGGGGTTGTGTACGGGAATTCGCCGGTTGTAACAGTCTTCCCGACAACGGATCGATAGTACATCGTCCGGGAAGAATCCATCGCCAGTTCTAAACGCGGGCCGAGCAGTTTGGCTCTCATCGACGCCATGGGATTGTCTTCGGTTGAATCGATCTTCTGTTCCGTCGATTCCGGGCGGAAATATTCGCCGTAGACGTCGTTTGCCGAGTCGTTCCGGTTGAATTCCGATAGCAGACATAGCAGCGTCATCGAACCGGCGTTTTCGTACTGACCGGACGCGTCTTTTTTATAAACGTCAAAAACCGCAGCTCCCATCGCATCTTCCATGTTAATCATCGTCAAAGCGACGTCGTTGCCCAGCGGAACCTTGGGCAGCGGGGCGTCGTCGCCGTTGCGAAGGTCTTCGATTGTCTTGCCCTCGGGCAGAAAATCCTTCAGCGTAAATTGATACGTCTTTCCAGCGTGAACGAACGTAAAGACGTCTTTATCGACGGCGTTTTTCGGCGCGTTGAGGAACGACTGCTTTTGCGCGTCCGACGTCAAGCGTCGATACGTAACCTGCTGTCCGCCGGTTAGACGGCTTCTCCCGATAAGCCCTTCCTGAATGTTTCTCGACGCCTGTAGCGTGATCTCCGTCCACTCGCCGGAAGCGGAAACGTTCTTAGTCGTTTCGGACTTCAGCGCCGGACGAACCGCCAGCGTGAGCGTCTGGTCAACGGTCAGTTCCCGATACGGCTTTCTGAAGTCCAGCATACGGACTTTGATATTCAAACCGGAACCCTGACCGGAGTAAATCAGACCCGGCGCGGGCTTGACCAGTCCCCACGGAAACCAACTCAGCTTTTTGTATTGCGACCACGAAATCGGTCCCGGCGCAATCGGGCAGGAGATTTGCGGGTCAATAATATTCGGCTGTTTTTCGTTCTGTTCAAAGGCGTCGTTACTTTTCTGGAAATCGCTGTCGGGGTCTTTGGGGAAGATGCGAATATTCAAAACGTGTTGAGAGGAAACCGCCTTGCTTCTTTGACAGCCCTCGTAGACGGTCAAATCGGCTTCCCAACCCCAGATGAGGCTAATAGCGCAGCCCGCCAGCAAGACCAACACGCCGGAGTGAATAATCATAAACCCGGTTTTGCGTTTCGTCCATCGTTTGGGATTGAGCGCGGAGCAAAACGCGCTAAGAGCCAGAGCCGCCAGCAGAGCAATAAACCAGCCGGCGCGATAAAACCCCCATGCGGAACATTGCGACCCGTACAGGGCGTCAATTCGAGTCGCCCACGCCATCGCCGCCGTCAGGAGAATCAAAATCGTCAGTCCAAAGGGCAAAGAACCCAAAAATCGGGTAACAGGATTCCATATAATCGACCCAAAATTAGATGTTTTTTTGTCGACAGTGTTTTTTTCTTGCTGGTTCATATTGTTAAAGATTGGTTTATGTGTATAATATAGTGGTTAGTGATTTGATGAAAGGCGGTAACGGAGCGACCAACGGGAGCGCAGTTACGCAGTTCGCCGAAGGCGAACCAAAAAACTGAACCCATCATTAAGTTCGCCTAACGGCGAATGCGTAATTCCGTTCGCTAACGCTCACTTCATTACCGCCTTCCATTTCCTCCCATTATACCAGCAATTTGCCAATTTGACCAGCCCCCCGCAGTAATGCCTTCCCAAACAGTTCCTACCGTCGGTTCTTTGACGTCTGCTGAAATACGCCAGCGACTGCATTCTGACGGTTTGCGCGTTAAGATGGGGCCGTTTGCGATTTGCATTCGGTCGTCGATGGCGGACATTGCGTGGAATATGGAAAACCTGTACCGCGACTATCCCCTCGCTGACGATCGCATGGCGGACTACAGCGTTTTGGTTGATTATCCGCGTGGGCTGCGCCGCTGGTATCGTCCGCAGGTGATTTTTGAAATTGACGGGCATATCCCCTATAAGCCCTATCCTGCCGCGGCTGCAATTGCGATGATGGAATGGGGGCTGAATTGGACGCTGTTCACTGGGGCGAATCAGTATCTGCTCTTCCATGCCGCATGTTTGGAACGCAACGGGAAGTGCATTTTCATGGCGGGAAAGCCCGGCAGCGGAAAGAGCACGCTTTGCGCTGAACTCGCTTTGAAGCAAAATCCGTGGCGGCTGCTGACTGACGAGCTAACAATCGTCCGAAAAGAAACCTTTGACGTCCTGCCGCTGTGCCGTCCGATTTGTTTGAAAAATGCGGCGATCGACATTGTCGCTCAGCGACATCCAGACGCCTTTATCGGCAAAAAGAATTACAACACCGCCAAGGGAACCATCGCTCACGTTCGCGTCCCGACGGACAGCCTCAGTCGCATGGACGAGCCGTCGACGCCCCACATGATTCTCCTGCCTCAGTACAAGCAGGGAGCCAAAACCGAATGGGCGGAACTGCCGCAGTCAGAGGCGATTATGCTTCTGGCGGAGCAGTCGTTTAATTTCCAGACGCTCGGCGCCGCCGGCTTTATGGCGATTAAACATATTGTGTCACAATCGAAAATGTACGAAGTCGTTTACTCCGACTTGGACGACCTTGTTCCGCAGCTGGAAGAGCTGTTTGATGAATAACATGAATCTCGTACGCGAAAGCGTCCTGCTGAAATACTGGAACGAACCGGACAGAGTTTGTTATTACTCTGTTCCGGAGTGGGAACTGTTTTTGCGTCAGGCACGCAGTTCTCGTCTGGCGGGTCAGTGGGCGTACCGGCTGGCGCAGCAGGAAAGCTTTGATCAGATTCCTGAACCGGCTCAAATGGCTCTGGACGCGGCGTGGACGTATTCCGAACATCATCAGCGGGCGCTGATGTGGGAAATCCGTCAGGTGGAGAAAGTCCTGCATAACCTCGACTGCGTCAAGATTCTGCTCAAAGGCGCGTCGTACATCTATCAGGAAATGGAGTTCGCTCAAGGGCGGCTCGTTTCCGACCTCGACGTTCTGGTTCCGAAATCCGCTATTCAAGAGGCGGAAAAGACGCTCTTGGACAACGGCTGGGAGTCCGGAAAATACGACCCCTACGACCAACGGTATTATCGTCAGTGGATGCACGAAATTCCCCCGATGGTCAACCTTCAGCGCGGCATGACGATCGACATGCACCACAACATTCTGCCGGAGACGTCGCGCCGCCATCTGGACGCAACGCCGCTGTTCGACTCGGCGGTTGCGCTGACCGTTCCAGACAGCATTCAAAAAGAGAACCCGTGGGCGCCGACGGTTTCCGGCTGGCGATCGCTGCAAGACGTAGACATGGTCATTCACGCTGCCGTTCATGCCTTTCAGGAAGGGGAAATTGACGGCTCGCTGCGTGACATAATTGATATAGACGGGCTTCTTCGCCGATTTAGCGAGACATCGTCTGACTTCTGGACGCGGCTTCTGGATCGCGCCAAACAGTTAGGGCAGACGCGCCCGCTGTACTACGCGAGTCATTACTCTCACGAGATTCTCGACACGCCTATTCCAGACGAGATGGTTAAGCCGATACGCAAGATGGGGCCCGGGCTGTTCGCCCGATCGTTTATGGACGCCACGGTTTTTCGCGCCCTCGCCCCGCCGACGTATGAACTGCGTCCGTTCTCTGCAAGATTTTCTTCGTTCTTCTTGTACGCTCGCTCCCATTACGGACGAATGCCGCTCAATCTGCTTATTCCGCATTTGTGGCACAAGGCGTTCCCGAAAGATAAAATTCCCGAACCCGACAACGACGGTCAGCCGATGGGGTAGGTGGAAATGAAATGGAAGGCGGTAATGGAGCGACCGGAGGGAGCGGAATTACGCAGTTCGCCGAAGGCGAACCGAAAAGCCGGTAATACCAATTTCCATTGAATTCATCAAACCGAAATGCCGGAATTACCAAAATCCATTGGTTTATGATTGTTCCAACGTTTTGTTCGCCATTGATTGGCAACGTCATTGGTTATTTATGTAATCGAAAACGGATTGGAATTCTTCGTCGTTGAAAACGTATCTTGTACTGGCTAATCGCGTCCAGATTTTAATACCGTCCGGAAATTGTCTTTGTTTATGCAATTCGAGCGATGCGGCTGATTTTAACGACGTTGCTACGGAATCCGGGTCGGTATTGTCGGCGGTTAATAATATATGAATATGGTTCGATTGAACCGCCAAAATATATAATTTCCACGACCGTTTAATGCAATACTTTGAAATGGCGTCGTGGACAATTTCCCGTTGTGGTTTGGTAAATAAAATCGGCGAAAATTTCATATTGTCGCGTTCCGTTTCCTCCCATTCAGGGAACACGTCAATATACCGTCCGTTTCGATCGACAGACCCCTTTTCGCATCCGTGCAATCGCGTCCCGCGAGTTGTAAACGTTATGAAATATGCAATCGGCGATGAATACATAATTTTTGAAATATTGGTTACGTCATTGGTTTATGGTTACACCAACGTTTTGTTCGCCGTTGATTGGTATCGTCATTGGTGTATGGCTGTCCCAATATTTTGTTCGCCGTTCCGGCGAATGCGTAATTCCGTTCGCTTACGCGAACTCCATTACCGCCTTTCATTTAATATTCTTTGCCCACATGGCAAAGAATAACAGCGCCCAGAGTCGGTGGGAATGGTCGAATCGTCCGCTGACGTGTTCGTTCAGAAGCGCCGTTCCAGCGTCCGGCTGGAAGATGCCGCTGTTCTTAAACTGCTGTGACGAGAACGCGTCAGCCGCCAAGTCGTGAAGCGGTCCTGACTTGAACCATTTGTACAGCGGGACGCCAAATCCCTGTTTCTTTCTCGTCTGAATGTCTTTGGGAAGGAATCGGGAGAACGTATCGATAAACATCTGCTTTGTCTTGCCGTTTCTCAGTCCCCAATCTTGCGGGAACGACGACGCCAGCTCTATAACGCGGCGGTCGAGAATGGGGCTGCGTCCTTCGAGCGAGTTTGCCATGGCGGCGCGGTCGACTTTGACCAGAAGACATTCCGGCATGTACGTCTGCAAGTCCATCAGCGAAATCTGACGCGACGGCTGTGACGAAAACGACGGATCGAAAAAGTCCTTTAAGTACGTCAGAGCAGGGGGCTGACCCGGAACGGGAGCGGACTGCTCGATGAGCTTTTGGAACTCGGCGCTGAAAAGACTCTTTCTTCGCGGAGCGTTGTAGAAGCTCACCCAGTCCAGATAGCGTTCGACAGGGTTCATTTGCAGACATTCCGCAAAGCGGCGCGCTTTTCTTAATAGAGACCCCTGTCGCAGATTGGGCGGGAGAACGGCGCAGACGCTTTTCCCTAAAATGGAACGCACGAACGCCGGGCAGATACGGTCGACGCGAGAGGCGATTTTCACCGCCTTGTAACGGTCGTAGCCGAGAAACAGTTCGTCGCCGCCGTCGCCGTTGAGGGCGACTGTTACGCTCTTTCTGGACAGATTGCATACGTACCACGTCGGCAGGGCGGACGAGTCCGCAAACGGCTCGTCGTAGTACGAAACCAGCTCGGCAATCATCGCGGTGGAGTCCGGCGTAACGCGAAGCTGAGTATGGTCGGTTTTGAGGAATTGAGCCGCTTCCTGAGCGTAGGACGTTTCGTCAAAAGCCGGGTCGTCAAAACCGATGGAAAACGTCTGAATCGGTCGGCTGGAAAGGGACTGCATAATCCCGACGACAATCGTCGAATCAATTCCGCCGGACAGGAAAGCGCCCAAGGGAACGTCTGAAATCATACGGTCGGAAACCGCCTGAGTCAGGACGTCGTTCAAGCGTTGTTTGGATTGCTCGTAAGACTCGTTTCTTTCAGCAAAACTCTTTCGCCCGGCGGCGATCCAGTCGCGAACCGTGTTGGGATAAACCGAGTTGACGCGCAGCCGATCTTCCCCAACGGAGATTTCCAGAACCTGTCCGGCGCAGAGTTTGCTGACTCGTTTGTAAATTGTTCGCGGAGCGGGTAGATACTGCAGCGTGAAATACTCGTCAACGGCGACCGGGTCGAGTTCCGACTTGAGCGCTTCGTCTGCCGCGACAACCGCTTTGAGTTCCGAGGCGAAAATGACTCTAGACTCTTCCAGAGCGTAGTAGAGCGGCTTTTTGCCGATTGGGTCGCGAGCCAAAATGAGCTTGCGGTTTGCTTTGTCCCAGATAGCGATGGCGTACATGCCCAGGAGCTTTTGGACAAAGTCCAAGCCGTATTCCCGATACAGCGGAGCAATGACTTCTGTGTCACAGGTTGTTTTGAAGACGTAACCCTTCGACTCAAGTTCCGTTTTTAATTGACGATAATTGTAGATTTCGCCGTTGTAGACGACAACCAGCGGTTCTCCGGAAGTGTCGATTTGCGGCTGACGTCCGCCGGCAACGTCCAGAACGCTCAGACGTCGATGCCCTACGCCAACGGTAAAGCCGGATTGACGGTCATAGAATTCTCCGAAATCGTCTGGACCGCGGTGTTTGAGAAGGTCTGTAATAAACGTCAACCTCTCCGGCGTAACGTCAGGAGAGGTTGAATTGTTAAGGCGTATAAAGCCGGTTATTCCACACATCATAGGAATTGAACAAGGCAGGAAAACAAAGGAATACTATCTACGTTTGTGCTTATCGACGTCGTTGGGGTGAATTCGAATCTTCCCTTCATGAGCAGATGCGTACTTTTCCTGATTTTCTCGCCGAGTATTGTAGCGTTTGTAGAAATCCTTTGTCTCGCCAAAAGACGTCCCCGCTTGCAACGCTCCCTCAGATTCCATTTTAGTAAATACTGCCCAGCCGCCTGTGAGAGTGGGACTGTTGTGAATCCCCCAGTAGTTTGGCTGAAGCGGCGCAGTATAAAGCGCAAAAACGGAAAATGACAGCATTGTAAAACCGAGTATAACGGACAAGGCTACGCCGCCCCATTTGTCAATAATGGCTGGAAACCAGACTTTAACCAGACTTAATCGAATGGTTAACTCGCGCAATACCCCGTAAACGAGGATGAAAATAAGCCAAATTGACAGATAGTCCAAAAGGTACGTAAACGTGGGAGCGTATCCTTCCAACAATCCTGCTAACGTTTCATAATACGTCGTAGCTATCAAACCGGAAAAAATCAGGTTGAACAGTCTGATCAGGTTAGTCCATATACCATCCCGGACGCTAAATGCAATTGTCGCGCCCAGGATAATCAACATCAAAATAAAAAATACCATTTAAATATCCTCATCAAAAGGAGGGCTGAAATTCCCAAACAGTCCAATGCTTAATGGAATTATTGAAACGTTTGTTTGGTTAGTTGTCAATGCCATAATTCTTCAGCTTGGCAGTGCATTCCTGCGCGCGAAGAGGCATTTCCATCTTTTGCCAAAGTTTACGAAGGTTCTTCAACGCTTCGATGTGACTCTGAATGTCTCGTGAGTAGAGCAGGTCAACCTGAAGGAACGCGACCAATGCGTCTTTGTCCTGTCCGCCAGCTATGTAGGCAAGCCCAAGAGTGTTGTATCCCAACGCGTTGATGGCGTAATCCTCTGGCGGGGCGTTTTGAAGAATGGTTTCAACGTCTTTAACCGCTTCTTTATAGTTGCCGGAAAGCGCCTTGCATTTAGCCAGGCCCATTTTCGCCAAGAGTCTTTGACGGTCAGCGGCAGCGCTCTTATCTTCCATTTTGAGAATGGCAGAGTAGGCTTTCTGAGCGTTTTCAACTTTGTTTTGAGCCAGGAAAATTTTGCCCATGGCGGAATACGAACGCATTTTTACGTCATTCCATGGCGCTGCCATAAGTTTCTTATACATCTCTTCCGCCTTTTTCAGACTGGCTTCCGTGTTGATGGAAACATACAGGTCGCCGGTTATTTCACAGACATCAAAGTAATGATAGTTGTTGGGATACTTTGTAACAAACGCTTCGCACGATTTGGCAGCGTCTGTTTTTGTAACCGCTCCGCCGCTGAGAGCAATGTTTGCCTTTGCCTTGGCGAGGAGGTAATCCATTTCCTGGTTGAGGGTTTTAGAACCGCCCATTGTATCTCGGAGATCATTCGTAAGCAGTTCCAATGCGTCTTCATTAGATCCGCTTTCAATAAGCGAACGAACTTTGGAGAACTGAGCAGGCTCGCGGTTAAACGAAATACTCTTGATTTTGTTAACCGGAATAACATCTTCGACGCCACGGTCCTCGACGGTCAATTCAACGCTTGTCATGTCAGTGATTTTGCACTTCAATGTTTTGTTTTCCAAGTGAATGGTGTCGTTCTGAGCCAGAGCAACAGATCCGATAACAATAATCGAGATCAACGTCAAAAACAGTTTTTTGAACATAAGTAACTCCCTGAATATAATGTGTGAAACTTTCAATTAAATACACTATTAACGTTTGATAAACAACCAATATGCTGAATTATTATTGCTTATCGGTCGGTTTTTGAGGTTTTCCTTCGGGCTGTTGACCTGCCGGACGTTGAACAGGTTTTCCTGCGGGCTGTTGCCCAGCCGGACGCGGAGCAGGCTTCCCTGCGGGCGGTTGCCCTGCCGGACGCGGAGCGGGTTTCCCTGCGGGCTGTTGCCCAGCCGGACGCGGAGCGGGTTTCCCAGCGGGTGGAGCAGGTTTTTTACCGAAGTCAAAATTAAACGCAACGTCCTGCTGCGGAGCGCCGAATCCCAGGTCAATCTTGCCGTTTGGCGCTGGCGCATTGTTTGCGAATCCGCCAAATCCCAAATCGATCTTTTCCTGAGCTTCGCCTTCTTCCTGAGCGAATCCGAGGTCGACTTTCTCCTCGAATTTTTCTGAACCAACGGCAATGCCGCCGTCCGTTACGTTGACCTTTTGCTTCTCAACCAACTTCTTTTTCTTTGGAAGGAATGCAATAATAATGATAATCAAACCAAGAACTCCGATGCCTCCCAAAACGCAATAGATAATCATAGGATCAACTGGTTTTTCGGGTTCTTCAGTTTCTTGTTCAGTCTTTTTAGGCAGAAGCGATTCCGGTGGAGCGAAACCGCTGGCAGGTTCGCCAAGCTGTTCCTGAACCTTACGAAGAAGTGAATCGTAAGATTGCAGAATATCAGAGTTGCCTAAAATTTCAGCATCCGCCTGAATGGATTTGTAGTTGTCGTAGTCTTCTCGAAGAATCTTCTTGATTTCCATAAGAAGTTCAACAGCTTTCGGAGGAAGATTAGTATTGGCAACGCTGTCAGCTTCAGTTTCTTTTACAGGAGCCGGTTCTTCAGTAGTCTGAGTTGATTTTGCCTCAGCGCCTTCAACTGGAGTTTCTTCAGCAGGCGCTTCTTCAGCCGGAGCTTCTTCTTCAGCCGGAGCGGCGTCTTCCGCAACGGGTTCGTCAGCAGCCGGAGCGTCTTCTTCTGCTGCTGTTTCATCCGATGTCGACTCAGAGGCTGAAGCGTCTTCGTCTGCCGCTTCTTCCGCAGGGGCTTCTTCTTCAGCCGCAGGAGCTTCTTCTTCAGTTGCAGGGGCTTCTTCAGGCTGCTCTTCCTTTGGTTGAGCGTCTGCGATTTCTAACAGCGCCAGATTGTACTTGATTTCAGCGATTGACAATCGAGCCTGCAGATAATCAATGAGCTTGTCTTTTTCAGGATCTGTACTGCGAATCGGTTCGCCATTTTCGTTAGTAACGCTCTTCAAAACGCCGTTCCAGCCAGAAAAGATCTGCTTTCCCGCTTCATTTAAATGGTTCGGGTCTCCATTGAGGGAAATGTTATACAGCTCTTTAGCTTTTTCCGGATCGTCTTTTTCCGATTTTTCTCCCCATTTGGAATAGTAGCCAGCCAGCGTTGGCTGCATCTCGTCAATGGTTGATTTACGAGTTCTCGGGTTGGACAATTCCGTCATGATTCTGGTAATCGCTTCCTGAAAATCTCCCTTGGAAGCGAATCCCATTGCGGTTTCCAGTTCGGAGAAGCCTTTAACAACGACTTCCGGATTGAGCGTCTTCATTTTAGTGCGAACGAGCTTAAGCTGCGTGTCGTACTTTTGGAAGGTCTCTTCGTTATTCAGCGTTGGGAAGGATCGATGCGTGTTCAAAAGCACTTTTTCAGCATCCTGAAGTTTCTCCAACTGTTTGGCAGAGTCTTTTATTCCTTCCGCCTGCTTCAAGTAAATATCTGAAATAGTCAAACGGGCTTCGTAATAGGTGTTGATAACGCGCGGATCCTGCGAATGGTTTTTGGTAATCTGAGTCTGCATTTTGTTTGACAGAGTATTCCAGCCCCAAATAGCAGGCTTGTCATTCTGCTTGGGATCCTTCTGTTCGGAAGTAAGAAAATCCTTTCCGCAGCCGATGAGAGCTTTTTTCAGATACGTTGCCGATTTTTCCGGATCTGCTGTCGTTTCGCCCCATTTCTGATAGCAGCGAACAGCTTCGGCTTGAATGTCAATATCATTTGGCGTTTTGGAAAGAATGGCTCCCATCTTTTCAATGGCTTTCTCGTACTGTTCACTGACAGCGAGGCAGCGAGCCAATCGTTCGTCAGTAAGACGAATGACTTTGGGAGCGTCTTTTGAAACAAAATTTTCTTTTTCCTTGAGGTTTTTCAGAATTCCCTCGTAGGTTTCAACAGCTTTTCCAAAGTAAGCTTTGGCTTTATCGTTGACTTCTTTGCTTTCCGCAACTTCATTTTCGCCTAACGACAGATACGTTTGGGCAACCCATGCCATCTGTCCATATTTAATGTTAGGCAAAGAAGCGATCTTGTCAAGGAAGACTTCAAATCCTTTAACGAGACTATCAGCTTTCTCTTTTTGACCTTCACGGTTAAAGACTTCGAGGTTTTCCTTTAATTCCATACCCAAAGTCAGATAAATATTGGTAAGCTGTTCTTCTTTGGTTTTGCCATTCTCTTCCGCACTATCTGACATCTCAACGCGCTTTTCCAACAAGTCCATAATATTTTTGGCGTCGTCCAGTTGCTGCGAAGCAACCAAAGCGCGAAGGGCAAGTCGAAGAGCTTTAATATCCATCTCGTTCTTTTGAACCAGCGGCGAGTCCTTTTTAATTAATGCTAAAGGACCAAATTGCGGATCGTTAAGCAAATCCAGAGCGCCAGAGGCATCGCCAGAATTGAGCTTTAAGTTTGCCAGCGTATAAGTAGCAGTAACCAGGTTGGGAGTAGGCTCTTCGCCAGCTTCCATATTTTTCTTCATACGGTCAATGCCGTTCTGCAAAATCTTCTGAGACGTGTCTTTAAACTCTGCCAACTTTTCCTTGGAAGGCTTGGAACTCAAATCGGCGCGCATGCCGCGAAGGTAATTGTTCCACAACAGGTTTCCAGTTCGAATTTCGCAATTAGCGCGTCTGTCAGAATTCTCAGAAATCATATTCAGCGCCGCTTCGCCGCGTTTTGTGTCGCCAATATCGATGCACGAGTCGCAGACGTATGACCAGGCGTTGTCAGCCATATCCGGACCTTTTGCCGCAGTGCGGGTCTGAATAAGTTTAGCAAGCTTTGCCATTCTGGTAAGTTCAAATTTTGTGGCTTCCTGAATAGCGGCGTCGCTTTGTCCGTCTTTCCGCATTTTTTGAACCGTAGCGCTGAATTGATTTCGCAAAATGCCCATTTCCAAATCTGCCAATCCTTCGCTAATAGGATCTGTTGAATAGTTTCGAACGACGAAGTCGGAAAGCATGTAAGCGGTGATAAAGTCCTGTTTAAGGTACATTATATAAACGGCAAGATAACGGTTGGAATTCAACTTTCGCAATTCCGAGCCGGTAATGTCTACAGGACGACGATATTCTGCCAGGTAGTAAATCTTAAGGAATTTTTCACCGACTTCCAGCAGCTTCTTTTGTTTTTCTGCCTTTTCTTCTTCCGATTGAGCGGAAGCCATTGCATTCTGAGCGTCAACAATTTCACTGCGGATTCTGTCCAGTTCTTTATTTAGTTCAGCATAGGACATTTTCTCCGGAGGAATGTTTTCAACCGGTCCGACTACGCCCAATTTTGACTTGATAGCTTTGGCTTCGTCTTTTAACGAAGTTTTTGTAAGAATCTCAAGAATCTCAAGCGTATTTTTAGCTAACACAGCGTTTTGACGAGCTTTCTTTTGTTCGTCTGACAGATTGCTGACTTTATCTGCCGCAACGTCGCAGCCAGCCAGCAGCAGCTGTTGAGTAAGAATCTGCCCCAGACGCGCATTTGAGTAGTCTTTTTCGTACCATTCAGTAAAACGAGCTAAAGCCTGATCGAGAATTTTCCCTTTCTTTTCCGGTTCTTTTTCGTTCTTGTACTTAACAGCAGACTGCAAGTAATACAACAAGGCTTCGTCGCGCATGGTTCGGTTGGCGGCGTTGTTGTCCAAAGTCAACGTTTCATCAAAAATGCTCAGAGCGCCTTTATCAACTTTGTTTGGATCTTCAAAGACGCCTTGATCCATCATGATTCGACCTTCGCGAACTCGAGCGTACAGACCAGCGATATACGGAGGTTCCTTGGTGCCGTACTTTTCAAAAATGGTATTGTATTCTTTTCTGGATTTTTCGAGGAAATCTTTATATTCTTTTGAATCGGCAGGATAGGTTTGGGCGATTTCATAATAGGCTCCAGCAACTGCCAGCCACGCCTGAAGAAAGTCTGTAACGGCTTCATCGTATTCTTCTCCCGATTCTTTCTTATCCTTCTTGAATTGTTGAAGAACTTCTTTGGCGCGTTGCTGGTTTGCCGAAAATTCTTTTTGAGCGGCTGTAAACGAATCGCGGGAAATTTTCATCCATTCGTCTCGCTGTTCAGTTTTTTTGTTGGTAGATTTTACAGACAGATCGCGATAAAGCGTACCGCGCGCCATCATCAAACCAGCGTACTGACGAGAACACTCTCGAACGCGTGGATGATTTGGATTTTCTTTAATGAACTTGGCAAAGCTCTCGTGAGCGGCGTCAATTTCTTTGAGCTGATCGTCCTGCGAGGACTGAAAGCTGGAATTGAGCATGTGCAAACGCCCCATTTCCATATCGTATATGCTTTTGTATTCCGCAGGAATAGTTCCATCCTTGTTAATAGTTTCCAAGTAATAGATGGCAATGTCTGGATAGGTTGAGCCGTTATCTGGATTGACAAGTTCATTGACAAATTTTTCGGCTTGAGGCTGAGGAACTGCAGCCTGAGACGGAGCTCCAGGCAAATTTAACGCAATAAAGCATACTGCGACAAGGGCAACGCCTGAAACAGGGAAAAAAGTTCGGGGAGAACAATTCATGGATAAAACCTCGTTTGAATATATGAGTACGAACGGGAGCTGAACTCTACATTACAAAATAACTAACCTTAATAGTTTCTATCCTGTAAAGACGATTATCGTTCAACTTCAGTAGCAATAAATTCCTTCTATTTAAATTTAAACAGAATTTTGCTAATATCAAGACGCCTTTCAAGAAAAATACCCCATTTTTGAAAAAATTTTTGATTTTTCTTGTCTTTTCAATACGATTTATCATTTTTTTCTCCATTTTCAGATTCATAATTCGTCTAATATTGTAAAATAGAACATAAAATCAAAAATGAATTGTTCATTAATATTTTACCTGTTTTGACTCGAATTTCGGCTGAACAGCCTGTTCACTCCATATTGTTATTATTGCTATGGGCATTAAAATAGTCAACGTTCGCGTACTGCTAATAGTATTGATTCTCGGCGGAGCTCTGATTATAGTTTCAGAATTGATGCACCCCGATCGCTGGAACTGGCTTACTCAGCAAACCATTCCTGGCGAAGACGCCGAAATTAAACCGTTGGAGCAGCGAGTGTTTTATCCCGGAGTTGATAAAGACGCTCTTGAAAAGGTTTTCGACAACAGCTATTGGGTCTCGTCAGATCTGCCGGCATGGAAGAATCTCATTGAAATATTACGCGACGTTCCACAATCGGAATTGAACAAATATTCTTTTGGGCACGTTCCTTTTGTTCAGCTTAAGTCGACGCCAAAAACGTTTCGCGGCGTTTTGATTAATGTACGCGGAAACGCTCGGCAGTGCATTCCAATTAAGCAGACCAATAAAGACGTCGATATAGAGTACATTTATCAAATTGCAGTTTCTCCTGACAGTTCGCCCTCGGAACCGATTATCATTAATTCTATCAGCATTCCTCCGGGATTTCCGACAGGAGAAGATATTGAGCCTCAGCGTATAGACTGCACCGGCTTTTTCATCAAACGCTGGGCGTATCCAGCTCAAAACGACGTTATGACAGCTCCGCTGATTTTGGCTAAAGGATTTTCCTGGCAAGAGCCTCTCAAAGCGGCAAAATCTGAAAACGAGCCGTCGTACTGGCTCATTTTGGGCGTTACCATTTTAATAGCGGCTGCTCTTTATTTGCTCATTGAACTAAGAATCAAAGCCTCTTTGCCGCCGAAGCCGAGAAAAATTCCCGTTGAAGATTTTGTTTTTAATCTTCCAACGGAGGATCTGAATGAGGAGAATAAACAAGAAGACTAAAATCTGCAGGAGGGAGGGTTTATGAGCCTCTCCCTCCAGAGCCTCTCTAAGAAATCCGTTGCAAACGAGATATTATCGGCATTTTAGCTGCTGAATTCATATTATTTCTTTCGACGCTTACGATTGCAGCTTGGATCTTCGGAAGAATTCTTCAAGCGCATTTTTGCACAGATGCGCTTCAAACTCGTTATTAAAACGCAGCAAGAGAGAGCGTTTGGGGAGTCCTTTCGGTTGAATTGTTATAGTTAAATTCGTTTTGATGGCGTATGAAAGCAGTATAACTGGCGATATGCGGAAAGTTATATTGCTGACGCCATCCCACGGAATCGTATCCGGCTTCATCTTGTTACATTGAATGCCTTTTTCATTTGCCGTTATTTGAAGCGGGGAAACTTCCTGCCGTATCATGAAAATAGCCGATATAATTGTCGATGCGACCATTACGGCGGCAAATAGAGACATCGCAAAATTCCCGTAAATAATGAGCAGAACGAATATAGCAATCGCGGGGACAATCATGATTAATATCGGAATTTGAATACATCCTAACGAAACGTTTTGATGATGATAATCAGGAAGAGACTGCAAATGGGGATAAGACTTGTTCTCGTCCAGAGAAGTCTGAAAAACCTGTAATGGGATTTCCTCATCATCTGAGTTATTGTCTGCATTTTCAATTGACGCGGTGGAGAAATCAGAAGTCTCTGAGACGGATTCGACTTGGGAAACCTCTGTCAGTTTATTATTTGAAGATGACCGCATCCGCTTTGCCAGATCAGGATCAGTCGAAGCTTTGAAAAACTCGTAACGGATTATGCCGATTACATCTATAAGCAACGGTATGAAAGCAGAAAATATCAAAAGAATGGATGCTATGATAAAAATTGGACTGCAAAATCCTATGTAAGACAAAGCATATGAACCGTAAAAACAGGAAATCAAGAAAAGTATTTTTATAAGGAAAACAGTACCGTTGGGTGGACTTACGTATTCATTCGCTAAGCCGCATCGGGGACAAACAGGATTGATATTTGAGTTTGGATCAAGCACAAACTTCTGACCGCATTTGCAGTGCACCAATTCGAAAAGATTTTTGAAATTATTTCCCGTAAGCATGAGTTTTTTGGGAACATAGGCTGATTTTAAATCGCTGCTGAACGCAGAATTGCCAATTTTTCTTACGCTATCAGGAATCAGAATGCTTATTAAAGACGAACAGCCCGAAAAAGCCAAATCGCCAATCTCGGTAACGCTGTCGGGAATACTCACATACGTCAAGAAAGTACAGTCCTTGAAGGCGCTGTCGCCAATTATCGTTACTGGATTTCCGTCAATTTCAGATGGAATATCCACCTCCGCCTGATAGCCGATGTACTTTAGGATGGTAACGCTATCGTTGTTGATTTCGTATTCAAACAGTTCGTTATTCATTTAATTCTCTCGGGTTTATGAGTATTTAATTTTTTTGCGTGTATTCCTGCTTGCACAGGGAGAATTTATTTGTGAATTACATCCGCCAGAGCCTTTACCTTTTCGGGGTCAAAACGGTAGAAATCCTCGCCTTTGCCATCGTTCATGCAAATGCCGGTTGAAACCAGAAACGCATTTACAAAGGGAAGATAATGTTCAACGTTTTGCAGCGTGATGCCGCTGGCAATGCCGAGCGGGAAGTCGCCCAGAGCGTCTTTCATCAATTGGATTTTATTCAAATCCGCTTCCTGACCCGTTCCCGGTCCGGAAGTTACGACAACGTCCATATATTTGGAGGCGATTCTGGCGACTGTCGGCAAATCCTTTTCTTCAACAGGACGTTGATATTTGAACGCCGTTCCCCCAAAATAAATCCCTGACCAAGTCATTGCCTCCCGTTCTTTCGCCAAACGCATGGCTCCTTGATTCGGATCGTCTTCAGCCAGACTTTCATCTACCATGGCGTCGTCCACCCATAAGCCGTCAAAATGATACGGCGGTTCAAGCGCGTTTACAAAATCCTGAGCGTCAAAAGGAACCATGGACAGAAAATTGACTCCGATCCAGAGCTTTGGATAGCTTTGTCGAATTGCCATGGCAATATACGGCAGACGATGGTCAGAACTGCGCCCGTGATTGATCAAAAACACGCCTTGCGCGCCGGATTCTACCGCAATTTCAGCGTTACTCATCGCCAATTCCTGAGTATCAATATGAATTACCGGGAAAAAGGCGCGAGCGCCAAAATAATCTGTAAACTTCGATGAACAGTTCATTTAATAGTCCAAAAAGAATTAACGACAGGATATATAAAAAAAGCAAAAAGCAGACGTCTGTTGCAATCTGCTTTTTGCTTGCACGTGAACGTTAGTTCAAAACGCTAACTTAGAGGTTGGCGAGCTTTTCGATCAGGTCGGCAGCGCGATTGCTGTAGCCCCATTCGTTGTCGTACCAGGACAGGCACTTGAGCATGGTGTCGCCCATGACCATTGTCCACGGACCGGCGAAAATGCTGGAGTGGGGATCGTCGACGATGTCCTGCAGAACGATTGGGTCTTCGGTGTAATCGAGAATGCCTTTCATGGATCCTTCAGCAGCGGCTTTCATGGCGGCGTTGACGGCTTCCTTGGTTACCGGCTTGGCGGTTTCGACAACGAGGTCAACAATGGATCCGGTCGGGGTGGGGACGCGGATGGAGATACCGGTCAGTTTGCCCTGAAGTTCCGGAATGACCAGACCGACAGCTTTGGCGGCGCCGGTGGAGGTCGGGATCATGTTCATGGCAGCAGCGCGAGCGCGATAGGGATCCTTGTGCGGCAGGTCCAGAACACGCTGGTCGTTGGTGAAGGAGTGAACCGTTGTCATCAAACCGCGGACAATGCCGAAGTTGTCGTTGATGACCTTGGCAAACGGAGCCAAGCAGTTGGTTGTGCAGGAAGCGTTGGAAACGTATTTCATGTCAGCGGTGAGCTGATCGTCGTTAACGCCCAAAACGCAGGTGAAGTCGGGATCGGTAGCCGGAGCGGAGATGACGACCTTCTTGCAGCCTTTGTGGCTGTCGAAGCCGGGTTTGCCGTCAGCGGCGCGCTTCGTGAACAGACCGGTGGATTCCAGAACAACGTCAACTCCGAGGTCGCCCCACGGAAGATTGCCCGGATCGCGTTCTTCGAAAACCTTAATCAACTTGCCATCGACAACCAGTCCTTCTTCGGTAGCAGTAACCGTGCCATTGAAACGGCCGTGAACGCTGTCATATTTCAGCAGCGTCGCCAGCATGTCATTGCTGGTCAAGTCGTTAATTGCAACGACGTCAAAAACTTCGGGCTTGGCAGCCATGCAACGGAAAACCAAACGGCCGATACGACCAAAACCATTAATACCAACGCGAATCGCCACTGTATCTCTCCTTTAATTAATAGGAACTACAAAAAATGCTTTTTGCGATTAATCCGCCCGGGAAACCCCTGTTTCCCTCCAGACGTTTATTAATCAGTATTATAATATCGATTAATGATTCTGCAAGGGGGGAGGGGGAAATAGGATAGAAATAATTTAGAAGAGATAAATTTTATCTAAATTGAGAAGTTTTTTTTGAAAAATTTTAAAAAAATTTTGTTAGTAGCTCTGGTAAAGTATGGATTTTTACTATAAAATAGATATAATCAAATATTGCATATTGAGAGATATAACCATTTTACCCTTTATGGAGTTGTGTAACCATGTCAAAACGTCTTCAGATTATTGCCTTGTTCTGCATTGGCATTGCATCAGGTTTTTTTGCCGCTTACTACAGTTTCGACTGCCGTGAGACGATGGCGTCCGGCGGCGCTGACAGATCCGGCGAATACATTATTACGTCCGGAATGCTGGAAGGGGGCGCAGGCGCAACCTATTTTCTGGATTGTTCAACTGGCCAGTTGATCGCAACGGTTCCCGCATGCCGCGGTCAGGGCGGTTTTTCGGGCATTTACAAAGCAGACGTTACCAAAGCTCTCAGAACGTTCACTTCTCAAAACCAGAAAGACGTTTTTGGTCAGCCGGTTGAAATGCCGTCCAAACCCAGTTATGTTATGACGACAACTCCGTTCCATTACTTGGGTAAACTCAATCAAATTTCCTGGCCGGCGGAAGGCGTTTCAATCGTTGAAACCCAGACAGGAATTCAATTCTTGTTTGTCGTTCCGTTTAATGCAACGAAGTACAAGCAGGGAACTATGGAACAGGTCGAAATGAGATTATTCACCGCCAAACAGATTAACCCGGTTATGAAGCGTAAACAACTTTAATTCTGAATTAGCAATTAGCAATTACGCAAGCGCTGTTCAAAGATAATTCCGTATTCCGAATTTAAGAACTACAGCCTCTTGTCTGAAAATTTTTCTTAGGGGGGGGCTTGTCCTGCACGTAAACTTATTAGAATATAGAGTTACGAATTAGGAATTTGCAATTATCAATTACGCAAGAGTCTCAATAATTGATAATTGCTAATTGCTTCCCGCCCCCTGCCTGTGTATTTACAAGGGACGATTGCAGATTCAATCGTCCTGTTTTATTCGACATGGATACGTCAGATAGCTCAACAGAAATACAAACTGATTTTATACCTTATTTCTACCCCAGCGGCAAATTGCCGATGACGGGTAGAAATCGGGTAATTACTACTATTTTTAACGAAACTCCAGATCGTTTGCCTCGTTCATTTACAGCGGATCCAACCATTCAGAAAGAAAAGTGGGATATACTGGAACGTTTGTATCAGCGTTATCCTTCTGATATACTGATAATTGACGGCCGCAATCTGGAACAGGGATATTGTAATCAGGTTTCGGAACCGATTGATTTGTCCGAAAATAATTTTGCTCAAACAATGGAACTGTTGTGCGATATTACGTCACAGTTCACTTTGGGCATTCTTCCTCTGTCTCCATGGCTGATGCTGCAGAGTTTGCTGGAAGACGACTCGACAGAAGATTACGACGATTTACTGGTTCGTTTTGAGAAAACTCTTCAGCCGTGGATAAACAGCCCGTTAGACGGATTGTGCCTGTACGATCCGATTTCAAGTTATGAAAAAGGCTGGGATAAAGAAGCCGTCCGCAACTTTACGGATTTGACGCCGTTTTACAGACGTTTTATTCGCAAGGCGAGGGAAGCGGATAAGTTTGTCTTTATGGATTTTGGCGGTAAAGTTAAGGAAGCGATCCCAATGCTTCTTAAGTTGGAAGTAGACGTCATTTCCTGCGTTTTGGATACAGAGTTGGCAGTAGAATTATCCGATTTTACCGCCTCGTTTACGCCTCGTTCGGAAAATCCAAACGGACGTCGACTGACGTTTTGGGCGTCCTTGCCAAATTCGTTGGAAAATCAGGCGAACTGGTTTGCTGATAAAAAAGCGGTTCAGGAGATTCTGACTGAACTCAATCAGTATAACAAGGGCGTCATTGCTCGGGGCAATTGGCGAGAAAACCGGACATGGAATACTGCAACCCTGGCGTTACAGGCGTGGGAACAGGGAATCCCAGTTCCAAAACCTGCGCCAACAGAACAGAATTCAAAAGCTGTGACAGAACAAACGGAGTCTGATTCCGCCAAATTGCAAAAGAACGCTTCAGAACCTGATCAAACTTCTTCAAATCAGGCTCAGACGGGGTCGAAAACGTCTGCTGACGAGCAAACGGATTCTCAAACCAATATGAAAGACGTCCAATGAGCGTAATACGTATTGCAACCCGGCAGAGCGCTTTGGCAAAATGGCAGGCTGATTGGACGGCTTCGCAGCTGGAGCGTTCAGGTTACGATGTCGAAATGGTTTATGTTACAACTCACGGAGACGTAAACCAGACTGGACCTATAGAATCCATAGGAACTCAGGGCGTTTTTACCAAAGAGGTTCAAAGAGCTCTTTTAGACAATCGCGCTGACGTTGCGGTTCACAGCATGAAAGATTTGCCGACCATGCAGGCGCCGGGTCTTGTGTTGGCGGCTGTTCCGCCTCGCGCTCCTGTTGCGGACTGCCTGGTAAGTCCTTTTTATAAAAGTTTGGACGAGCTTCCGGACGATGCGGTTATCGGCACGGGTTCTCTTCGCCGAAAAGCGCAATTGTTGGCGATTAACCCCAAATGGAACGTTCAGCCCATTCGCGGCAACCTTCAAACGCGATTAAACAAACTTTCCGGGGAGCGGACAATGTCCGCGAAAAATAATGATTCAAGTTATTTTGGGCGGGTAATACCCGCCCCCCGTAAACAGCCGTCCGCTCCTTTTGACGCTATTATTTTAGCGGAAGCGGGGCTTCGCAGAATGGGATTTGACGACCAGATTGCTCAGGTAATTCCTTTAACGCAGCTTATGCCAGCCGCAGGACAGGGCGCATTGGCGTTGGAATGCCGCGCTGGCGACGAATCGACGTTGGCTGCCGTTGGACAGTTGAACTCGCCGGAAGTCTTCGCTTCTACGGTTGCAGAACGAACTCTTTTGGCGGTTTTGGAAGCGGGCTGTCTGGCTCCGGTTGGATGTATGACTCGCGTTTTGTCACAAAAGAATTCTCAGGACGTTCAAATTGAACTTACCGGGCGGGTTATCGCCGCGGACGGTTCTAGAGCGCTGGAACAGACAGACTGCGCGGACGCTCAAAACGCGGAAGAACTTGGCCGCCGCGTTGCTCAACGGCTGTTAAATCTTGGGGCGGATAAGCTTATTGCGGAATCCAGAGAAAGATAGGCATGACCATCGAAAACGATCCTGACGTTCAAGCCAATGCCGCAATAATTCAACGCGTAACCTGGATTGGTTTCTTTTCGAACATTCTTTTGGCGATAACCAAATTTTTAGCAGGCGTGTTTGGACATTCTCAGGTTCTTATTGCCGACGCAGTTCACAGTATGTCCGATTTGGCGACGGACGTAGCCGTTCTTGTCGGGAGCCGATACTGGGATCAGCCGGCGGACAACGAGCATCAATACGGACACGCAAAACTGGAAACGCTCATAACGCTGTTGATTGGCGCCGCGTTGGTCGTTGTCGGATTCGAGCTGATATCCAATGCGATTATGAGCCTTTACGATATGATTTTTGGCGCTCATGAAACCGCTGCGATTCCCAACGGCTGGGCGTTATCCGCAGCGATTTTTTCCATTCTTCTCAAAGAATGGCTTTTTCATATTACCGCCGCGGCTGGAAAGAAAGCTCATTCGACAGCCACAGTCGCTAACGCCTGGCATCATCGTTCAGACGCGTTAAGTTCCATTCCTGCCGCTCTTGCCGTAGGAGCGACTTTGGTTTTAGGAGAAAAATTCGCGTTTCTTGATCCGATTGGAACAATTGTCGTCGGTTTGATGATTTTTTACACCGCGTTTTTGATTATCCGTCCCACGTTTAACAGTTTGCTCGACGCGTCTGGCGGAGTGGATTTGACGAACAGGATAAATGACGAAGTTCTTTCCATTAAAGGCGTTCAGGGCGTTCATAAAACCCGAACGCGGCCTTTGGGAGCGTCTCTTTACGGCGTAGATTTACACGTTCAGGTCGATCCCAACATGAACGTTCGGGACGCGCATTATCTTTCTCACCAGATTCAGGACGAATTAAGAAGCAAATTCGCTGAAATTGTCGATACAACTGTTCACGTAGAACCGGGAGAAGAAACAAAAAGCTAAAATTGCCCTTGCATTAATCGGTAAAATATTATAGAATAACACATCGATTTTGTTTTGACGATAGGGAAACGTTCTCTATTATTAAGGAGTATTCAACAAAATCACTTTTACATCATTCGGCGAAAGGAATCGTCCGTGAGCATTCATCCAACAGCAATCGTAGACCCTTCTGCAAAGATTGCGGAAGACGTTATTATTGGACCATTTTGTATTATCGAATCCGATACGGTTATTGAATCCGGCTGCGAAATTGCCGCTCGCGTTTCCATCAAAAGCGGCGTGTACATGGGAGCGAACTGCAAAGTTTTTGAAAATGCAGTAATCGGCGGCTTGGGACAGCATGTCTGTCCTCCGGGCCCTCCTGGAAAGGTTCGCATCGGCTCTAACAATACATTCCGGGAATTCTGTACAGTTCATCGCTCCATTAAAGAAGACGGCTTTACAGTTATTGGCGATGGCAACTATTTTATGGCGAACGCGCATATCGCTCACGATTGCGTTATCGGGAACAATAATATTGTAGCCAACAACGTCATGTTTGGCGGACACGTTCATGTTGGAGATCGCGCTTTTGTTTCCGGGGGCGTTGCCGTTCATCAGTTTTGTTCGATTGGGTCTTATGCGATGGTTGGCGGACAGTCCCACATCACAAAAGACGTCCCTCCGTTTGTTATGGTAGACGGTTTAACGTCTCGCGTTGTCGGGATCAACCGGGTAGGTCTTCGTCGAAGCGGTTTTACATCCGCTCAGATTTCCCGTTTTAAAGACGCTTACAAAGTTGTTTATCGTCAGGGATTGCCTTGGAAAGACGTTTTGGAAACTCTTAAAACCCAATTCAACGAGGGGGAAGAGGCGCTTCTTTACAAGCTGTTGTCTGTCAGTTCAAGAGGCATCGTTCAGGCTCGAACTCAGCCATCTTTGAAAATCAATCGAGATGACATGGATGAAGGCGAAACTGGCGACAGCGTAGCTGCATAAACAGAGTTTAAGAAGTCCAGAAAACCGGGAAGACGTTTAACGTTTTTCCGGTTTTATAACGTTATTCTAATACAGAAAAGTCCTCCCTATGCATAATTTTCTGCGAATTGTCAAAATCGCTTTTACACATAAATGGACAATCTTTCTGTCCTTTATTTGCGCTTTGGGCATCGGATTGATGTGGGGGGGGAACATTGCTCCGATCTATCCGTTTATTGAAGTTTTGGTCAAAGGCCGCTCCATGCATCAGTGGATTGACAGCGAGATTGAAACCTGTAACGAATCGATAGCAAATATTCGAGGAAAAATTTCCGCTCTGGAGGCGGAAAAGAATCCTCAAAACGACAAGGAAATTAAAAGCCTGACGCTGGAACTGGACAGTCAAAAAAAGAAACTGGCGTGGAGAGAGTATTTTTCTCCCATAATAAAAAAATGGCTTCCGGACAGCGCGTTTAAGATGTCAATAGTTTTAGCGGGGGTTATTGTTATTGGCTCTTTGATAAAAGGCATATTTTTAATCAGCCAAAATCTGCTTGTAGCCAGAATTACACAGCGAACAATTTTGGAATTGAGAAAGATATTTTTTGTTCGCGCTCTGCAAATGGATCAATCGGCGTTTCTCAACGGCGGAGCGGCGGATTTAATGAGTCGGTTTACCAACGACGTCAGCGCGGTAATGTCTGGTTTGAACATCTTGTTTGGAAAGATGGTTCGAGAACCCCTTAAGCTGATTTGCTGTCTTATCGGCGCAGCGCTGGTTTCGTGGCGGTTGCTCATGGCGTGTTTTATTATTCTTCCTGCTGCGGGGGTGGCGATTTCCTGGCTGGCGAAAGCTCTCAAAAGAAGCAACCGAAAAGCGATGGAAGAAATGGCTCAAATTTATCGTTCTCTGGACGAAACGTTTTCTGGAATGGAAGTTATTCAGGCGTTTACGATGGAGCGATTTGAGCGTCATCAATTCTTTCAGAATTGCAAGAATTATCTGCGTAAAGCCATGAAAATCGCCATGTATGACAGCCTCAATCAACCGTTGACGGAGTTGATCAGTCTGGTAATCGTGTCTATTGCGATTATTCTCGGCGCTCATCTGACTCTAACCGGGGCGACGCATCTGTTTGGAATTCGAATGGCGTATACGCCTTTGGAACCAACTCAGCTGCTGTTGTTTTTTGCCTTTTTGGTTGGCGCTGCAGACCCGGCGAGAAAAATGGCGGATATTTTTACTTCGCTGCAAAACGCTTGCGCCGCCGCTGACCGTATTTATGAAAAAATCGATCAGCCGATTAAAATTCATCAGGTTGACCATCCACAGGAAATTGCCACGCTTAACAGCTCGATTGAATTTCGGAATTTAAATTTCTCCTATACGCCTGGCGTTCCCATTTTAAAAGACGTCAATTTGACCATAAATCGGGGAGAGACGGTTGCCTTTGTTGGACTCAACGGCTGTGGAAAAAGCACGCTTTTGAAGATGATTCCGCGATTCCTTGATCCGGATTCCGGAGAAGTTCTCATTGACGGCGTCAATCTCAAACAGCTTCGATTGAGAAGCTGGAGAGAATTGATGTCATTGGTTCCTCAAAACCCGCTTCTGTTTGACGATACGGTCAGAAACAATATCGCTCATGGCAAACCCAATGCGACAGAAGTGCAAATTCGTCAAGCCGCTCAGGCTGCCATGGCGGATGAATTTATCGAGCGAGATTTATCTAACGGTTATGACACCGTAGTTGGTCCGCGAGGTTCGGCGTTATCTGGCGGTCAGCGTCAGCGCATTGCTTTGGCGCGTGCAATCGTCCGCCAGCCGCAGGTTTTTCTTCTTGACGAAGCAACTCGAGAAATTGACTTGAAGAGTGAGACTGTGATTCGTCAGAGTCTGATGAACTTTGCTCAAGGGCGAACGACTGTTTTTGTTACTCACGATATGGCGTTGCTTTCAATTGCGAATAAAATCGTGATGATGGAGGAAGGTCGGATTATTGACGTTGGAACGCACGTTGAGCTCATGGAACGATGTCCGCAGTATCGAGCTTTAAATGAAATTCAGTTTTCGCGAAAGTTATAAAAGCTGTATAATTAGCAAGAATATCTGTTAAAATATGTTCCAAAAGCCTGGATTTAACAGTATTGCTTTAAAATTTTAAATTATTTTTCGAAATTTTGAGAAATTTTTGATTGACTTTATAAAATGTAAGATTATAATTATTATTAGGATAAGGACGGTTGACGTTAAGATATTCCTAAGGAATTTAAATTTTTTTTGGAATTTATCGTCAGAGTTTTAAAATCCAATGTATAATATTATATTAGTTAAAGGATGAAGACTTTGTGAAAGTCAATCATCATTAATTGTTTTGGGATGAAATCCCGTTTCATTATTGCCATTTTTCAAAGGCGTTAAAATGAAAAAACTTGTTGCAGTATTACTGTTGTTGATAATCGGTGAATCAGCGTATGCTGAATATATAACGATTTTACCTGTAAATAGCCAGGTTGTTGCCAATGCCTCGTCGGAAATCATTACGTTGTCCGAGCTCTACGGCAAAACAACAACGATCCGTTATATGGCAGATTCATCGGCTCCGGGGTTTGTTGCGCTTAATAACACCAATATTTACCCCTCAGACTCGTTGACATTAACAGAAGACGTTCTTTTGGACAACCAGTTGTTTGGTTTTTATGTTGGCGCAGCTCGCCAAATTCCAGAAGCGCAAACGTCTGATTCAGAGTCTGATATTGCCACCGTTTTAAGAACGATTTCCTTTACCGATTCTGAAGCGGATTATCAAGCTCTTGTTTCTAAAGCCAAAGCCGAAGCAGGTTCCAATATTGCCTTGGCAAAAATTATTGAAGATCAAATCAGCAGAACGTCCGATGCAGACCTTTTGTCGTTGGACGCTGATTTGGATTCGGATGATTCGCTTTTGGCTGACGACAGAACGTCTTCTTTGATGGATACGATTCTTCCTGGTTCGTCTTCGTCAAGCGATTATGATCTGCCGATTTCGGACGACAATATCCTTATTTCCGGTCTGGGCGGTTCAATCCTGTCAGGCGGCGGCTCCGGCGACGGCGGTTTTGGTTATGCTGATGGCGGCTCTTCCGTTCCGGAACCTTCGACGTGGGCTCTGCTTGTTTTGAGCGTTATGGGCTTGTTCGTTTATCGTAAACGGATTGCTCGTTAAAATATCCTGTTTGCTCATTTTATAAATCATTTTAACATCCCGGTTTTTTCATCGGGATGTTTTTTTATTTTCGAATGGAATTGAAGAAAGTTATTTTAGAAAAAATATAACGTTGAGAAGGATTTGGAGAAAAATTGAACTGGCGTCAAAAAGGAAATAGCGCTATAATGGCGATATGAAGAAACAAATAGTTTTAGTATTGCCGTTATTGGCAATGGCGTTCTTTACGGGCTGTTCAGATCAAAAGGCGACCCCAACGCGTCAGCGTTGGATGGAGATTAAAACGGCTACGGATAATCTTATCGACGCTATGGCGTATACGAATCAGGCGACGTCTAAAGAATCGGAAGACGGTTTAGCTGAACCGTTGGCGCGAGCGACGTCAACAGTCAATGCATGTCGAACGTATAACGAGGCTCTTTCTTCCCAAAAAACGCTCAACGTTGATCCGCGGCTAAACGTTTTGGCGGAGAAATTGATTGAGTCGTCGAAAGCGCTGTTGGATCAAACGCTTAAGGGGCAGGAAGTCTTTATTACTGCTCAACGATTGCAGACGGAACTTCAGACGGCGACCGATCCTCTAAAAGTTCAGCAATTATCGATGGAAGCTGCCAATATTATAAATGTGATGAATTCTGCTCAGCAGATGGGAGCGGAAGCGTTGATGCAGATTAACGATCAATACCAGGAACTCGAGACGCTTCGTTTAGAATTAAACAAACAATATGGCTTTGAATTGCCTCAAATTAAATGGATGAATCAACAATGAGTAGACGTTATTTATTTGTATTGCTGTTTACAGCGGCGCTGGCTGGTCTGACGGGTTGCGACAAATTTGCCGGGGCTGTAAAACCCGCCGCAGATAACAACGCTGAACAGACGGTCAACGCGCCCAGAGTTAAAGTCGAAACCAGCGCAGGCGATTTTATTATTTCCCTTCAGCCGGACAAGGCGCCTGAAACGGTCGCTCAGTTCATTGAGAACGTTAACAACGGCATTTATAACAATTCGATTGTTCACAACGTTATCCCGAATTACGAGATTCTTATAGGCGGAGTCAAACCGACGACGGGAAATCCTGAATCATACGAAATTCCCAACGAAGCTTCGCCTGAGAATTCCAATAAACAGTGGACGGTTGCCATGCTGCACGCTCCTGACCGGACAGTTTCAGATTCCGTTCAGTTTTTTATCAATATGAAAGATAACGCAGAACTGGACGCTCAACAGGGCGGAGAATTATCTCCGGAAACATGCGGATACTGCGTATTTGGCATTGTTACAGATGGATTCAATACGCTGCAAGTAATCAATCAGACGCCAACCACGGTCAAGGGAGAATTTGAATTCGCTCCTGAACAGGATATTGCTATAATCAAAATGAGCGTTCTGTAAAGAGACGGTTTTATTCAGGAATTCGGAATTAAATAATTCCGAATTCCGAATCTTGCTTTCTAAATTCTTTGTTTTAGCGCCCTTTTAGCAAAAGTCTTTTTCTGTAAAATACAGGGCAATTTCTCGTTTGGCGGATTCCAGGGAATCAGATGCGTGAACGAGGTTTTCTCTGCCGGAAAGTCCGTAATCGCCGCGAATCGTGCCGGGATTGGCTTTGATGCCATTTGTCGCGCCAATCATGGAACGGACAACGGCAACGGCTTCTTCGCCTTCCAGAACCATCGCGACCGCCGGGGCAGACATGATGAATTCTTTCAGACCTGGATAGAACGGTTTTTCAACGTGTTCTGCATAATGCTGGTCTGCCAGTTCCGAGGTGAATCGGATGAGTTTCATGGCGCGAACGGTCAGTCCTTTGCGTTCAAAGCGGGAGAGGACTTCGCCCATCAGTTTACGTAAATAACAATCGGGTTTAAGCAGTACGAGGGTTTGTTCCATGATAATTGACGGTAAGTGGTTAGTGGTTATCAGTGTTTATTACAATATGCAGAATTCTTGATCAGCTTGATTACTCTTCGCTCTTTTCGGTTTGATCGCTTTTATCAGTTTGAGCGCAGATCGCTTCTGCAATGACGTCCGGGTTTGTGCCTTTTCGAAGTCGGACGAGTTTTTTCCCGGCTCGCTGAACGATTTGCGCCAGTTCTTCGGAATGTTTATGACTGCACCAGGGAATGTAAATCAAAAACAGCGAGACGTCCGGGTCGCTCAGTTCGCCGTCAAAACGGTTAAGAGAGTCGGAATGATTGGTTGAATTCCAGATCAATTTGACGTTGAAACGATCTTCAATGCGTCTGATAATATGCTCTTTCGGTTCTCCGCCTATAAAGACCATAGTGGTATTTTTATACATTTCTCGAACCTTGTCTACCGAAGGAGAAACGACGTTCGGTTTGAGCGATCCAAAGGCTTCTTGTTCTTCCGATTCTCGAACGCGAGCCTGATGAATTTCAATTTCCTGGACGATTCTTCCAAATTCGTCTGAAATTTCAAGGTTCTCCGGGAGCGTATCGAGAACGTCTTCGAGTTGTTGACGGAAGTCCAAACAGGAAGGCGGCATGGAATAATCCGCTACCAGTTCGGTTGCGGCGGCGATGATTTTTTCCCATTGCTCTTGCGGTTCAGCTCCGCCGAGAATCTGTTTTGCGTGATAATTCACTTTGCCAAGCAGATTGCGTTTCTGTTTGGATTCCGAATTAATGGAATAATACTGATCCTGGAGTTCTTCGATTTCAGAAATGATGCTGTCTGAGCGGTCAAGCGGGAGTTCATCAGGGGATTTGATGTTGTACAAATAAAAATGCTCTTTGTTTCCCAGCTCGCGCAAATAGCGAAACGCCTCGCTTTGAACAGGGTCTTTGGCAACTTCTTTTCCCTGAAAACGCAGTTCTGTTTTGAGAATGCATTGAGCGTCCGCCGTCAATTGAGCTACGCGTGCAAAAAGATTTCTGCCATCCGCCCCTTCCGGTCGGGATTCTTCAACCTGTTTCAGAAAACGAAATGCAGTCAAAAGCGTTTGATAGCATTTTTCCATTCGGTTATACGCATCATCGTTTGCAAGCGGGGAATTGATCGTCCAGATGAGAATCTTTTCCTCTTTTCCCTGGCGTATAAAATCATTGTCCATGGGGGCGATTTCCGTTTGATAGTCCGCCTTTTGTCGGACGAGTTCTTCTCGTTGAACAGACCAACGACAGTGATGTACCATCAGGTCGGCGCCGGTAATGATGTGATTGATGTCCGTTGAGACGCCAAAGGACGCTGAATTATTCTCGATTGTTGCAGGGGCGTCAGGCGACGAAACTTTGGAACCAAGCTGAAGCATGGAAATTGCCTCTGCGGCTGAAACGGTTTGAATCTCTTTGATCCGAGAGTCTTTAATTCGAGTCGGAATTCCAGGGGCTTCTTCCCAAATATAGGCGGCAGGAAGACACTGTTTTAATATCGCCTTGCCGCGAATGTCCGCTGCAACCTGTTCTGGCTGAATGGAGTTTATATTGACGTCAAACTGAAGGGAATAAAGCCATTGAATAACGTCTGATACGTCAACAACGCCGTTTCGAGCCTGAATAAAGCTGGGCAAAGACTTGGAAATCTTGTCTTTCCAGAAGACCTCGTTGGGTTCCAATACGCCTTTGGATTGTAATTCCGAATTGCCGACGGCGTTCTCAGAGTCCTGTTTTTCGTTTTCTGGAACTGGCGATGATTGAGATATATCTATCCATTTATAACATAATGCTTCTGCGTCTGGAGGCGCAGAGTTGTTTGCAAGAACAATTACAGATATTTTATTATGAAGCTGCTTGAGTAACGGACGAATATCCGTAAGACAGCAGGGAATGACGAACGTTCGTTTTGGTTCAGAAAGAGAATTTGTTACTTCCGAAATTGCGTCAATCGCTAAACTGTAGTCTTCGTTTTCAGCAGAGCGCACCTCAAAGTCCTGCTGAAGCAATTCAGGAGAAACGCTGTAAAAAGATTTGCTTAAAAATGCTCGTCGAGTTATAATAGCGGCGTTGTCTATACCGTTAGTTTTTAAAAATTCGGACCAATTGCAATTGGCGCCGTTTTTTTCGATAAATTCACCTGTTAAATAAAGGATGTCTATCATGATAATATGGTATAAAAAATGAAGTTAATGAATGGTTGCAGAGACTTTAAAAATAGAATTATTAAAGCCTCTGCGTAATTGCTAATTGCAAATTGCTAATTGCTATTCGACTTTTTCGCGAATAAAATTGGCTTGCGGTTCTCCGCCTTTGCCTGTTACGCCTTCAGGAATGTATCGAACTCTCTTTGAAGGTGTAACAGGATCGGGGAACGAGTCGCCTTTTTGCAAGATGATGTACGTTTCCGGCATTTCGCCGAACGCGCGCGTTCCCGCCGCCTGGCAGGGGAACCAAACGCCTTTGCCGTTTTTGTCAATCAGATAGAATTCCGGATAGCAGTGCCCGGGAACCCAAACGGTTCTGGCGGGAATGCCCTTGGCTCGGCAGATGGCTATAAACAGAGACGTCAGTTCTTCGCAGTCGCCCGTTTTGTCGCGCAGTGCGGCAAGAGCGCCTTTGAGAGAACCGTTTTTATACGTGATTTCGTTGCGAACCCAGTCGTAAACCGCTTCGACCTGTTTCCAGGCGGTTGGTTCGTCAACCCCGATGGTTCTAGCTAACGCTCGAATTTTCGGGTCGTTACATTCGATCAACGGGCTGGGTTTAAGATAAGCTCGCAAAGGAGCGGGGATTTCCTGAAGCGTTGGAAGTCGATAGGATTCCGTGTCGTCTGGCGCGTATTGAGGGCAGGTCGAGACTTCGTATATTCTGACCGACTTTACCATTGAACCAGATTGCAGTCGTGGAATCATGATAACCATCTGTTTAACGCCGCCAGGCATAGGATTGTCTACGACGCGAATGCCTTGGGAAACGTCTTCTTCCAGCAGTCGAACCGTCTGCTCCGGCCAGTTTACCGGCAACGGAGTCGTAACGCGAATTCCAGAGCAGGCGCCTCGAGCAGCGACGATTTCCGCGCCGCAGCGCCACTTCATAACTTTAGCTTCTCCCAGCGTTGCGCCGTTTTCGCCCAGCCCGTTGTTTTTATTCTCGGTTTTAGGCGTGTCTTTGGCAAATTGTGCGTTAAGAACATTACCTAGAAATAATACAAATAATAAACATAAAGATAGATTAACAAGTTTCTTTGACATAATTTTAATCTCCGGTTAAAAAAACGATAACAGCTTTTGAAAGTCAAAAGCCAATTACACAAATAATTATAGTCGGCAAGGAATCCAAAGGAAGAATCTGCAAGTCCTCTAAAATAAAAACGTTTGAATCGAAAAACATGTTTTCTTCTAAATGGAATTCCTGAGAAACTATGTATATATTTTAACCGGAATTATCGCTATTGTCAAATAGGAGGGTGCGTTTTTTTAAAAAATTTTTTTATTTTTACGAGTCCAATGGCTTGAATATTCTTTTTGGAACGATTATAATAAAAGAAACAACTAAAATTACGTATTTTAACATTTACTTACGGAAGACGTTAATTTGATAAATTAAAACAACGTATACAGTTATATACTGATGTACGCGTTGCGTCGATTGATAATTGACTGTTTCCTCCCGCCTGTGGAGACGATTATGAAACTCCGAGTTTTTACCGCTTTTATATGCTTTATAATATACATTATGACATCATTCGGCTTTGCCGCGACGTGGGAAGAATCCGCTAAAATTGCCGGAGATATTAAAGAACTCAAAGCGTCGCCGCAATGGTATCATGGAATCATGGTTCTGCTGGACGAATCTGCGTTTCCGTTTGCCGCCGTTGGAAACCAGGTCATTGGGGCTGGTTTTGAACACGGGCAGGGCAGGGGCTTTGCGTTTGGTCATTCCGCGTATGCTGAACCGTACCGGGAGTTCTTTCGCGACAACCCGGAGCTGGTAAAGAACATGATGCGCTGGGCGACGAAGCGGTCGGACGTGAGTCAGATTACTTTTCTGACCAACGAAACCCGTTATTATAACAGTCTTCAGAGGTTGGGATACAAGGCGGAAATGATCGACCTGAGAAAGCTCAACGACAAGGATCCCGCCGGGCGAATTCTCCTTTATGAATCGTCGCATTTTAGATTCGAAGACATAGACCGGGTGGAAGAGTTCGTTCGGCGCGGCGGCGCGTTTTGGATGGGCTGTACGTCGTGGTGGCAGCTGGAGCATGAAGATCCAATTGACGGTCCAACTAACGTTATGATGAAAAAGTTTGGTCTGGTTTTTACCCTTTCCGGAATGGACGTTCCCAACGCGACGTTTTCGCTTCCCCCGCAGTGTTCGCCGTACGTAATTCGATCCAAGGCGATTCAGACTCTCAACAATATCGAGAACGAAACCCTGTCGGACAGCGATTTCCAGTGTCTGAACAACTCGATTATCAACAGTCTCTCTTTCGATTCCGACTTCGATTTATCGAAACAGTGGAAAGACTTCGACAAGTACAAAGTCAACCTCTTCCCGGAGAGCGCTGGACAGCGGCATTTTTCCCGCCGCGAGCGCATTGTAAAACGGCTCTTGATGGGATACCAGAACCTGAGGGCGAAATCGTATTTTACTCAGCCGGACAAAGCCGAAACGCTGACGGGAATAGACGTGTCATTCCCCGGCAAGCCGGAATCGGGCGCTGTGAGGGTTACAAAGACGGTTGACGTCAACCCCGCCGTTCCGGATTGGGCGTCAACGGGCTTGTACGCCCCACCGGGAGAAACAATAACCGTAACCGTTCCCGAGGCGGCGCTCAAGTCAGGGAAATATTCAATCCGAATTGGATGTCACAAGGATTTGCTCTGGCATAAAGACGAATGGCTTCGCTATCCGGAAATCAGCTTTACCGCGCCGCTGAACAAACAAACCGTATCGGTCAATTCCGCATTTGGCGGGCTGATTTATATCGTCGTTCCTGGCGGCGCTTCCGCTCAGACGTCTTCGATTCAGTTTGAAATCTCCGGCGCGATTGAGGCTCCGCTTTACGTCCTCGGCAAGACGACAAAAGAAGAATGGGCGGAAATGAAAAAGCTGGGCGCGCCGTGGGGCGAGTTGGCGACGGACAAGATAGTTGTTTCTGTCCCTCGCGAACAGATTCTGTCCGTCGACGATCCCGAAAAAGTCATGCGCTGGTGGGATTCCGTTCTCGATACAGACGCTGATCTGGCTTGCGTTCCCAAAGAGAGAAAGCGTCCGGAACGAATCACCGCGGACGTCCAGATTTCTTTGGGGTATATGCATTCCGGATACCCGGTTATGACGCCCATGGAGGTGGTTGACGGTCTTGTGTCGTGTCACGGCGACAACTGGGGCTATTTCCATGAACTCGGACATAACCATCAAAACCGGGACTGGGTTTTTACCGGCTCTGTTGAGGTTTCCGTCAACTGGTTTACGCTCTACTGCTTCGAAACGCTTCTCAAGACTCCGCAGGACGTTCCCGGCGGACGCATGAACCCTCAGCGGTGCAAATCTATGTACGAATCGTACGCCCGACGGGGAAAGAATTGGGACGACTGGAAACGCGACCCGTTCCTGGGACTTGTTCTGTTTATTGAACTCAAACAGCGTTACGGCTGGGACGCGTTCAAACAGACGATCGCTCAGTATCACAGTCTTTCGTCCGCTGAGCGTCCGCGCTCTGACCAAGAGAAACTCGACCAGCTTTTCGTTCGGTTCTCAAAAGTCGTTAATGAGAACACGCTCCCGATCCTCGTTGACCGCTGGAACGTCCCGCTTTCAGAAGACGCGAAAAAGACGATTAGCGCGTTGCCGCCGATGAGGGAGTAAAAGGCAGTAGGCAATAGGCAGTAGGCAGTAGACGCAAGCGCTCACCGTTGTTTATGTGTACTTCCCTTACTAAAGTTTTTTGGAAAGGGGAGTTTGAGGGGAAGAACCTTTTTTTCAAAAAAGGTTTTCCCCTCATATTGAATACCTTGAAAAAACTTCCCTAAAAGGGAGCCAGCTTGCTGGCGACCGAAAGTTTTTTCAAGGGTGGCGAGGCGCCGCTCCCAATCCGCGCTGCCGCGCGTTTGCCAAGAACCGCTCCCGTTGGTCGCTTGCGGCGGAAGCTTCCGAAAATCATTTTCGCAGAATTGCCCGTTCGACCTGCTGGATCGCGGCTGTGTCAGCCGCCGAAGAATTTTAAGCTGCAAAGAACGCAAAGTTCGCAAAGAAATGGAAGGCGGTAACGGAGCGAACGCAGTGAGCGCAGTTACGCTTCCTCAAAAACCGCGTAGCGGTTCAATATTTCTAGCCTTGGGTTTTCAAGAAATCCAATTGACTCAACAAGGAAAGCTATATCATGAAATCTTCTCGAAATCTTTTTGTCTTGGCGTTGGCTGTTTTAACTACAGCGCTTTTTTCTGCGTGCGATTCCAATAAGACAACAGATAAAGAAACGGCAGAGCTCACAGAAACAGCGCTCTCAGAACAGACTCAAATAAATCAGCCAAAAGGGGATCGCTTGCCGGGAGATCGCAAAGTGATAACCATCAACGGGGTCGAGTTTGCTTTCCGTTGGTGTCCGGCTGGAGAATTTATGATGGGTTCTTCGGAATTCGATGAGGGACGATTTGCCAATGAAAAGCTCCATCGAGTTGTCCTGAAAGAAGGTTTTTGGATAATGGAAACCGAGGTTACTCAGCGACAATGGAAAGCCGTCATGGAAAACGTCCCCAGTGATTTTGAAGAGGATGATCTTCCGGTTGAAAACGTTTCCTGGAACGATTGTCAGACGTTTTGCCGCAAAGCGAATTTGAAACTTCCGACAGAAGCTCAATGGGAATATGCGTGTCGGGCGGGAAATTCAGATATGTTTTCTGAAATTTGGAATGGAGAAGCTTGGAGTACGGCTGATACTGATATTACAACTTATCTTGTAAGTAAAACCCAGGAAGTTCAAACTCTTGACGGAGAAATGGTTGAAATTCCTGTAGGAACGAGATATAATAACGTCTGGAACGTCTGCAAAATGCAAACAAATATTTGGGAGTGGTGCGAGGACTGTTACAGCGACTTTTTTACAGAAGAAACGTCATTGCAAAACGAAAAATCTGACAGCTCATTTATCAGTCCTAACGAAAAGAAGATTATACAGGCGTTAAATGAATTAACAACTTTTAAATTCGACTATGCTTCGTTGGAGGACGTTATTGCTGAAATCAGGGATAGACATCATATAGAGGTTCAGTTGGACGAGCCTGCTTTTAGGGATGAGATGATTTCTCCAGAAGAGGTTGGTTTTGTTTTTAACATGTCCGGAGTTACTTTGCGTTCTGCTTTAAACAGAATGTTAAAGAGCGAATTCTTTTCTTTTGTTATCAAAGATGAATGCATTCTTATTACAACCAAGCCGGAAGCAGATAAAAAATATCAAAACTCGGAACATATTCGTCAACTCTTTTTTTCAATGGACAACTCTGTTATCAACCAGCATGAAGAGCGCCTGATGCAATTGCTGAAAAAGAATGTCAGTTTCGATTTTGCCGACGAGCCTTTGCCGGATGTTATCAATCGCATCAATCAAATGTATAAGCTTGAAATACAAATAGATTATTCCGTTCTCAGGGATGAAATGATTGATCCAGAAGATCTGCTGGTGAATATAAATATCTCTGACGTGTCATTACGCTCGGCGCTAAACAGAATGCTTGCAGGTTGGGACTTGACATTTGTTATTGTCGATGAATGCATCCTTATAACAACAAAAGATGAGAAATTCCAGAAATACGTTATGTCAGATTCGCATCGAGACGGCAATTTGGAATACCCAATGGATGATTCGTCCTCAAGTCAATATCGTGTAATTCGCGGGGGCGGCTGGGATATTGACGATAGAATTTATCGACCAACGATTCGGGACTGCAGCTTGCCGCAAAAAGCTTATAGTGACGTGGGGTTCCGTTGCGTACTGCCTCAATGATTATTTGCGGCGGTTCTAATCGTTTCAGTTCCTTTTCCTCCGCCCCCTTGCAGGGAACAGAAGGAAAAGGTTATTTGATGATATTCTTTTATTCGTTTTCATTAGTCCGTGGGTTGAAACCCACGGCTATTAAAATTGAACCGCTGACGCGGTTCTAGGGGAAGCGTAACTACGCTCGTTACACTCGTTCCGTTATCGCCTTCCATTTACGTTCGCTTCGCTCACACCCACGGGTTTACACCCGTGGCTCGCCTAAGCGTAACTTCATTCGCTTCGCTCATTCCGTTACCGCCTTCCATTTCTTTGCGCTCTTTGCGTTCTTTGCGGCTTAAAAAATAGTAAGAGGAAAAACAAAACGGATTAGACGGATAACCAATCGGTGAATATCCGTTTAATCCGTAAAATCCGTGTGCTAACGACCCGCAAACAACCATCGAGGAGCGCTTTACGTCTTCTCGCAACTCGCAACTCGCTACTTCTTCTTCAGCAGCGCGTATTTCTTCTTACCGGAACGGAGAACGATAGTCGTTTCCGATGCGAGGTTGGAGTCGTTGAGTACCATCTGCGGGTCGGTAACGCGGCGGTTGTTGACGTAAGCGCCGCCCTGTTCGATCGTTCGTCGGGCTTCGCCCTTGCTTTTTGCCAGCGAGCATTTGACAAACGCGTCTAAAATGCCGATGCCGGCGGAGAGTTCGTCGGCGGTAACTTCCGCGCCGGGAACGTCCGCGAAAATCGCCGTCAGGTCGGAGTCGGACAGATGTTCAATTTCCGCACCGAAGAAGATGTCGGTCGCCGCCATCGCCTGACTCAGTCCAGCGTCGCCGTGAACGAGCTTGGTAATAACGCGCGCCGCTTCTTTCTGTCCCAGACGTTTGCCGGGGTCTGCCATGTGAGCGTCAATCAACGCGTTGATTTCCGACTCGGAATCGTCGGAGAACAGCTTGAGAACCTTGGGGACGTCGGCGTCTTCGATGTTAATCCAGTACTGATAGAACTGGTACGGAGACGTCCGGTTGGCGTCCAGCCACAGCGCGCCGCCTTCGGACTTGCCCATCTTCGTGCCGTCGGACTTGGTCAGCAGCGGGCAGGTCAAGCCGTAGAACTGCGCCCCGCGCATGCGGCGGCCCAGCTCGCACCCGGTCGAGATGTTGCCCCACTGATCCGAACCTCCGATCTGAAGCTGACAGCCGTAGGCGTCGTACAGATGAACGAAGTCGTAGGACTGAATGAGCATGTATGAGAATTCCGTATAGCTGATTCCGGAATCGGACTCGATTCGTTTTTTCACGGAGTCTTTACCCAGCATGACGTTGACGGAGAACATCTTGCCGACGTCGCGGAGGAATTCCAGATACGTGAACTTGCCCATCCAGTCAAAGTTATTGACGATTTGCGCCTTGTTGGACGGGGAATCGAAATCGAGGAACCGCGTCATTTGGCGTTTAATGCACTCGACGTTATGCTCGATTTGCTCGGCGGAGAGCAGATTTCGTTCAGCGCTTTTTCCGGACGGGTCGCCGATCATGCCGGTCGCGCCGCCGACCAGAGCCAGCGGTTTATGCCCGGCGCGCTGAAAACGTCGCAGGAACGTCAAGGCAATCAAATGCCCAATATGGAGCGAATCGGCAGTCGGGTCGAATCCGGCGTAAACCGTTTTCGGTCCTTCCATTAAAAATTTCGGCAGGTTTTCATCGTCGGTCGTCTGGTTGACTTGACCGCGCCATTTCAGTTCGGAAAATAAATCTTGCATGGTGGTTGCGAGTTGCGAGTTGCGAGTTGCGAGTTTTTAACCAACTGTAATCATTTTAGCACATTTAAAAAATATGTAAATACCAGCGGACATGTCTTGTAATTAATGGAAAATAGTATAGAATATAAGAAATAGCGTGGAAATTGGAATTATGTTTTACCGCTGGTAAATATCCTTGCACCCTATTCCCCATTCCCTACTCCCTAATCCCTATATCAATGTACAAAATATCAATGTACAAAGCATTTCGTTCTGCCGCTTTACTTTTAGCGATTGTTCTATTGTCGGGCTGTAATCCTCAGCCGGAATCGGACGGTAAGATTATTCTCAACGGGAACGTTGACGACCGTGAAGTCAACGCAGCGTTTCTGGTTTCAGAGCGCATTGCCGCTGTCCATGTTGAGGAAGGCGCAGCTGTCAAAAAGGGCGATCTGCTGGCAGAGTTGGAAACGATTCGAATAGAAAACCGGATTGCGGAAGCTCAGGCTGCGGTAGATTCCGCTCGAACCAACGTAATGGCGGCAGACGCGGCAATCGAAGCGGCGCAGGCGGCGTTGGAGAAGGCTGTCAACGGGAATCGAAAAGAGGACATTGACCTCGCCCGCGCAGGCGTTGAGGTGTTTGACGCTCAAATTCATGCGGCTGAGAATCTATACGAACGCAATAAAAAGTTGTCTTCAGAAGAAGGCGTCCGAGCTGTCTCGCAGCAGGACCTGGACAATGCAGAATCCAATTTCAAAAAATTGGTTGCTGAGCGGAAACTGGCGCAAACCAATTTGGAAAAAATGCTTGCCGGCTCTCGAAAAGAAGATATTGCTGCGGCGAAAGCGGCTCTCGAACAGGCGAAGGCGCAGAAGGAAACGGCGCTTGCTTCCATCGTTCAAGCCCAGGCGACGCTGGCAATTCAAAAGCAAATTCTGGCGGACAGCAAACTTTTAGCGCCGTGCGACGGCGTGGTTCGAAGTCGCATTCTGGAACCCGGCGAAATGGCTTCACCGCAGATTTCTGCGTTTATTATTGCTGTTACAAATCCCAAATGGGTGCGCGTGTATTTGAACGAAACGCTTTTGGCAAAAGTCAAAATCTCCGGCAAGGCAACGATTCGCGTTGACGGTCTGCCCGATAAAACCTTTGACGGCTGGATCGGATACATCTCCCCAACGGCGGAATTCACCCCGAAAAACGTCGAGACGCAGGAACTGCGAACGTCGCTGGTTTACGAGGTTCGCGTTTACGTCAACGACCCGGAAGGGATATTAAAGCTCGGCGCGCCTGCGACGGTTGAGATAAGCAGCTTTTAGCTTCTAGCTGCTAGCCCCTAGCTTGGGGTTTTTAGTTTCTGGCTTTAAAAAGCTAACAGCTAATAGCTAGAAGCTAGCAGCTTACTACTTGCGATTAATATGGATTCTATCATCTCCTGCAATCATCTGTCGAAAACGTTTCGGGAATCGAGCCAGGTTATTCGCGCGGTTCAGGACGTCAGTTTTGAAGTCCAGCCGGGAACGATAACCGGGCTTCTCGGTCCAGACGGCGCGGGGAAGACGACGCTCATTCGGTGTCTTTGCGGGCTGCTGCGCCCGGACAGCGGGTCGGTTTCCGTCCTCGGGTTCGATTCCGTCAAACAGTCCGGCAGAATTCAGGAGTCCGTCGGGTACATGCCGCAAAAGTTCGGTCTGTACGAAAACATGACGGTCGAGGAGAACATCCGCCTGTACGCTCAGCTGCACGGAATTACAAAGGGGGATTACGACAGCCGCGTCGCAATGTTGCTGGAACGGAACCGGCTGTCGGAGTTCACCGATCGCATGGCGGGCGCTCTTTCCGGCGGTATGAAACAGAAACTGGCTTTGATCTGCGCTCTGATTTCTCGACCCAAATTGATGATTTTAGACGAACCAACGGTCGGCGTTGACGTTTTAGCGCGCCGGGAACTGTGGAACATTTTGCGTCAGACGGTTGAAGAAGAATCCATGACGGCTCTGGTTAGTACGGCTTATATGGACGAAGCCGACTACTGTGACAGAACGTTGATTCTCTTCGAAGGAAAATTGCTTGCCGATAAAACGCCTGCGGAGGTAAAAGCTCTATCTGGCGAGACGAACGTTTCGCAGTTAGGAGTGAGGAGTGAGGAGTTAGGAGTTGACGCAAAGCGTTCATCCATGCCGTCTGGTAATGCTTTCGAGCAAGGTTTTATGCGCTTGATGACCGGGTCTGTTCCTGAACCGCTTAAACGGAACAATCCTGTTTCCGCCGACGCCCCGGAAATAATTCGGGTTGAAAATCTGGTCAAGCGATTTGGCGATTTTGTCGCGGTGAACAACGTTTCCTTTACCGTTCGCCGCGGTGAAATATTTGGTCTTTTAGGCGCCAACGGAGCGGGGAAAACGACAACGTTTCGCGCGATGTGCGCTTTAAGTCGGGCGAACGAAGGGACGATTCTCTTTGACGGCAAACCGCTGGAAAAGAATCTGGAATTTGCCCGAAACAACATCGGTTACGTCGCTCAAAAGTTCTCCCTTTACGGCGACATCAGCGTTCGGCAGAATCTGCTTTTTTTCGGCGGCGCGTACGGCTTGAGCGGGAAGAAGCTAAAAGAACGGATTGCCTGGGCGGTTGAAGTCTTTAATTTGTCCGAGTATCTCAATATGATTGCCGCGCAGCTGTCGATGGGCTACAAACGTCGTTTGGCGATGGCGTGCGCCTTGCTCCATAACCCGCCGATACTGTTTCTCGACGAGGCGACTTCCGGCGCCGACCCGATAGCCCGGCGCGAGTTCTGGAAACGAATTCTCGCCCTGGCGGACGACGGCGTCGCGGTTGTCATTACAACCCACTTTCTCGACGAAGCGGAGTATTGTGACAAGATTCTCATTATGCGCGACGGCTGCGAAGTCGCGTCCGGAACGGTTGAACAGATAATCTCTCAAGGAGGCGGCGCAACGCTCGAAGACGCCTTTGTCAACATCGTTTCCCAAAAAACGCAAACGGAGGCGGCGCCATGAGCTTTTCCAGATACCTCATTTTGACGCGAAAGGAATTCGTTCAGCTTATTCGCGACCCGCTGAGCATTATAATTGGGATTTTAATGCCGATTTTTCTGCTGCTCATCTGCGGATACGGCATGTCAACGGACGTCCGAAACATCCGTCTGGCGATTGTTATTCCTGAACCGTCGCCAAAAGCGAATCTCATTGCCGCCCGATTCCAGTCAAACGGCTTTTTCGAGGCGCAAATTGTCAGATCGACCGAAGAAGCGAAGGAGCTGATTAAATCGCATCAGGTCGACGCCTGTCTATTTTTGCAGCAAAGTCTGACCAGACGAATCAATCAGATGGATCTGAAGATTCTTATTGTCGTCAACGCCTCCAACCCTTCGCCGGGGCTGCTCAAGCAAAGCTATATTCAGTCGGCTCTGCTGGGCGCATTGCAAAAAATAAACGAAGAATCAGGAGCGATTTCAACTACCGGAATTGGCGATATTGAAATTCAAACCCGACAATGGTTCAACGACGCCAACAGCAGCGCCTATACAATCGTTCCCGGAATTATCGTTATCGTTCTGACGATTATCGGAACTCTGCTCACGTCCATGGTTATGGCGCGGGAATACGAACAGGGAAACCTGGAAAGTCTGTTTGTAACGCCGATGAAATCGACGGAAATTCTGCTTGCCAAAATGTCGAACAATTTTTGTTTGGGAATAATTGGCCTTGTCATTTCCCTGATTATGGCGCGATACCTGTTTGGCGTTCCCGTTCGCGGAAACTGGCTGATCCTGCTGTTCGGGTCAAGCCTGTATTTGATTCTGGCGCTGGCAATCGGGATTCTTATTTCCAGCGCAACGAAAAACCAGTTTATCGCCATTTCGATGGGGTCGCTGATTTCATTTTTACCGTCGTACCTGCTGTCCGGATTTCTTTTTGAGATCAAAAGCATGCCGACGTTTTTGCAATATGTAACGCTAATTGTTCCCGCTAGATATTACGTAGACTTTTTACAGACTTCGCTATTGGTTGGCGACGTCTGGCAAAATATATTTAAAAACTGCGGAGTTTTAATCCTCATGACGGTCGTTCTGCTGACGTTAGCCAGACTGAGCTGCCCGAAGAGATTGTAGGGAGTAGGAAATAGGGAGTAGGGAATAGTTTTTGAAAGGTGGTAATTGAGCGTGTGAAACGAACATAGTTTCGCTTTCGCGTAACTCGCAATTAAAAAAACTCCTCACTCCTCACTCCTCACTCCTAACTGATTTCCACTCCGATTTTCCCAAAAATGTTAGTTCTGACTCGCGTCCTTGCCCTGCTGAAAAAAGAACTTTGTCAGTTGATGACAAATCCGAAAATGCGAATGACGCTTTTCATTCCGCCGTTAATGCAGATGTTGTTTCTCGGCTACGCGGCGACCATGGATTTGAAATACGTTGACTGCGCTGTTCTGGACTATTCCCGTTCCCCGGCGTCGAGGGAGCTTATAAGCTGTTTTACCGGCTCTCCGACGTTCCACGTTCATCAGCCGCTGGAAAACGAAGCTGACATGAAAAACCGCATTAATACAAAAGCGATTCAACTGGCTGTCGTAATTCCTGCAGACTTCCAGCAGACAAGGGCAGGGCAGGGAAAAGCCAGCGTTCAGATTATCGTCGACGGCCGCAGCGCCAACTCCGCCGGCATGGCGATGGCGTACGCCGTCAACGTGATTAATTCTTTCGCTCTGGAAAAGGCGGATAATCGCGGCAAATTTCGAATCGAAACGCGAGCGTGGTACAACCCGAATTTCAACATGCAGTTTTTTATGATTCCTGCTTTGTTGGGGCTTATTGGTCTGGTCGACATCATGCTCGTCAGCGCGCAGTCGATTGTTCAGGAACGCGAAGCGGGAACGTTTGACCAGCTCCGCATGACGCCGTATTCCTCTTTGGAATTGCTCTTGGCAAAAGGGTTCTCGACGCTCATTGCCGGCGTATGCCAGCTGACAGTCGGTTTGCTTGCGGCGTTGTTCTGGTTTCGAGTTCCGCTCAACAGTTCTTTGGGACTCCTGCTGGCTTTACTGGCGTCCTTCCTATGCGCGTCCATTGGAATCGGGCTGATTATTTCGACCCTGTCCGCCAATTTACAGCAGGCGGTTTTGGGAATGTATATCGTCGTTGTCCCGTTTTCCATGCTGTCGGGAATGGGAACGCCGCTGGAATCCATGCCGGACTTCTTCCAGCAAATAACGATTATCAACCCGCTTCGACACGGCATCGCCGCCTTGACGAGAATCTTTTTGGAAGGCGCGACGTTCTGGGAACTGCGCTATTCGTTTTACCTGCTCTGGGCAATCGCCGTCGGCTCGTTTGCGCTGACGTACTTCTTCTTCGTTCACAGAAGAAATGACGGATAGAATTAGGCAATAGGCAGTAGGCAGTAGGCAGTAGTGAGAACCGCGCCGCGGTTCAATATTAAAAGCCGCGGGGATTAACCCACGGGGAAGAGTTCCAGTCGCCTCCTGATTTTGCCCCCTCTTGCAATTAAAAAGCCGTGTAGTATATTTTAATTGTTTGATTCGACTAGATTGTATAGCAGATTCAAACATGGTTCTCATTGTATACGGAATCAAATGATTTTCCGTATTTCAATGAATGGGATAACAGATACAAGAATGAGGTAACAAATGAGACTTTTAGGAATCCTTATTACTTTTGGCGCGTTGGTATTCATTGGTTACAACATTTACATGTGTAATGAATGCACAAAAATTGCCAACGATCATCCAATCATGACCGTGATGTCTATGGGAACAAATTTGCCTAACGAGGGGAATTATTACTCTTTCCGCTCTCCTTTGAGCAATGTTGAAATTGGCGTTTTAATTGCCTTGGGTATTGGCGTTTTGCTGACCTTGTTCGGCGGGCTTAAAAAAGCGCCTGACAACAGCAGCTCAGACTCTAACAAAAGCGCATAAAGCGTGTATGCAGTAATATTCCTGCTTGATTACGGCTTAGTCCTTTTATGCGCTGTTTGAAACCATCTTTCTAAAATCAATCATTTAGACGCCCTCTTTGCGGCGTCTTTTTCTATAATTATCTACAAAAACTATTTTCGCAAAAAGACAACAATTTTTTCGCAATAGTGCATTGTTTTTCTTAAAAGGACGTGATATAATATAATTAAAATGAGCAATTATCAATTTGCAATTGTATAAAACGTTGCAATAATTGCCTGAAATAATATCCCTCCAACCCCCTTCCATTATTATGAAAAGAGTTGTTACGCTTTTATTCTTTTTGGTTTTCGTTCCGATGTTGGGACTTTGCTGCGGTCAGGAAGCCCAGTTGATTAAACCGTCGAGCGTTCATAATAAGCCGCGGCCCAATAACGGCGACGTCCCCCTGAACACGGTTGATTCCTGCCGGCGTCTGATTAACGACCTGATCGCGACGTACGCTGACGAGTTCCCGGACGGGGAGAAGTATCTTGCTCAGCTGGACGAAATCGCCGCGAAACTGGAGGAGAACCCCAACGACGGGAACGCGAAAAACGCCCTGGAGGCTCTGGTTCGCAAGGTGGCGTTGGCGAACCCGCTTCTGGACGAGTTCAATAAAATCGTCGTCGTTCGACGTTCCGGCAACCTGGGATTTACCGGCTTGAACGCCTATACAAACGACACCGTTCAGCGTGAAAATCACGATAACGAACTCATGGCTCTGACCAATTACCGGACCTCTGACCCGAAAAACGCGAAGCTGGAACCGATCTTCCGCCATCCGTATCGACGGGGCGTTATGCGCGACATCAGCCTGTCCTTCGACGCCAAAAAGATCATGTATTCCAGCATTCTGGAGAACGGCCGCTGGGGCGTATTCGAGATTGACCTCAACGGGAAAAATCTCAACGTTCTCACGCCGACCGATCAGCCGGATGTCGACTGGTACGACAGCTGCTATCTGCCGGAATCGCCGTATATCGTCTCGGCGTCAACGGCGGGAATTCAGGGGCTGCCGTGCGAAAACGGCGGGCGCGTCATGGTCAACCTGTACCGCGTCAATACGAAAACCAAAGAAACCCGTCAGCTGACTTTCGAGCAGGACTCCGACTGGCATCCGACTGTGATGCACAACGGTCAGGTCATGTACCTTCGATGGGAATATACAGACGTTCCGCATTACTTTTCACGTTACGTCTTTTCGATGAACCCGGATGGGCGCAACCAGCGCGCTCTGTGGGGGTCGGGAAGCTATTTCCCCAACGCCTATAAGCACCCCAAACAATGCCCGGGCGACAGCACGAAACTCATCGGCGTTGTCAGCGGACATCACGCGATGCCGGAAATGGGGCGTCTGCTGCTGATCGACCCTAACCAAGGGCGATACTACCCGATGCGATTCCGTCCGGAAAACAAGGAATGGGGCGAGGGCGGCACGTTCCTCAATTTTATTCCAGACGTCCTCCCCGCCAGCGTTACCGGCTGCGTTCAGGAAATCCCCGGCTACGGCCGCGACGTGGTCGGCAACATCTGTGACGACGTCGCCGGCGGCGCGAAACACTGGTTTGCTCATCCCTTCCCGCTGTCGGACAAATACTTTTTGGTCTGCAAGCGGGACTACGATATTTTCAGCATCTATCTCATTGACGTTTTCGACAACATGATTCTCCTGGCGCGTTGCGACGGCAGCAACCTTCTCGAACCGCACCCGGTTTTGGCGCAGCCCGTCCCGCCGGTGATTCCGGACAACGTTGACATGAACAGAAAGACCGGCACCGTCTTCTGCACAGACGTCTATCTTGGTCGCGGCATGGAAGGCGTTCCCCGCGGCGCCGCGAAGAACATTCGCGTTATCGCCTATCATTACGGATACAACCATTCCGGCGGGCACGAGTCCTGCGGTCAGCAGTCGTCGTGGGACATCAAACGCGTTTTGGGCACGGTAAAAATCGAAGACGACGGCTCTTTCTTCTTTGAAGTTCCCGCCAACACGCCCTTTGCAATGCAGGTCTTGGATGAAGAAGGGGCGGCAATCGCGCTGATGAGATCCTGGACGGTCGTCATGCCGGGCGAAGCGCTGTCCTGTAACGGATGTCACGAAAACGCCAACGACGTTACGCCGGCGAAAATGACCATCGCGTCTCGAAAAGCCCCGCAAAAGCTCACGCCGTGGTACGGACCCGCGCGATCCTGGGGATTCCAGGCGGAACTTCAGCCGACGCTCGACAAATACTGCGTTGGATGTCACAACGACAACGACAAAGCCGGCGGGCTGTCGTTCGTGCCGCACAACGCTGGAAACTGGGTTTCGGATACGTCTTACGCGGCGATTAACCCGTACGTCCGCCGTCCGGGTCCGGAAACCGACCTCGACGTGATGAAGCCGATGGAATATCATGCTTCGACCAGCGAACTGATTCAAATGCTCAAAAAGGGACATCACGGCGTTGAACTGCCGAAGGAAGCCTGGGAACGATTCTATACGTGGATTGACCTCAACGCGCCGTATACCGGCATGTGGAACAACCCCGGCAGAGAGAATCGCCGTCTGGAACTGCAAAAGCTCTACGCTGGCATTGAAGACAACCCGGAAGAGGAATATCGTCAGTCGCTCGCCGCTCGAGAGAGCAACATCGAGCCGATTATTCCGCCGCCTCAGCCGTTCGTTCAGCCGGACAACCTCTCGGTGGAAAACTGGCCCATGAGCCGGTCTGCGGCGGCAAAACTGGCAGGCGGAAACGTCCGGGAGAAGATGGAAATCAATCTTGGAAAAGACCACGCCGGCAACGACGTCTATATAACGATGGTGAAAATCCCGGCGGGGAAGTATATCATGGGTTCCGAAGACGGCTATCCGGACGAACGCGCTCGCGCTGTGGTGGAAATCAAAAAGCCATTCTGGATGTCAGAAACGGAAATTACCAACCAGCAGTACGAATGTTTCGACCCGGAACATGACACCCGTTACAATCGCGAAGACGGCAAAGACCATACGACGCCGGGATATATCGCCAACCATCCGCTTCAGCCTGTTTCCCGAATCTCGTGGATTGAAGCGACGAACTTCTGCAAGTGGCTCAAAGGGCGCTCTGGAAAGAACGTCGCGCTCCCGACGGAAGCTCAATGGGAATGGGCGGCGCGCGCCGGCAGCGACAAACAGTTCTTCTACGGCGACTGGGATACCGACTGGACGAAATGGGCGAACCTCGCCGACGCCGACCTGTACAACACGTACACGACGTGGGAAGGCGGGAGCATGGTACACCGCAGACGTCCGCATACGGAATCCAAGACGTTCCCGCTTCGCGACGACCGTTACAAAGACAACTGGTTTACCGTCGATTACGTCAAACAGTGTTCACCCAACGCCTTTGGTCTGTACGACATGGTCGGCAACGTTTCCGAATGGACGCGTTCCGACTACAAGCCGTACCCGTACAAAGACAACGACGGCCGCAACTCGGGGTCAGACAGAACGAAGAAAGTCGCCCGCGGCGGCAGCTGGAACAACCGACCCGTTTCCGCCGGCTCCAGCGTCCGATTCTCGTACCAGCCTTGGCAGAAAGTCTACAACGTCGGATTCCGCGTTATTATCGAAGAATAATTCGATTTACTATTGATTCCCTCCCCTTGCTAAAGTATTTTGGAAAGGGGAGTTTGAGGGGGCGGCGAGGCGCCGCTCCCGATCCGCGCTGCCGCGCTCCTGCCGATAACCGCTCCCGTTGGTCGCTTTTGTTATTGATACTAATATGTTTTTCTCCCCTACCTAAAGTTTTTTCAAGTCTGCGAGGCGTCATTTTCTTTATGGAAGGTCAAAAATGAAACATCCCTTAATAACTCATATTACCATATTTGCTCTGTTATCTGTTTTGACGTCTTTTGCTGCGGGGGTCGAGTTCCCGAACCCCGCGGAGTTCAATCCCACTTGGAAAAGCGCCAGTCCCGGGACGTCGTACGACCGTTCGCTGCCGACCGCGGCTCTGCTCGGGAACGGGTCGCTGGGCGTCGTCAACGGCGGGGACGTGAATCGAAAGCTCTTCGTCTTGACGCGCGGCGATTTGTGGAGCTGCGGCGACATGTCTATCGGATACAACGATAACAATATCGGTCCGATGTCCTTCGCCGATCTCATAATTCAGCCAGAAACCCCTGCGGTCGAGTCCACAGACGAACTTGACCTCCCAACCGCATCACTTAAGACAAAGGGCGTTTTCGGAAAAGGGACGGTTCAGCTTGAGAGTTTTGTAACAGCGACGGAAGACGTGTTTGTCATAACAGGCGTTTCCGACTCGGACGACGTCTGGAACGTCCGGCTTGTCGTTCACAATCAGAAGCCCTTCCCGACAGATTCTGGCAAATCCGATGACGGATTTTGGGTTCGGCGTTCGACGGTAAACCTTCTCCTGAAGGGCGACTCTCGCGGGTGGGTTGTCAGCGCGACTGCCGCAGTAAGCGCACTGGGCGCCCAGCTGACGCAGATCGAAACGCCTGATGGCAAAAAGGAGGCGAGCGCCCGGCTGACGATTCGCGCTGGCGAGCCGTTTGCGATTATCGTGGCAACGAACCCGGATCGGCGATTTACCTGGGCGGAACTCGAAAAGCTCAAAGCCGATCACAAAAGCTGGTGGACGGACTGGTACGGCAAGTCCCGCATCGCCCTGGGCGACAAGGAGCTGGAATCGTTCTGGTACGGGCAGGTCTATCTGCTCGGGTCGTGCGTCCGCAAGGGGAAACTCCCTCCCGGGCTGTACGGAATCTGGGTTACGACCGACAATCCCTCCTGGCATAACGACTTCCATTTGAATTATAATTACGTAGCGACCTGTTACGGTTGTTGGTCGTCGAACCAGTGTGACGCAGCGGACGCGCTGCCAGACCCGCTTCTGGACTATCTTCCCCGCGCCGTTCGCAACGCCAAAGAAAACCTTCAGCGTCTTGACCGCTGCAAAGGACATTACTACAAGAACACCCGGGCGTATCTCGACAGCCGCCCTGATCTCGCCGACGGCATCGACGACGCGGCTCTGTTCCCTGTGTCGCTGGGACCGTGGGGCGTCTCCCCCGAGAGCGACGAAAGCCTGTGGAGTCAGGTTTCCGACGGGGCGTTTCAGTGCGCCGTCTTCTGTACGCATTGGGAATACACGCTCGACCGCGACTACCTGAAAAAAGTCTTTCCCCTTCTCGATAAAACCGCCAACTTCTTTATGGCGTGGTGTGAAAAGGAAACTCTCCCGGACGGCTCGTACCGGTACAACGTCTGGGATTCGCACTGGGAGGGCAGCGGACTGCAGAAGAACAGCGCACCGGCGCTGGGCAGCGTAAAACATCTCTTTGAAACGCTGGTCGACGTCGCTCCGATTCTGAGCGAAATCGGCATTGAAGTTTCCCCTGAGAAGGTCGCCGCCTGGAAGGACTTTCACGAACATCTGTCCGATCTGGCTGTCGGCGTCTATTCGATTAACGGCGCGCCCGTCAAGATGCTTTCCGGCGTGGAAAACGCTGACGGCTCCGCCAACCCGTCCGGCGGGAACGCGCTCAATCTGGAAAGCGTCATTCCCGGAGAGGTTTTCGCCTTTGATGTAACAGACGAGTTCCGCGCTCTTGCGGTCAATACGGTAGACGGCAACATTGCCCTGGCTCCCAAAACCGTCTGGACGTGCATCAACCAAACGCCCAAACTGTTCGCGATGGCGATTCGCGTCGGCTATCCCGCCGAGAAAATAATCGACGCGTTCAAAACAAACCAGATTCGAAAGTTCGGTCAGAAGAATTTTCATCTGCACGACGGCGTCCATGGCGTTGAGAAAATCGGCGCGATGGAGTTTATTCAGTCCATGTTGATACAGAGCGATCACGGCTTTGTTAAGATATTTCCTAATTGGACGGGGGCTGACGCCAAATTCGAGAATTTGCGCGCCAAAGGCTGTTTTCTGCTGTCTGCGGAAATGAAAGACGGCAAGGTCGTTCGCGTGAACGTTACGTCCGAAAAGGGCGGGCGGCTCCGACTGGTTGACCCGTTTGGCGGCGAAACTATCCCCGACGGCTGGTCGCGCGGCAAGACCCGCAACAGTAACGAACCGACGATTGAACGCGACTTCAAACCGGGAGAAACGGTTACAATTCAGAATATGTAATGCAGAATTCGGAATTACGCAACACGGCGTCGAAACGCCGTTCCAAGTCCGCAAAGAAAAGCCTCACGCAAAGTCCGCAAAGTTCGCAAAGTTTTAAAAAAGCGAACGCTATCGCGACTGATTATTTTTTTCGCAACTTACCCACGGAGACCCAATTATGAAAACCCGCTATATCCTGTTATCGTTTGTTTTATCCGCGATTGTTTCCGTATGTCTGGGCGAAGAACGGACTGTTCCGGTCTGGACGGCGACGGAGTTTGAATTTCAGTCTCAAAAAGACTGGTCAGACGCTCAGGCGTTTAACGACGTAACGCTCGACGTCGCGTTTACCTCCGAATCGGGGACGGTTTTGACGGTTCCCGCCTTTTGGGACGGCGGAAAAGTCTGGCGCGTTCGTTTCGCTCCGACGGAGCCGGGCGTCTGGACGTACAAAACCTCGTGTACGCCGGACGACGTGGGTCTGAACGGTCAGACGGGACGTCTCAAAGCGGTTCCGTACGACGGCGATCTGGAAATCTATCGCCGCGGTTTTGTTACAACTCGCGAGGACTTGAAGTATTTCGTCTACGCCGACGGGACGCCGTTTTTCTATCTGGGCGACACCCACTGGAGCATGATGAAAGAGGAATTCGACGAACCGGGGCCTCACGCTGGCAAGCTGAAAACGGACTCGCATTTCAAGGCGATTGTCGACCGCCGCGTCGAGCAGGGATTTACGGTGTATCAGTCGGAACCGATCGGAATTTCGGTTTATCTGTCCGATCCCAACAAAGTCGGGATTGATTATTCAGACGGCATTTCCGCTGACGACGTCAAGGGGTTCCAGAAAATGGACAAGTACTTCGCGTATATCGCTCAAAAGGGGCTGGTGCACGCCAACGCGCAGTTCTTCTTTCCGAACGAAATGAAGGCGATTGAGCATGACGACGCCTATCTGGAACGTCTGTCGCGATACTGGGTTGCGCGCTATAGCGCCTATCCGGTTTTCTGGACGCTGGGACAGGAAGTCGACGACGATTTCTACGGCAAGTTCGACCGCAGCAACAACCCATACGTCAAGGTTTGTAAATGGCTTTATCAGTACGACCCGTACCGTCATCCGATTTCCGCTCATCAGGAAAACGCCGGATGCGTTACTCGAACCGGAAACGGGAAGAAAGTTCGTGCGTCTATTTTCCAAAACGTTCCTGGTCATACGTGGTACGCCGTTCAGTGGGCGCGGCGGCTTGATCAGCCGTTTGACTTGAGCGTTCCGAAAGATTTTTGGAACGACGGACAAGGCAAGCCGGCGATTCTGTACGAGGGCAAATACTGCTATTTGTGGACGAAGGACTTTGGAGCGCGCGCTCAGGGCTGGTACGCGTATCTGACCGGGCTTTACGGCTACGGCTACGGCGCAGAGGACATCTGGCTCTATCTGAGTACGTACGACATGAAATCGACGTCCCGGCACGACGGCGTTTCAGCTGTTACGCCGGAAGACAAAGCTATTCCATGGTCAGAGGCGTTAGAGCTTCCCTCCGCCATTCAGATGGGATACATGAAAAAGTTCCTCCAGGAGCGTGAATGGTGGAAGCTGACGCCGGAATTTTCCGGCGGTGAAATGCGGTTCACGCCGGGCGCCAAGGTCTTTTACGTCGCCGCTCATGAACAGGCAAAGCGATTCGTTTTCTATTTCTATTCGACTGGAACGGAAACCGGAACGCTTGAGAACCTTGCTCCCAGCCGTATTGTAACAGCCGTCTGGTTTGACCCGCAGACGGGCGTTTATCAGCTGCCGGTAACGCTGACCGTTTCGGAATCCGGAACCGTCGCGCTTCCGAAGAAACCCAACGACGCCGACTGGGTTTTGTACGTGGAATAAGTGGGAATGTTTACTATCATCATAAGGAGAGAACGCAAATGGCTGCTAATTCTTTATCGTACGCCGATTTTTTGGAAACGCTCAGCGCCGACGACAGGCAAGATGTGAAGTCGTTCTTTGAAAACAATTTTGAACAAATTGAGAACAATGACTTGCATTTTAGTCCGTATCAGAATTCAATACAAAACGTCAACGATTTCTATGCGAGAATTGGTCTGGCGTTTTTCAGTCCAGAACCATACGGGAACGCGTTTATGATTGCAGAGCGGCTGGACGATCAAAACAATCCGCCCAATGAAGTTCTGTTGTATATTCCGGAGAAGAAGGGCTTTTATTATCAAAGCCCGTTTGTCGAGACGTTTAAGGTTGCAGATTCGTTTTCAGAATTGCTGAATAAACTTGGACTGTCCGAAATGACCGGCGGCGACAACTTATCGGAAAACGCAGACGATATTTTGGATTCTGATGAACTGAAGGAGATTAAGAATTGTTACGGCGAGGCGGTTGACCAGAGCGTTCTCTATTTCTATCGCGAAGTCTTTGATAACGACTCGGTAACCGTTGACCGGTTGTTTCCTGACGATAAAGAGAATGAAAACGTCGTGTACGAGCGCGGCGATTTCAATATTCGATTTCCGTTTAAGCCGCTTCGTGAAGACCGGTTAGGATTTCCTGTCGAGAACTGTTACGTCTTTGGTCTGGGAACCGGCGGCTTGGAATGCGGAGACGACGAAGGATATCTGGTTTATAACGCAAACAGCGGCGAAATTTATCGATATGAATTTTTGTGGCCTTTTAAAGAGAAACTCCCTTGGTGGCATTGGCGCAGCTTGCTGGGCTGTAAGAGAGATGAAATCTTAGTAATCAAGATTGCCGACAGCTTTAACGAGTTCCTGACCAAACTGGAACAGCATGGCTGGAAACCGATTGTTGAAGATTGGGGAAACTACTACAGACTCATCCAGTAAAGCTTGGTTCCAGATTACGGCAGAACCATGTATTCTACGAAACGCTCAAAAATCACAATAAATTTCCCAAAAATAGACAATTGATTTTATTTTGTTCTATGGTATAATGTAATTCAAATGGTTCTTCGGGTAAGACCAGCCGCTAGCTATTAGCCGCTAGCTGTTAGCTTGGGCATTCGTAGCTATAAGCAGATATCTAAAAGCTAGGAGCTAAAGGCTAGGGGCTAGAAGCTAAATCGCAACAATAGACCCGGATAACCCTTATATTCACCCCCCTACATTTGCCAAGGAGAAAACAATGGGTAAAATTGGAATCGGATTAAATCTGGAAGCGGTTCGCACCAGCCACAAGAGTTTTGAATGGGGCGTTCAGTTCGCCAAAGAACTCGGTTACGAGTACATCGAGCCGATGGTTCACTGGGGACGCGAATTGCTGTCAGAAGCGCGATATTTTCATAGCGTCTCGATGCTTGACGACCCGTTCCGCGTTCGCGACGCCGTCGAAGCCGCCGGGCTGAAGCTGTCGGCGCTGTCGTCCCACTCTCAGCTGTCCAAGCCGGAAATTGCGGTGGAATACCTCAAGCAGGCGGCTCGGTTTGCCAAAGAATGCGGCGCCCCGATTATCAACACGCACGAAGGACACAAACAGACCTGGACAACCGAAGAGGAAGACTTCGTTCTGATTAAGTACTCGATTATGGAAGCGTCGAAAGTCGCCGCCCGCCGCGGAATCAAAATTGGGCTGGAAACCCATCAGACGTACTCTCTCGTGCCGGACAAGTACGAACGAATCCTCAATCTGGTGGACTCGCCGTATATTGGCGCCAACTTCGACACCGGCAACGCCTATCTGGGCGGGCTGGACCCGGTCGAACAGGTGGAACGGTTTAAGAATCGCATTATCCACATGCACGCCAAAGACATTTCCGTGGAACAGTCCAATGCTGAACGCGGCAAAGTGATGGGCACAGCTGTCGGCTGCGCCTGCGGAGACGGCGTTATCGACTGGGAAAAGATTGTCGCGATTATTCGACCCCTGCCGCAAGACATCGTCCTTTCCGTTGAATGCGGATCCCTCGACCAGGCCGCCAGAAGCATTGACTATCTGCGGAAAGTGGTAGGAAAGTAGGATTGTCTGCCGTCTTTTATTTTTTTAGAACGCAGAATACGCAGACTACTCGCAGAATACGCAGACGGGCTGGGAATGTGGCGACGACGCCAACTACGTTGGCTTCGCCACGATTCCCGCCCGGTTTTTTTAAAATGATTTTGATGTCAAACGTTAGTTTAGATAGATAGGAGTGATTGTATGCATCCACTTTATAATAAAGCGTCAATGTTAACAGAAAAGATAATCGGGGCTGCAGTAGATGTACATCATCATTTTGGTCCAGGGTTACTGGAATCTATCTATGTGAAGTGTCTGGAATATGAGCTGAACTTGCAAGGGCTTAAAACGAAGCGTGAAGTTCCCGTCAAAATTGAATACAAAGGTTATACGTTTGACGAAAGCCTTCGATTGGATTTATTAGTTGAGGATTGTGTTATTATTGAAGCAAAAGCAGTTGACAAAGATTCAGAGAATATGGAATATTACAAGGCGCAAATACTATCTTATATGAAATTGTTGAACATTCCCCTTGGGCTTGTTATCAATTTTCACAATCCGCGGCTTGGCGACCGAGGAATTCGAAGAGTTATACTCAAAGACGCCGATCAACCGGATTAATGATAACTTATTCGTTGTACGCCATATTCTAACCTATCAATTTTTATCATTTTTAAAACCGCAATCGGACATCGTGTCATAGCCCGAGCATCGGGCGTAGATGACACACCGACAAGGTCGGTTCCTGATTGGACGTGGGTAGCGCCAAAATCAGCTTTTTCGGAGACAAAACCTTGTCCTTCTGCCCGCGCGGCTTCGCGCCGCTTGCTTCTGCGTATTCTGCGAGGAGTCTGCGATCTCTGCGTTCTTAATTTGCCGGATTTAAAATCAATATCGACGCAGAAAAATATCCCTCTCCGCCCCTATTGCATCAAAGCATAATTGTGCTAAAATAATATATAGTCAATGCCGTCGAGAATTGTTTGGGCGGCAGATTGACATTTTCCGGTAAACCGTTGATTGATCAGGAGCGTATTCCCCATGGAAAGAATCATGTTCAAATCGAAAATCCACCGCGCTACTTTAACTGCGCTGAAATTGGACTACGAGGGCAGTATTTCCATTGATTCCGACCTGCTCAAAGCCGCCGACATCCTGCCGGGCGAGCAAGTCCACGTTCTCAACTGCTCCAACGGCGACCGGCTTATCACGTACGCTATCGAAGCCCCCGCCGGGTCGGGAACGGTCATGCTCAACGGGCCTGCCGCCAGAAACGGCTATATCGGCGATAAAGTTGTGATTATCACGTACGCCAACTACTCAGACTCTGCCGCTCATTCGCATAAGCCAACCGTTGTCAAGGTTGACGACAACAACAGAGTAAAATAATACGGAACACGGAATCGGAACAATTTCTGATTCCGTTTTTTTATGCCCCCCCGCCCCCAAAGGAGAATCAATATGCCCAAGTTCAAAGAACTGGTTCGCATGTTTGTCGCTGTCGAAATCGCTCAGAAAAGCGCTCTTCAAATTGAAAAGCTCATGACGGTTTTCGCGTCCTGCGGCGCCGATATAAAGTGGGTGGAATCCGGGCAGTTTCACGTTACGCTCAAGTTCCTTGGCGACGTTGAACGGGAAGACATGGCGGACGTCTGCATGGAATTCCAAAAAGCGGTTAAAGACATTCCTCCGTTTGAAATTCAAGCGACAGGCGCAGGCGCGTTCCCGAAAATCGAGATGCCGAGAACGGTTTGGGTGGGCGTTGAAGACCCGTCCAGCCAGCTTACCGCGGCGTTTAACGCGGTTGAGGCGGCGGCGGTGAAAATAGGGTTCGTTCGAGAAAACAAGCCGTACGTTCCGCACATCACGTTAGGCAGAATCCGCAAGCCGTCAGCGGCGTTGAGGGACTTGAGCGAAAAGATCGCCCAGTATCCGCGCTGCGATTTAGGGAAAACGTACGTAACGCATATAGACGTGCTGTCTTCCGAATTGACTCGCCGCGGTCCGCTGTACGCGGTTTTGGCAAGATGTCCGTTACAGGGCGTTACACTCAAAGACGAAGATTGATTTTTTCAAAAAGTAAGAATACGGGAGTTAAAGAATGGAAAACTCGCTTTTGTATTTAATTGTTGCAGGCGTTCCAGCTCTGATAGGCATGCTTGCCCAAGGTTGGCTTAAGTCGGCTGTTACTAATGGTCAGAATTATAAAACCAGCATAACGGGCGCGGAAGCCGCCAGACAAATGTTGGACGCAAACGGTCTTCAGCACGTCAGAATCAATAAAATTGACGGCTTTTTGACAGACCATTACAATCCGTCAGACAAAACGCTCAATCTTAGCGCAGATATTCACGACGGCTATACAGCCACCGCCGTCGGCGTTGCCTGTCACGAAGCGGGACACGCGGTTCAGGACGGAACGCATTACGCGCCTCTTGTAGTTCGCAATCTTGCCGTCCCGATGGCGAACATTGGCAGCAACATTGGTTTAGCGCTGTTTGCTGCCGGGTTGGGAGTTCAACAGGCAAGTCAAAATACAATGCTGGCTTGGATTGGTCTGGGACTGTTTGCTTTTGTCTCGTTTTTTCAGCTGATCAATTTGCCGGTAGAATACAACGCTTCGGCTCGCGGAAAAGTTTTTCTGAACAAATCCAGAATTGTCAGCGGCGACGGCGTGGGATTGGTTCGCAGCGCTTTGTACGCAGCTGCGCTGACGTATGTAGCCGCTACAGTTCAGGCGGTCGCTCAGTTGCTGTACTTGTTCACAGTGATGCAATCCCGTTCGAGAAGAGAGTAATAATTCAAAAATGTTTTGTAACGTTTGATGCGAATCTGTTTCAGATCGCTGATATACTTCCGTTTTTTCCTTTAACCATTCCGATCCCCCCGTTAAGATCATGAAAAGAAGAGATTTTATTGCTTTAACCGGCTTGGGCGCCGCTTTAGCGACATTCCCCGGTTTCTCCGCCTTGGCAGACGAACCGAAGAAAAAGGTTTTGTATTACGATTATTCGGCTGGATTCATTCACCCGCCGACGATTGACAACGACGGCAAACTGGGCGTTTGCGGTTCGTTCCTCAAAGAATTTGGCGAAAAGAACGGCATTGAAGTCGTCTGCACAAAAGACGGCAGCGTCTTTGACGGCGACCTGTCACAATACGCCGCGATTGTATTCTATACCAGCGGCGATCTGTACAATAAGAACGACCGCTGCCCGGGACAACCCTTGTCAAAGCAGGGCGCGAAAAACCTTTTTGAAGCGGTTCGTTCCGGCGTCGGATTCCTCGGATTCCATTCCGCGACGGATACGTGGTGCGTTCGCGGCCCGGAAAAATTCAAGGACGTCCCGAAGGAAGATCGCAACGATTACATCAACATGATTGGCGGCGAGTTCATCATGCACGGATCCCAGCAGGAAGCGGCCGTCAAACCGATTGACCCAGAACTGCCGTGTCTGAAAGACATGGAACGCCCGATTCGCCATCACGACGAATGGTACTGCAACAAGCATCTCGCCAAAGACATGCACGTTTTCCTGATGCTCCAAACGGAAGGCATGAACGGCGACTGCTACAATCGCCCGGACTTCCCCTGCGTTTGGGCGCGCAAAGAAGGAAAGGGCATTGTCGCCTATTCCGCTCTCGGACACGGCAACAATCACTGGGAAACCCCGCTCGTTCAGGGCGTCGCCGGCGATTTGCTCAAGCTGGTAACCGGCAAACTCCAAATCGACCTCACGCCGAACTTTGAAACCGTCTGCCCAGACGCGGCAATCAGTCACAGATAGGTTAATAGACTGGCGAGCCGGGAACGTCAGTTCCCGGGCAGCGAGGCGCCGCTCCCAATCCGCGCTGCCGCGCGAAACGCATTGTATTCGCTCCCGTTGGTCGCTAATGTTATTTTTAGGTGAGCCGGGAACGTCAGTTCCCGAGCGTGAGCGAAGCGAACGTAAAAAATGAAAGGCGGTAACGGAGCGACCAAAGGGAGCGTAGTTACGCTTCCTCTAGAACCGCGTTAGCGGTTCAATGTTTCTAGCCGTGGGTTTCAACCCACGGAAAAAAAGAACAAATAAAACAAACATCGTCAAATACACTTTTTATATTGCCCTCCAACGGAGGGCAATATAAAAAGATACTGAAACGATTAGCCCTCTCCGTCCTGTTTGTTTACGGGCGTGTCGCCCGCTTCTTTTTTACAACCGAAAATGTTGCAAATAACCTCTTGTTTTTTGTTCGGAATTGAATATACTAATAATTGAACGTTTTTTCAACGATATTAATCCCTTGTCCGTTTGATTTGAATTCGCCATGAATGCGCCTCAATTTGCCTTTCGATTTATAACCGCGCTGTTAGCAGCCGTTATATCGTTGTTTTCATCGGCGTTTGCAAATGAACCGCTTTCGCCGATGGAATTGTGCAAAGAAACGTTTTACAGCTCGTCAGGGCAAATGTCTGCAAGTGAATTATACGATTTTTGGGAATCGTTTGATTCTGACTCGGATCGTGAAAAGTATTTGAATTCCTGGGCAGATTCAGAGACTTTTTGTCAGAAAGCGGTTTTAATCAAACTCTTTTATCATCCCGTTTTTCGATACAACTATCCAGAACTGTTCAAACAGCGTCAATGTATAATTCAAATCATAAATGAATTAAAAAGAAAAGCTCAGTTTGACATTACAGATTTTTATATACTAAATCAGCTTTGTCATTTGGAACCGGATGTATTAAAACCTGAGCTGCTAAGCCTGACAAGAAAAATTGGAAATATTCCAACAGTTTGGGAGAATAAAAAGAGCCAGTTTGAACTGGAGTTTCTTTTTAAACATAGCGTCCTTACGGATCAATATTTTTCCGAATTCTTTGGCTACGATTGGATTGAAAGCGATTGTTTACCCAGTTGGCTGGGAGAATTGCATTGCATTTCCGCTTTAGGCAGCGACGTTTCAGATGACGTTATTGCCAAGGAAATTCGCAAATTGGAAGAGTTGTTTAGTAATCTTAAAAAGAATTACGAACTGTGGATGGCTGCCAGAGCGAATGAACTCGGACAGGAAAACAAAGCTATCTGGAATGAGTATTGCTATGTTTATGACGGGATATCGCTAATCCTGCGTTCCCTGCGCTATTGTGGAAAGAGAAGTTCTCAAGTGCTGCCTATTTTATATCGTATGCTCGATTTCGATTATCAAAAATCTGTCGAGAAGCCCTATCGTGAAACCCTTCTTGATAAATCTGATTTGGGATTGACAATTATTTCCATCAATCCTGACGACCCAAAAGCGATAGTCAGGGTGTTTCCATTCTGTCTGGAAGACAATTATAAGCAATTAACAGAATCGGATTTTCCTCTGGATAATTTTCCCGACTGTTTGCGGTTCTCGGATTATTCCGGGGAGCTTTTGAATAATAAACTATTCTGTCGCGTATTGGAACGCCTTCGGAAAGATAATAAAATTTCCTTTTCGGATTACCTTGAATTTTTTAGTTATTCGCATATTACATCGGAACAGTATACGGAAATCATCCAGCAGGTTAAAGATATCCTTAAAAAGGAACCGCAAAGCATTTCCCCTTTTGCTATCGGCGATTTCTTAATAAGTCAGCGTCAAAAACCGGAAGTAAAATCGGACTTAATAGCGATTCTTGAATATTATTGGGATAATAATATATCAACGCCTGACAATGTGATTAAGACGATGGAGATTCCGTCCTCTGAGAATGAATACCCGGATTTGATCATGGCAGATTTATGCATACGAACCTGTTTGTTCATTTTTACACCGGAAGAAACCGTGGACTATATAGTCAGCCGTCTCGATAAAAAGAACGTCGCGTTACTACTAAGTCGATTTGCAATACAAATTCAAAGCGGGGTTTGCGAATATGACTCAGCGCCAATTGCATTTAACAAAAAAAGAACGATTCAGCTCTTTCAGAATAGACTTAAAGAATATCCAGAGAACGCTTCTGGATATATCTTATTTAAAGGTTTTGCGGAACGATTAAACCGCCGCCAGAACGAGACGGAGCGTTAGGTAATACAGGCGAGCCGGTGCGCGTAACGTGCGGAAAAAACGTATTCGTCCTGATTGTTTCTATGTGTTCTTTGTGGTAAATATTCTTTTGCGGATGTCGTCCGCGATCCCAGCGGGTCTGAGGTGGCTGATCGTTGCAGTATCTTTTTTTCTCACCCTCCGTTGGAGGGCAAGATAAAAAGTGTATTTGACGATGTTTATTCTATCTTTTCTCTTTTCCGTGGGTTAAAACCCACGGCTATTAAAAGTCAACCGCTAACGCGGTTGTTGCGAGGCTTCGCCTCGCCGCCCGGGGGCGTACGCGCCCCGGCGCG
>JAFQXE010000034.1 GCA_017407125.1 Thermoguttaceae bacterium
GAGATGCGGAGGATGTTCGCAAAAGAAAGCCTCACGCAAAGTCCGCATAGTTCGCGAAGTTTTAAAAAACAAGGCGAGACGGCGGGCGAAACGCCTAGGAAAATCTCACGCGGAGGCGCGGAGATGCGGAGGATGTTCGCATAAGAAAGGCTCACGCAAAGTCCGCAAATTATTGGAAGGCGGTAATGAAGTGAGCGTTAGCGAACGGAATTACGCAGTTCGACGTTGGGGTTACGTTCGCTTCGCTCACGCCCGGGAACTCACGTTCCCGGCTCGCCTAATCTACTCTTTCGCAACGGGGAATCGGAGCGTGAACGCGGTGCCTTTTCCAACGGCGGAATCGACGCGGATCTTGCCGCCGTGCTTTTGAATGATGTCTTTACACGACGCCAAGCCGACGCCAGTCCCGCCTTTTCCAGACGCGTCCGGACCTTTTTTCGTCGTAAAGAACGGTTCAAAAATATGTGGAAGAACGTCTTCTGGAATGCCTGTTCCCCAGTCACGAACGAGCCAGACGACCTGGTTTTCTTTCTCGTCGTAACCAATGCGGATTTGAAGACGTCCGCCGTCCGGCATCGCCTGACGAGCGTTAATTACAAGATTGAAAATGACTTGCTGAATCTGGTTTCCCCGCGCCATGATTTTGGGGACGTTGGGTTCGTAGTCCTTTTCGAACTGGATTTTGTACTTGTTCAGTTCGCGTTCCAGTAGAAGCATCGCGTCGTCCGTAAGAGCGACCAGATCTGTCGGTTCCAGTTCCTGAGAACGGTTGCGCGCCTGTCCCAAAATACATTGGGTAACCTTCGCCGCTTTTTGACTGGCGTCAAGAATAATATTGAACGCTTTTTCACGCATGGCGTCGTCTTTGTGACGAAGCCCCAGCTTGGCGTAATTCATCACCGTCATGATGATGTTGTTGAACTCGTGAGTCGTTGTCCCCGCCAGTTCGCCCAGAGCAATTAACCCTTCGCTGTTTTTCAATTGCTCTTTAAGCTGTTCGTTCTCGCGTTGCAAAGCCGCCAGTCTGTCATCCATCGTTTTCACCTGTTTCAATAAACTTAAAACTATATATTACAACGATAGAATATTTATCGGCTTTTTGTTCTGAAATGATAACCTCAACTAGCTGTCAGAAAACTCAGTCTAATCTACCCCAATCCCCAAAAGGTCTGATAAGCTGGACAAACTGGGTATAGGCGTCTTTAAGGTCTTCAATAGCTGGACAATTGCCCACTTCTTCCAGGACGTCTATTATGGTCATGTAATACCAAAGGAAGTCGTCCTGATTCGTATTAAAATTCGTCCAAAATTGTTCACCTTGAACGCGATATGAGGTTATCGAGCAGCGAAGGTTATCCAATTTATCACACGATGAAATCAGACGGCTTTCGGGCGGAGCGATTTTAAGGTGTTTAATATACGCATCTTTCCGTTCCTTCCAAGGCGCCTTTTTCTCAGATTTTGAAAGCGTGGAATCAGAACAGTCCAATACAAATCCCGCTACCCGATCGCCAAATTTTTCTCGAATCAACTTCGCAGTTTCCATCCCTCCCTGATCTTCGACGGCGTCGTGTAACAGGGCTGCAATAGCGGTGTCTTCGTCCGCCTGGTATTCGATCGTCAATCCGGAAACACGGAGAAGATGTCCAATATACGGGATGTGAAACGGCGATTTACGCGTCTGTTTAGCGTGAAGCGGATACGCAAGCTGCATAGCTTCGACAAAGCGTTGAGTCATTTGTGTCATGGCGCCAGAAATAATGAAAAAAACGACCAGCTGGCTAACGTGCAAGGTTTGACGCACTATTAGTTCGCTGGTCTTAACTCTGGCAATCTGACGAAACAAAACCGCACATAGTCAGATTGCCTTTACAAGTGTGAATTGATACTCAGCTATTAATTTGCTGATTTTACAGGAACGCTGGTTTCTTTGTATGGAGGAGCGCCATATTCAGACGGCGGGCATTCCAACCAAAGAATAAGTATTCCACCTAAAAGAGCAAGCCAGGCAATCAACAGCAGCCAGCTGTACATATCCCAACAATGCGCTTTTTTATATTCGACAGTTACAACCTCTTCTTCCGGTTCTGGCGAAGACTCTTCCTCCGTAAACTCCAAGGCTTCCGGATTTTCTCCTTCAGCTTGTTGTTCCGTACTGATATCGCCGCCTTCTTCGGGAGCAGGCGCGAAGTTTTCTGCTTCTCCCTCTGGAGCGCTAAGCTCAGACCCTAAGGACATATCATCCTGAAAATTATCAGAATCTATGCCAGAAGAGCCAAAGGGATCATCCAGTCCTTCAAATTCGTTATTTGAGTTTAGGGACGACACGGTCTTTCACCTGGAATGAGTTCTGTTGTTTTTCTTTATTGATTTTACAAATTGCACGATCGGGAGTAACTTCTCGAACTTCAATGCTGCCAACGTACGTGTTGCCGCGAGTTACTTCAAGCGTATGACCGACTCTCAAGCCGTCGTCTGCTCCGCAGGAGATAACGACCAGGTCCTGAGATGCGCTAAGGACCATCGCATTAAGCGTTGCCGGCGGATTGGCCGTTTCCAGATAGTATGCCGGGTTGTTGGTATATCCCAACATACGAAGCAGCTGCATCGCGTTTGCGCTTTCGGAAATCAGGTCATTGTTGCGTCGTTTGAGCTGATCCAGTTCGTTGACTTTCGCATGAAGTTCTTCAGTGCGTTTTACCATCTGATCAAACTGGGTGTCTCGATCCTGCTGAATCGTTTTGACGTCGTTGCGAAGTTTTTCGTTTTCGTCTTTCAGAGCGTTGAGAGAAGCGGTAACCGCTTTGAGCTGCGCGACAGCGTCGCGTTCTGACTGGGTTTTAGCCGCCAAATCTTCTTCTCTGGCTGACAGGTTGCGTGTCAACTCTTCTTTTTCCGTTTCCAGCTTGGCGCGAACCTGCTCTTTTTCAATCGTTTCGCGTTCCAAATTACGCTGATATTCGTTCAGAAGACTGTTCAGGTCTTCTTTTTGCTTTTCAGCGTTTTGGAGACGATATTTGTACCCAGCCGGGTGTTCAGGCGTCGCATTGGATTCCGGATTTTCAACCAGCAAACGCCAGTTGGTATGCGTTGCATACAACGTCATAACCAGCGACATTAAAACAACGCTCATAACGAAAATAAGCACCGTAAAGATTTTTCCAACCAAATTCATGGGAGGCGCACTCCTTTGTTATGCAATTATTGCTATTGTGGCATTCGAGTTTCAAACTATCGTTTGGTTCTCTAATATTACTAAAATATAATATAACTACAAAATCGAGTTATTGTCAATAACTAAAAGCATATTTTTAAATTTTTCTTAAAAAAACATGTTCGTTCAATCCGTTTTTACAACTTAATCGATACATCCCGAACATTTTTTAAGGTTTTATGCTCTTTTTTTAATTCATTATTGAATTTTTTACAGCCCTGATGGTTGATCAAACAGTTGCACTTCTTTCAACCTGCTGTACAATAATATCGTGGTTCAAGTCCCAATCGTCTGAAATCCATTATTTCAGCAACCAATTGAAATCTGATATATTATAGTTCATTTTTTGAAAATATATTACTTTTTTCAAAAAATTTTTTTAGAAATCCTCGCCAAACCCATCGAAACCCGAATCGTCATCTGCTTCTTCTGGCTGATCGGCGTTCTTTTCTTCTTTGGCGGCGTCTTCCATCTTTTTCGCAGACTGCCTCGGATCTTCGTCATCATCTGCATTTATAGCGGTTCGTTCAGCGGTTGGCTTTTTGAGCTTTTCTTTCTCCGTTCCGGGCCATTGGAATGTTTCTTGCCAAACGACAACATCGTCACGAAGCAGCCAAATCCTTAATTTGCAAGGTTTTTCAAGCTCGATTTCTTTAATCGTTTTACCATCAGACTCATAAATGGGTTTCCCGTGAAGTTCAAGAGCTAAGCGCTCCCCATCAACAGCCCACTGAGTTAAGTCATGAAAAATCAGCGTCTTTTCCAACTCGTTTGTATCTTTATTGACCAAGGAAAGGTAAAAGTAATCCGCTCTTGCCCCGGCTGGAGGCGTAACCGTCGCTAATTCAAGAATTTCCGGTTCTGGCAATCCGTATTCATGGAAAAGACTTCTTGGGTATACAATATTGTCAGCATACCTCTGATTCATGGTTTTCTTACAAAAAATATCTTTATCGAGTCTTTCCAGCTTCCCGTATATCGATTTAAAATAGGCGGGATTGCAAAATTGAGGCTGTTTTTCTGCTTGCGGTCCGACAATTCGGATTTCCAAAGTCGCATTTTGGATTTTCGACCACGGATATTCTATCATCAAATAACGTTTGACAGCATATCCGTTTTTGCTCTTTCCATAACATTTGACAGTGGAAAAGATTTTGGGGCGGGACAAGTCCGGCGCGTCAAAGCCGTTGTTCTCAACGTCAGTTGCGGCTTCTTCATCGCTCCAGGGGTCAATGTCCTGCGCCTGAACGAATAAAGCAAAGCTCAAACTCCATAAAATGGCGAAAATATAACAAAGGGATTTTTTCATAATCAGAATTAGGATTATAATATAATATAGTCAAAATGAAATTGACAACCAAATCATGTTTTCTCATGATTAAAAGCTTTCTTTTATCTATTTTGTCATAAAAATTGAATTTCGTCAAGTAAACAGACCCATTTTTTTAAAAAAAATCGAAAAGAATTCAGAAAATCTCCGATTATTCGGGTTTAGGGGCTTGAGGGATTTTAAAAAACGGGTATAATGCCTCTAAAATTTTTGCAAAAAATTACTCCAGACATATTTACATAACAGGAGGATATATCATGTCTCAAGTATGTAGCATTTGCGGAAAACGAGCCCAGGTTGGCAATTCCGTTACCACTCGTGGCCGCGCCAAGTATTTAGGCGGCGTTGGTACGAAATGCACCGGCATTACCCGCCGTTTGTTCAAGCCCAATTTGCAGTCCGTTCGTATTTCCACTGAAAACGGCACTCACAAAACCGTTAAGGTTTGCACCGCCTGCCTTCGCAGCGGAGCCGTTACCCGCGTTGTTCGCGTTCAGCCGTTCAAAATCGTCAAGGACTAAGTTCCCTAAAAAATCACGTTTTGAAGAACAGGAGGATATATATGTCTTTCTGTTCTTTTTTGTTTTAATAGTTAACGCTCGAATAACGCTTTGCGTAATTCCGCATTCCTGTTTCTGCATTCCTAATTAATCATGCATCCTTCCGGATTTATTACCCTAACGACGGATTTCGGTTTTGACAGTCCCTACGTTGCCGCCATGAAGGGCGTTATTCTGACGATTTGCCCGACGGCGCAGATTATCGACTTATGCCATGGCGTCAAACCGCAAAATGTTTACCTGGGCGCGCTGACGCTGGAAAAGACCGCTCGATTCTTCCCGCCGGGAACGGTTCATATTGCCGTTGTCGATCCCGGTGTCGGGACAAGCCGCGATATTCTCCTGGCACAAATCGGGGACTATTATTATATAGCGCCCAATAACGGACTGCTAACCCGGGTCATACGTCAGGCGGAATCGACTCGCGTTCCCATGAAGTTTTACACTCTGGAAAATCGCGGCTACTGGCGCGAGGCGATTTCCAACACCTTCCATGGGCGCGACGTCATGGCTCCCGCTGCGGCGCATTTGCTTCGCGGGCTGTCGCCAGAAAACATGGGCGCGCCAGCAACGTCCATCGTTCAGCTGGAAATCCCGGAACCGGTCGTTGAGACGTCTGCAATAACCGGGATGGTCGAGGACGTCGATTCGTTTGGGAATCTGATTACCAATATTAACGCCAAAGCCCTTGCCGGGCGCGCGCTTGACGATTCTGTTCAAATATCGCTCTCCGGGAAAACCGTAACCCAGGGCGTCTGCCGAACCTACGGGGACAAGCCCGCCGGGGATACGATCGCGCTTATTGACTCTTCCAACCGCGTGGAAATCGCCGTCGTCAACGGGAACGCCGCTCAAGCTCTCAACGCCGCCGTCGGAGACAAAGTCGTTTTAGGCAGTAGGCAGTAGGCAATAGGCAGTAGGGTTGACGCTTCGCGTCAATTCTTAACTATCAAAACGACTGTCGAATTCGGTTTGACCGCTATCTTCCCGGAAGCCGGCTTGCCGGATTCAAACCAGACAAACGAGGCGCCCTGCTCTTTGCTCAAATCCAGATCAAACGATTTCTCCCCGTTCACGTTGACGGCTATCAAATACTGTCCGAAACGAACTTTATAGAACTCGGCGCGACCCGCGTTCCCGTTTTCTTCGCCGAGGCGGAATTCTTTGTCCCAATCGGGAATGCGAGCGACCGGCAATTCTTCGCCGGCGTGAATCGAGTCCGTTCGACCGGGGTAATGAATGTGTCCGTGCCCGTTATGATGATCCGCCGTCGTCCAGTTGCGGCGAATAAACGTTTCCCCGCTGGGGGTGAATTCCACATCTTCTCGAAGGACAACGAACTGCTGCCAGTTCTTCCCGATATAATGCGCCTTGCCCAGCCGATTGACGCCCAACCGCGCCCGCCAATACAGGGACATATACAGCCGCTCGTCTCCGTTTTGAAGAACCAGAACCCCATTTTGTTCATCGGTAAAGAGAGAAGGCTTAGTTGTATGTGAGTTAGGAGTTAGGAGTGAGGAGTGAGGATTTGTATAATTTCTTGCATTGTTACAAATATATTCCCAGTAATCCGGAACGTCCATCAAAGCGTAACTGATCCGCAGGCCCCAAATCCGGTTGAGCTTGTCCAGCTCGTCAAAAATCTGGTTGTCTGCCAGAGCTTGCGCCGTCGATTGCAGAGCGTTTTCGTCGCGAGTGCAAAACGGAATCATCAGCGCAACGCCCTCTTTTCCCGTTCGAGCGCAGTACATAACAGGACCGGTCAACTCGTTGTCACGCCAGCCGACAGCCCGTTCCAACCGCATGGCGCGATAGCCGTCGTTGTCAATCGACGGGTACCGAAACCATTGCCGGGCGTCCGTCATTTTGACCAACTGCTGACGAATCTTCTCGTCGCCGTCCAACAGCCCATCCGAACGCACGACAAGCTGACCGTCTGCGTCCCGCTTGCATGTTGACAGGTAAATCCAACAGCCCCAGTCCAGGACCTCGCCGTACATCCCGACGTAACCCAGTTCACGCGTCAGCCCCTGCCGGGTAATTTGATAGTACGATTCCCCCCGCGGCATCGCCGGACCGGACGCCGTTTCCGCCCCCCGCCACGGCTCGATTCCCATCGACTCGTACACATACCGCAGCGTCTGCCGTTCCGGGAACGCCCTGCTCTTGTCAACCAAAATCAACGCTCTATTCATGCGGTGCAGATTCCAGTCGATTATCATGGACTGATTCGTATACCAGCGTCGATGTTGTGACAGATGAACCAGCGCCGCGTGAATCATCTCGCCCCACGCTTGACGACGCGTAACAGATGAATCCGCCAGCGGCTCGTCCAGACGCTTTTGGAATTCGGGCGAATCCATCGTATAAATCGCCTCGGACAGCGGCGCGACGCCAAACCAGTCGCCGTTGTACTGCCGCGGGTCGTTTTCGATGAGCTTCGGATTCTCCCGCCAGGCGCGATAAAAGGCGTCGATTCCGTCCACGACGCGGTCAATGCATTTCGGGTTATTGTAGACCGGCGACCATTTGATTCGATAGCCTCGGGCGAGAAACTCAACGTCCTGCTGGGTGAGCGTTTTCCGCCCGTTCATGCGCTGTTCCAGCTCCGCAGAAATGCGCTCTTTGACCCGTTCGACAACCTCTGCGCCCGGCGCCGGACGAACGACGTCCGGAACGGTTTTGCTCTCAACCGTTTTCGGCTCGAACTTCGCCCCCACGTGCGTAAACGCCGCGTAAATCGGCAACGAGTCCCCCTCTATATTATGCTGAAACCGATCGAACGTCGGCGCGTACGTCCAGATCTGCCCGACAAGCCGAATCTCGAATTCCAGCTCCGTTTTCCCCTTTGTTACATTTTCCGGAATGACGGTTGAGATGAAATAGAACTGTCCCGGGGCGACAATCTCGTTTGTCCCGTGATGTAGAATGTCATAATCGCCAATGTGCCGATACCCAAGCAATTTCCCGTCAATGTACACGTACAGCTGATTGCGATTTAGATCTTCGCCCCAAAACTGAACCGTCAGATAGTTGGTCTTGTCCGGATCGACTTTGAGGGTCAAGAACATCGAGCCGCCGTCCCACGCATTGGTCGCCGGCGCTTTAATCTGTCGGGGCGTATGTCCGAACTGCCCGGCAACGGTTTGCGTCTGTCCGTCCGGATCGCGAAAACCGTGCGCCGCTTCCGATTCCGGATTCCCAAACTCGATCCCGTCCAACGTCTGAGCGTACAGCGTCGAACAGAGCGTCCAAATCACGACAGTATACGCCAATCGGCAAATGGAATTCATGGCTGTCTCCTTGATTATATTTAAAATGTCTATCTTATTATAACTGTTTTGAAACGCCGCGTCAAGGAATTGAGATACAAACTCCCCCTATCCCTTACCTATTTTTACGTCTAAACTGAAAATATTGACAAATTCAGAATAATTTACCAATTTATTCATCAAACCTATTGATATAATATTAAATTTACTTACAATATATTATAAAGAAAGGAAGATTGTATTCCTCTCCATTTCCCTGAAATTTTCAACGACAATCAGACACCCTCTGCACTCCGCAGACGTTCAGTTTCCCCTTTGATACAATTCCCGCTTGCCATGCTATTCAACAGCTTATTCGGACGCAAAAACTCGACTTCTTCCACCGCTAACTCTTACAACGGCGTCAAACTCAATAAGAAAAATCATCAACCGCGTCAGATGTTTTTTGAACCGCTGGAATCTCGCGACCTGCTGACCGTAACGATAGGAGCAATCGATAACGATACTTATAACGAGATCCGAGCGACGTATCCGGAATTCAATCTTCCGGAACTGCAAGCGGACTTGAACGTCATGACCATCACGCCGGACAACGGCGCTCTGTCGCTTTCTGACCTGCAAAATGCGATCAACGACGCTGGAGAAACGACGCTTCCTGACCTGATTCTAGTCATGACGTCCGCTTCCGTCAACAGCGTTACGTACGCCAGCGCCGCAGACGAATTGTCTATCAATATCGATTCAACGCAGTATGGGTCTGTAACCATCCTCGGCTGGGGAGAGGAAAACTTCACGCTCGACGCCAATCAGCAGAGCCGCGTTATGACCATTGATGGCGAGTCAGCCATCGTCAACCTGGGCGGACTGACGATTACAAGCGATAATGGTAATTATAGCAACAATATTATCAACAATGGCTGCCTTACTGTAACCAATTGTTCGATTAATGACCTTAGTATTAACAATAACGGTCTACTATACTTCTCTCCTTCGGAAAATGAAGTTCTGTCAATTTCAAATAACATTTCCAATAACAATACAGCCCGAACAATTAAAACAGGCGCAGGAACGCTTACAACATCCTCCTGGATTAATAATAACGTTGAAGTTTTTGAAGGAACATTGCAAATAACCGACAGTTTTGGTTCAGGGAAACGATTTAGCGGTCAAGCGACAATTTTCGCAGGCGCAACGCTGCGATGTTCTTCTCACGATTCGTTGGGATATGGCTCGTCTACTACCCAATTGTACATCTACGGTACGATGGACAATGCTGTAGGCAACGAAACTTTCAACAATACAGAACTTCACATGTACGGCGGCACAGCAATGTCGTCCAGCGGGGGCTCGTTTGACGTTATCAATACAGGCGTTAAATTTTTCTCATACCCAGTGTGGGGCGCCACTGCGGATAATCCAACACAGTCTACTATTTCGTCTGAAATCAGACTTCGCACAGACGGATCTCTTGACATCAACACTGCTGCAAATTCAGAGTTGACGTTATCTAATGTAATTTCAAATCCTTACGGTAATTGTACGATTACAAAACTCGGCGCTGGAACGCTGGTATTAACCGCTCACAATACTTATGATGGCGGACTAACCGTATCACAAGGTAAGGTTATTTCAAAATCAAACAATAATACATACAGCGCATTGGGTACAGGCGCCATTATTGTAGAATCAGGCGCAACATTGGAATTTCAAGCGTCTAATCAACTTGGAACTACCACTGACGCGCCCAATGACGTTACAGTTCGCGGCGTTCTGATTCCTGCAAATTATACTCACATTCGCAATATTTCATTGAAAAACGGCGTTATTGAAAGGGAGTATGGTTATACTGATAATGGTTCTGGTTTGGACTTTGGCTCCCGAACAGGTACAATTGCTTCAATGGGGAATTCTATAATCAGGTCCAGAATAAATATTAATGACTATTCTTCGGCTACCTTTAATGTTGAATCTGGCTCTTTAACTGTAGAAGGCTCAATTAATGGTACTGGAGGGTTTGCTAAAACTGGCAGCGGTTCATTGATCCTTTCTGGAGATAATTCGTATACGGGAAACACAATGGTCTTAGAGGGTAAACTTGAGTATAGCTCCGACTGCTTCAGTAATTTGACAGTTTGTTCATATGCAACGTTTTCACCTGGCGATTCTGTTGGAACCATGACGGCGCATGACAATGTTGAGATCATTGACAACGCAACGTGTCTTTTCGAGTTCAGCGCTTATAACGCCAATCCTGCCCTGCAGGAATTCGATAAACTTATTATTGCAGACCGCGGCTCATTTCAAATTGACGAAAATTCTGTTATCAATTTGTACTTTGAAAACAACGATGCACTCCTTTGGGCGGCGGAAGGCTCTGAATATAAGCTGGTGTCTTATGACGGCTTTGTCAATGAAACAACTGATATGAGCAGCCTGCTTGGGAACTATCAATATTGGTTTAGTCTGGAAGGAAGAACAGATGGTTTGTACCTTGTTGGTCTGTATTCGCCTCAAATGTATTCAACCGTTGTAAATACGCTTAATGATAGTTTTGATCTCAGGGATGATGAATGGTCATTGAGAGAGGCTATCTTTTTCGCACCGGAATATGTAACGATAACTTTTGCAGAGGAACTGGAAGGAACGATTGTTTTAACTCATGGACAATTGGAAATTGAAGCGCCGATTGTTATAGACGGGGATAACCGTATTACAATTGATGCAGATCAAAAGAGTCGAGCGTTCAGCGTCTTTGGCGGTACAGAAGAATCCCCCGTCGTTCTCAACGGCTTGACAATTCAAAACGGGAATGCGGATTATGGCGGAGCAATTAACAATTCATCTGGAACGCTCACGATAACCAACAGCTCTATTATAAATAATACGGCGACACAAGACGGAGGCGGGATTTACAATTCTTCGGGAACCCTCTCGATAACGGATAGCGTGATTTCAGGCAATAAGGGAACATCAACAGACAGTCATTATGCCTGTGGCGGCGGGATTTGCAGTTATTCTGGCGCGGTTACATTAACCAACAGCGATGTTACTGAAAATTCATCTTCATTTGGCGGCGGAATTTACAGTAAAGGTTATAATTCAACGTTCTCAGTAACCAACAGTACGATTTCAGCTAATACCTCTGATCAAATTTGCGGCGGGATATACAATGAAAATGGCTCTTTCACAATAACCAGCAGTGTGATATCGAGCAATTCATCCGTATCTGGCGGCGCCGGGATTTACAATTATTCCGGCGATCTCACGATAAACAGCAGTGAGATATCGAGCAATACATCCGGATATAACGGCGGCGGGATATACAATATCATGTTTTCAACGCTCGCGATAAACAACAGTACGATTTCAAACAACACGGCTAACTCAAACGGCGGCGGGATTTACAATGACGGTTCAAAAGCAACTCTCTCGATAACCAACAGTGAGATATCGGCCAATACGTCTTCCGCATCCGGAGGCGGGATTGCCAATTATTCTGCAACCCTCACGATAACCAGCAGTAAGTTTTCAGGAAATGCGGCTAGCAGTCAAGGCGGCGGAGTTTACAATTATAACGGAACGCTCACGATAACTGACAATGATATTTCAGAGAACACTGCATACAACGGCGGTGGGATTTCCAATTATGGTACAGTCAATATGCAGAATAGCGCTATTTCAGGCAATTCTGCCAATTTCGGCGGCGGGATTAACAATTATGGCGCTGTCACGATCGAGAACAGTTCTATCTCAGGTAATACTGCCATTAATAACGGAGGTGGGATTAACATTGCTTCTTCTTCCGGAACGATTACATTAAACAACAGTACGATTGCAGATAATTCAGCGCCATACGGCGGCGGAATATACAATACCGGCACAGTCGATATACAGAATAACGTTATATCAGGCAATTCTGCCACTAAAAACGGCGGCGGGATTAACGTTGCTTCTGGAGAGCTTACTCTAAACAACAGTACGGTTGTAAATAATACAGCTGCTTACGGGGGCGGAGTTGCCAATTATGCCACAACAACGCTTGTCAATGACGAGATTACTGGAAATCAGGCAAATTTTGGCGGCGGGATTTACAATTATTCCGGAACAACAACGCTAACCAACATCACGATTGCAGGTAATACCGCTAATAACAAAGGCGGCGGGATTTTTAATTATGATTCTGTAACCGATGTTTATAACTCCATTGTAGCTTGTAATACCGCGTCTGTTACTGGAAATGACATTGCCAAGAATCTTGGCTCAGTTAACGGCTATAACAGTTTGTCGTCTTATACAGAGTGGGGGTTAAACAACAATTATGAATACGACCCCAACAGCCCGCTGTTTTATAATGCTGATAACGGCGATTATCGTCTTGTAAAAAAATCTCAGGCGATTGACAAAGGCGATAATCAATTAGCCTATGATGCCGGCATGGACGAAACCAGTTTAGATAATAGCGGCGAACTTCGGTTTGTCGGCAACCATATTGACCTGGGCGCTTACGAGTATTTTGGAATCACGGCTTCTCAATCAGGTTTCTATGTTGGAGACGTTGTTTTTAGTTGGATGCAATATAAAAATACCGCTAACGTACGACTGACCTGGATTTCCGGAACGACTAAAACCGTATTGGGAACGTTTGCGTCTGTCGGGGAATATACATGGGATACAACAAACTTTTCTAATGGATACGGGATATTGATAGCCGACTACCTGGACGCAAACGGGAATGCAATTTATTCATTTTCAATGACCAGCGTCATTTTTAATAATAATGACAACGTTGTTATTCATAGCGGCAATATTACGGGAAATGAAACGTGGTCGGCAGATAAGGTTCATCTTGTAACGGAACCGGTTAACGTTCTCAATGGCGGGTCAATAACGGTTTCTCAAAACGCAGTCGTAAAATTCTGGAAAAACGCCTGGCTTTATGTTGATTCTGGAGCGTCTTTAACAGTGCAAAATAACGCTGTCTTTACGAGAGCGGAAGACGATGAAGTTGTCGGCGATACGAACCTGGACGGCGATCTTTCCAAGCCGCAATTTGGAAACGTCTATTATCGCGGAAAAGGGACGTTCAATATTGCCCAATCCGCCATTATGAAATACATTACGGTAACCAAGTCTGGAACGATTTCCTCTAACCAGGTTTGGCAGAACGGGCAGGTATATCATATAACAGGAGACGTTACCGTTGCTCGCGGGGCAACTTTGACGATTCAGCCCGGCGCGATTATCAAGTTTAATTCCGGCAAATCGTTAATCGTTCAGTCTGGCGGAACGCTCAACGCTCTGGGAACCGTCGCCCAGCCGGTCGTGTTCACTTCCGTTAAAGACGATTCCTACGGCGGCGATACGAACGAAGACGACGGCTTTTACGCTCCCGCAGCTGGCGACTGGAACAGAATTTCCTGTTTAGGCGGTACAATTAACATGAACTATTGCAAGGTAATGTATGGAGGAAACACCCCTGCCGCTGATGGCGCCTTGTATCATAAAACTGGAACCTGGGTTCTTAAAAATAGCTGGGTATCTCAATCTCGCTATACGGCGATTCATCTTGAAGCAGGCTCTTTTCAGGCTGAGAATACGATTATCTGCGACAGTCTTATGGGGGTTAATGTACACTACATATCGGGACCGCAGTCTTCCTCTTCTAACGCCAAATTTACTAACTGTACGTTAGCCGATTTGACCGAAGGAATCCGTATGTGGGGAAATAGTACTTTTACTAACTGTATTATCTCAAATATAAGTAGTCAGATTACATTAAATAACAATTCTAGCACACGATTTCAAAAATGCGTCTTTTGGAACCCTTCAGGTTACGGTCCTCAAGCCTGTCAATTTGCAACAGGTACAAACCAATGGGCGAACCCATTGTTCCGCAACGCGGCGGCGGGGGACTATTCCCTCATGGCAGGGTCTCCGTGTATTGACGCGGGAACGTCGTCCGGGGCTCCGGAAACCGATATAACCAGCGCGCCTCGCATCAGCGATCCAATGGTAGACAGGAACGGCATTGTCGATATCGGCGCGTATGAATTTACCGACAATGCGAATTCTTCGATTGATCTTGAACCGGTCAATGTTCAGGCTCCAGAGTCTGTTACAACGGGCGAGATGGCAACGATTCAATGGACGATCAAAAACAACGGTTCCGCCGCCGCCCAGGGATCATGGACAGACACCGTCTATCTTGTCAACGAGTTAACCGGTCAGTCGGTTTTGGTCAAGGAATGCGTTCATGCCGGATCAATTGCCGTTGGGGATTTGCAGACGTTCTATGCAGACGTTGTCATACCAGCCGTCGTTGAAGGCGCATGGAAATTCCAAATTCGCGTCAACACAAACCGAGAGATTTTTGAAGGCGCAAATGTCGGCAACAACGCCGTTCTGGCTGAAACGGCAACAAACGTTCAAACGTCGTTCCTGACAGAATCACAGGGATTTATTATTATAACGAAAAACCAGCCGGCTCTTTATCGCGTTACGGTCAAGGCGGGAGATTCTTTCTGCCTGCAAGCCAGTTCCGATAATCCGATTTCAATTTATATACGGGAGAACTATGTTCCCAACGCGTCTAATTATGACTTTGCCGCAGTTGAATATCAAACTGACAATTACTCGCTTTACATTGCCCCGGCTGACGCGGACAGAACGTTCTATCTGCTTGCGGAAACGACGTCAGACGCCGCCCGGATTGAGTACGCAATCGAAACCGGCAGCGCCTTTACGATACTTGGGATTGCTCCGACTACAGTTTCCAATGCGGGTTCATCCACAATTTCAGTTTCAGGACTTGGATTTAAAACAGGCATGACAGCCGAACTCGTTCTGAACGATACAGTTGTTAGGGCGTCGGCTGTCAACGTTGCTAACCCCTCCAGCGCTGCTATTACTTTTGATTTGACATATCAACCGGCAGGACAGTACTTGCTCCGCCTAACCTCGCCTGACAGCCAAAGAACGGAACTTGCAAACGCTTTGACCGTCGAACAGAACGGCATTGGCGCAAAGCTGGAAATTGACCTTCAGCTTCCCGATTCCGTTCGCGCTGGCAGAGTATACGAAGGAAAACTGTTCTATGCAAATAACGGCGACTGCGACATGCTTGTCCCGATATTTACGATTTACAGCGATTCCGTTCCGCTGGCTCTCAATACAAATGAGCTAGGTTCAGAAAAAGAACTTAATGTTTTGGGATTAGGCAAGGAAGATTCGGCAGGCATCTTGCGAGCTGGCGAGTCTGGCGTTATTACGTTTTACTTCAAAGCTGGAACGAATAACAAAATTCATGCATATACCTGGGGAACAGCGGGCGCCATGGCGGCGAATGACTCATGGGAATCTTGGTCAGAACTGTTTGCTGATATATCCAACGCGGCAACGCAGCTGGGGCTGCGCAGATGTCGGGATTATAATTTCAATACTGCGAAACAGCTTGCTAAAGCAAAGAAACAAGATAGCGCTTGCACAGGTTTGGCAGGTTATCTGACAGATTCGCGTAATGGTTCGCCACTAACAAACTGTACGTTGATTCTTGAATGGACAGAAGACGAACAGACGCAATTTGCTCAATCCGTTACAGATTCAGATGGTCATTATGTATTCAATTTCGTTCCAAAGAACTCTCAATGCTCGCTTTCCATTCTTGACGGCGCTTATTGTCTTTCAAAAGAATCCATTGTAATTGAAACGAATGATCAAACGTCGTTCAACCTGACAGCGCTTCCATACGGAACAATTTCCGGAAGAATTACAGATGCAACAAACAGTCAGGCAGTATCCGGCATTGTTATTCATGCACAGGACGAGAACGGGAATATAGTTTTCGCAGAAACAGATCAAAGAGGCTGTTACGTTCTTAATAATCTTGAACTTGGCTCCTGGACGATTACAGCAGATACAACCGGAAAGTTCCACTCTTTATCGCCTGTTATCCAAACAGTTAATTCGTCAGAATCGCAATGCGTCAACATTCAGCTTGATCCGGGCGCTTCAATCTCTGGAACGATTGTTGATTCCGAAAATAATCCTGTCTCAGGTTTGACAATTTATATAAATGATTCAGCTGGATTGTTCTTTACCATTCAGACGGATGAATATGGCAGATATAGCGCTGGCGGCATGTCTGAAGGCGAAATTGTTCTTGATTTCACGGGCAGTTCCTTTATTACTGTAGAGGATGCAACGGTTGAAGTTTTTGAACATTCAACAGTCGTTCAGGATTTCCAGTTTGAAATTGGAGCGTCTCTTTCGGGATCCGTACTCAATGTTTATCAACAACCTGTTGAAAATGCGATTCTCTTAGCCAAAAATGCCAGTGGATCATCCTGGGTTGCAATAACAGACGAAACGGGGGTCTGGGCAATTTCCGGACTTCCCGTTGATGAATATACAGTAACGTTATATACTCAAAGCCTGTTGTATAATCAACAAAGTACAATTCAGATAGACAGTGTTTCCGATTTTGTACAGAATTTTGTTTGGGTCGAAACAGGTTCATTGTCTGGACAGGTTGTCAATGCAGACGGTCGAATCGGACGCGGAAACGTTATTGTAACAGGCAATTCGGAAGTTGCAACGTTTATCGAAACTGATTTAAATGGCAATTTTACGTTAGGAGATCTTATACCTGGAGTATATACTCTCTATCTTGCAGATGAAAGCGGGCTTTCATACTCATTTGAAATTGAGGCTAATAAGAATACTTATAAAGTAGTAGATATCAACGTTGCGGCTACTGTTGCTGGAAGTACAAAAGACGTAAACGGCAATGCCGTTCCAGACGTCTATGTTCAAGTATATCAGAACGGCGAAGTTCTCTTTACTACACAATCCGATGAAGACGGCGCATTCAATTTTGCGTTCACGGAATCGGGCGTATATGATTTTTACGCTTTTACATACGACGGCAGTCAATTTTCGTCATTTGAAAACGTTGTTATCGACAATGGCGATGCGAAAACCCTCGATTTTGTTGAAGGAACATATACTTTAACAATCTCCGATTTGCTTGGTTTGCCAGAGGATTCTGAAGTGAAAGACGGCATGACGTATACCATTATGCGCTACAATTCTTCAGATAATTCTCCAGTTGGGATGATATTTTCATCAGACAGCCAGGTTTTTACGAATCTGGCAAATGGCGCCTATGAAATAACCGCTCAAAATGGCGATTATCTGGCAGAAACAACAATCGTTATTGAAAACGAATCCAAACAGATCTCGCTTCAGCCAGAGTTGTTAAATTCATTAACGATTAATTTTGAACTGCCAGATGAATCCATTGAGATTGATAGTATAGGAGTATTTGGGCTTTATAATTCAGACAATGAATTATTGAAATTGGTCTATTTCGATTCGTTAGACAGCTTTGAACTTCACGCAATTCGAAATGGAGAGTATAAGGTCATTGCATTATCTGGTTCATACGGAGTTTTTCAAGACTTGACAATTAACGACTCTAACGAATCCGTTACGTTATCCTTGTCAGAATTAAATTCGTCAGTTTCAGGCTCGATTCGAGACATCAGTTCCGGATACTTATACGTTACTGACGAAGACGGCGTTATTCAAGGCTTTGGCTGTACGCAAGCCGACGGTTCTTTTGAAATCTTCACTGTATCCGAGATTGCAAACGGCTTTGTAGTCGATAACGGAACTAATCGAAAGATTGCCGCATTGGAAAACGGACTTGACAATCTTGCAATTCCTAAATCTCCAGTCCTTGGGATGAATGTTACTGCTGTCACGCCGGTTGCCATGGCAGCATTTAGCGATATTTTTGAGTTGAAAATTGACAAATTAATAAGAGAGAATAACTCCTTGTATTGGGAAGTTAATAGTTATACGCCGTCGGCATCTCATTGTTCTTGTAACGATCTGAAATTTAAATCGTTGTCTGCTCTAAAAGACCGCGCCTTTACATATTGGAAATCGGCGTCAGATAACGCTATAACATCATCGAACGCAAGAGGCGATTTGTTACTAAAGGATAGCCTCATGCCCAAAGTCACCTTTTATACCACTCTTTTCATTGTCGATCTTATTGGAATGACAACGCATAATCCATGGGCTAGCGCTACATCTATAACTTTATCTGTTCTTAATGATTTTGTCAACAGCGATAAAACGATGGAAGATTTAACATTTGATATTGGCGCCGCTGTTCAAAGTAACTTTTGTTATCAAGGCGTACCAGCATTAGCAAACTCTGTCACAATAGCTAATGATTTAAGAGCCTTTTATTCATTAAAGTCGGATATTAAAAAGTTTTGGTCTCTAAGAAGCGATGATGTATTAATTCGTGAATATACTAATTATTATAAAGAAGCGGAAAAGTACTATAAACTGGCTCAAATGACATTCGATTTAATGAAAAACATTAAATTTGACAATTGTTGCCTTGACAATAGTTGTTGTACTTGCGGCTGCTCTCTCGATGAGAATCCTGATAAACCGGATGATCATAATAATTCCAACGTTCCGACCTCCTCAGACCCCAACGAAATAGTCGGTCCTGTTGGCGGCGACTTCGTTACGCATAACGCGGGTACGGAAGACGAACCGTTTATGGTCATTGACGGCGCGAACTGGATTGCTAACACCTCTGAGCAGGAAAACGAGTACAAGATTTACTTCGAAAACAAGACGACGGCTTCAGCGGCCGCGCAGGAAATCACCGTTACTACCGTTCTGCCAGCTGGAATGGATTGGGATTCTCTGGAACTGGGCGAAATTTCTATCGGAAACGAAATATACACGTTGACTGACGATTGTCTGATTGCCGAGAATACGTGGCTTGTCAATCAGGCAAGTACCGGGGAACAGATCAAGATTCGGTTTGATTATGACTCTCAAACCGGCGAAGCGACATGGTATCTGCGGTCGTACGTCAGTTCAACTTATGACAACTTCCCGACTAGCGCATACGACGGGTTCCTGCCGCCCAACGACGACAATCATTCCGGAGATGGGTATATTTCCTATCGCGTCAAGTACGATTCTGATCTCGTTACCGGCGACGTAGTTGAAACCAGCGCGACGATTGTCTTCGACTCCAATGAACCAATCGAAACAAACCTCTGGCTCAACACGATTGACGTTGACGCTCCGGAAGTTCAGTTGGACGAATCGTCGGTGATCGATACTCAGATCTCGCTGCAATGGTCCGGCTCTGACGTCGGGTCAGGAATATCTCAGTACCAGATTTTCGTCTCGTTCGACGGCAGCGCTTATACGCTTTGGAATACATTTGACGCGGACACAACAAGCGCCGTTTATGAATCCACAGCAGCGGGCGAGTACTCATTTTATATTCTGGCTCTTGACGCTGCCGGCAACATCGGCGGCGATCCGGATCTGACAACTCCGTCATTGTTGATTAATTCTGAAATGGATGTAAGAATCGTAAAGGAAAGAACCGATCACGATTCCACAGACGCTATTTCAGAAAACCTGGCATCCATTACCGACTGGGACGATTTCTATATGGAATTCTGGACAACAAACATGAATGAGTTGGAAGCCGGTAAAACGTACAGCGCTGCAATAAACTATGATTCTGCTCTCTTCGTCGTTGATACGGAACAAATCATCGTTACTCCAGAAGGCGTTACTGCTGAAATTATCGATATGCCGCCGAGCGCTGGCATTGGTCTATCTTCGATAAACGTAACCTTTACCGTCGGCGAAAACGGGTATACGGCGCCGGGCGCAAATACATATTGGGGCGCAATCCACTTCACGCCGAATTTGGCAGAAAACTCTGGAGTTCAAGATCTCCTGGAACCTACAGCGTTAAATGTTACCGCCAACGGAAAAGAGTCTGGAACAACCGTCAAGGCGATGCCGTTTGACCTCAATCACAACAATTCCGTTGACGTCAACGACTTCATTGCCTTTGCCACCGTGTTTGGACAATCTCCGGATTCTCTTGACCCGTCAGACGCCAATTACGTTCAAACTTGTCTTTCCGACTTTGACGGCAACGGCGTTGTGGACGTTCAGGACTTTATCGCCTTCGCCACCAATTTCGGCATCCAAAAAGGCAATACGGCCAATTATTACAAGGCTCCAGACCAAGGGGACGCTTCAGCTCAACCTGCGGCGGTTGTTGTGAATGAAGAAGAACCGGCTGAACTGAATCAAAAAGAATTGATTGCAGACGAAGATTCTTCCAACCAGCCGACTCAACCGGAGGTCGCGATTCAGAGTCCGGAGGTTGTCGAAGTCGTTGTAACAGTTCTGGAACCGACGCCGGAGTATTTGACTCCTGCTCAACCGGCACAGGCAGATTCCGTCCAGACGCTGCGTCAGGCGCATTCGTCCGCTCTGCTTGATCTGTATGACAATCAGAACGGGCAGCTTCAACCGAGCGGTGAACTTTCCGCTTCGGCTATCGACAACGCCCTTTATCAAGACGACGAATTCGACTTCCTGTTTGACGACTCGGATTCCGAATCCGCCGGCAGTTCCGACGTTGACCTGTCGGCCGTACTGGACGAACTGGATTTGGAGTTGATTTAATCGACGAGATGGGCGGCGTCCAGGCGCCGCCTTGTCCATCGAACCGTTGAAAGACAACGACGAGCCCAAAAACCATGCTCCCGCTCGCCGCTTCTTTTCCTGAAAACTTGCTCTGCGTCTTATCTATTTTTACATTCAAGCCGGAAATATCGACAAATTCTGAATATTTTACCGAAATATCCCTCTAACCGCTTGAATTAATAATGAAATAATTTAGAATATTTAAAAGTTCAATAGAGAATTTATCTCTATCCATATTCCGTAAGGATTTACACTGACAATCAAACACCCTCTGCTTATCGCAGACGTTCATTTTTCCCTTTGATACATACCTCACTTGCCATGTTATTCAACAGTTTATTCGGACGCAAAAACTCTGTTTCTTCAACATCTTCCTCTTGCAAAGACGTCAAGCTCAATAAGAAAAATCATCAGCCTCGGCACGTTGCATTTGAACCGCTGGAATCTCGAGACCTGCTGACTGTAACGACGGGGTCAATCGACGGCGCCATGTACGACGAAATTCGCGCAGCGTATCCGGACTTCGAGCTTCCGAAACTCCAGGCGGACTTGAACGTCATGACCATCACGCCAAATGACAGCGCGCTGTCGCTTGCTGACTTGCAAAACGCGATTTACGACGCTGGAACAACGACGCTTCCTGACCTGATTCTCGTCATGACGTCCGCCGACGCCAACAGCGTTACGTATGCCAGCAGCGAAGACGAACTGGCAATCGATATTGATACAGCCCAGTTCGGATCTCTAACCATCCTCGGCTGGGGAGAGGAATACTTCACGCTGGACGCCAATGATCAGTCTCGAGTCATAATCGTTTCTGAATCGTCAACCGTCAATCTGGGCGGCTTGACGATGACAGGCGGGAATTCCACCGCCAGCTTGATGTATTCTGAAACTTACGGCGCTTACGCTGGCGGAATTGGCTCTTTGGGAACGTTAACGATCAGCAACTGTACGATTACCAACAATACGGCTCTTGACTACGGCGGAGGAATTGCGTCTTCCGGGACGTTAACGATTATCGACAGTTTGATTTCTTATAATACGACAACGGGAACAGACGATTATTATTCCGGCGGCGGTGGAATTGCTTCTTCCGGAACGGTAACGATTATCAACAGCGAGATTTCCAACAATGCGGCCTTAAATGGCAGCGGGATTCTTTCTTCAGGAACGGTTTCGATAACTGAAAGCGTGATTACCGAGAATAAATCCAATTTTGAATATACTACCGGCGGTGGAATCGCATCGTCAGGAACGTTAACCATCGCTAAGAGCGTGATATCTTATAATGAAGCCAATTACGGCGGCGGAATTTATAATGAATATGATTCATCGGCAACAATATCCAACTGTGAAATTATCGGGAATGTTGGTAAAGAAGTGGGCGGTGGAATTATGAATATTGGCTCGCTCGCCATTACTGACAGCGGCATTTCCGGCAACGTCGCTTTTTATTCAGGAGGAGGTATTTTTAGTTCCTCTGGAGCTCTTTCGATTATAAACAGCTCTGTTGAAGGCAACTCGGCAATGAGCGGCGGCGGTATTTGCTCCTACGGTCCACTCACGGTTATGTACAGCGCTATTTCGGATAACTCATCAGAGGTTCAAGGCGGAGGAATCTTTATAAGCAGTTATAGCGACCTCAGCCAAATAATCAACTGTACGGTGTCCGATAATTCTTCTGACGAAGGCGCCGGCGTTTTCATTGATGAAGGTTCTGTTACGGTTATGAACAGCGCCTTTACGGGGAACGCAGCGGTAAGCGATGGCGGCGGGATTTATTGCTTATCTGGCAATAGCCTTGATATGTCAAACACTTTGTTCGCTGGGAATTCTGCATCTCAAGGCGGCGGTATTTACACAGAAGGCTATACAAGTTTATCCAGTTGCACTATTGCAGGAAATACCGCGTCGTCTGGCAGCGGCATATTCAATTCGATAGAGATGTTCGCTGTCAACAGCATTGTGAGTTTAAACTATTCCGATAATATTTCCGGAGATCTTTATTTCGATCAAAACAATCTGATTGATGAAGAGGATCCAGGATTTGTTTGTTCTCCTGAATTTGATTCTAACGGCGAACTTATTAATGCGGATTCTCTTGACTTGCATTTGTCAAGCGGCTCTATGGCGATAGACTCTGGAGATAATGAAATGCTTGACGTTTCCGTCGTGGATCTGGACGGGAACTGGCGTATATTTAACGGAACAGTTGATATTGGCGCGTATGAGGTGCAAGGGACGCTTGGAGACAAACCGTATTCAAACGTTGTAACAACTCTTGATGACAGCTTTAACCTTGACGATGACGTATGGTCGCTGCGAGAAGCGATCTATTACGCTCCCGGTTATGAAACGATAACCTTTGATAGCAATCTGACGGGAACAATATACCTGTCTGCCGGACAATTGGTAATTAACAAAGGAATTGTCATCGACGGCGACGACCGCATTACAATAGACGCTGGTCAGGAAAGCCGCGTATTTTTCGTTACCGCAGGAACAGAGGACGAACCCGTTGTTCTTGACGGACTGACAATTCAAAATGGCTATGCCGATCAGGGAGCCGGCATTTACAACACATGTAACAGTTCGCTGATAATTGCCAATTGCTCGATTTCTGGAAACGACGCTTATGACGATGGCGGCGGGATCTACAATTACTACAGTTCTCTGAAAACGATCAACAGCGTGATTTCAAATAACCGTACTGAATGCTACCACGGCGGCGCTGTGTTCAATGATTGCGGCGAGGTTTCCATACTCGACAGCGAGGTTTCAGGCAATTCCGCCACTGAGTTAGGCGGCGGTTTTTACAACCTTAGAGGAGCGTTTACAATAACCGACAGCGAGATTACAGGGAATACGTCGCAATACCTGGGCGGCGGTCTGTACAATTATCAGGGAACGTATGTAATTAACAACAGCGAGATCTCAGAAAACCAGTCTCTCAACGGCGGCGGAATTTATAATGAAATCGGAAAGGTTACAGTAACCAACAGCGTCATTTCTCAAAATTCCAGTTACAACAACGGCGGCGGAATTTTCAGCTGCGACTCTCTTACGATTACAGAAAGCGACGTTACCTTAAACTCTGCTTATAACGGCAGCGGCATTTATGTTGAATCGGGCGAGCTCGCTGTTACAGGCAGTTCAATATCTGGAAATACGGCGATGGCGGCTGGCGGCGCCATATATATCAATGAGGGGACGGCATCTGTCGCAAAGAGCGTTATTTCTAAAAACTATGGCGAATATGCCGGCGGCGGCATATACGTTTTTGAAAATGCCGAACTCACGGTTGTCAGCAGCTCAATTATGGAAAACATTTCGTCTCAGGGCGGTGGCGCGTTCATCTATGGAAAAGCAACGGTAGCTGACAGTCTGATTAAAGAGAATTCGTCGGATGTCGGCGGCGCTTTTTTCGTTCTTTCAGATCTGACTGTTACAAACAGCGTTATTGCAAATAACTCCACAACCAATTCCGGCGGTGGATTTTACAACGATACAGGAACGCTTACTGTTACAAACTGTACGATTGCTGGAAATTCTGCAATGGAATCGGAATATAGCGGGGGCAGCGGTATTTGCAATTATTCTACGGCAATTGTAAACAATACCATTATTCTTGATTCCATATATTTTGAAAGCGAATGGGGCGGATCCATTTCCGGATCGAACAACCTTTCGGACTTCACAGGCTGGGATTCCGGTTCCAATAACATAGTCTACGATTCCTCTCAACCTCTGTTCGTTGACGCAGAAAACGGCGATTTCCATCTTATTGAAGGTTCTCAAGCCGTCGACGCAGGAGATAACGCTCTGGCAGTGGACGCCAACGGCGTCGCCCTTGCTTACGACCTGGACGGATCTCCGCGTATTTCAAACAACGTTGTCGATATTGGCGCGTATGAGTTTGATATCAATTCACCGATTCTTGTCAGACCAGTTCTTGATACGCCATCAATCGTCGACAATACAGTTACCGTTTCGTGGTCTAATGTCAATAACGCTTCCGGATACCAGTTTGAATACAAGCTTACCTCGGACGCCAATTGGACTTCTGAGGTCGTCTCGGGGCTGTCATATTCGCTTGACCTGTCCGCTGGTCAGATGTACAAAATTCGCGTAAAAGCTCTTGGCGAAGGCGATTATACCGATTCGGAGTACAGCGCTGAAAAGCTGATATTGGACTACAACAATATTCGGGAAACATATTCAGATTTTGATTTGCCGGAATCGGAAGACGACATTAATATAATCGTCGTGGATTTGACCGCAGGCGACAATCTGGCTAAACTGAAAAAAGCCATCCAGAAGGCTGGTCAGACAGAGAAGCCTGATCTGATCGTCGCGCTCACTTCTAAAGACGCCAACAAGCTGAAATTTACGAACGGTATGGACACGTTAATGATTGACGTCTACTCAGAGGAATTCGGCTCTGTTTCCATTGTCAGTTTGGGAGATTCGAATCTCACGATTGACGCCGACAAATTGTGCAACGTGATGATGGTCGGCTCTGGATCTGTCGCAAATCTTGGCGGCCTGACAATTACCAATGGTTTTACATACTATAGTGACGGCAGCGCAATTTCCAACTACGGCATGCTTACGATCTCGAACTCTACAATTACGGAGAACTACACTGAAGCCTGCGGCGCTATCCTGAACGGTTTCAACGCGACATTAACTGTTGCCAACAGCGTGATTTCAAGGAACGTTTCGGAAACGTCTGGCGGCGGTATTTACAACTACAGTTATGCAACTGTTACAAACAGCGCAATTGTTGATAACTCCTCGAATGTCGGTGGAGCAATTTGCAGCGTCTCAGATATGGTTATTATAAACTGCACGATTGCAGGCAACGCTGCTGATCAAGGCGCTGGAATATACCAAGGCGTCGCTTCGTTTAATGCATACAATTCCATTATTGTTGACGAAATTGTCAATTCTGATGGAGACATTTCCGGTTCCAATAACCTTTCCACCTTTACAGCATGGACTTCCGGTTCTGATAATCAGGAATACGATCCTGAAAAACCCTTGTTTGTCAACGCTGCAAGGGGCAATTATCGCCTTGCGAAAGATTCTCAGGCGATTGACAAAGGGAACGATCAATTGGCTAATGACGCCGGTCTTGACGAGTCGTCAACCGATTTGGCTCACAAACCGCGATTTGTTGGCGACGCTATTGACATCGGAGCATACGAATTCAACGCCAGTTATGCCTTAGACTTCGTTGGCTCTGTTGCAAAGCAAATTAACGTTTATAACGATACAAACGAGATTCCAGACAGCGCAGAGCAATTGACGGACTGGGATCGTTTCTATCTGGAACTGTGGGCGGCGGACGTCTCGGAATTCGCGCCCGGCGATACGTTTGAAACTACGGTCAATTACAATCCAAAATTCCATCAGCTCGATACTGAGCAGACGATTTCCACTCCCAATGGCGTTACTGCCGAGATTGGCGATCAGACGGTTGAAGACGATGGATCAGTTTCGGTCGTTATCATTGTGACGGTGTCGGAAAGTGGTTATACCGCGCCGGGCAGCAATACCTACTGGGGTTCAGTTTTGTTTACGCCCAGTACGGCAGAGGATTCTGGCGTAGACGATCCGCTTGCTCAGGAGACGTTGGGCGTCTCGGTTGATGGATATGAGATGGAAACAACGCTAATCGCCATGCCGTACGACTTTGATAAGGACAACGTAGTCGACGTCGACGACTTTATTGCGTTTGCCAGCGTGTTCGGTTGTAAACCAGGTTCATTCAGTATTGAAGATTCGCGATACGCTCAAACGCGTCAGGCGGACTTTGACGGCAGCGGCGTTGTGGACGTGAATGACTTTATCGCTTTTGCAACCAATTACGGTTTGAAGAAGGGACAAAATTTCAATATTCAATTGCCTCAACGAGTTGACGCCGTTCCAGCCGCGCCTGCTCAGGTTGCGGTAATTGAACATTCTGTTGAAGAACCAATAATCGTACTAACGCCTGTCTCAACGCTTCAAGTCGAAGCTGTCGAAACCATTGTAACAGTTCAGGAACCGGCGCCGGGGTATTTGACTGTAGCGCAGCCGGCGCAAGCGGCGTCCGTTCAGACGCTTCAGCAGGCGCTTTCGTCCGCTCTGCTTGACCTGTTCGACAATCAGAACAAACCGGCGTCTGTCAACGAGCTGTCAGCTACGGCAATCGATGAGGCGCTTTATCAAGACGACGAATTCGATTTCCTGTTTGACGACTCGGATTCCGATTCCGCCGACGATTCCGACGTTGACCTGTCCGTCGTTCTCGACGAACTGGAATTGGAGTTGATTTAATCGACTCGGTTCAGCGCTGTTAGCATTTTTCACGACTCCTGCGATGGGAAACTTTCTCGTCGCAGGAGTCCTCTTTTCATTTTTTAGGAAAAGGGTATAATATTTTTTAGATTCAAAGAATAATTATTACCCTTTTACCGCAGTTGAGTCAATATTCCTCATGACAACGCCTTCAAAAGTTTATTTTATCGGCATCAGAGCAAACGGCTCTCACAATTTGCTGGACAATATGGAAAAGCTCGTTCGCAAGGCGGACATAGAAAAGCTGCCGCTGGACGGCAAGTTTGTCGCGCTGAAAATCCATTTCGGCGAGCTGGGAAACCTCGCGTATATTCGTCCGAACTATGTTGCCCGAATGGTTAAGATTCTCACTGCGCTTGGCGGCAAGCCGTTTCTGACGGACTGTAACACGCTCTATTCCGGCAGCCGTCAAAACGCGGTTGACCATCTTCAAACCGCCATGGTTAACGGGTTCAATCCGCTCTCCGCGGGCTGTCAGGTGATTATCGGCGACGGCTTGAAGGGCTTGGATTATCGGGAAATCCCCATTGACGGCAAGTACTGCCCTGCCCCAAAAATCGGCTCGGCTATTGCGGACGCGGACATTCTCATTACGATGACGCATTTCAAAGGGCACGAAGCGGCGGGAATCGGCGGCGCAATTAAGAACATCGGCATGGGCTGCGGCGCTGTGCCCGGCAAACTCGAAATGCACTCGGCGTCCAAGCCGGTTATTCACGACGACTCCTGCCGCGGCTGCGGGATGTGCGTCAAGCATTGCCGTCACAAAGCGATTTCGCTCAACAAACAGACGAAAAAAGCCGTTATCGACCACAGCAAATGCGTCGGCTGCGGACAGTGCATCGCGATTTGCCAGTTCCAGGGCGCGTATCTGGAATCGTACGACGACTCCCGTTCGCTCAACGCCCGCATTGACGAGTACGCCAAGGCGGTTTTGAAAGACAAGCCGAACTTCCACGTCAGCTTTATTATGGACGTCTCCCCGGAATGCGACTGCTGGGGACACAACGACGCCCCGATCGTTCCCAACCTCGGCATCGCGGCTTCTTTCGACCCCGTCGCCCTCGACGCCGCCTGCGCCGACCTCGTTCTCAACGCCCCAGCTTTGAAGTCCGAAAACATGCTGACAGAAAAACACCCCAACTGCAAATGCAAGCAAGACAAGTTCAAGCTTCTTCATCCCGACACCGACTGGAAATTTGGCTTGGAATACGCCGAAGAAATCGGGATCGGAACCCGGCAATACGAGCTGATCAAGTTGGCGTAAGACGATTTTATTCTAAAGACAAACAAAAAAGCGCTTTTCTTAACAGAACAGCGCTTCTTTAATATTCCGTCGACGTTAACCCGTTACCGGGTCTTTCTGGTTGTCGTCTTTTTCGCCGTCGTCTTTTTAGCGGCGGTTGTTCTGGCAGGCGTCTTTTTGGCAACGGTCTTTTTGGCGGTTGTAGACCGTGACGTCGTCTTTTTTGCCGCTGTCGTTCTGGATCGCGACGTCGTCGCCCGTCTAGTGGACGTTGTTCGTCTTGTCGTTCTTCTTCGCTTTGACGGCCAGAGTTTGGCAATCTCCCGATATACTCTCTTGAGAACCCAATAGACCTTTCTCAGCTTGGAGTTGCCGGCGTACTTCAGCAGCGTGCCGAGGTCGATTTTACCCAAACCAAACCCGCCGCCGGAGCTTTTCTGAACCGGTTTCTTCGCGGGAGCAGAACCGGGCATGCCGAGAATCTTTTTCCCCATCGTCAAGACGGCGTCGGTAATATTCCAACCCTGCGGTTCCTCCTCTTCTTCCTCATCCTGAGAGCCGAAGATGTTAAACCAGTCAACGTTCATGGTATTCTCGATGCCAAGGTTGCCAAACCCTCCGACGGCGTTGTTGTTCATCAGGTCGGCAAAGAGCTTGTTGACCTTGTCCTGAGAGAATTCGCCCGGATGGGAATCGTCTTCGAATTTGTCGCTGTTATCCCGAACCCACTGTGCGACGTCGTCCTCTGAACAGTCGGGGTTGTCTACGAGGTTCTGTAACGAAACGTTTCTAAAGTCGTTTTTGGAAGCTGCCATTTATTGTATTCCAGTTAGAAAAGGGTTGAGTAAAATGTTATACGTATTAATTTTCTTTGAGTTTCTTTGCGACCTTTTCGGCGATGATATCCGTAATCGCATCGAGGTCGACCGCGTTGCCAAACCCGTTGGACTTCGTTCCCGGGGGGACGAAGGCGCGGTGTCCGAACCCGGCTTTTTCCCACAAGTCGCGGAAGACGTCGTTGTCGCCGATGTCGATTCCCTCCATGGACGTGCGCGGGTCTGCTACATTCCAGCGCTTTTTGAGTTCCAAAAGGTCTTGAATGTCCTGACGGGAAAAATATCCGACGTTGCCGAGGTTGTGCGCCAGCATGAGCAGACGGCAGTACCCGTCGAGCATTTCCGTCCACCAGTAGGCGTGTTCGACCGTATCGCCCCACGACAGCGTTCCGTGGTTGGCAAGGACGCAAACGCGGGACTTGTGAGCTATGGGCAAGATCGTATCCGCCAGTTCCTGACTGCCGGGAATGGCGTAATGAACTATCGGGACTTCGCCCAGCTGAACTTCAATTTCCGGCATGACGCCCAGAGGAATCAGCTCGCGCGCAATTCCAAACGCGGTTGCATACGGCGGGTGACAATGCACAACCGACTTCACCTCCGGCAGTTCCTTCATGAGCGTCAAATGCAGCTTGATTTCAGACGTCATTTTACGCTTGCCGGCAATCTGTTCGCCGTTCATGTTAACGATGCACAGGTCGTCCGGGGTCATAAACCCTTTGGAAATCATCGTCGGGGTGCAGACGACTTCGTTCTCGTTGAGACGATACGAAATGTTGCCGTCGTTGCCGGTGGCGAACCCCTTTTTATAAATGCGGTCGCCGATGTCGCAGATTTCTTTTTTGATTTGTTCCAGCATAGTTAGGGAACAGGGAATAGGGAATGGGGAATAGGGAATGGGGAATGGGGAATAATGAAAAACAGACGCGAAGCGTTCTTCTAAAACCGCGTAGCGGTTTAATATTTGTAGCCGTGGGTTTTAACCCACGGAAGGCAATAGGGAATGGGGAATAGGGAATAGGGAATAGGGAAATAGGGAGCGGTTATCCACTCCCTATTCCTGGTTATTAAATGTTACTCACAAATTGCTAAACGCCTATTATTTGAAGTTGTTGCCAGCGAACGGGCTGGTAACGCCGGGGATAGCAATGTTGTAGACTTCATACTTGCCGCTCTTCAATTCATTGATAGCCTGTTCAATGAATTTTTCCTTCTCTTCTTCATTCGTATATTCAAACTTGGGCTTAACCGGGGCGGGTGAATCCATGGTAAGCTTTTCGTGATCTTCGTAGATCATCAAAGCCGGTCCCTTGTTGACGGCGTCGTCCCAGGAAACAGTCTGTCCAGAGTAGGACGCCATACGTCCCAAAACGGCGATCATGCAGGAGTGAGCGGCATACCAGCCTTCGTTGTAGGGTTTGCCATCGCGAATCGCCTGGCAGAGGTCCTGGTGTTCGTTGTCATACGGGTTGCCTCTGCGTCCGCCGCGTTCGGTAACTCCGCCCCAGCCTTTGGTTCCGTGGACGTTTTCCCAAACTGCGCTCCAGGCGCCCGGAATGTGACGGCACTGAGAGTACATCTTTTTGCCGTCTGCATAGGTGAATTCGACAAAGTGATGGTCGAAGATTTCGCCGGCGTTGACGCTGTTCTTACGAACTTCGCGTCCGCCCATGGCGTTGGCGGAAACCGGGTGATACATCTTGTCGCCTTTGCCGAGGAACCAGTTGCCGACGTCGAGGTTGTGAACGTGCTGTTCGCAAATGTTATCGCCGCAGAGCCAGTTGAAGTAGTACCAGTTTTTCATCTGATACGCCATTTCAGTTTCTTCGTTATTGCGCGGACGAGTCCAAACGCCTCCGCCGTTCCAGTAAACGTTGGCATAAATCAGATCGCCGTACTTGTCGTCTTCGCAAACTGCCTTGAAGCCTGCTTCGTAGTCGCCCTGATGGTGTCTCTGAAGACCAACGCCGACAGCCAAGCCTTTTTCGTCAGCCAACTTGTTGACTTCCATGAGCATTTTGAAGCCGGGCGCGTCAACGCAGCAGGGTTTTTCCATGAAGACGTTATAGCCTTTTTCGATAGCGTATTTATAATGAATCGGGCGGAATCCCGGAGGCGTGGCGAGAATGGCGTAACGGGCGCCGTTTTCCCAGCCGTAATCCAACGCCTTTTTGAACCCGTCAAAACCCCAGAAGATGGCATCCTCCTTCAGTCCCCAGCCGCCGCCAGAGTTCTTGGCGGTGTATTCAAAAGCGTCCGCGCAAGCAATAATTTGAGTATTGGGGGCGGTAAGGAAGTTACCAACAGCGCCGCGTCCGCGACCGCCGCAGCCGACCAGAACGGCTTTAATGGTTTCATCGGTTCCTTCGCCGTGAGCCAGCTGAGCTACGCCCAGGGTCATGGCAGCTGCGGAAGCCGATAATACTGACGATGTCTTGAGAAAATCTCGACGGGTCGTTTTCATTTTGAACTCCTTAATCTAAAGGTGGGATTAATAATAATGAATGAACCGCGCTTGCTGAAATGAGTCTTTTTTAATAGAAAGCGCAGTCTCGATTTGAGACATTTCATTCATCCATAACTTTTTACTTTACTTTGTTTTTAGCATAATCAAAAAAGGATTGCAAGACGTACCTGACAGTTTTTTAGATTTTTTTAAAAATTTTTTCTGATTCTGATTATATTAAACTGAAGCTGATGTATACAATAGTATTAAAAGACTTTAGGCGTCAAACAGGACGCGTCGCTTGACCCAAAATCCCGTCAAATCCCAACTAAGCAGTCTTTCGGACGCTTTATCGACTAACATATTGATAACGCTGTCCTTATAAATCCTCTGCCTTGACAGAGACTCTTGATTCTGTTAGAATTGTCTGTATAATATAGTTAGATTGTCCCCAATTTGTTAAACCATATACGATGAGGGTTCCTATGAAATACGTTAAATCAGAATTGTCCCGAACATTTAATCGACGCAGTTTTTTGGCGGGCGCGTCAGCTGCAGCGGGATTGTTCTTTATTCCGCGAAGCGTTTTTGCCGATTCCCCCGACGACGTCGTTCTTCGCGCCGCTGTTACAAGCGACGTCCACTATAACGGCAGCCCGGACGCGCCGGAAGTCCAGCGGTTTGAAGGCGCGATGAAGTTCATGTACGAGTACTCGGCGTCGCAGCCGTACAAAAATTTTGACGCTCTGCTTGTTGGCGGCGACATGTCCAACAACGGCAAAGAGTACCAGATCGGGCTGTTTTGCCAGTCGATGGACAAATGCCTCAAGCCGGAAACGAAACGGGTTCTGTGCATGGGCAACCACGACCACTGGGGCGGAAACCGTCCGCTCTGGGAACGCGTCTTTCAGACGTCCGCCAACAATCGGGTGGAAATAAACGGGTTCCAGTTCATCACCCTTTCCTGCGAGAAGGGAACGTGCCGAAACGGCGATTTGACGTACGCTCTGCCGTGGCTGAAAGAACAGCTCGACGCCGCCTGCTCCGACAATACCAATAAGCCCGTCTTTCTCATGCAGCATTATCACGTTGAAGACACTGTCTACGGCAGCTGCAAGCCCGACAGCTGGGGCGTCAACGACCTGCGCGAATTCCTCAAAGATTATCCCCGCGTTATCAACTTCTCCGGACATTCGCATTACCCGATTAACGACCCTCGTTCCGCCTGGCAGGGAGAGTATACCGCGTTCGGAACCGGTACGATGAGCTACTACGAAATGACCGGCGGGAAGTACAACAAATTCCCTCCGGGACATCGCAACGCCGCGCCGTTTTATATCATGGAAATCCATGCGGACAACAGCGTCGTTCTCAAAGTATACGACATGATTACCAACAGCTTCTACGATTGCGTCTACGTGGTTGCCGACCCGGGGAACGCTGAAAAATACGTCTATACAGACGCCCGATACCAAACCAGCCAAGCTCCGTTCTGGTCAGACGGCGCGGCGGCGAACGTTACAGACGCGACCGACTTTGGCGCAACGCTCTCGTTCCCGCAGGCGAAATGGAACGGTCAGGAGAACATCGTCATGTCCTATCGCGCAGACGTCTTTAAAAAGATTGACTCTGACTGGTTCCTGCAGTCGCAGCAGTACGACTGGTCAAAGTACTTCTACAACGACATGCCGGATACGATGACGTTTGAAGTCAAGGGTCTGGACGAGTTGTCGCAGTACAAAACAACGATTACCGCTCTGAACTGTTTTGGAAAGGAATCGGAGAAAACGCTGGAGGCGACTTTTTCGACTCTGGCTGACTCCAACGAATGCGTCGACAAAACCACCGCCAAGCCGAGCGCGAATATTCTGGACGTCCATTTCACCGCCGACGGTCCCGTCAATACCGCGGTGAATAAACTGCCGAAGCAAAAGCCGGTTGAGGTCTTCGGCTCGCCCCAGTTTGTCGAAGACGCCGCCCTCGTGTGCGTAGCCGCCGTCTTTGACGGGAAGAAGGACTTCTGCCGGGTTCGGTTTTCCGGCGCGGACTACAGCCGCATGGTCAACCAGCTGACCATGTCCGTCAAGTTCAAAATCGACAAGTTCGAACAGCGCGGCATGGACGTTTTCGGCAACACTCAGCAGGCAGGCTGCTGCTTTGAAATCAACGGGAAAACGAAACAGCTCGAATTCTGGGCGCACGTTGACGGAAAGTATCAGATTATCTCCGCACCCATCAAAGAAGGGGAATACGTAACAGCCGCCGGCGTTTTCAACGGTCGGATGCTTGTTCTGTATATCAACGGCGCCGAGGCGGCGAAGCTCGAATGTCCCGGACAGATTCGTCATCCCGGCTCTGCCGCCTGCCAGGCGTTCTGCATCGGCTCGGACGTCAACAAAGACGGGAAAGGCGAGTTCTTCTTCCCCGGCTCCGTCGCCTACGCTCGTATTTACAGTTGGGCGTTGAGCGCGGAACAAATAAAGGGAATTTGCGAGTAATGAGTAATGTTTCTGGGGAGCGGACATTGTCCGCGAAAAATACTATAATTGATTTTAAGCGGGTAATACCCGCCCTCCGTAAGCTACGAATTCTGCATTATATGCTATAATTATCATATAGACGTCAATAACCTATATCAACATTTTTCCCAACTTTGTCAAAATGAGATTCAAACTTAAACCGCGAGAGGCGGATTCACATAAAGGAACGTTCGGAACAGTTTTGGTGGTCGGCGGATGCCGCGGGATGTACGGGGCGCCGTCGCTGTGTGGCAGTTCTGCGCTGGCAAGCGGCTGCGGACTGGCGCGCGTCGCCGTTCCGGAGTGTTGTATAGAAGTCGTGGCGGGATACGACCGCCAGTACACGACCATTCCCCTGCCCTGCGACGAGTCCGGGAAAATATCGAACGCGGCGCTCAATCCGATTCTGGAAGAAGCGCAAAAGGCGTCGGTAATCGCTATCGGACCCGGGCTGGGACAGTCTAAGGAACTGGACGAGCTGGTCCGGGTTCTGTACAAGAAATCCGACAAGCCGATGGTAATCGACGCAGACGCCCTCAACGCCCTGTCGCGAAGCTCTATGAAGTTCAAATCGACTTATCCGAGAATTTTGACGCCCCATCCGGGAGAATTCGGCCGACTGTCCGGCGTTTCCTCCAGAATTTTACGCGTTGAGCAGACGGTCGCCGCCAAAAGCATGGCTGACGAACTCAGCGCGATTATTGTTCTCAAAGGACATAAAACCATTGTAACAAATGGCGTCAATACGTATACCAACAAGACGGGCAACCCCGGCATGGCAACCGGCGGGGCGGGCGACGTCCTGACAGGCGTTATCGCCGCGCTGGTCGCTCAGCAGTACGACCCGTTTGAAGCCGCGCAAATCGGCGTTTACGTCCACGGATTGGCGGGCGACTTAGCCGCCAGATCCCTCGGTCAGACGTCCGTTACAGCCGAACGCATTTTAGAGTTCCTTCCCACCGCGTTCAAAAAGCTGGAAAAAGACTCGAAATAATTGTATTATCAGTCCCCCCCTTGCCAGAAAAGAGATAATCTAATAAAATACAACTATATAAATAAACGCAAACAGCGCGTTGCCCTTCTCGCAACTCGCTACTCGCAACTCGCAACTAATAATTCCGAATTAAACCATGCTTCGTCCAAGTCAAACTAAAATTATCGCAACTGTCGGGCCGGCGATTTTGTCGGTCGAGAAACTCGTAGAACTCATTCAGGCGGGAGTCGACGTCTTCCGCATTAACGCCGCGCACGGAAAGATTGACTCGTTCGCCGCCAATCTGGCGCTGATTCGTCAGGCGGAGAAGGAAGCGGACGCGCCGATTGCCGTCTTGATGGACCTGGCGGGTCCGAAAATGCGTCTGGGCGAAATTGAGGGCGGAGAGCTGGACTGCGTTCAGGGCGAAAAGATCCGGTTTATTCGCGGGAAGACGTCGCCGCAAAAGAACTGGCTGACGTCCACTTACGAACCGCTGGTTGACGAACTCAACGTTGGCGACCGCGTCTTGATGTGTGACGGGCTGGTCAGCGTCGAGATTACCGAAAAGGGTAAAGACTACGTCGAGGGCGTCGTCGTTCAGTCGGGCGTCGTCCGATCTCGTCAGGGAATCAACCTGCCGGGCGTTAAGCTGTCGGTGAAGTCCCTGCAGCCGGTCGACATCGACAACGCGATTTGGGCGGTTCAAAACGGAATCGATTACCTCGGGTTCAGCTTCGTCCGCACGGCAGAGGAAATCGACGAACTGCGCGACATCCTCGTTGAAAACAAGCCGGCGGGGAAACTGCTCAATACCGGGATTATCGCTAAAATCGAGAAGCCGGAAGCGGTCGAGAATCTGGAGCAGATTGTCCTCGCGGCCGACGGCGTGATGGTTGCCCGCGGCGACCTGGGCGTTGAAGTCGACATCGCCAAGATGGGCGTCGTTCAGAAGGAAATTATTCGCGTTTGCCGAGCGATGGGCAAGCCGGTGATTGTCGCAACGCAGATGCTGGAAAGCATGACGCACAGCCGCATTCCCACTCGAGCGGAGGCGTCCGACGTTGCCAACGCGGTTTTTGACGGCGCGGACTGCATTATGCTTTCCGGGGAAACCGCTGTCGGCGACTACCCGGTTGAAACGGTCAAGACGATGCACCGCATTGCTCTGGAAACCGAAAAGGAAAGAGCGAAACGCGACGACGAACAAGAGCCGATGGTTCCCTGTTTTTATGACGATTCCGAATACACGCTCCTGCGTCCCAGTTCGCTGGTCGCCTGCGCCATGGCGGAAGCGGCGGTCAACATCGCTGATACGACCGAGGCGTCAGCTATTATCGCAGCAACTTCAACCGGACGCACCGCGCTGGATTTGGCGCAGATGCGCTCGACCGCCTCGACGATCGGCTGCTCGCCGGTTTTGGAAGCCGCGCGAAGAATGGCTCTTTACTGGGGCGTGATCCCTATGTATCTGCCGGAGGCGAAGAACTATGCTGACATCGTCGCGGAGGCGAAGAAACGGGAATACGTCGAAACCGGAGAAGCCGTCGTCCTGCTGACAGGGCAAAACGTTTTCAAGGATTCCTACAACGCCGTCGCCGTTATTGAGGTTCAGTAACGTCAAGTTCAGTAACGGGGTCAGACTGGAATTCTTCCATGTCAAATTAAAACTCCTCAACCGGCATGCCCGATTGAGGAGTTGTTCATTTAGCGTCAAACCGATAAAAGCCGCGGCGCTTATTCCCTGTTAATCATCGGTTTCAATCAGGATGGCGGTTCCATAATTGAAGTCAGTATTTCCTCTATCGACAATCGCCCAAAGGGTTTCATAAGGGGGTTCCTGTTCGGGATAGCCGATATAGCCATCGGTAAGAACGATGACAGCGGTTACGTCCGGGTCTTCCGCCAGCTTCAGCATAGCGGGGGTCATGTCGCTTCCTCCGAAACCTTTTGCCTCAAAGTGTTCGAGGGTTCCCACTTCAAGCCATTCATCCGCAGTAACCCCAACGTCACATTGTAAAATGTGGATGGTTTCCACGTTGTTGTTCTGGCAGAAGTTGTCAATGGCTCCTAAAGCGGACCGGAGAGAGCTGGTCATGGATCCGCTGGTATCGAGAACGATATGGATAGTCCAGCCTTCCCGTTTCCGGCCGGGGAGAACGACGTCGGTTCGCCACGCGCCGCGGCGGGACGCTCTTGCAAACGAGCGGTCACCGGGAGTTACTGAGTCGAACCAGCGCTGAAGGGCGGCTTCCCACGGCGTAACGTAACTTCCGCGAAGCAATTCGATCATGCCGTACCCGTTGCCGTATTCATCGCCGCGTTCACTGCTGGCGTTTTCGATTTTTTTCAGAGAGTCTATCATAACCGCTTCCGAGTAGGAACGAATGGCGGCTTGCTGAACGCTCATCTGCTCACGGGTCAGGGACTCTGGGGACTGATCAGGAAAAACGCTCAGTTCGTCCTCCTCCGAAATAACGTCCAACCGATTCTTAATGCGCTTTCTCATGGGGGCGGGGCTTTGTTTGTTCTTTTGGGGAGCGCCCGCAGAATTGTCGGGTTGGGATTTCGGATCCTTCCGGGATTTGTTTTTATTAAGTCCGGAGGATTTAACGCCCGCCTCTTTAAGGAGGTCGCCCAAAGAACCTCCTCCGCCCCCGCCGGAAAGGGTTTGGTCAGAACTCGAGAATGTATAGGTGCGTATGTTGTCCCATGCCTGTTCAGGCGAGATGTTTTGTTTTCTCAGAACGCTGACCAATTCCTCAAGCGAGTACTCGCCGGCGGGTTTCCAGTCTTTGACGGCATCTTCGTAATCCGGCCAATACAGAGCGCCAGCCGGTGGGCGGGGATTCCTGCTGGTCGCGAAATCTTCCATTAAATCATCGTTGATGATAAAATCGTGGGCGACATTGACCAGATCGTGGTTGGAGAAATTCCCTTCGCGTTCGTGCGTCTGCAAAACGAGGTGCATAAGCTCGTGCGCAAGGATAAAGGCGAGATCCTGAAGATTCTGCTTCTCCAGAAAATTGGGATTGATGAGGAGTCGGCCCGTTGCGGAGATTCCCGCAGTATCCACATAATTCGAGACGTAAATTTTCAGCAGGCTCGCCAGACCAGAAAGGTACGGACGGGCTGCGCAGACGTAATTCAGCGCCGCGACGAGTCGGGTCTTCTGATCCAGCGTTTCATAAGATTCAACGGTATGATCGAACATGATCGCTCCATGATTAAATTCAGGACTGAGCAAAAGAATAACGTCTTTCCGCTCATTCTTTGTTATTCGTTAATTATTATTAGTTCAAATTGTGATTCCAGTAATCTCTTCGAGCGTTTTGCAAATCGCCTTGTCCGCTCCGAGTTCGCTCCACTTCTCGACCAGTTCCAGCAGCAACGCCGCGCGTTCTTCCCGCTTGACTTTTTGAAGAAAAGTATTAATTTGCTCCCCGGACGCGTTTTCCTTGAGGAATCCGAACTGAGTCAGTACAAGCTGACGAATTCCATGCAGAATGAACCAGCGCTGAGTCCGGTCATCCGGCAGCGGTAACGTTCCTTTCAGGTACTCGATTGGTTTTTTGAGCGACCCGAGATTCGATTCGGTGAAAACGGTAAACAGCGCCGCATCCTCGGGCGAAACCCGACCGTACGCAACGGACCGCAACGATTCGGAATTAAGCGCGCCCGCCTTTTCGAGCAAGTCCAGCGAGCGGGATAAACTCACCCACGCGCGCGGCGTCGAAAACGGAGCAGGCGTAACAGGAATCGGCCGCATGAGGGAATCGGAATTAAACGTGATGAACGAAAGTATCTCGGAACGCACTCTTGCGGAAAGTCCCCACTTGAGCCATTCCTTCACGTCCACGCGGACGTTGAGAATAATGACTCGGTTTATCAGCGCCGCCGAAAGCGAACGCACCAGCGACCGGTCTTCGGCGCGGTTGCCAGCCGCAACGACCCAAGTTCCTTTCGGAAGCGGGTGTTCGCCAAGCCGACGTTCAAGCAGAAGCGAATAAAACGACTTCTGAATGTCGGGCGTACATGCTGGCAGTTCGTCCAGGAACAGGCAGAACGGTTTCGGATCCTCCGGCAAAAGGACGCGCGGAGGGCAAAAAACCGAGCGTTCCCCAACGATTCGCGGAATGCCGGAAACGTCCTCGGGGGCAATTTGCGTCCCGAGCAGCGAACGGCATTCAAGCCCTGCATCGGCTGCCGCCTGCATGACGGAATCGGACTTTCCGACTCCCGGAGGGGACAAAAGCAGAACGCTCTGTTTTTGCGCCAGAGATTTAATAATCGATTTCGCCTCGGAAAGCGTTACGGTTGGATAGTTATCGTTCATTTGGAGCCTTTAGCTTGCTTAAATTCCTCAGTCATCATCTTCCTGAAATAAGTCATTAATGTGCTTAATAGGATTTTAGCCAAGATAATTGGAAAACTCTTCCGCGTCTTCGGCCGAAACCCGACCGTATGCAATGGCGTGCACCGCTGTCTGAGTAAGCGTTCCCGCCTCTTCAAGCAGGTCCAACGAATTGGCTAAACTCACCCACGCGCGCGGCGTCGAGAACGGGGCCGGCGTATTCGGTATCGGCCGCATAAGGGAATCGGGATGGGACTCGATAAACGAGAGAACGTCTTGGCGCACTCCAGCCTGTTCTCCCCACGCGAGCCATTCCTTGACGTCAACGCGGACGTTGAGAATGATGACGCGGTTGACCAGCGCCGCCGAAAGCGAACGCACCAGCGACCGGTCCTCGGCGCGGTTGCCAGCCGCAACGACCCAAGTCCCTTTCGGGAGAGGGTGTTCGCCAAGCCGACGTTCAAGCAGAAGCGAATAAAACGACTTCTGAATGTCGGGCGTGCATGCCGGCAACTCGTCCAGGAACAGGCAGAACGGTTTCGGATCCTCCGGCAAAAGGACGCGCGGAGGGCAGAAAACCGAGCGTTCCCCAACGATTCGCGGAATGCCGGAAACGTCCTCAGGCGCGATTTGCGTCCCGAGCAGCGATCGGCACTCAAGCCCTGCGTCGGCAGCCGCCTGCATAACGGAATCAGACTTCCCGACTCCCGGAGGGGACAAAAGCAGCACGCTCTGTTCCTCTGCCAGAGCCTTGATGATCGATTTCGCTTCGGAAAGCGTTACGGTTGGAAGGTTATTGTTCATTTGGATTCTTTCTTAAAAAATATTATGTCAGTTATCGGTTACAAGTAAATTCAAAAACTGAAAACAATTAACAGATTTTCGACCAACCTTCCGCAAGTCTGTAAACTTGAGCAAAAAGATCGTTTTGAATCATGTTTTGAGCGCTTTCGGAAAGCGCTTCATTAGCGCCCTTAATCAGTTCCTTGTACGAGGCAACGCAATCGCCGCTGCACAGTTGGATCGGTTCAACGAGCTGTTCCCGCAGTTTCTGCCACGTAAGGCGGCTGCAAATTTGAGTGAAGTTGAGTATTTGTGTAACATCGAGTTTGGAAACTACCTCAAAAAGCTTTTGTTCTTTAACCTCAAAAAGCCAGTTTGAGGCGTTCTGCCAATTGCTCAGGTCGCGTCCCTGAGCGTTCATGCCGTGATTCGCGAGGAAGGAAACAGCCTGTACGAGCGGTTCCAGAGATTTGTCCCATTTTTTGAATGCCGCCTGCACTCGTTTCTCTAAATCAGAAAATTCCAGTTCTGTTTTTTTGACTTTGTTAGCTTTTCCCCCTCCGCCGTGATGACGCCTGCCGAAACGCTTGCCGGGATGGTAAAAGTCGTCATAATAGGTTCGGTCGATTTCCTCTTCTCGACGGTTCTCAAAATCTTCCTGATAATCACCATATCTATCGTCAAATTCATCTGCCCACAAATATTCCGGGGTTCTTTCGTGAAAAAACTTGTAAAACCCGTCTCTCTGCAGCTGTTGTTTATGCTCTTCGGTGAGCATATTGCGCTGCCAGGCAAATTTAATAAGTTCCTCAATTAGTTTCATTGGATATCTCGTCTCTGATTAATATGGGGACAACCTCAAATATCTTCGTATCTAAACAAAGGTCGCCTTTTTTAAACCCTATTATATTACAAGGAAAATGGGTTGTCAAGGGTTTTGGCGAGCGGAAGGAAATTTCTTGCTTTTTTTGATTTTTCCAACAACCGTCTACCTGATATAGATAAGCAGTTTAGGAAATGATCTGTTGAAGTTCCGTTTCTTTAATAAATTATTTACGAATGACTATATAAAAATGTTAACGTATTGTTAAAAATTGGTTCATCCGCATTGGCGCCAGTGAGTTAAAAATGGATATTATGTGAACTATTATGGTTCACAATAATCCATTTTATAGATCACAAGCAGGCGCGCTTTTCGGATGAACCAACTTTCCTTTAATGCACTTCGACGAGAACATTCGCGTTTCCGCTTCGATATCGTCAGGAAGCTTCAGGAATGCGTTCAAGCAGAGGAACGTCTGGAACGACGTCGCGCCGCAATCAATCTTTAATCCACGGTTTCGCGATCTCCAGTACTTTTTGTACGCGGTCGAGGACGAACAGGTCGTTTTCATCTCGGACGCCGGACTCCATGTCCGCCCAGATGGGAGTATCGCCCGCGACGATCTCGATCAGTTCCAGGTTCTCCTCGAGGTTTTCCGGATTCAGACCGCCAGCATAGCCGCAAAAGTCGCCTATCGGTTCGAGCCAGTCCTGCGTGGCAACGCCGTGTCCGGCAGAAGCGTCGTGCAGGAATACGACGTCAACCCCCGCATCGCGCAGGGTCCAGCCCGTCGTAACGTTCTCTCCGGTCGGGTCGAATTCTGGGGCCAGCGCCTGAATGATGAACTGGTGTTCACCCGGCAGTTCCAGCAGGGCCGGCGCCATGTCAGCGCTGTACTTGCGATGATCCGCCGCCGTGAAATTGAGCTGGATGCGCTGGAACGAGCGCAGAGTCTCATCCATATTCGTCACGCGGGTCTCGTAGCCTTTGTTCTTCTTGGGCTCGCCACAGAAAAACTGCCACAATTTGTCGCCTCGCTTGAATATGTCCTTGATGATTCCGCCGCATACGTGCAAGGAAAGGTTCATCGGGGTTGCCGCCTCGCGATTCTTGCGGCAAAGCTCGTCGATCCAGTTCAGCTCCGGGTACCGATGCGTCGGATTCGATCCGGAAGATTTGATCAAAATGCCCCATTCAACGAAGGGAAACTCCCGGGAAAGAGCAAAAAGATCTTCGATTCTACAGGTCTGATCAGCGCCTGCGATCGAAACTCGTTTTAATATCATTATTTACTCCTTAAATGTTAAATTCAAGTATTATTTCTTATCCGATTACTTGTGTACGATCTTCACTTGTCTGTCCCGCGTTGACGTCTGCCCTAACGCTTGCAGGGATGGTAATAGTCGCCAATACAGGTTAGATCAAGTTCATCGTTACGACCGTCCCGTTGATGGGTGGATAGGGGGAAATTTCGTGTTTATGTATAATTCTTCCGATATGTACGTACCTGATACTGACATACCGTTCAGGAAAAATACAGATGAATTTCAGTTTCATAATAAAGTATATACGAATGACCATACAAACGTGTGAACGATTTTTAAAAATTAGGTTTATCCGCAAATTTGGGCGCCGGGGATCCGTTACAAGTCAATTCTGAAAACAGGGAACGATAACCGAAAACTATTAACAGATTTTCGACCAACCAGTCGCCAGTCTGTAGACTTGAGCGAAAAGATCGTTCTCTATCATAGTTTCGGCGCTTTCGGAAAGCGGCTCGTTCGTACCCCGAATCAGTTCCTTGAACGTGGTAACGCACTCGCCTTTGCACTGACGGATCGGTTCAACGAGCAGTTCCCAGAAATTGCGCCACGGAAGAAGGCTGCAAAGTTGAGTGAACTTGAGCATTTGCGCAACCTCGAGTTGGGAGACAGCGTCCAAAAGCCTTTGTCCATTCACCTCGTAAAGCCAGTTTGAGGCGTTCTGCCATGTGGTCAGGTTCCGTCCCTGATCGTTCATGCCATGATTCGTGAGGAAGGAAACCGTCAGGACGAGCGGTTTGAGAGATTTGTCCCACTTTTTGAAGGACGCGCGCACTCGTTGTTCCAAATCCGGAATTTCCAGTTCGGTTTTTGCGGTTTTGTGAGTTTTTCTCCCTCCGCCGTGATGACGCCTGCCGCAGCGCTTGCCGGGATGATAAAAGTCGCCATAATAGGTTCGCTCGAATTCATCGTCTTCAAGACTGTACGCGTCTTGATCATAATCTCTCATATGATCATAATCGTAATCATAATCATACGGCGAACGACATTCCGCGTCTTCGTGAAAAAACGTGTAAAACCCGTCATGCTGCAACTTTCGCTTATGCTCTTCGGTGAGCATATCATGCTGAAGGGCGAATTCAATAATTTCGTTAATAAGTTTCATTGGAGTTCTCGTCAATTTGCTATGCGACAACCCCAATAAACTTAGTTTTTATACATTAGGTCTCCAATTCATAAACCCTATTGTAACACAAGAAATGGGGCGTCTCGGTTTGTTGTAAGTGTGTAGTAATTTCATGTTATTTTTGATCCTTCCAATAAGCGCCTACCTGATACAGATAAGCAGATCAGGAAAAAATCTGTTGATTTTCATTTTATTTGATAAGTAAAACGAACAATGAAACAAAATGTGAGCTCTTTTTTAAAATCTTTTTAAAAAAATTTTTTCGAATCTTGGAGCTATAGTAAATCTGCTGACGAATTTCTCCATTAATTTTTATTAGCAACGCCTTGAGAATTGATAGTCTATTGCTGCGAATTGGTTTCCAGCTTCTTATATTTGAACAGATACGGGGAAATGTTTCAGAAAAGGCGGGTGCGGCTGTACAAGGATTCGCCCAAGTCGATTTCAATCTCCTCGACTGGCTCGTCTGATTGAGGAACTGTTACATTTAACGTCCAGCCGATAAGAGCTGTGGTAACTATTCCCAACACAGGCAAGAAGCGACTCTTGCCTGTCGCTTTTATTGCCAAGAGCGTCATCGCGCCAGCAAACGCCCAAAACGACAGAATGAGAGCGTTTTCCAGCGCTGAGAACCACAGCGTTTTGTCAGGGTCGACGGCTGCGTACGACGTCTGCAAGAAAATATAATCGAGAATTCCGTTCTTTAAGAACAGATAAAATCCAACGCCGGCAATCGCGGTCGCCGCGAGATGTAGCAGAGATTTTGCGACTCTGCCCGGCTTGAATCGTCCGAACATTGCAGGGATGTGCAGCCCGACGTGAATTCCCGTCAGGATAAACGCCCAGTAGGACGCTGCCAGATGCGCGGGTCGAACGAACGACGACGGCGCCATGCCGTAAAGAAACGGCGCAGCGTGAGAGCTCATCGCCAATCCGCAAAACGCTGTCATCGCAAAGGCAATCAGCGTCAATACGAAAACGCCTGTCATGACAGCGCGCTGAAGAGTGTATCGACCGGAAAACAGCGACGCATACCAGCGTCTGTTAAACCACTGATGGACGACAAGCAACGCTGTCATCGCGACGCCATGCCATTCGTGCGCTGCTTCGCTTGACGCGTGATACGCCATCAATTGCGTCAGCATAAGCAGCATCAAGGCGTCGAGAACCAGCCGGACGATTCGATTTGCTTTGGAAGGCATAAGGGGAACAATCGACTGTTACAGAACGCTTTCCGCCCAGGCTTTGAGTTCGTCTTCTAAAACGCTGGAAGCAAATCTCTTTCCGTCAACGACCGTCGCGCCGGCAGCCAACGCCTGAATGTTTTTAGCGGCGGCGCCCATTGTGTTTCCGCCGGACGTGCAGAAGGGAACGACTTTCTTCCCTCCGAAATCGTGCGCTTCCATGAACGTGTCGATAATTGACGGTTCCCGATACCACCAGACGGGAAATCCGACGAAAACGACTTCGTACTGCGCCATGTTTTCCACCTTGGCCTCCATCGCCGGACGGCAGGACCGGTCGTTCATCTCGACAGAACTTCTGCTGTTACTGTCTCGCCAGTTTAAATCCTCCTCCGTATAAAACACTTCCGGTTCAATTTCAAACAGATCCGCGCCGACAGCCGCCGCCAGTTTCTTCGCCACCGACGCCGTTACGCCGCTGGCGCTGAAATACGCTACCAATACTTTACTCATTAAATATCTCCTTTCTTATAACTGGAAGATGTCTTTTCGGTTGATTGTCTAGTAATAATTCACACTTTTTTGAACGATTAAATTATAGCGCCATTCTTTATTATTTCAAGCCCACTCTCTCAAGGACGACTAAACTGTCGATAATCCAATCAGAGCTTGACAAATGCAGCAATATATGGTAACATAATACAAGTTTTGGTTAAGATATTTCATGTTTGGAATATTGACGAAACTGGGAGCTTTGTATAAAAATCAGCTTTATTTAATTTATCTACTATTATTATCCCATGTTGCCGAAAAATATAATCATACTTCCAGCTTTGGATACCGTATCCGAGCAATCATCGTCAATTCAGCTTGAATTGAACGAATGCGTTGGAAAAGGCGAACTCTGGATGGCAAAAGACGCCAAGACAGGCGCAACGCGCCCCGTTTTTATTACTCACAGTCAGGAGAAAGCGACAGCGGAAGACACAGATTCCGATATCTCCGTCATTAAGGAAGACCCGCAGTTTGGTCAAGCGGTTGATTTGTGCGTCAAGAATAAAAAAGTTTCCGTTAGTCTGTTACAAACGGAATTAAATATTGGCTACGGTCGCGCGAAATCTCTGCTTCAGAGGCTGGAAAATTGTGGTTATATTACTCTTGAAAAGGGGCGTTCGCTCATTTTCGAGGAATCAGAATAGAACCTTCAACGTCAGAACGCCAGTTATGCCTGCGCTTTTCGCTGACATTCCGGGCAGACGCCGCGGTACGTAATTTCGCATTCGGTAATCGAAAATCCTGTAGACGAGCGGCTTGGATAGGACATCGGGTTCAAATCGGAATCCATGCAGTCTTCTGTCTTGCCGCAAACTTTACAAACAATGTGAGCGTGCGGCGCCGGATTGCCGTCGTATCGAGCGGAGGAACCGGGATGCAAAACCCGTTGAATGAGTCCTTCGTCCGCCAGCGTTTCCAACGTCCGGTAAACCGTTGCGCGAGAAATAGTTGGAATCGCCTTTCGCACCGCCATGTAAACCGCGTCTACAGTCGGGTGCGACTTGTCTTCCATGAGCGTTTCATAGACTTGTTGTCGCTGGACGGTAATGGACAACCCGCGAGATTTACATTTTTCGTCAAAATTCTGGTTCATGGATTCAAAACACGGTTGGCAGTGAAATATGGCAAAAGAAACTCTCTTGTCCAATATGAAATCTTTATAAATTTTTTCTCAAATTATACGAAAAAAGAACATTATGTCAAGTTAAAACGGGAAACAATATAAAAAATCTCCCGTTTTTTTGGCGTTTTTTGGAGATTTTTCCTTTGAAATGTTTGACACAAAAAGAAAAATCTGTATAATAAATAAAATTTGACTGCAGCGGTTGCAGACAAATTTTTCTTTTGGTTGTTATCATGAGGTATTGTATGAGTAGCAAAGATGAATTTATTCAGGTTTCTGGAGTTGTCAAAGAAGCCGTTCGCGGAGCGTTTATCGTTCAGCTCGACAATTCCGAACACATTGTTACTTGCCGTTTGGCAGGTAAAATGCGAAAAAGCACAATTCGCGTTGTCGCTGGAGATCATGTTACTGTTGCGATTAGTCCGTACGATCTTGAGCGCGGTCGAATCGTATATCGCGAAAAATAAAATTCAGTTCCTTCTTCTTTACGTAAAATAAGGGAATATTTTATGGCTCAGATTTATAATTCGTCGAAAATAGCTCTTACCAAGCCAGATCGGGATTCGTTGCCGGAAGGAATCAATTTATGCGACTACTGCAACGGAAAATGCTGCCGATATTTTGCCTTGGGTATCGACGCCCCAACGGAATGGGCAGATTTTGAAAACCTTCGATGGTATATTTTGCACGAACACGCCGCCATTTTCACCGAAGACGACAGCTGGTTTTTGCTCGTTTCGACCAAATGCAAAAACCTGGGCGACGACAACTACTGCAAAAATTACGAACATCGTCCCGACGTTTGCCGCGCCTATTCAACGGAACGCTGCGAATACGAAGACAATTGGGTCTACGATAAACTGTTTGACGACTCCGAACAGCTTTACGAATACGCAGAAGCCTTGCTGGGTCCAAAAAAAGAGAATTCTTCGTTACGAACTCCGCATTAGTTTTAACGAGAAGCCATGGATTAAAGCGCGAAGAACGCTCATATTCAAATAATCAGCTTTTTTGAAATAGCAAGCGTCCGCTCGAAATCCTTGTTCCCTGTTTCTTTATTTTACTCCTGACATTATATGATTACCCCTCAAACGCTTAAAGGTTTCCGGGATTACCTTCCGGAAACGATGATTCCCCGCCGCCAAATTATCAACGCCGCGGCGGAGGTGTACGAATCTTTTGGTTTCGCTCCGATCGACACGCCCGCTCTGGAATATCTGGAAATTCTTCAAGGCAAAGGCTCTGACGAAACGGACAAGCAGATGTACAAGTTCCAGGACGCTGGCGGGCGCAACGTCGGCATGCGTTTCGACCTGACGGTGCCGCTTGCCCGATTTTCGGCTCAGCATATTAACGAACTCGGTACGCCGTTTAAGCGATACCACATCGCCCCGGTTTGGCGCGGAGAGAACACTCAGCACGGGCGCTATCGCGAGTTCGTACAGTGCGACTTCGACACGATTGGAACAACCGGCGTCGAATCGGATATTGAGGCGGTTTTGGTAATCTACACGCTCTTTTGCCGACTCGGATTCAAAGACCAGTTCGTCATTCACGTTAACAACCGCCAGATTCTCAACGGCGTTTTGGAAACGATGAACCTGCGCGACAAGTCGGTTTCCGTTTTGCGAGCAATCGACAAACTCCCCAAAGTCGGGGCGGAAAAGGTCGTCGAAGAACTCAAGCAAACCGCCGGCGCGACGGACGATCAGTGCGAATCCCTTCTGGCGATGGCGTCGCTGACCGGAACGAACGACGAGGTTTTGGCTCGGCTTTCGGAGATTGCGGCTCAAAGCGAACTGGCTCAAGCGGGAATCGCCCGACTGCGTCAGATTCTCGACGGCGCGAAGGCGGCTGGCATTGCCGATTCCGCCGTTCAAATTGACCTGTCCATCGCCCGCGGGCTGGATTACTATACCGGCGTCATTTTCGAGACATTCTTAACGGAACTGCCCAAAATCGGGTCGGTCTGTTCCGGCGGTCGATACGACAACCTGGCGGAACTGTACACCAAACAGCAACTGCCGGGTATCGGCGCGTCGCTGGGCTTGGACAGACTTCTGGCGGCGATGGAAGAACTCGGCAAACTGCCCGACGCCAAAACCCCGGCAGACGTCCTGATTCTGTTTTTCGACGCGGAACGCCTCAACGACTATATTAAAATGTCGGTTGAACTGCGTAACGCCGGCGTGAAAGTCGAGCTGTATCCGGAACCGAAAAAGATCAAAGCGCAAATGCAGTACGCAGACCGCAAAGGGTTTAAGTACGTCGTCATTGCCGGCAGCAAAGAGTTTGAAGAGGGCAAAGTCCAGATTAAAAATCTTGCAGACGGCTCTCAGAAAGACGTCCCTATGACGGAACTTGCCGCCGCGTTCAAATAAGCAGGGCAGAATCCAATTAAATCAAAATGAACATCGAGCGCCGGTTCGACGCTCGCTGTTTTTTTAGCTCTTTTACTTCGTCTGACCGCTGTCGACATGGATAACCGGTCTGGTCGGGTGCGATGATGTTCAGATTCTTAAGACGATCTGTAATTTGCGGGAGTCATGGAATATCAATATAGTTCTTTTTCCCTCCCCCTTGAATTTTCCCGGGAATTTTATATATTTTTAATGATTGATAGATATATCAATAACAGGGTTTTCTGTCATGAAATATATAGTTGACAGATATCCTCTTTGTTCCTCCCTGATGTTTACTGCAACCCTTTTTATGAAAGGAATGATTTCATGAGTCATGAAATTGTCCCCGAAAAAGAACGAAATGACAAACCGGTCATTTTTGCGATTTTCGGCGTAATTGTTTTATATCTTGCTCTGCTGACAGTTTATAAGAGCGCTTTCTTCGCGACTCATCATGAAGAGCCAGAATCTCAGCCGGCGGCGGCAGAAGCTGTCGCGGACGAAGCAAAACCTGCTGAAACAGTTTTAGGCGACGACCAGGAACCGTTCGCAACAGCTACGCCAGAACCCGCTGCTGAAGAACAGGCTAACGCCGAAACGCCTGCCGCAGAAACTCCCGCTGCAGAAGCCCCCGCCGCTGAAAAAGAAGCGGGACCGATTATGCCTCCGTACTGGATGATTATTCCGTTCGCGGCTCTGTTGCTGGCGATTGCTATTTTCCCGCTCGTTCCGTTTACTGAACACTGGTGGGAAAGCAACCTTCACCGTTTTGAAGTAGCGGCAACGCTTGGCTTTTTGACTTTGATTTATTACGCCTTTATGTGCGATTTCCCGGTTGAATGCGAGTGGTCGTTCTTCCATGGGGAATACGAACCGACGGGCGGATTCCAGTGGAAAATCGCGTGGGCGATCTTCTGCAACGCGTTCTTTAACGACTTCGTGCCGTTTATCGTTCTTCTGTTTGCTCTGTTTACCATCGCGGGCGGAATTCGCATCTCCGGCGACCTTAAAGCGTCTCCGGTCGTCAATACGACAATCATGGGAATCGGCGCGGTTCTGGCGAGTTTCATCGGAACGACCGGCGCGGCGATGCTCTTGATTCGACTTTTGCTCAATACCAACAAACAGCGTAAGCACGTTGCTCATACTGTTATATTCTTTATCTTCTGCGTGTGCAACTGCGGCGGTTGCCTTCTGCCGATCGGCGACCCGCCTCTGTTCCTCGGATACCTCCGCGGCGTTCCGTTTATGTGGACGTTCGGTCTGTGGAAAGAATGGCTGTTCGTCAACGGACTGCTGCTGGCGATTTACTTCCTCTGGGACAGCTTTATCGCCTATCCGAAAGAAACCGGTCTCGATATTGTCCGAGATAAAATGGAAGTCGTTCCGCTGAAAATTTCCGGTCTTTGGCCGAACGGTCTGCTGTTGCTGGGCATCGTCCTGTGCGTTGCTCTGTTAGATCCGTCCAAGGCTGTTCCTGGAACCAACTTCGTTCCGCCGGCATACATGCGAGAAGTCTGCCAGCTGGCGCTGGTCGCGCTCTCCTTGCTGTTGGGAAGCAAACAGGTTCGTACGGAAAACGAGTTCAACTACGGTGCGATTCTGGAAGTTGCCGCGTTGTTCTTCGGAATCTTTATCTGCATGCAGGTTCCGCTTCAGATCCTCAACGTCAAGGGCGGCGAAATGGGATTCTCCGCGACCGACACGCACAAGTTCTTCTGGGCGACCGGCTCGCTGTCCTCCGTTTTGGACAACGCCCCGACCTACGTCGTGTTCTATAACACCGGCAAGGCGGTCTGCAAAGAAGAAGCTCACGTTCTTCCAGGCAAAATCGCCGCGGCAAGCGGAGACGACAAAGCCAAGCTGGAAAAGGAACTCGACGCTCTTAATACAACTATCGTTAAAGGCACTGAAGCTGGCGGCGGAGTAGGAATTATCGCGTCGCTGCTGGCGGCAGTCTCTTTGGGCGCCGTGTTTATGGGAGCTATGACCTACATCGGCAACGGTCCGAACTTTATGGTCAAGGCGATTGCCGAAGAAGCCGGCGTTCCGATGCCCAGTTTCTTTGGATACATGGCGTACAGCGTCTGCATCCTCGTTCCGATTTTCCTTGCCATGACGTACATTTTCCTGTAGTCGACAACGTCTGACGTCCGGCTCCGCGCTGGACGTCAGACTGAATTTCTTCTATGATAAATTACGTTGACAATCAAGCGGATTTTTTCCGGCTTCTTTCCGATCTGGAAGAAAGCCGCTGGATTGCTCTGGATACAGAATTTGTCTCCGAACGCCATTTTCATCCTCAGCTTTGTCTTGTTCAGCTGGCGTATGAATCTGGAGCCGCAATTCTTGACCCGTTGGCTTTTAAGGATATCAACGCTTTTTGGGAACTGCTGACTCATGGCGATCACGAAACCATTGTTCACGCTGGCAGAGCGGACTTGGAGTTCTGCATTCTCGCGACGGGGGATTTGCCGCGCAAACTGTTTGACACTCAGTTGGCAGCTGGATTTATTGGCTGCGATTACCCGGCGGGCTGCGCCAATCTGATCAGTAAAGTTCTCAAGGTCGCTCTGCCCAATACGGAAACGCGAACGGACTGGACGCGGCGGCCGCTGACTCGCTCTCAATTGGAATACGGGCTTGACGATGTCCGTTATCTTCATCCCCTGCGAACGTATATCGGCGGCCGAATCAAAAAACTGGGGCGTTTGTCGTGGTTTGAAGAGGAAATGAACGCCTGGAAAGAAAAGCTGCTGTGGCAGTTCAGTCCGGATCGCTGGGAAAAGCTGGTTCTGAATTCCACCTTTGACCAGCGCAGCCTGGCAATCGTCCGAGAGCTTTTTTTCTGGCGCGAACGTCGAGCGCAGCTTGCCGACTGTCCAGTCAAACGGATTTTACGAGACGACTTGATTATTGAGCTGGCGCGCCGTCAGGTTTACGATATTGAGCGCATTAAAGAAGTTCGCGATTTTACTCAGTCCAACTACGCTGGAATTCTGGAGCCGATTTCTGACGTGATTCGTCACGCTATGCGTCTGCCGAAAAGGGAACTGCCAGAGTTAATGGAACACGATCCAACCTGTAAAATGACTGTTTTGGGGCAGTTGCTTTATTCCGCTCTGGGAACGATTTGCAAACAAAACAACCTGGCGTGCAATCTGGTTGGCAATCCGTGCGACGTCCGAAAATGGGCTTTGTGGCGTATGAATCCGGAAAAGAATATTTCTCAACCGCTTCTGGAACAGGGATGGCGGAAACTGGTCGTGGGACATATTTTTGAAGATCTCATCAACGGAGACATGGTCATTCGCGTTGCGGACCCGACCAGTGAAGAACCGCTGGAATTTCTGAAAAAAGTAAAGTGATAGATTAGGGATTGGGGAATAGGCAGTAGAAATTCCAAACTACTGCCTATTGCATACTGTCTACTGCCTTACTCAATGCTTTTCATCATTTCGTCTGCAAACATATTGAAGAATTCCAGCATGGTTTCTTCCGTCATGACGTTGGCGTCGTAACGGCAGGAAACAAAAGCGTCGTGTTGTCTCTGCATGACGCCAATAGAAATGGGCGTGTGCGGACGGTTAGGCGGGGCGCCAAGCAATCGGATCAGCTGAAGGGGATATTGGTCGTGTTCAATGCGGATGTCGTCGTTTGTGCGATATTCTTCCTGCTGACAGCTTTTGCATATATTGCCGACGCTGGAAAGAATTATTGAACAATGACATTGTCTTTCAGACGTCATTAGAGAAATAAATCCCGGTATCTTTTCAAAGAAATGAAGACCGCTGACAAAAAGCGCCCCTAAATGATACTTTTTACAGTTGGTCATATCGAACTGAATGCGATTTAGAAACTGCTCTGAACGGTCGCACTCAACAGGGCGTCTGTCAAGAAAGATATATCCAAGAATATTGGCGCACGGCACGGTTCGATGGAAATCCGAGCGAATATTCATTGGAACCAGCATCCGAAACCAGCGTTTCTGACGTTCGACAGGTTTGTTGTCTATGGGATGTTTCTCGATCCATTTTCGGAGCGCGAGGTACATGTCGCGAATCATGAGCGAATTGAAACTTGCGCCGCAGGATTTCGCTTTCGCTTTGTATTTCAAGAAAAAGTCTTCTCCAAAGCGCCGCCAGTACATCGGGGACAGCTCGACAATTCTGGATTTGTCAATCTTCTTGTTGGGAAGCAGCGGCATAACGCGGCGGCAAAAGAACTGACCGACTCCATTATAGATGTCAGACATTATTTTTGAAAATACTGATTGCTTCTTTGTTGGCGTTTTAACCTCTTGTTGTGGAGTCGGTTCTGGAGCGAAGTGCATTTCCTCGCGGCGAACAAACAAGTCCGGATCGGGATGAAAGTTCAGCTCTGAAGTATCTGTTTGACCGTGGAGAAGCAAATCGTATTCTTTCATCCAGTCCGCAAAAAACTGATGGAGTCCGAGGCCGTCTCCGATGGCGTGATGAGCGTAAATGCCAAACGAAACGCCGTCTCGATATTGACGAATAATAATTTTTCCGCATCGTTCTTCCGGGGAACTGGGAAAAACGTATCTGGTTCCCTCGTCCTGTTCGACAGATTCGTCTGTTGTTTCAAACGAGATCGGAATGCGATATTGATCGTCAACGTTCCAATACCTTTTTCCTTTCTGTTTGACGAGGACAGAGCGTAAAAGAGGCTCGTACTGCGTTACTCGATTGTACGCTTCAAGAATCAATTCTTTATTAATTCTTCCTCGGAAAGCCCATTCTATTAATATAACCATCTCGTAACCGGGATGATTGTCCATGAGCATATAATTTTCAAATGAGGTTACCGGAAATAAAGTCATGACAGCTTTTTTGTTAAGGTGGATAATTATTTTATGTTATTGTATTCAATAAATATTATAGCCTAATAATTGGAACTGTAGCGGGAAAATGTCAGGAAAAAATGGAAATGTTCTCAAAGGAACGACAAATTGTCGGTTTTACAGAGAATATTCGACTGACATTGCGTTGCTGAGTTGACAATAATATATAATATCTGTCTATTCAGAAGAATGAGCAAAATCGCGGCGCGAATATTATAAATTGAAAATACTGCTATTCATCATTCAGACTTTTCATCATTTCGTCTACAAACATATCGTAGAATTCCAGCATGGTTTCTTCCGTCAGGACGTTTAAGTCGTATCGACAGGAAATAAACGCCTCGCCCTGTCGCTGCACAACGCCAAACGAAAAAGGCGTATGAGGACGGGTCGGCGGCGCGCCGAGCATTCGGAACAGCTGAAGCGGGTACTGATCGTGCTCAATGCGGATGTCGTCGTTTTGGCGATAATCTTCCTGCTGACAGCTTTTACAAATGTTTCCGACAGTAGATAGAATTACTGTGCAATGACACTTCTTGTCTGACGTCATCAAGGACATGAATCCTGGAATCTTTCCCAGAACCCGAATGGCTTTGATAAACGTAGATCCGGAATTAAAATTCTTGCATTTTAGAATATTCTTCTGAATTGATTGCAGAAACGCGTCTGAGCGATCGCATTCAACGGGTCTTTTGTCATTAAAAATATATCCAACAATATTGGCACATGGAACTGTACGATGAAAATCCGTGCGAAGATTAATCGGGATCAGCATACGAAACCAGCGTTTTTGGCGTTCGACGGGCTTGTTGTCAACGGGATATTTTTCGATCCATTTACGCAGCGCCAAATACATATCCCTCATCATGAGCGTATTGACGCTGACTCCGAACGATTTGGCTTTTGCCTTGTACTTCAAAAAGAAATCTTGTCCAAATCGCCGCCAGTACATAGGAAATGTATCGGAGAGATTGGAATTATCAATATTTTCCTCTTTGAGCATGGGCAGAACGCGATGCGAAAAGAACCGCGCCACGCCGCGAGAAATGTCATAGACTTTGGTTGACAATGACATTTTTTCTTTGGGGACAAAATGAAATTCTTCGCGTCGTGGAAACAGCGCTGAGTCTGGATGAAAATTCAGATTTGACGCATCGGTTTGACCGTGAAGCGCCAAATCGTATTCTTTCATCCAGCTGGCAAAGAATTGGTTAGCGCCGATGCCGTCGCCAATTGAGTGATGAACGTAAAATTCAAATGCAACGCCGTCACGGTATTCTCGGATGATTATTTTACCACAGCTTATTTCCGGATTATCGGAAGTAACATTTTTGATTCCTTCGCTTTGTTCAACAGACTTTTCGGACGTTTCAAAAACCAGAGGAATAAGATACTGGTCGTCAACTTTCCAAAAGTATTGACTATTCTCTCTGTAAAGAACAGCTTTGAATAGCGGTTCGTATTGAGCGGCTCTTTTGTAGGATTCTACGAGCAGATCGCGGTTAATCTTTCCTCTGAACGCCCATTCCATTAAAATAGCCATCTCGTATCCTGGATGGCTATCCTGAACCATATATTTTTCAAATGCGGTTAAAGGAAATAATGTCATATAATTTTGTGTAAACAGGTTTTCTTTTACGTATTATCTAAAATTTTTATCGACAAAAAAAGAGGCAAAATAAAAATTTTGGATGGAAAAGCAAAAAATTTTATCTGACTTTATACGGAAATCTTCGTCCATGAACGTTCAAACAGGATTAGTTATATCGATAAATCGAAAGATCATTAAATAATCAAATGAAAAAATGATATCGATTGAATCGATTAAAGTATTGGAGTTCATTTTACATTAACTTTTAGATTATAGGCGCTTACGACAATTTTCCTCAAACTGGACGGAAATGATATTATTAAGAGATTGAATCTATTATTGAATGATAAATAATAGTGCGTATGTGGCGATTGTAACGAGTGTTAGGAACCCCAGTGATAAAAATTTTAAAATTTTATCACGAAATAGTTGACAAGTTTGATAAATATGCTAAAATAGATAATGTAAGTAGTTAAAGAAAAATAGAAAAACGCCATTAATATTGTCAGCCGATACTGTTTTTATGTCCTTCAAAACGTTGCATGCTGATATTTAAACCGTTCTTCTATTTAGGGAAAAGCATATTTCAATAAGCAGAGAGAATAATAATGAGTTATCCTCACGAACCACTGGCTATTATTGGCGCCCATTGTTGCGTTCCTGGTGCGTTTTCACCAGAAGAATTTTGGAATAATCTTTCTCAGGGAAAGATTTCAATTACAACCATTCCCGACCCACGTTATCCATTTGATATCTATAAGGCGGAACACCCCGGTACATGGGGAAAGAGTCATACCAACCTGGCGGGGATTGTTGATTTTAAAAAGTTTAACCAGGAAATCCTGCCTGGTTTCTATCAAACGCTTTCGGAAGCCGGATACGATGTAGATACGCTTCCCACAGGAACAGGCGTGTTATTCGCTTCATATACGGCGTATATGGCGATTAAGAGTTCTGGATACAATCCATTCCAGCTGCCGCAGGTTCCCATTAACGTATTTACCGGAATGGTAAGACTTTCCGATGGATACACGTATTATCAGCTCTTGAGTTGTCTTCCGTGGCTTGAACAAACATTGAAGGATGCATTTCCCGAGTTTTCGGATAAAGAATTGGATACTATTTGGAGCGATTTTGGTGAGTACTGGAAAGGAAACAGTCAACGTCTTCAACCGTATTTCTCACATGAAAAGGGAATTCCGCACCAAACGTCTCGCTGCATTCAACAGCTATTTAAATTGAACGGTACGGGATTTACCTTTGACAACGCCTGCTCGACGTCTCTTGCGGCGTTTTATCTGGCAGAACATTTTCTGACGCTTCACCCAGAGGGCATGGCTCTTTGCGGCGGTTTCAATTTTGTATCCAAGAGCAACGTCAATCTTTTCAGTTATAACCAGGCCAGTTCGAAAGAACGCTCCCGACCGTTTGATGAACAGGCTGACGGTTTAATTCCAGGCGAGGGATGTTCGTACTTGCTTGTTCGTCCATTGTCAGCGGCTCTCAAGGCAGGAAATAACATTCTTGGATTGGTTCGCGGCGTTGGCGTTTCTTGCGATGGCAAAGGCAAAGGACTTTGGGCTCCCAGTTCCAAAGGACAGAGTTTGGCTGTTTCTCGCGCGTGGGAAGACGCGAAATTGGATAAATCCGAATCTCCAGATTATTTTGAAGCGCACGCTACAAGCACTCGATTGGGAGACGCGACAGAACTGGAAGCCGTCGATAAATTCTTGAAGGACAATAATTTTACCAAGCCAACTCCGATTACCAGCGTCAAAGCGAATCTTGGTCACATGCTTGAAGCGGCAGGGGCGACAAGCGCGATTAAGGTTTTGCAATCTCTTCGGCATCAGGTAATCCTTCCGCAGCCGTCGCTTGATGAACTGACAACGAAATTTGATTGGGAAAATTCTCCGTTGTACGTTCAAAGAGAGGTTAAAAGCTGGCCGATTAACAAAGATAAAAAACGATTGGCAGTTGTTGAAGCCTTTGGCATTGGCGGTCTTAACGCGTCAATAGTTCTGGAAGGCCCCGAAAGCGTTCAAAAGGCTGAAGAAGAACGACGCTGCACGCCCAATGCGAACAAGCCGATTGCCGTAGTTGGGATTGGCTGCATTGCGCCAGAGGCTTATAACGCGAAAGAATACAGAAATAAGATCAAGCTGGGCAAGTGCGTAATGTCTCCCGCTCCGGACGATCGCAACGACCTGTTTTTGACTCGCGAAGAATTCCAGGAATTGGCCAAACGAGGAATTAAGGCTGGTTTTATCAAAGATTATCATTACGATTGGAAACGTCCTAACATTCCGCCCAAACAGATTGCGCTTGGTCACGCTTTACAGTTCTGGTTTTTAGGCGCAGTTGATCAGGCGATTGACGACGCAGGACTGCCTCGCAATATCAAGGAGTCAGAGGCTCATCCTGAACGTTGGAATCGCTGCAAAACGGCAATTGTTGCTGGTTCCAAATCCGGCACCGATTTCGCGTGTTCAACATCGCCTGCCAACCTGATAAGCGATATGCAGTATTCGATGAAAAATTCGCTTTCCAAAATGGGGTATGACTCGGATAAAATTGACAGCGTTGTCAATGGATTCCAGGATGCGATTTTGCAAAAATTCCGATTCAATGAAGATCAGACCGGCGGATTTACAATCAGTACGTTAGGTTCTCGAATCTCGAAATCGTACGATATTAATGGTCCCGCCTTTTCTCTTGACGGCGGTTACAGCGCGTCGTTTACAGGGTTGGCCACTGCGTATAACATTTTGCAGGACGACCGTCTTGATTATGTATTTTGCGTCAGCGGCGACAGAGCGCAAGGAGGTCGTTTGCGCGCTCTGGTTCGCGGCGCTACGGACGTTACGCCCCCGTCGGAATGCGCGGTTGCGTTTGTTCTCAAGAGAGCGGAAGACGCTTTGGCGAATGGCGACAAGATTTACGCTATCATTTCAAATATTGAAGTTGATTCGTCCGGCGTTCATGTTAACGAAGGGTATAGCAAAGTATCAAAAACGACGCTTCGTTCTTCCACCTCTGCGGAAACGACTGACATCGACGATTCTTTAACTAAAATATTCGGCGATTTTGGTCCGGCGAAAGGCATGATGGCCTTTACGAACGTTATGCTTGACATTCAAGAGCAGAATCAGACCGCGCCAGCGTCCTGGCAAATTCAGCAAACGGATTGCGAAGGCATTTTGATTAATGTCGATTTCGAAAACGTTGCTGCATATCGGGAAAGATGCGAGAAGCGAGAAGCTCAAAAAGCGATTGTCGAAACCGTGGAATCGAAACCGGAAGATAGCGCGCAGCCATCGATTCAAATGCGTTCCACTCAAGATATCGCTTCGCGTACAGGAAACTTCTCTTTGCGGCGACCTGGCAATCGCGTGGCGTTTCTTTTTGCGGGACAGGGAGCGCAATATCCCAACATGATGAGCGGTTTGACTGAACTGCCCGCCGCCAGGGAAATTATTGAAGACCTGGACGATTTCTTAGCGACTGTCGGTTTGCCGAATTTCGAAACTGTTTTGCAGACCGAAGGGGTCAAACTGGGCAAAGATACGTTCAGAACGCAGTTGTCGCTTCTTATTGCGGATACGTTTATTCATCGTTTGTACGCTTCACAAGGAATTCAGCCTGACGTTGTAATGGGACATTCCTACGGCGAATACCCTGCCATGACAGCGGCGGGCGTTTGGTCGTTCCAGGCGGCGGCGCTGGCTACCCAAAAACGCTGCCAGGCAATCGAATCCGCGTTAGCGGAATTTACCGCCAACAGAACTCGAACGGCGATGTTGTCTACCAACGCTTCGGAAGACCAGATTCAAGATGGAATGGCGACAATTCCGGACGCGGCTACAACGATATTCATCTCAAACCGCAACGCGCCAACTCAGACGATTATTTCCGGTACGTATGATTCCATCAAAAAGATGGAGGCGTATTTGCTTTCCTGCCAGAGACTGGCGTTGATTCTGCCGGTTCCCGCCGCGTTCCATTCACCGTTGATGTCCGGCGTTTGCAAGCCGTTTGCAGAAGCCCTCAAACCGTTTAAGTTTGATCTGTCCACCGGACGGCTGCTGAGTTCGGTTACAAGCGCCTTTGAGTCTGATCCGGACGTTTTCAGAAATAATCTGGTTGAGCAAATGACGAAGCCTGTCGATTTCATCACGATGATTCGCAAGGCGTATAACGTTGGCTGTCGGCATTTTGTCGAGATTGGACCGAAAAAGATTCTTACCAATCTTGCCAAACAGATTCTGTCGGACTGCTCAGACGTTTCGTTCTACATTTCCGACAACAGCAAAGGCGGCGACCCGGAAAAATTCCTGGAAGTTTGCGCTCAGTTGCGGAATTTACAAGGAAAACAGGATTCGACTGAAAAGCTGGTTGTCGAAACTCGAACCGAGAAAGAGGAATCCATCAACGAGAGAAAGGAAACGGCGTCGTTACAGTCCGCTTCTCAATCTTCGTCTCTCGCCTCAAACTATTCAATCAGCATTTGCCGTCAGTCCGGAACGCCCTACGAAATGGGGCTTCAGTATGGAAAGCAGTACGCTCAGGAATTGCGCGCGACGATTCGGCGTTATGTCGATGTTGTCGGTCAAGCAACTGAAAAACTCTTGCCGCCCGAGCCGGCGATGGATAAAGAGTCCTTGACGACCCGTTTCGGAGAAGACGGTCTGGAAGAAATGCGCGGCATTGCTGAAGGAGCGGGAATCCCGTTGGAAGCCCTTATTCGACACAATGTATGCCTTTTTCCGACATTGGATACGTCTGAACAGAGAAAATTATACAACGCTGGAAGAACAATTCCAACAAATACGAATAAACAGAATCTGCAAACGGTAGAAAATATCGCCAGCGGATGCGTTCAGTTCGCAGGTACGACCCCGAACGGCACGTTTATTCACGGCTGCAATATCGATTTGCCATTTAAGAGAATTGTTCCAGACAGCGTTCAGATTCAAGTTCAGGTTCGCAAGCCTAACAACGGAATTTCGCATTGCTTTGTTGGCATAACAGGAATGCGCGGTACGATCGGCGGAATTAACTCCAAAGGTTTGTGCGTTACCAGCTGCACGCTGTTGGATTACCCAACGCCGTTCCAGGTTAAACCGGAATCTATGGAACATTCGACGCTTATTGAAAAGATTTTGTCTGAGTGCTCCAATATTGATCAGGCGTTAAAGGTCATTTATAAAAATGGCTCAATTGGCGGCTGGACTATCGGTCTGACCGAAGGCGGAACCGGTTCAATTGCTCAAGTGGAATACTGTGACAAATTGGTGGTTCATCGCGATGCGATGGATTTCCTGGCTCAGGCGAATCATTCGCAGCTTCTGGTAAATCAGCGTCCTGAAAGATCTGTTGAAGTCCCGGAACATTCTCGAATTCGCGAGGCAAGACTTCGTCAGATTCTTACTAACGACGGCGCGGAAAAGACCTTGGCGGTAGACGCTCTGACGGCTTTTGCGGCGCTGCGGGACGTTAAACTTCCAAACCAGAACGAAAAACCGCAGCCCGGAGCGTTCAGAACCATTGGCATGCTTCATCGAGTCGATAACGTCTGCTCATGGATGTTCAATCACACCGCCCAAATGCTGATTGTCGCATCTACTCCGGACGTTTACGTTTCGGAAGACGACAAAGCGCTTTGGAATGAAATTCCAATCAGGGATTTGCTGCCGGATTACGACGCCCGCGTTTCAAGCGCGCCGCAAGTCGTTGAAAGCGCAAAGTCTGACGTTGAGACTTCCTCTGAACCGAAAGCGGAAACAACAAAAAGCCATACTGCTTCTGAAATCCTCAAATTGACGCCGGCTCAGCTGTATGACAAGATCAATAAGGAGATGTCTGGAATTGAAAAAACAATTACCGGTCGATATATTGAATGTCTGGTTGAAGCGCCGGAACTGTCCAGCGATTTGCCGAAGATTTCCGGAAGGACGCTGATTATCGCTTCTGATACAAATCCTGTCGCGATCGAACTGCTTCGTCAGTTAAGCTCTGATTCAAACGACGCAGTCATTTATGACCTGTGCGACAATAACGCTGGAAAGTCAGAAGACGTCATCGTTTCCGAGATTGACGCTCTGTGGAAAGAGAATCCTGTACGAAACATCTTTGTCGTTCCGAGCTGGAACTCAGAAGAGACCTATAAATTCAATTGTTCAGACTGGCGGCAAATTGAGAATAAGGTAATTATTCCGTTGTATTTGACCCTGCGGCAGATTTACCGCTGCGCGAACGCGCAAAAAGAAGTCGACAAGCTTCGTCTGGTTGCCGGCGTTCGTCTTGGCGGCGACGGCGGTTTTGCCGGATATTCCGATCGCGTTGAGGGAGGAGCTATTGCTGGGCTAATTCGCAACCTGCATATTGAGAACATGGCAACATTCCATGCTCGGAATACTTTTAAGAACGTTGATTTCCCGCTCAACGCGAAATACAGCGTAGTTGCGAACGCTTTGATAAAAGAATTGCAGAGCTCTGACTGGCAGCCTGACGTATGTTATCAAGCGAACAAACGCTATTTCCTGACAATTGTTCCAGATGTAATTTCGTCTGAAACCCTGGCAGCCGCTCCCGCTCCGAAATCGGGCGAGGTTTGGCTGGTAACCGGCGGCGCGCGCGGCGTAACCGCGGAATTAGCGTATCATCTGGCAAAGAAACGCAACGCTAAACTCTATATCCTTGGATCGTCGCAGCTGCCCAAGATTGATCCGTCGTGGAGAGGTCTCGACGCGGACGGGCTTAAACAACTCAAACAGACCGTTGTTCGAGCTGCGCTGGCGGAAAAGAAAAAGCCGGCTTCTGAATGGTCGAGGGTCGAAAAAGCGTTGGAAATTGACAAGAACCTGCATCGTTTGGACGAAGCGAATATTTCGTGGAATTACATGGCTTGCGATTTAAGTTCTTACGAAAACGCTTCAAAGGCGATTAGTCAGATTCTTCGTCAAGAAGGACACATTTCCGGCGTTTTGCATGGTGCGGGATTTGAAAAGTCGGCTACGTTCTATAAAAAGGAAGAACGTTTTGTCAGAATGACTGTAGACATCAAAGTCGGGTCTTTATGGGCGATTTTGGAAACCCTTGAACAGAATCTGCCGGAATACATTGTTATGATGGGTTCCGCTGCTGGAAGATTAGGCGGAAACGGTCAGTCCGACTATGGCATGTCGAATTATATCAGCTCGAAGATGCTCAATCGTTATTCTGCCATTCATCCGCAGTGCCGCGCTTACACCGTTCACTGGAACGCCTGGGACGAAGTTGGCATGTCGGTTCGACCGGAATCGCTCTTTGCATTCAAGTCGATGGGAATGGCGATGATGCCGGTTAAAGAAGGCTGCGATCATTTCTATAGCGAATTGATTATCGATAATTATCAGCCGGAACTGTCCCCTCTGCCGTATAAGCTGTATCAGGATGTCAACGTAAAAGATCTTGAAAAATCCGGGGTAACCCCAGATCAGGGCAGAGTGTCACAGGACGATAACACAGCCTCAAAGACAGCTGAGACCGTCGAGAACACGTCATTCGACATGATTTTTGGCTCTAACGCCGACGCGTATGAGTTGAGAAAGAAGCTGCGAGAATTGAATATCGAGCTGACTCTTCCGCAATCGTCTCCCGTGCTGATGGTTTGCCGTGACGAACAGCTTTCCCGGTTAATGAATAAGGCTCAGATTAACGTTCGAGTTCAGTCGACGCAACAGGCGGCCTTGAACTGGGTTGAAGCGTGCAAACGCGGCGGAGCGACTAAGGTTGTCGTTCCAACGGCAGATTCCGTGGATCCGATTACACAGGAGTTTATCGAATCTGTTAAGGCGATTTTGCCTGTTGAACAAATTTCAATTCCGTGGACAACAGAACCGTCTCAGACAGCTGAAATTATTCTGAAGGTTTTGCAAGGCGGCAAACCCGAATCGACTTCAAGCTCGAAGGCGGATAAGATGGCGCTGGTTAATAAAGTATGCCTCCTGACGCCCGACGCGATTGAAACAGAGTGCATTATTGACCCGGTCAAGGACGTTTTCTTACAGCAGCATCAACTTATGGGAACTCCGCTTCTCCCAATTGTCATGGGATTGGAGCTGATTGCTGAAACGGCTTGCGTTCTGAGCGAAAAGAACGGATTGGGTCGATTGCATGCAATAACGGACGTCTCCGTAGTTCGAGGCGTTTCCTGCACTCAGACGAATCCTTATCGCCTGGTTTGCCGTATGGACAAAACTGAAACGCCGAACGTTTGGAACGTTTTGGTCAAGGGCGATTTTTATAATAAGAATGGCAAGAAAATTAACGAAAACTGCCCATATTATCGCTGCAAGGTTATCTTTGGCGACGATCCGGAAGGGAAAAAGAACGATCTGATTGAAAAACGTTCTCCTCTTGATTATGGGTTTAACGTAATTTACCTGCCTTACGGAAGCCTTTCAATTTACCACGGTCCTGCGCTGCAATGTTTGAAAAGCTACAGGTTTAATGATAAGTCCTATTTATTAGGCAATATTATTCCTCAGGAAAACGTCAATTTGTTTGGCGATCGGACGGACGGAAATATTGTTACAAAACCGGCGCTTATGGACGCTTCCTTGTATGCGTGCGGTATTTTGAGCTGGTTGAATAAAGACAACACGGTTACCGTCCCGGAATGTTTTGGCAGAATTGAGTACGGTTCCGGACAAGTTACGCCAGGACAGAAATGCGAATGCTGCGTTGTTTTCAAGGGCTTCGTCCAGCTGCATGGCGGATATAATCAAGTCGTGTTTGATTATACGTTGTATAATGAACATGGAGAATGCATCGTAAACGTCAAAGATTACCGAGCGACAATTGTAGCTGGACAAGTTGAGGAAAACGCCGCTCAAAATGCCGCTCAACCGAAAGCGGAACCGAAAGTTGAACCGAGCGTTCCAGACGACAAAAATCAATCCCCGGCTTTGGTAAACCGGATTTGCACGCTGACAGAGAATTCTGTTGAAGTTGAGTGTATTGTTGATCCGATGAATGATGTGTTTCTGCAGCAGCATCAAATCAATAAAACTCCAGTCCTTCCATTTGTAATTGGAGTGGAATTGATTGCAGAAACAGCTCAGATTTTGACGAAGAAACTTGGTCTTGAACCACTGTCGAGTTTACAGAACTTCAAGATTCTTCGCGGAGTAATTTGCACTCAAAGCAAACCGTACCGTCTTGTTTGTCAAATTAGCAAAGACAAGTCAAATAATTGGGTTGCCTTTATTAAGGGTGATTTGTATAATAAAGAAGGTAAATTGACAAATCAAAATTGCCCATATTATCGCTGCGAAGTCAAATTTGGCAACCGTTCACAAAATGGAATTGCAGGCAAAGTCGTTGCCGCAGTTCCGAAAAACAGTTTGTCGAACGTGACGCAAGCGAAATATCCAGAATTTGGCGAAGCGCCGTTGTATCAAGGTCCGGTTCTCCAGCGATTGGATAAGTGCCGATATAATGACGGCAAATATTTACTGGGCGAACTTAACCCGCAAGCGAATTCGTTGATGCTTAAACCGCACGAAGGTTCTAACATAACAAATTCAGCGGTTCTTGATGCAACCTTATATTCCTGCGCCATTTTGCATCAGGTTACCGAAAATCGCGGAAGCGTGATTCCAGATCAATTTGACAGCATTGAGTTTGGCGCGGGACTCGTTACTGCAGGCGTTTCATGTTATTGCTGCGCTGAATTTGTCAACGCAATCACGCTGCCTGGCGGATATGAACAAAAAGTTTTTAATGTAACGCTGTATAATGAGAAGAACGAAGTCGTTCTTAATATTGTCAAATATCAAGCGACAATTGCGAAATAGCGTACAGCGGTCATTGAGACATAAACATACTTGTAAGAAACAGAATAATCCCTGTTCAATATTTTTTAACCACTAACCAATCAATAGTATAAAATGGGTAGATTAGACGGAAGAGTTGCGTTAGTAACTGGGGCGTCTCGAGGGATCGGGCGCGGAACGGCTCTCCGCTTGGCGGAAGAGGGGGCTGACATTGTAATCAATTATGCATCTTCACGAACCAATGCGGAGTCGATTGCAGAGCAAATATCAGACTTGGGACGAAACGTATACGTTGTTAAAGCGGACGTAAGTCAAAAAGACGATATTGATTCCATGATTGATTTCATTCGTCGTGAAATTGGTCAGCTTGACATCATTGTGTCCAATGCTGCAACTGGCGGTTTTCGTCCTTTGATGAAAGCCAGTCTCAACAATTTCAGAGCGGCTTTTGAAACCAACACGCTCCCGATGATTTTGCTGGTTCAGGCGGCGCAAGACATGCTGGAAAATTCCAAATGGCGCGGAAAGGTCGTCGGCATTTCCAGTCATGGAGCGCATAAAGCTCTGGAACAGTACGGGCTTATTGGCGCGTCCAAGGCGGCTTTGGAAGCGATTGTTCGTCATCTGGCGCGCGAGCTGGGCGAGAAAATCAACTTCAACATTGTTAAAGCAGGTTTGGTCGACACCGATTCCGGCCGTCGTTTGCCGCATGCCGATTTGATGTTCAAGGAAGCGCCGAAACACGCTTGCGTAGGAAATCGACTTGTTACGCCTCGCGATATCGCCAACGCCGTTGTTTTTCTGACGTCGTCCGACAGCGATATGGTTCAAGGCTCCGTCCTCCTGGTTGACGGCGGCGCAGACATTAAGGCGTAAAAGAAGATTGAATAACGCAGATATGTTCACAACGAAACATAAACTGTAATTAGCAACTCGCAACTATATATGAAATACATTGCATTGACAGGGGCGACAGGGCTTTTAGGGTCGTATTTGCTCAAAGACCTTCTTCGCCGCGACATTCCCGTTTTGGCATTGATCCGTTCAAGCCGCCGTGAAAGCGCACAGCAGCGTATTGAAGGGATTCTGCGTCGTTTTGAAGCTCAGTTGGGGCGCGCGCTCCCGCGACCGGTTATTATGGAAACCGATTTGCATAAGCCGGAACTCGGACTTACAAAAGCGCAGATCAACTGGATCTCCCAACACGTTGAATCTATTTTGCACAATGCCGCCAGCTTGACATTTGTGGCTGACGAAAGCGGCGAGCCTTACGCTTCAAATGTCAAGGGAATGCAGCATGTGCTTCAATTATGTCAAAGCGCCAATATCAGAAAATTCTTTCACGTTTCGACGTGTTATGTTTGCGGTCTGCGACAGGGCGTCATTCTGGAGTCTGAGCTGGATGAAGGACAGGAATTCGGCAACGACTATGAAAAGAGCAAAGTCGAGGCGGAGAAGATGGTTCGCTCCTGCCGCTTTATCGATTCTTTGACTGTTTTCCGCCCTGCGATTATTGTCGGCGACCGACATACAGGATACACGCCAACGTATCATGGCTTTTACGCACCGATTAAAATTGTTCTTCCGTTTGCAAATCCCGCGTCATTGCCAGACGACTTATTTAAAAAGTTCAGCGAGGCGCTGGGAATGAATTTGGAAGACAGAAAGAACTTTGTTCCTGTCGACTGGATCTCTCAAGTGATGACCCATATTATTTCTCGTCCTGAATTGCATGATAAGACCTACCATTTGTCGGCAGCCAATCGCGTCAGGATTGATGAGATGGGCAAGGTTATCATTGAGGGCATCAAGAAATACATCAAACGGGACAACTCTCATCCCGCCATGCCAGCTGGACCGGGCGATCAGATTTTATCAACCTTCTCCGGTCAGATGGGCGTTTATAAATCGTACTGGAAAGACGATCCGGAATTTGACATGACCAACACAATTCAGGCGGCTCCGCATTTACCGCCGCCGATGATGACTCATGACACGCTTTTGACGCTGGTGCGTTACGCCATGCAAAGCAACTGCGGTTGGCCGCTGCCCAAGCCGACCGTTATCGAAAACGACGTGCAAGCCGTGTTCGAGGATTATGGCAACAACGCGTTACAAAACTCGAATAAAGAACTTGACGGCTTTACATTTTCTTTACGCGTATCAGGACGAGGCGGCGGAGACTGGATGATTAACCAGTATAACGGACAGATATTTATTTATCGCGGTCTTTCCAGCTCCTCAGACGTCCCGTTGATGACTATGAACTCTGGCACGTTTATGCGGCTTCCAGATTGCGCTGATTCCGATCTGAATTGGAAGGTTAGCTGGGAAAACGCCCCTGCCGAACTCAAAATGAAAGCCATTCAAACGTTAAGAGATGTTTTTTCAAAAACTGCCAATTGAAACCGTCCAGGCAGACAACGGCAAAGATAAGAATCGTTTTTTCTTTGCCGTTCCCCATTGATAATTATTTTTTAAGCATAAAACAATGTCGTTACCCAAAATAGCAATTGTAGGAATAGCGTGTCGACTGCCTGGAGCGTCGAATGTAGACGAATTTTGGAAGCTGGTCTGCGAAGGTCGCACCGCTATCGGACCCGTTCCGGATTCCCGTTTGAATCGGAAGCTGTTTTATGATCCTCGAAGGGGCATCAGAAACAAAACGTATACGGATTTGGCGGCTTTGATAGATTATCCTGCTGTTGACAGAAGTCGAACGCCGCTGCCGCCGGACGCAGAGTACTACTATGACAGGGTTCCGTTGGCGATGTGTTCATCTGTTGCCGACGCATGCCGAAGCGCCGGCATCGATCCGTTTAATTTCCCGATTCGCAATACTGGCGTGTATATCGGGACAACCCGTCCCGGCGACCGTTCCGAATTCGTAGGTCTTCGAACGTACAGCCAGGAAGCGTTATATGAGTTGGGTAAAATTGATTCATTCAAAGCGGAATTGGACGATTCGCAGCGCGATTCGTTACTGTCTGAGATGAAGGCGGATTTTCTTCGCGAACTGGAAGCGAATGAAGCCAACATTCAGGAACACATGTCGTCACAGCGCGCGTCAGATTCCGGCGAGCTGATTTCCAAAGCGCTTCATCTCAATGGACCGTATATGGTGTTTAATTCCGCCTGTGCGTCGTCGTTGTTTGCGTTATCGCAAGCGATGATGGCTCTGCAAAATCATTCAATTGACGCGGCTATTGCTGGCGGGGCAAGCTATTTCCATTCTGACACCCTGGTTCTTTTTGCCGGCTCTCAATCCATGACAGCCAATCGTTCTTGCCCATTTGACGAAGACGCTGACGGCATGGTTGTTGGCGAAGGCAACGTTGTGTTTATTCTCAAACGTCTGGAAGACGCCATTCGAGACAACGACGACATTAAAGCCGTTATTGCCGGGTACGGAATCGCTTCTGACGGTAAAGGAAAAAGCCTCTGGGCGCCGCGAAAAGAAGGTCAGATTGAAGCCATGCGCCGCGCTTACGCGTCTGGACTCAACCCTGCCGATATTGACTATATTGAAGGACACGCTACGTCTACCGCGTTGGGCGATTTAACCGAAATGGAAGCTTTGACAGCTGTCTTTGGCGACTGTCATCCAGACAAGAAGATTCCCATCGGATCGTCCAAAGGCAACGTTGGTCACACGCTGGAGTCGGCAGGCGCTACTGGCGTTCTGAAGGCGGTTCTGGTTTTGCAAAACAAGTATTGCCCGCCTGTTGCCGGATTGAAAAAGCTCAGTTCCAAGATTCCGTGGGATAAAGTCCCGGTTATTGCCTCAAATGAAGGTCATCCGCTGGAAAAGATTTCTGACGGCGATCGTCCTCTTCGCGTCGGCGTGAATTCGTTCGGCATTGGCGGTCTGGACGTCCATCTGGTTATCGAAGAATGGAGAGGAAAAGAAAAGTGCGTCGCCTCCCCAACGGTAACGTCGTCTCCTGACAAATCCGCTCCGATTGCTATTGTTGGAACGGGATGCATTTATCCGGACGCCTACAGCATGAAAGCCTATTCTGATCTCCTTTCCGAGGGGAAGAATGGAATTAAACTTATTCCGGAAAAACGCTGGAATTATCTTCAGATTCTTGAGCAGCGCGAAGTTGAGTCTGAATATCCCGTTGGTCAGCCAGAGGCGGCTGTTATTGACAAATACGTCTACGACTGGAAAAAGAACAAGATTCCGCCTAAGCAGGTGGCGAACGCCAGCCCGCTGCAGTTTATGGCTCTCGACGCGGTCAACGAAGCAATGGCGGACGCTGGTTTTGATTTCTCCGAGGAACATCGCTGCCGCGCCGGCGTCATTGTTGGAGCGAGTTTTGGCGGTTGGTTCTCAGACCAAATGAATATTATTCTATGGCTGCCGTTAATGGAAGAATGCTTGCGAAAACAGTTGAGCGCTCGCGGCGTTGCGTCGGCTAAAATCGATAAGATTGTCGACGATTTCATCAATACGATGCATAAGAAGATGCCCGCTTTGATGGATGAAACCGGCTCCTTTACTCCCAGCGCGCTGTCGTCACGAATTACCAAATCCCTTGACCTTCACGGCGGCGCAACTGCATTGGAAGGCGGATATGCCACTTCAGGAATGGCTTTGGGCTGCTGTATTAATCAGCTCCGCGTTGGCATGAACGACCTCATGATTTGCGTTTGCGGTCAGCAGGATTTTGGTCCCGTTGGAATCGATATAACCATGTCGCGCGGCGTTTGGGCGAAAGACGGCCGCATTTCCCCGTTTGACGTCCGATCGAACGGCTTTGTTCAAGGCGAAGGCGTTGGCGTGCTGGTTCTCATGAGATATGAAGACGCGGTAAAACAGGGATATAAAATCCATGCCGTCATTGACGAAGTGGGCGTTGGGTCAGGAAGCTCGATTACCGACAACCTCTTGCTGGCTATGGAGCGATCAGGCGTTAAAGCCGGCAGTATGCCGTCGTTTATCGAAGGCGATTTTAATGGCGTTGCGGAAAAAGACGCTGCCGCTGTTGAGGCTATAAGCGTAGCGACTCGCCAGTTTACCAACAATGGGAAAACGGTTCTCGGTTCTGTCGTTAATCAAATTGGCTATTTGCCGCTTGCCGAAGGCGCCGCGTCAATTTTGGCGGTTGTCGAAAACATGAAAAAGGGTAAATGGAGCAAGTCGCCTTGCTTGAATCAACCCTCGCTGTACTACACTCGATACAGCAATATTGAGGTCCCCAAAGAAGAAAAAACAATGCAGAATGACGCTTTGGTCGGCGTTTGTTCTGGCGATAGTATTTGCAGTTTCGTAAAATTACATAAATAGAATTGTTCGGAGATTATTATGAGTAAAGGTCAAATCGTATTCTTTGACGCAACCGAAGTTCGTCGAGAGAAAATGCGCAACGCGGCAATGGGAGTCAAAGAGACAAAAGTTGCCAACAAGAATGTTGAATTCGTTGACAAAAACGTCGCTCCCCCGTTGGTTGAACCGGCGCCGAGAGCTGAAGTCAAAGTTGAAAAACAGGAACCCAAAATCGAAAAGCCGGCTGCAGCTGCGGCTCCGGCGGTTTCAATCTCTCCAAAAGAACTGGAAGCGGAACTGGTCGCCTTCGTTGTCGAACAGACCGGCTATCCGGAAGAGATGGTTGAAATGGACGTCGATCTGGAAGGCGATCTGGGTATCGACAGCATCAAAAAGGCTCAGCTGATGGGCGAACTGAACGAGAAGTATCACTTCGTTGACCTCTCCTCTCCCGCTGACGCTGACATGTCTCTGGACGACTTCCCGACTTTGGGCACGATCCGCGATTATCTGCTCAGCAAGACGTCGGGGAAATCGGCAACCGCCGCGCCAGCTCCCGCTCAAACGTCCGCTTGCGCCCCCGCGCCTCAAGCGCCTGCCGGTTCTTCAATTTCTAAAGAAGAACTGGAAGCCGAACTGGTCGGTTTCGTTGTCGAACAGACCGGCTATCCGGAAGAGATGGTTGAGATGGACGTCGATCTGGAAGGCGATCTGGGTATCGACAGCATCAAAAAGGCTCAGCTGATGGGCGAACTGAACGAGAAGTATCACTTCGTTGACCTGTCTTCTCCCGCTGACGCCGACATGTCTCTGGACGACTTCCCGACCTTGGGCACGATCCGCGATTATCTTCTCAGCAAGACGTCGGGGAAACCGTCAACCGCTGCAAGCGCCGCGCCTGCTGATTCTACTCCCGCGCCCGCCGCTCAAACGTCCGCCGCCGCTTCAATTTCCAAAGAAGAACTGGAAGCCGAACTGGTTAACTTCGTTGTCGAACAGACCGGCTATCCGGAAGATATGGTTGAGATGGACGTCGATCTGGAAGGCGATCTGGGTATCGACAGCATCAAAAAGGCTCAGCTGATGGGCGAACTGAACGAAAAGTATCACTTCGTTGACCTGTCCTCTCCCGCTGACGCTGACATGTCTCTGGACGACTTCCCGACCTTGGGCACAATCCGCGATTATTTGCTCAGCAAGTCTACAGGAAAATCGACAACCGCCGCAAGCGCCGCGCCCGCTGCTAAATCGTCTGGCGCCGCGTCAATTTCCAAAGAAGAACTGGAAGCCGAACTGGTTAACTTCGTTGTCGAGCAGACCGGTTATCCGGAAGAGATGGTTGAAATGGACGTCGATCTGGAAGGCGACCTTGGTATTGACAGCATCAAAAAGGCTCAGCTGATGGGCGAGTTGAACGAGAAGTATCACTTCGTTGACCTCTCCTCTCCCGCTGACGCTGACATGTCTCTGGACGACTTCCCGACTTTGGGCACGATCCGCGATTATCTGCTCAGCAAAGCCAAATAAACCGATTTTTAGGATATTATTATTCTCCTTTGCTTAGACCTCAGACGTTTCCTTATAACGGCGTCTGAGGTCTTGACATTTTTTTAATTTTTGATAAAATGTATTAAAGTTGAGTGAAAGGACGAGATTCGTTCTCTCCTGACACAAAACTGACCTAACGTAATTGTTGTACGTTCCTGACCTGTCCGGTCTGACGCGCTGCGTTGTCCGAACGGAAAAGGCGAGATAGCAAATCTACACATCGTTCCGTCCTGGCGTCTATTTTAGCCAGACGAAATACAACGTCGATTTCGACCGGGAGAATTCGCTCCCGTCTCGCTTTACAGGATTTTCATTCATCCCCCTGCCCTGTTATTACCATGGAACGCCGTATAGCGTTAATCGGAATTATTGTCGAAGACGTCGACCGCGCCCCGGACGTCAACCGGATTTTGCACGACTACGCCTCGTATATTATCGGGCGAATGGGCGTTCCCTATCGACCGGAACAGCTGAGCATCATCAGCGTTGTCGTCGACGCCCCGCAAAACGAGATCAGCTCCCTGTCCGGCAAACTCGGAATGCTCGACGGCGTAACCGTCAAGACGGTACAAGCGAAACAGGCAGTAGGGAGTAGACAATAGTCACTTTCGGGGGGCGGGTATTACCCGCCATAAAACAAACAACCTTTATTATTTGTCGCGGACAATGTCCGCTCCCCGGATACATCCTCGCAACTCATAACTCGCAACTTTAACAATCAATAACTACCATGTACGATCCCAAATCCCCCCATGCCGTTGATTTTATCAACGATGAAGAAATCAAAGCAACGCTCAAGTTTGCCGAAGAGAACAAGAATAATCGTGAAATGATCGAGGCGTTGATCGAACGCGCTCGAGACTGCAAAGGGCTGTCACACCGCGAGGCGCTGTTGCTGCTGGACTGCGAACTGCCGGACTTGAACGAGAAGATGTTCGCTCTGGCGAAGGAAATCAAGGAGAAGTTCTACGGACGCCGAATCGTTCTCTTTGCCCCGCTGTACATGTCCAACTACTGCGTCAATGGCTGTACGTACTGTCCGTACCACGCGAAGAACACGCACATTCGCCGGAAGAAGCTGTCACAGGACGAGATTCGGGCGGAAGTCATCGCGCTGCAGGACATGGGACACAAGCGTCTGGCTCTTGAGACGGGCGAGCATCCGACTATGAACCCGATTGAGTATATTCTCGAATCCATCAAAACGATTTACTCGATCAAGCACAAAAACGGAGCGATTCGACGCGTCAATGTCAACATTGCCGCGACCACGGTCGAGAACTACCGCAAGCTCAAGGAAGCGGGAATCGGAACGTATATCCTCTTCCAGGAAACGTACAACAAAGAGGCGTACGAAACTCTTCATCCCACCGGACCCAAGCACGACTACGCTTGGCATACTGAGGCGATGGACAGAGCCATGCAGGGCGGCATCGACGACGTCGGCTGCGGGGTTCTGTTTGGCTTGAACCTATATCGATACGATTTCGTCGGCATGCTCATGCATGCGGAACATCTGGAAGCCGCGTTCGGCGTCGGCCCGCACACGATCAGCGTCCCGCGAATTCGCCCGGCGGACGACATCGACCCGCTCAACTTTTCCAACGCGATTCCAGACGACATCTTCGTGAAAATCGTGTCGGTATTCCGCATCGCCGTCCCGTACACCGGCATGATTATTTCAACCCGAGAATCGGCTGCCGTCCGCGAGAAGGTTTTGGAAGTGGGCATCTCCCAGATCAGCGGCGGTTCCCGAACCTCCGTCGGCGGCTACGTTGAGGAAGAATCCGAAGAAGACAACTCCGCCCAGTTCGATGTCGAAGATCGCCGTACGCTCGACCAGGTTATTAACTGGCTGCTCAAACTGGGATACATTCCCAGCTTCTGCACAGCGTGTTACAGAGAAGGACGCACCGGCGACCGGTTTATGAAACTTGTCAAGTCGGCAAAAATCGGCAACTGCTGCCAGCCCAACGCCCTCATGACGCTCAAAGAGTACCTGGAAGACTACGCCTCGCCCGACACCAAAGTCGCAGGAGAAAAGGTCATTGAAGAAGAACTCAAGTACATCCCGTCCGAGAACATTCAGCGCATCTGCAAAGAGCGTCTGGAAAAGATTCACAACGGAGAGAGAGATTTTAGATTTTAAGCGAAGAATATTTTAACACGAAATACACGAAATAAGCGAAATTGACGAAAGATTTTTAGAATTAAAAAACGTAATTAAAAAATCCTTTAAATATTCTTTCGTGTTTTTTCGTTATATTCGTGTTTTTCGTGTTTAAAAAACTTTTTGAGTTGCAAGAGTATTTTGTGCGGCGCTTTGCGCCAACTCATCACTCCTCACTCCTAATTCCTAACTCGCAACCGCAAAGATTTCAAAAACACCAACGAATTATTTCAGCCCCCCGTACTTTCGGGTGCGGCGGTTGAAGTCGTCAATCGCCTGCTGGAAGGTTGACTTGTCGAAGTCCGGCCAGAGAATAGGCGTAACCCAGATTTCAGCGTAGCTGATCTGCCAAAGAAGGTAGTTGCTTATTCGCATTTCGTTTGCAGTGCGAATAAGCAAGTCCGGGTCAGGCGCGCCGGCGGTATAGAGGTTTTGGGCGATCAGTTTCTCGTCGATTTCTTCCGGCTGAAGCGTTCCGTCTTTGACCTGCTGAGCCAGAGCGCGGCAGGCGTCGACGATTTCCGCTCGGGACCCGTAGTTTATCGCCAGTTGAAGCGTCAAGCCCGTGCAATGCGCCGTCGCTTCAATCGTCTTGTCCATCTCTTTCAAGGCGGATTCCGGAATCCCGTCCCGACGTCCTAAAACTCGCAGGCGAATATTGTTCTCGATGAGCGTATCGCGTTTGACGACCATAAACTGCTCTAAAAGAAACATTAACGCTGAGAGTTCCTCTTGAGGTCGTTTCCAGTTCTCGCTGGAAAAGCAGTACAGAGTCAGATACTCAATCCCTTTATCGACGCAGAATTCTACCGCTTGTTGAACGGAATCGGCGCCGCGTTTATGCCCTTCGCTTCGAGGCAAACCGCGTTCGACAGCCCAGCGGCCGTTGCCGTCCATGATAATGGCGACGTGCCGCGGCGGCGCAATTGGAACGTTAGTATCAGCAGGGGTTGTATCCATATTGGCTATAGGCTTTTTAGAGGCGGGAGAGCGGATAGCGCGTTCTACTCGCCTTGACGATTCAATCAATATATTGTATAATTCTATTATACCTGTTTTTGAGGAATAGGGAATGGGGGCGGGACAAATGAGTAATTAGTAATGAGTAATTAGTAATTACGCAAAGCGCTGCCCGTAAACTCCTCACTCCTCACTCCTAATTCCTAACTACACCAACCATGGAGCTTTTATACGAAACCTTTGTCCCGACGTTGATTGTCGGGTCCGTACTGCTGTTTTTCCTGATAGCGTTCTGGGTCGTCTCCCGGCAGAAGTGGGCGCTGTTTGCGTCGGCGGTTCCGCTATTGATAATCGCAGGCGGGTTCGTTATCGACGAGATGGTTGAAACAAATCGGGAAGCGGTTTGGAGAACGATCAACGCGGTCGAAGACGCCCTGGTTGCCGGGGACGTCGAGGAAATCGAGAAATATCTCACCGCAGACGCCAAGGCTACGTTCAGTCGGGTTAAATGGGCGTTTGACCATTTTGAGATTCGCCGCGTTGGCGTTTACGATATGAATATGGAGTTTAACGATTTCACGTCCCCGCCGACCGCGGTCATTTCCTTTCAGGGCGTCGTAAAATACAAAGCCAAAAAATCCGAAGACAATTTCGGCGAGACGTACGTTGCCCGGTTTACCGTTGAACTGGAAAAAGACAACGACGTCTGGCTGATAACCCATCACGTCGAAACCGAAGGACTGAATCCGATGGATTAAATTAGCAATTGGGAAATAATAATTAGCGCGAAGCGCTTCCGCTAGAACCGCGTTAGCGGTTCACTGTTAATAGCCGTGGGTTTTAACCCACGGAAAAATGATTAAAAAGATTCGCTTTAATCGAGTCAACCTCTTTTCTATCCCCCAGCGCCTTTGGGCGCTGGGAGATAGAAAAGAGAATTTGTCGATGTTTATATATGTGGCTTGGCTGTCCGTGGGTTAAAACCCACGGCTAGATATATTCAACCGCTAACGCGGTTGGGCGCGCGACACGCAAGCGTTTGCCATTCCCTATTCCCTACTCCCTATTCCCATGCGTTATCCGTATTTTGCCTTGTCGTTCCTCGCTTTGACGGTTCTCAACGTTTCGATTTCTTTCGCTCAGGTAGACGCCCGCCCGCCGTATTCCGGCGTTGACAGACGGGTCAAGCTCTATTCGACCCGGCAGCTTAACAGCCCGGAGTACACGATTTGCGTCATGAAGTCGACGCATACGGAGATTATCGCTAATACAAAGTTTCCGCGAGCGAAAAAGATTTACTTTGACGGCGGCGCCGCGACTGGCGTGATGAAAGTTCTCAACCGGGAAGCGGACGCGTTTCTCTTTGACAGCCCTACCCTGGACTATGTCGCGTCGTACAGCAAGGATGTGGTTGTTCTCCCGCAAACCGTTGGGGAAGGACACATCAGCATCGCCGCGCCCAAACGAAACGAAGCCCTCATCCAGCTAGTCAATCAGTTTATCCAGCAATACAAAACCAACGGGACGTATCAGAGCATGTACTATCGCTGGTTTATTAAAAGCGGATCGGTTCTGCCGGACATTCCCAAGCCGACAACCCCAACCAGAAAAGTTATCGTCGGAACGGAAGGAACTCAGGTTCCGTTCAATTTTATGAGCGCTCAGGGCGTCCCCATGCAGCGAGGCTGTTTGACCGGGTTCGACGTCGAACTAATCCAACGCATGGCTCTGGCGTACAACTGGGACGTCGAATGGCGGCTGTATACTTGGAACGATTTAATTACCGTTACGAAAAACGGTCAGATCGACCTGATGATTTCTGAGCTGGAAAACTCGCCGGAACGACAGGCGGTCATGGCGCTGTCGATTCCCTACGTCGATTCGCAATTCGCGTTTCTGGTTCGAAAAGAAAAAGTCAGCCCTGACCTGCTAAAGGAAGTCGAAGAACGACGCCAGCGAATGAGTTTCGGCGCGGAAGAGAAATAGGCTGGCGAGCCACGGGTGTTAACCCGTGGGCGTGAGCGTAAGCGAACGTAAAAAGAAAGGCGGGAATGGAGCGCCCTTTAAAACCTCACGCGGAGACGCGGAGGTGCGGAGGAGAAATAGGCAGTAGTTAATGGAAGGCGGTAATGGAGCGACCAACGGGAGCGGAATTACGCAGTTCGCCGATAGGCGAACCTAATCGCCGAAATTATCAATTGCCAATGATTATACCAATCGTTGAAGAAGCTCCCGTTAAAATCTCACGCGGAGGCGCGGAGACGCGGAGGAAGTTCGCAAAGTTTTAAAAACTATGCGTTCTTTGCGGCTTAAAATACTTTTAGTAAGAAAAGAGTAAGCGACCAACGGGAGCGATTATTGGTAAACGCGCGGTAGCGCGGATTGGGAGCGGCGCCTCGCCGCCTCGCAACTAACCCCAATAGCGAATTATTTATCGATTACCCTCGTCCAGTCTATTCTTAAATTTTTTTCTTAAAAATTGGAGAAATTACTCTTATAATCCCTTGTAGGGAAAAAATTTTTGGTTAAAATAATTGTTTTCAGTGGGAGATGGAGTGTTTGCTCGGTTCACAGTAAAACTCTAATCTCGTTTGGGTTTTTATTTTACCCCCTAACCCCCTAAAATCAGGCAATGAAAAAGAAAACGCTGCTTTTTGCCGGTTTTGCGGTATGCGCGATCGTAACGATCGTCGGCATGCTGTTTTTCTACGACAAGCCCGTATTTGCAAACACGGACAATTCCCCTTCTGCAACTGCGGACGATCCTGCGTCTGAAAACCAGGATAATGCAACATCTGAAAAACAAACAAAACCAGTCTCTGAAAAGAAAAACGACCCCAAAATTATCAGTTCGATCGAACAGCTCAACGATCCTAAATATACGGTTGCTGTTCAAATGGGGACGTCGGGCGTGCCAGCCGCTTTTGAAGTTCTTCCCAAAGCCAATATTAAACAGTTGGAAAGCGACCTGGTCAGCAACTGCATGGAAGTCGAAACCGGCAAGGTGGACGCGTTCCTGGCAGACCGCCCCACTCAAGAATGGTTTGCTATCTCCCACCCCAAAGTAGTCGTCTTGCCGGACGACGCTGCGGAAGGGCATCTGGTTATCGGCGCCGCCAAAGGACGCGAAGCTCTCATTGAACAGGTCAACGAGTTCATTCGTCAAATCAAGGCGGACGGCACCTATCAGGCGATGTACAAGCGCTGGCTTTTGACGACCGATCCCGTTCTGCCGGACGACTTGCCCAAGCCGACAAATCCGACGAAAACGCTCAAAATCGTTACCGAAGGCATCAACCCGCCTCTGACCTATATTAAAGACGGCAAGCTGACCGGGTACGACATTGAATTCGCGCTCCGCTTTGCCGCGTTTGCCAACGTTAACGTTGAATTTGAAGCTGTCAGCTGGGACGCGATGATCGTCGCAACGCAGCAGGGTCAGTACGACCTGATGGTTTCGGAACTCGACAAGACGCCGGAAAACGCCGAAACGATGGCTCTGTCCGACGACTACCTGCAGTCCGGGCTTTCCGTGATGATTCTTCGCAGCCGATGTGACGAAGCGATTCTCAAGCGTCTGGAAGAAATCGCCGAAAACGACAAAGACTCCCTGCAGGGCAAAGCCGCGGCGGCTCACAAAAATGCCGACGAGAAAAAGCCATTCTATAAGAGAATTGCGGAAAGCTTCTATCGAAACCTCGTTTACGAGTGCCGCTGGAAGCTGATTCTCAACGGTTTTGGCGTCACGATGCTCATTACCGCCTGCTCCCTCGTTTTGGGCACGCTGTTGGGATTCCTCCTGTGCATGGTCAGACGCAGTCACAACGCCTTTGGCGTCCTTTGCGCCAAGATTCTCATTCGATTCATTCAGGGAACCCCGCTGATGGTTTTGCTGATGTTGATGTACTACGTTATCTTCGTCAACGTCAACGCGATTCTGGTTGCGATTTTCGGTTTCTCGGTCAACCTGGCGGTTTACTTTGCGGAATCGCTCCGCGGCGGCTTGGAAGGCATCGACCCCGGTCAGCTGGAAGCCGCGTCTGCAATGGGATTTACCCGATTCCAGCGGTTCCGACTGATCAAGTTCCCGCAGCTGGTTCAGATTATCATGCCGGTTTACAAGGGCGAAATCGTCTCCCTGTTGAAGGAAACCGCTATCGTCGGTTACATTTCCATTCAGGACTTGACCCGAGCGGGCGTTATTATTCGTTCGTTGACCTACGAACCGTTCTTCCCGCTGGTCTTGACGGCTATCATTTATTTGGTCGTCGCCTATACGTTGATATTCTTACTGACGTTTATTGAACATAAAACAGACCCCAAACTGCGTCCGCGCGTTTTGAAAGGAGTGGTTGAGCAAGAATGAGCGTTTCAGAAAACCCAACTATTATCAGTGTCAAACACTTGAAAAAGTCGTTTGGCAATTTGGAAGTCCTGACCGACGTCAACGCTGAAATCAAAAAGGGCGAAGTCATTTCGGTTATCGGACCGTCCGGCACCGGCAAAAGCACGTTCCTGCGCTGCCTTAACCTACTGGAAACGCCGGATTCCGGCGAGATCCTCATCGACGGCGAAAACCTGCTCGCGCCCACGACGGACATCAACAAACTCCGTCAGAAGATCGGCATGGTGTTCCAGTCGTTCAACCTGTTTTCACACCTGATGGTTGTCGAAAACGTTATGCTCGGCCCCATCAAGCTCAAGGGGATGGGACGTCAGGAAGCGTACGACCTGGCGATGGAACATCTGGCTCAGGTCGGTTTGGCAAGCAAGGCGAAAGCGTACCCGGACGAAATCTCCGGCGGTCAAAAACAGCGCGTTGCTATCGCCAGAACCCTTGCCATGAAGCCCGAAATTATCCTCTTTGACGAACCGACTTCCGCGCTTGACCCGACGATGATTTCCGAAGTGTTGGGCGTTATTCGCCGCCTGGCGGAAGTGGAACAGACGCTGATGATTGTTACGCACGAAATGCGATTCGCTCACGACGTCTCCACCCGCGTCTTTTACATGGACGAGGGCGTCATTTACGAAGAGGGAACGCCGGAACAGGTCTTCGACCATCCGACTCGCGAAAAGACGCACGATTTCGTCAACAAGATCCGTTCGCTCGACGTCGTCATGGACGACGAAAACAACGACCTGTTCGAGTTCAATACGCGCCTGTGCGAATTCTGTCGGCATCACTTTATCGAAAACCGATTCCTCGAAGCGATTCAGTACATCACAGAAGAGCTTGTCCGTAAGTACATCTTCTGCGATTTCGAGAACCGCCTTCAGCTCAAGATGTCGATTGACTATTCCGAACTGACGAACGAAGTCGATTTTACGATCTGTTACAAAGGCGAGGAAAAAGACTACATGAAAAACCCGGATCCGGACGAAGACCCCGGTCTGGTCAAACTGCCGACGTACATCAACCATTACTCGTACAAATACGAAAACGGCGAAAACGTCGTCATGATTGACGTGTAATTTGGAGTGCAACGGCTTGCCGCCGGTGCGATGGCGCACACCCAGTCCGCGCTGCCGCGCGGTTGCCAAAAGTCGCTCCCGTTGGTCGCTTAAATTTTCTGTAGTATAGTTGTTTTTAAAGCGGGCGTTTCGCCCGCTGTTTTTTATCCGTATTGAACGCAAAGATCGTAAAAAAATGAAAGACGATCGCTTTGCGTTTCGGAGGGTCGACGTCCTCGTCGACCGCAGGCGTCCTCGCCTGCATTCGCAGTTAGGCGAACAAACGGTTCGAAGGGGGAAATACCGTATTGCGTAAGCCGAAACCGCCTCTGGATGGCGTCTGTCTCGGGCGCCAACTTGACGGCAAAGCCGTCAAGATAAAAAGCGACGGCAAGCCGTCACACTCCAAATTACTTCTCTGTACGGCTATTCAGTTTGGAATGTATATATCTGTAGAAAAACCATATTCCCAAGATAATCGCCAATAACAGTCCTGGCAAACCAACAACAAACATTTTATCGTGAAACATCAGGTAACGAATTAGTGGATCGTCAAACGGATTTTTGACGCCGCTCGTATTTTTCCACAACTCGAACCAGTATGGAAGCGCTTTTTTCCCGAAATTCGGGTTGGCGTTAGCCCCGTGCTCTACCAGAAACTGAACCATTTCCAGATCATATATAATATCGCATACTGTTTCTAACGGCGTTTCTCCCAAAGAGTTTGTCGCATTGACGTCAATTCCCTGGTTAATAAGCCACAAAACAAGTTCTTTTTTTTGCATTAATGAACTATGCGTTAAGACGTCTGCGCCGTCTGCTTTGAGATTTGAACCATGTTCTATAAACCATTGGATAAGCTCAATTGATTCTTTATCGTTAAGAAACGGGCATACGGCAACGCAGCTGATAGGCGTTGTGCCGGCATTATCTTTAGCGTTAACGTCAGCCCCATTTTTAACAAGCCATTGAACCAACTCAGGGATATCTCTTAAAACTGCATTGTGTAAAGGCTTTTCTCCATATTGAAGATCTGAATTAATGTCCAGCCCCTGATCAATTAACCATTGAACCATTTTTATAGAACGGCTTCTAATAGCATCATCCAGAATTAACGGGGCGGACTGAATGTCCGCTCCCTGTTCGACCAGCCATTTTACCAGTTCAAGATTTCCGCTTTGTGCGGCATAATTCAAGACGGTATTGTTGTCATCGCCTTTTGCGTTAATGTCCAATCCCTGCTCGACAAGATATTTTACCAGTTCAAGATTTCCGCTTTGTGCAGCGTAATGCAAGACGGTATTGTTTTCATCGTCTTTTGCGTTAAGGTCCAATTCCTGCTCGACCAGCCATTGAACCAGTTCAAGATTACCGCTTTGCGCGGCATAGTTCAAGACGGTATTGTTGTTATCGCCTTTTGCGTTAATGTCCAATCCCTGCTTGACCAGCCATTGAACCAGTTCCAAATTTCCGCTTTGTGCAGCATAGTGCAAGACGGTATTGTTGTCATAGTCTTTTGCGTTAAGGTTCAATCCCTGTTCGACGAGCCATTTTACCAGTTCCAGATTTCCGCTTTGTGCAGCGTATGTCAAGACGGTTTTCTTTTCATTGTCCGTTGCGTTGACGTCAGCGCCTTGTTCGACAAGATATTGAACCAGTTCAAGATTACCGCTTAATGCGGCATAGTGCAAAGGCGTAATATCGCATTCGTCTGCCAGATTGACGTCCGCGCCTTTTTTAAGAAGAATTTTAACCCGATCAAGAGAGCCTGTCAGCGCAGCATAATGAAAAATGTTGCGTTTAACGGTTGTGTTATTATAATATTTCAGATCAATATCTCCTGTTTTGAACATCTCTTCAAAACGATTGACGCCCCTGCTTGAAAAAAATTTTGTTGGAGCATTTGTCAGACGGGAATTAACCATATCATCCTGTCCGTAACATAAGCAGGCGAACAAGGATATTAAGCAAACGAAAAGACAGACGATAAATTTTGGGGTGTTCATATTCTTTGTGGTTAAAAATACTTTGCGAACTTTGCGTGAGGGTTCTTTGGCGGCAGGGGACTGCCGCGATCCGGGCGGAATCGTGTATTTTGTTACATCATAAGGCGCCCGAGACAGGCGCCATCCAGGGGGCGTTTTATCCTTACGCAATACGGTATTTTACCCTTCGAACAAAGCGTAACTTCGTTCGCTTCGCTCTCTCCGTTACCGCCTTCCATTACTTCGCGAACATCCTCCGCGGCTCCGCGTGAGGTTTTTCCGGGGCTTAAAATTCTTCGGCGGGTTTAGCTCGTCTCGCTATGAGTCCTGCAACGCAGCCGGCTTTGAATCCGGCGTCGATATTGACGACGGCGACGTTGGACGCGCAGGAGTTGAGCATGCCCAGCAGGGCGGAAAGGCCGCCGAAGTTCGCCCCGTAGCCGACGCTGGTCGGAACGGCGATTACCGGGACGGAAACGTACCCGCCGACAACGCTCGGCAGCGCCCCTTCCATGCCGGCGATGACGATAACCGCGTCCGCCGACTGAATTCGCGGCAGTTTCTCCATCAGTCGGGCGGGACCCGCAACGCCGACGTCGTTAATCAGGTCGGCTTCGCACCCAAACCAGACGACGGTTTCTTTCGCCTCTTCCGCCACTGGCAGGTCGCTGGTTCCGGCTGTTACAATCGCGACTTTTCCCGACAGCTCTTTTTGCGCCCCGTTCGGAACGAGCCGAAACGTTCTCCCGACGGGATTATACGCGCCGTCCGGAAATCGTTTGAGAAGTTCCACCGCTTTTTCGGCGCTGACTCGGGTTGCAAACGCGTCGACCCCGCGCGCGGTCATTTCCGAAACGATCGCGATTATCTGCTCGGCGGATTTGCTCTCGCCGTAAATTACTTCAGGAAATCCGCAGCGTTGCTGGCGCGTCCAGTCGATATTGAATTCTTGGGACATGGGGGAGTAGGGAATAGGGAGTAGGGAATAGGGAGTAGGAAGTTGCGAGTTGCGAGTAGCGAGACGGGGAGGCGTGAGGCGGCGAGGCGCGGGGAATTATGGTTCGCCTTCGGCGAACTGCGTAATTACGTTCGCTACGCTCACACCCACGGGTTTACACCCGTGGCTCGCCTAAATATTTTGCTCCATTACCGCCTTCCAATCCATTGTGTTTCAGGGGGCAACTTCGGGTCAACGCTTCTGGCAGACGCCCAGGCGTCGGCGTCCATAGCGGTCGGGGCGATAACGGTCGTAACGACGCTGTTGGTCAGCCCGAGTCCGGTTTTGGGATCTATTATATGCGAATATCGAATTGAGTCAATAACTACGAATCGGGCGTTGGCGCCGGACGTCGCAATTCCGCAGTTGGTCAGATACTTAAACTCCTTGACGTCCTTGCCGGTCTGGTCGAGAATCCCGATTTTCCAGCCTTTTATAGAGTTGCGAGTTGCGAGTTGCGAGTTGCGAGAATTCAGCAAAGAGTCTTCACAACTGCCTGCAGTCTCTTGCCTACAGCCTGATTCTGGCGGGGCGTCGCCGACGGCTACGTCTCCCCCGATGTCGACCAGCGCGGCGGGGTATCCCAGCTCTTTGAGCAGTTCCAGCGACTTATCGATAATATACCCTTTGGCAATCCCGCCCAGGTCAAGTCGAACGCCCTTTTTGAGGAATCGGACGGTGTGCGTTTTCTCGTTCAGTACGACCAGATTGAAATCCGTCAGCGCCCGGGCTTCTTCGAGTTTGTCGCGTTTGGGGAATTTTTCCTCGCGAACCGCTCTGCGCCAAAGCCGGACGGCGTTTGCGACAGTCGGGTCAAACGCGCCGTTGGAAAGACGATGGTATTTCTTCGCAGCAACCAGAACCGTCCATAAATCGTCCGAGATGGGAACTTCCGAGCCGTCCTGAGCGGCGACGCAGACTTTTCTCAGTTCCGAGTCCGATTCGTAGTCGCTAAAGACCATTTTCAGCCGTTCGACGTTCTCAAAAACGCGCTGAGCAGCGGCGTCCGCCCGCTTTTTTCCGTCTTCTGCGCCCAAATCGGCGTAAAAAACCAGCCGAACCGGGATAGTCATTTGAATTTTTTTGTATTCCAGCCGTTCAGCCCGTTGCAAAGATTCCGCTTTTATGTTATAATAGGGAATGAAAGTTGCGATAACCGTCGCGACAATTGGAATGATTGCTGTGATTTTCATGGGGAAATTGCAGTTGCGAAATGTGGTTCTTCCGATAATTCCGTACTGGAGTTTAAGCCGCTAGCCGTTAGCTGCCAGCTATTAGCTTGGGCGTTTGACGCTCTTAGCTGACAGCGTTAAAGCCAGAAGCTAATATCAAAAGCTAAGAGCTAGAGGCTAGGAGCTAAAAGCTGTTCAGTACGTCGTTACCGGATGATCATGGTATTTTTAACACGGAGATTGACTCTAATGACTATTTTAACCAAGAATCGGGGAATTTTGCAAGCCCTCCTGCTGGGAATTTTTGCAATTTCTTTCTGCGCGACCGCGTCCGCACAAGAGTATCGTAAGCTCTGCCCGGAATGGAACCTGCCTCAAGTCGCCACCCCCAACGCCTCCGCTTCGACAGAAGCCGACATGAAACCCTATACCGAAACGATTCCCGGAACCGGCGTCAAGTTTGACATGGTTCCCATCAAAGGCGGAGAATTCCTCATGGGTTCTACCGAAGAAGAACAGGAAGCCGAAGGCGGCGAAGCCGAACCGAAATACTTCTACGATCCCGCCGCGGAAGGACCTCAGCACAAAGTTCAGGTCTCCCCCTTCTGGATGGGCAAATACGAAGTAACGTGGGACGAATACCTGTCCTGGTCGACCGGTCAGTCCAAAAAGCTGCGTCAGGCGGCTGGCGAACCGGAAACTGCTAACACCCAAATCGCCGACGCCATTCCTCATCCCACTCCCGCTTATACCGACATGACCTTCGGCATGGGCAAGGAAGGATACCCGGCAATCTGCATTCCGCCGTTCTCCGCCTCTATGTACTGCAAATGGCTTACCGCTGTAACAGGACGTCTGTACCGTCTCCCGACCGAAGCGGAATGGGAATACGCCTGCCGCGCCGGCACGACCGGTCCATACAGCTTCGACGCTGACGACATCGACGACTACGCCGTTTACTACGACAACTGCGACGACAAGTACGCCAAAGTCGGAACGAAAAAGCCCAACCCGTGGGGTCTGTACGACATGCACGGCAACGTCTGGGAAATGTGCCTTGACAAGTACGAAGTCGACGGCTATCAGAAACTCATCGACGCCGCGCAAGGCAAGACGCTGGTCAACCCGCTCAACCCGGCAGAAGGCGCTGAATACAAAGTCGTATTCCGCGGCGGCTCCTGGAACGACGACCCGGAACGACTCCGCTCCGCCGCCCGCTGGGCGTCTCACAAAGACTGGAAAATGCAAGACCCGCAGATCCCGCAGTCCATTTGGTACTACACCGACTCGCAGTGGGCTGGCTTCCGCATCGTTCGACCGCTCAAGAAGACGACCGCCGCTGAAGCGAAAGTCTACGAACCGGACTTCGAACATTACGACGCCTACATGAAAGACCGCGGAAAGCGCGAATAGTTTCTTTCGTCATGAGTATTCATGAATGAGGAATGAGGAGTTGACGCAAGCAGCCAGCGACAGCGTTTTAACAGAACATAAACGCCTGCTGGCGAACGGCGATACGCCGCCGACTTGCATCAATTCCTCTTTCCGTTTATTCTTCCATTTTCTTTTTTTCGCTTTCTGTTACTATCAACCATGAAAAAGATACTTATTATTGCAGGGGACTTCGTCGAAGATTACGAATTGATGGTTCCGTTTCAGGCGTTGCAGGCGTTTGGATTTTCCGTAGACGTTGTCTGCCCTGACAAAAAGGCGGGAGATTTAATCAAAACGGCAATCCACGATTTCGAAGGCGATCAAACCTATACGGAAAAGCCGGGACATCGTTTTGCTCTCAATGCGGACTTTGGAACCGTTAATCCGACGGACTATGCCGGGCTGCTCCTGCCGGGCGGCCGCGCTCCGGAATACCTTCGGCTGAACGAAAAGGTTTTGGAAATCGTCCGCTGGTTTGCTCAGCAAAATCTGCCCATAGCCGCGACGTGCCATGGAGCTTCGATTCTCTGCTGTGCAGACGTTATTAAAGGGAAACTCATTTCCGCCTATCCCGCCTGCGCGCCGGACGTCCGAATGGCTGGAGCGCAGTACGCCGACATTCCAATCGATCAGGCGATTACAGACGGAAATTTCGTAACCGCTCCCGCCTGGCCTGCCAACGCTGTATGGATTCAACAGTTCGTTAAATTGTTGAACGAATCAATATAGTTTAGTTAGATGTGAGAAGTTTAACCGCTCCTCACTTGTTGTATTGATAGCGCGGTTAAAAAAGCAAACGCAGGAATCAATTGGACAAAAACGTAGCCCACGCCTTTAGGCGTGGGATCAATAACAAGATAAAATAGTATCTTAACGCGAGAATTCCTCTCCCCTCCCCGCCCCGATAGGGGCGGGGAGGAGAGAGGAGTCAAAGCGTTCTTGTGAGGAACGCGTTTTTCCCCCAGATAAATCTGGGGGCTACGGTTTTGGAATAATTTATTGTCCCCCACGTCTAAAGACGTGGGGACAGGAACCAGACGCGGCTAGGTATTCAAGGAGATAGACTTCAAATGACAAATATAACCAACATCCGGGGATTATTTAATACCCTCCTGCTGGAAGTCATTGCAATTGCAGTCTGCTCTGTCGCGATGGCGCAGGAGTATCGAAAGCTTTGCCCGGAATGGGATCTGCCCCAGGTTGACGTTCCCAACGCCGCCGCTGCGACGGAATCCGACATGAAAGCCTATACCGAAACGATTCCCGGAACCGGCGTCGCGTTTGACATGGTTCCCATCAAGGGCGGAGAATTCCTCATGGGGTCTTCCGAACAAGAGCAAAAAGAACAAGGCGGCGAAGCCGAGCCGGAATACTTCTACGATCCCGCGTCGGAAGGACCTCAGCATAAAGTTCAAGTCTCGCCCTTCTGGATGGGGAAATGCGAAGTTACGTGGGACGAGTATTTGTCCTGGCTGACAGGGCAATCCGGAAGACTGCGTAAAGAGTCAGACGAGCCGGAAACGGCGAACTCGCAAATGGCGGACGCGATTCCCTGTCCTTCCGCTTGCGCCTATACCGACATGACTTGCGGCATGGGCAAAGACGGACGTTACCCCGCAATCAACGTTACTCCGTTTGCCGCCAAACTGTACTGCAAATGGCTAACTGCCGTTACCGGACGTCTGTACAGATTGCCGACTGAAGCGGAATGGGAATACGCCTGCCGCGCCGGTACGACTGGTCCGTACAGCTTCGACGCTGCCGACATCGACGATTACGCCGTTTACTACGACAACTGTTCTGACAAGTACGCTAAAGTCGGAACGAAAAAGCCCAACCCGTGGGGTCTGTACGACATGCACGGCAACGTCTGGGAAATGTGTCTTGACAAGTATGAAGTCAACGGGTATAAAAAGCTCATCGACGCTACGCAAGGCAAGACGCTCATTGACCCGCTCAACCCGGCAGAAGGCGCTGAGTACAAAGTCGTATTCCGCGGCGGCTCCTGGAACGACGACCCGGAACGACTCCGCTCCGCCGCTCGCTGGGCGTCTCACAAAGACTGGAAGATGCAAGACCCGCAGAGTCCTCCGTCCATTTGTTTTTTCACCGACGCCTGCTGCGCGGGCTTCCGCGTCGTCCGACCGCTTAAAACACCAACCCCCGCTCAAGCCAAACAGTTCGAGCCGGACTTCGAACATTACGACGCCTACATGAAAGACCGCGGCAAGCGCGAATAGTTTCCGCTTTTGCCTGACCGGTCAGCGCAAATAAAGATAAATGTAACAAGTGAGGAGTTTAACCGCTCCTCACTTGTTTTATTTATAGAGATTATCTCTGTATGGATTGCTTCTTCGCTTTGTTTGGAGGGGGAAACGCTTAGCGTATGCTGACAACGCCCCCTGGATGGCGCCCGCCCTCGGGCGCCAACTTGACGGCTTTGCCGTCAAGCAACCGCGGAAGCATCCAAAAATCTATTTAGCAGAATAGCCGCTCCGACCTGCTGGTTCGCGGGCGTCTTCGCCCGCCGAAGCTGGATGTCAGCAGACGTTTTTACCCATCCAGGTGTAAAGCCGACGCATGAGTATACTGAATATCGAGTAAAAGAAAAGAATAAACAAATAATAATGTGTGAAGTCAGGAAAAAGCATACTAAATTCAAATATGCCATGTTCGATCGCCTGTGAAATAAGGAAAAGCAAAGTCGCTGGAATTATTAGATAAAGGAATCGATATAGAATCTCTCCAATTATACAGCGCCGATATGCATTGCAAAATCGAATATATAAACTTTGTTGCTCTTTTGATTTTGATTTCTCTATCATTCTTTTCCGACATTTATATGGATCAATCAAGAGAGGTATTAATAATGGGAGCAATATAATCGGTATTAAAAACAGATTGACATAAGCGGATTCGATGATTAAAATGGATGGAAAACGAATGTAGTCATTAAATTTAAATCCCCAAGCCTTGTTGAAATACAATATGCTAAATATAAACATGACAGGCGGCAGGAACAGAATATATGTATTAACAAACAGATTCCAAAACAATTTTTGGAATCGCGATTTTGCTGCAATATGATCGAATATCGCAATTATTATGGAATATATGGCATAAAGAACGCAAAATCCAATCAGAATTTTATAATCTTGTACCTCGACTTGAGGGTGGCGGATAAATTCACAACCCAGGTAATTAGCTAATTTTTTTACAAAAGGATAACAAAGCAAATAAAAAATCAGAATATTCAAATATCCTAACGCGATATAATAGCCAATGGACTGTTTTGTCGGCTCGGTCGTTTGAGTTGGGGTATTTGTCATGACTAATTGCAAGGCGGCTAATTGTTTCAGTCCAAAGGCTAAAATTACCGGCAAAGGCGCCCGAGACAGGCGCCATCCGTGAAGGTTTTTGGCTTCGTTGTTTGGGTCTGCACACTTCAAACGTTATATTTACCGTTCCGGCGAATGCGTAATTGCGTTCACTTCGCTCACGCCCGGGGGCTTACGCACCCCGGCTCGCCTAATCGTTGCAGTTCCTTTTCCTCCCGCCCTCCTTTCAGGAGGACAAAAGGAAAAGGTTATTTGACGATGTTCTATTTTGCGTGTTCTTTGTTCCGTGGGTTAAAACCCACGGCTATTAATATTCAACCGCTAACGCGGTTGTTAAGGAAGCGTAACTTCGTTCGCTGCGCGAACTCCGTTACCGTCTTTCATTTTCCTACTGCCTACTGCCTATTGCCTAATGCCTTATTCTCCGCCCTTAATCGTGTACGCCGGGCATTTGGGCATCCAGTATCCGTGGGTGCAGCCCTGGCGGAACGTCATTTCTTTGGGGCATTTGAGGTTGTTAAAGAATATCATCTGTCCGGACGGCGGGCAGGTGTAGTCGCCCAATCCGACGTTGGAGACGACTTTGCAGTGAATTCGTTTCGCATGGAAGACGGGGTCGAAGTAGTCCAGAGCGGGCGTCCATTCTGGGAACCAGCCGGGCAGACGTCCGTTCTTAACCGACCCGGACATGTTCAAGCACCACGAAATATTCGGATAACATTCTGTTACATCGGGATCCAGCCCGGCGGCGAGAATGGACTGGAATCCGCCCTGACTTCCGCCGGCAACGACAAGGTCAGTCCCGTTCCATTCCGGGAGCGTCTTGACGTACTGAAGAGCGCGCATAAGACGCAGCGCCATGCCGTGGAAATAGGCGGTTTCCGGGTCTTCGTTTTCCTCCTTGTTGAACGCGTACTGTTTGAGCGTTGTTCTGTTAAGCTCGTTGTAGTATTCCTGCGGCTGACCGTTGAGAATGCCGTGAGCGTTGATCTGGAACGCGATTTTGTCTCTCGCCTGATAGCTCGGCTTGCTGGCGCCGACGACGCTGTACCCTCTGAACTGCACTTCCGCCTTGAGCGATTTCTCTTTGGCGTCTTTGGGCATAGCCAGATAGCCGGAAACCGGCATTCCCAGACACTTGATTTTCATGTCGTAACAGACAACGCCGTCCACGCCGGACGGGACTTCCACCTTCTCGATAACTTCGATCGGAACTTCCGCCAAGCGCTCTTTCTGCTTTGCCCAGTAGGCGTCAAAATCCTCGGGTTCGGGCGCGCCTTCAATCTTGTCGAGAAGAACGCCTGCGCCGCCGTTATAGCTGACGTTTTTGCCGTCGACCTTGGCGTTGGCAACCAGACGAACGAACCCGGGCGTGGTAATAGACGTCTGAATTTTTATCGGCTCGGTTGCGGACGAGGTCGCCTTGCCGGTTTCCGTTTTGCCGTCGTCGCCGGTTCGCGTCCATTCAACTGCAACGCCGTCAAGCGCTTTCCCGTCTTGCATAACCTGCAGGTCAAAGGTCATCGTTTCCCCCGGCTGATATTCCAGCGGGTTCTTGTCGGTTACACCGTAAAACCAGACGTCCGCCAGTGCGGAACCCAGAGCAAACAGCGTCACCGCCGCAAAGGCAAAGACGCCGGTCAATAAACTGCGTTTCATAAGACTTCTCCTGTAAAGTGAACTGCTGATAAACCTCCGATTCGTCAGCGCTACGCAGCCGCCGACGTCGGAGTACAGAATTTATTATACAGAAATTAATTTCGAATTACAACGCCCCCGGGGGAGAGAAATGAATTCGGAATTAGGAATTAGGAATTCGGAATTACGCAAGCGTTGCCCTTTGTCCCGCTGTAAAAAAATGACGCAGTCGAAAACCTATCCGGGTCGCGGACGAAGTCCGCAGTATTTTTTAAGCCGCAAAGAACGCAAAGGACGCAAAGATATCTTTTAAAACTTTGCGGACTTCGCGAACTTTGCGTGAGTCTTTACGGGGGCTACAATACTTTCTTTTTAAATTGTTTCCCCCGGGGGTTGATTTTTGTTTCTGACAGGTTTATATTAGATGTAAATAATTCAAGATGTAGCTGGAAGAACGCTTGCGTCCTTTCCACGTACCACTAACCACTTACCACTACTTCCCCACCATGAAACAACTGCTATTATCCCTTGCCGCGATTGCCGCTATGATTTCCGCGTCGGCGCAGGCTCAGACGGACCCGGCGGCGGAGCCGGATCCGGGCGTGATGTCAGACGCCTATTATCAGATTTGGAACGACGACGTTCAGAAAGCCATCGACGAACGTATCGAGAAGTACCGCAAGGCGGACGCGATCGTTGAGCTGACGGACGTCAAGCCGGGCACGGACGTCAAAGTCGAACAGGTTTCTCATGAGTTCATTTTCGGGGCGCATATTTTCAACTTCAATCAGCTCGGAACAACGGAACGGAACGAGAAATACAAGGCTCTTTACGGGACGCTGTTCAACTCCGCGACGATTGCGTTCTACTGGCAGCGCTTTGAACTGGAGCCGGGCAAACCCCGGTTCAAAACCGAACAGCGGGACACGGAAGAGTTCTGGAACAATGTTGAGAACCCGAAAAGTCAGCCGCACTGGCGACGTCCCGCCGCGGATCAGGTTGTAGAATTCTGCAAGTCAAAGGGAATTCGCCTTCATGGTCACACGATTATCTGGGGGAACCAGAAATGGCAGCGGCCGACGTGGCTTTGGGACTACGTCTCCTTGCAGTTCCCGGAAGAGCGCGAGATTCTGTTCAAGACGGCGGAAGCCCGCAAGACGATGTCGCCGGAAGAAATCTACAAGCTGGCGCCGCATTACTTCGACACGATGAACGAGCTGTACTGGAACCGAATCCGCATGCTGGCGGAGCATTACAACGGGACGCTCGACAGCTGGGACGTCGTCAACGAAAGCGCGACGGACTATCATGGAAAAGCTGTAACAGGCGACAAAGTAACAAAGAGTAAATACGGACACATCATGCCGGGCGACTATACGTACAATTCGTTTAAAATCGCTCAGGAGGTTTTCCCCGATTCCGTCAAGCTCAATATCAACGACTACGCGAACAACCAGAATTACGCCGATCAGGTCAACGACCTCGTTGCTCACGGCTGCAAGATTGACATCGTCGGATCGCAAATGCATCTGTTCAATCCGAAACAGACGCTGGACATTGCCGCCGGAGCGGAGATTCAGACGCCGACCAAGGTTCTCGATACGATGAAGATTCTGGCGTCGACGGGACGTCCGATTCACCTGAGCGAAATCACGATAACAGCCCCCAACGACGACGCGAACGGTCGAGCGATTCAGGCGATTGTCGCCCGGAATTTGTATCGACTCTGGTTCAGCGTCCCGGAAATGATGGGCATTACGTGGTGGAACGTCGTTGACGACTGCGGCGCGCCGGGCGAACCGACGACGTCCGGGCTGTTCACTCGCAACATGGAACCGAAACCGTCTTTTTACGCCTTGAACAAACTCATCAACGAAGAATGGAAGACGAACTTCGTCCAGAAAGCGGACTCCGAAACCGTCACGCTCAAATTCCGCGGATTCAAAGGCAAATACCGTGCGACCTGGACGGACAAAAACGGTCAGACGCAGAGTAAAGAGTTTACGGTTAAATAAGCGGCGAGGCGCCGCTCCCAATCCGCGCTACCGCGCGAGACGTATTAACTACGCTCCCGTTGGTCGCTTGCTCTTTCCTTCCTATAGTTTTTTAAGCCGCAAAGAACGCAGAGAACGCAAAGTTTTTAAATCTTTGCAAACATCCTCCGCATCTCCGCGTCTCCGCGTGAGATTTGCCCGGGGGCTTACGCACCCCGGCTCGCCTATTTCCTACTCCCTATTCCCTATTCACTAACTATGACATCCCAATCCCTTAACTCCCAAATGTTTTCCCGGCGCAGTTTCCTGGCAGCGGCAGGCGCGTCCGCCGGTTTGTTTTTCGTTCCCCGCTGCGTTTTCGCCGATTCCCCCGACGACGTCGTTCTTCGCGCCGCTATCGTCAGCGACGTCCATTATAAAAACAGACGCGACACGCCGGAAGTCGAGCGGCTGGAACGCATGTTGCAGTTCGTCAACGAGTACTCGGCGTCGCAGCCGTACAAGAATTTCGACGTCCTGATGATCGGCGGCGACATGTCCGACAACGGACGCGTCGATCAAAGCGGTCTGCTCCGCGATTCGCTCAAAAAGTACCTCAAGCCGGAAACGAAATGGATTTTCTGCATGGGCAACCACGACCATTACGGCGGAAACCGTCAGATTTGGGAAGAACTCTTTGAACAGCCCGCCAACAAGCGCGTTGAGGTCAACGGGTTCCAGTTCATCACGCTGTCCTGCGAAAAGGGGACGATGAGAGACGGCGATTTCCACTACGCGATGCCGTGGCTGAAAGAACAGCTCGACGCCGCCTGCGCCGACAACACGAACAAGCCGGTTTTTCTCATTCATCATTACCCGGTTCGCGGCACCGTTTACGGCAGCTGTCTGCCAGACCGCTGGGGGACAGGCGACCTGTGCGAACTGCTCAAGAATTACCCGCGCCTGATTGACTTCGCTGGGCATTCGCATTACCCCACAACCGACCCGCGATCCGCCTGGCAGGGCGAGTACACCGCGTTCGGCACCGGCACGTTGAGCTATTTTATTATGCGGTACGACAAGTTGACCCGCCCGGCGGAATACCGCAAAGCCGGAAACGCCTATATCATGGAAATCCATGCTGACAACAGCGTCGTTTTGAAGGTCTACGACGCCGTTACAAACAAGTTCTTTGACTGCGTCTACGTGGTCGCTCAGCCCGGCGCGGTAGACAAATTCATCTATACCAATAAGCGATACGAAACCAGCCTTCCCCCTCATTGGGCGGACGGCGCTGCGGCGACGGTGGAAAATGTTACGCCCGTTTCTGCAGACATTACGTTCCCGCAGGCGAAATGGGACGTCCACGAGAGCATCGTCCATTCGTACAGAATCGACGTCGCCCGGCTTTCCAACGACGCTCAGTCGGGCGCCCAGACGTGGATCGATCTGCCGAGTCAATACGAATGGTCGCAGTACTTCTTCAACGACATGCCGGACTCGCTGACGGTCAAGCTCAACGGTTTGAACTGGAATTCTCAGTACAAATATTCTGTTACAGCGTTGAACTGTTTCGAGAAGGAATCGGAAAAGAAGCTGGAAGGGACGTTTGCCACGCCTGCTGACCCGGAAGAGTGCGTCGATCAGAACGCTGCCAAGCCAGACGCCAACGTTTTGAACGTCTACTTCGCGCCGGACGGTCCCGTCAACGCGCCTGTCAATTTGAAAAAGACGCAAAAGGCGGTTGAGGTTATCGGCTCGCCGTCGTATGTAACAGACCCAGCCGCCGGCGCCGTCGTTGCCGTCTTTGACGGGAAGACAAACCATTGCCAAATCCGATTTACGGAAGAAGAGTATTCACGACTGTCAAACGCGATATCCTATACCGCCAAATTTAAGCTGGAGAAGATGGAACCGCGTCTGATGGCGCCGTTTGGCAACACCCAGATCGGCGGGTACAACTTCCGCGTCGACGGCAAAAAGAAGCAGCTGGAAGTCTGGATGGAAATTGACAAACATTATCACATCCTCTACATTCCCATCGAGGCGGGCAAATACTATTCCGCCGCGTGCGTCTACGATGGCAAGACGATTGTCGTCTACCTCAACGGGGTCGAAAAGGCGAGAAAAGCCGTTTCCGGACACCTGACGTATACCGAGACGCCGGAAAGCCGGTCGTTCTGCATCGGCTCCGACATTTCCGGCAAAGGTACCGGCGAGTTCTTCTTCCCCGGTCGCGTTGCCTACGCCCGCGTTTACAGCTGGGCGCTGACGCCGGAACAGGTGAAAGCAGTTAGCGAGTAGGCCTCGCAATAGAAAAGCGGACGGTAGCTCCTCGTTACTGTCCGCACACTAACGGTTTAGAGCGGACATGGGCAAATAATCGCCGCTCTGTTTTTCTTAAAAATTTCTCTAAAAATATCTTGATTGCCCTATTGCAATGAAATTCCGGTTCTGGTAAAATGAAAATAATCGGAATATAACTGAAATGTAAACCGTATAATATTTTACTATTTGAAAGGAGAGAACATGCCTCGATTTGTTCAAACATTTGCAGCCATGATCGCTATGTGCTGCGCGGCTGCCTGGGCGGGATACACGCCCTTTGATCAGCTGAGTCCGGAAGCGCAGCAGCAGATTCTTGACGACTGGTCCTTCCAGGCGGACAACGCCTTCGACGCTGGCAAAGTCGCCAACGAAATCAAGTGGGCTAAAGAAGCGGCGGAACGCATCGCCGACATGGACGACGACATCGACCTGTCCGACAAAGTCGCGAAGCTGGACGACCTTCAGAAAAAGCTCGACGCCAACCCTAATCAGGATTTCAAGGCTCTGTATTTTGAAGTCCGCAAAGTCAAACGAGACATCATGTTCTCCAACCCTCTGATTGACTTCGATTCCATTTTGATGGTATCCAACCCGTATCCGAAAGGAAAGCCGGGCGACGCCACCGACGAATGGGGACACGAAGCGCGTCACCGCAACGGCTACATGGCGGTTGACGGCGGAAAGCTGCTCGTAGTCGGTTTGAACCCGCTGGAAATCAAAAAGGACATTCTCAAAGACGTTACCATCGACGGCAAAACCATGGACGGCGCGTTCTGGCGTCCGGACCTGTCATTCGACGGCAAAGAAGTTCTTTTCTGCTATCGTCCGCTGGGAGAAAAATCGTTCCACCTGTACAAAGTCAACGTTGACGGAACCAACTGCCGTCAGCTGACCAAGGGCGACTACGACGACCTCGACCCGATTTACACGCCGGACGGTCACATCGTCTTCTGCTCGTCTCGTCAAGGCAGCTACGTTCGCTGCATGCCCATGACGCACGCGTTCGCAGTTACCCGCTGTGACGGCGACGGAAAGAACATCTACGTCATTTCCGCCAACGGCGAACCGGAATACATGACCAACATGCTTCCTGACGGCCGCGTTATCTACACCCGTTGGGAATACACCGATAAAGCTCTGTGGCGCGTTCAGTCCCTCTGGACAATGAACCCGGACGGAACCAACACGCAAACGCTGTGGGGCAACCAGTCCACCTGGCCGGACGTCTTGACCGAAGCCCGCGCTATTCCGGATTCCAAAAAGATCGTCTTTACTGCTGTTGGACACCACGCCTGGTTTAACGGCTCGATTGGATACATTGACCCGACTCGCGGTCTGAACTATCCGGACGGCTTGGAACGCATTACTCGAGAAGTCGCCTGGCCGGAAGTCGGCAACGGACCACAAGACCCGGCTCCGTCTTACGATTACCATCAGGCGGGCAAGTACTTCGCGTACAAGTCCCCGTTCCCGCTGTCTGAAGAATACATGCTCGTTTCCGCTCGTTACGGCGGACACCTTTACAACGGCCCGCACAACGGATGGTTCTTCATGGTTTATCTGCAGGACGTCTACGGAAACAAGGAACTGATTCACAAGTCCGAAAACGCCAACGCCTGGTACGCCATGCCTCTCAAACCGCGTCCGGTTCCGACTGTCGTTCCAGACAAAGTCGACTGGCCGAAGATCGGTTCTGGCGAACAGCCCAAACCGGGATATCTGTACTCTAACAACGTCTTTGACAACGCTCCGGAAATCCTGAGAGAAAAAGGCAAGGCGATTCGCGTTGTTCAGATGGACCCGAAAAACTACACGACCTGGGTTAAAACCGTTCAGCACGACGGTCCCGCCGTTTCCGTCTTCCAGGCTGAAGGCGTCAAACGAATCCTCGGAACCGTTCCGATTGAACCGGATGGAAGCATTTACTTCGAACTGCCCGCCGGCAAGTCCGTCTACTTTGAAATGTTAGACGAAAACGGCATGGCGATTCACGTTATGCGTACCTTCACCAACGTCATGCCGGGCGAAACCCGCGGATGCTTTGGCTGCCACGAATCCAAGCTCAACACAAAGAGCAACCCGCAAGCCAAAAACATGAACATGGCTATGAAGAAAGGCCCGCAGAAACTCACGCCGCCCAGCTGGGGAACGGAAGAATCCATTTCCTATATGCGATTCGTTCAGCCGGTTCTGGACAAGTACTGCGGCAAGTGCCATCAAGACCCGGAAAACGACGCGTACAAAAAGCTCAACATGGTTTGCCGTCCGTCGACTCACGGCTGGTGGGGCAACGTCATGTCTCGTCCAAACGACACAAGCCCGTTCTGCGAACCGTACTATACGATGGTTACCGGCGCCTGCCCGTGGGGCGGTCCGAAAAAGCGCGACGAACACAACGTTCCCGCCAACATCGCTGGTCTGTTTATCGTAGAAGGCTACGGCACGAACGACCCGGCTAACCTCGCGACTCTGCCGCCGTACTCAGCGTTCAGCCCCGTCAGCAAGCTCATTCACAACGCCTGCTCCGGTGAGCACCACGGCGTTAAGGTTGAAGGCGTCGATCGCGAACGACTCATCGCCTGGGTAGACTGCAACGGTCCGTATCTGGGAGACGAAGAAATCCGTCAGATGTACGACCCGGATCACTACAGCGTCAACAACATTCCGCCTGTACGTCCGCGTATTGCCACCGCCCCGGTTATTAACCGATTCGACATCAACCAGGAAGGCGACTCCGAAAAGGTTGCCGGCGTCCCGCTGAAACTGTTCAATAACGAACCGTGCGACGCGGAAATCGTCTCTGCCGTCTACGGAGCTAACGACAAATTCGTTGACGTTACCGAACAGGTCAAGAAGGCATTCCAGGGCAAACGCATCACTCAGCTGGGCATGTACAACAACCTCGCTGGCGACCCGATTGTCAACGTCGTCAAGACGCTCAAGGTTACCTTCAAGTACAAGGATGGTACAACGAAGACCGCGGTATTCCAGGAAAATACGCCGATGGTCGTTCCGGCTAATTAAGTAAACCTTTGAAGCTAAATCCGCTTCGATGAACAGCATATAAATATGCGGGGGAATTGGTTGACAAAACCAATTCCCTTTTTTGATGAAATGTTGAATTATATCGGCAAAACAGCCCCCCTGTCGTGTTGACAAAAGCCGGCTTGTCTGGTATGATATATCATAGGAGTATAACTCTCAGTACTGTAACACAATACCCATAACAACTCAACACAAATCATGGCAAAAAACATTTTGATTATAACTGGCAGCCCTCGCAAGGGCGGGAACAGTAACCAACTGGCGGAAGCGTTTGCTCAGGGAGCGCGCGAGGCGGGAAACGATGTCGAGATTTTCTCGACGGCGGACAACCCGGTTTTACCGTGCCGCGCCTGCGAATGCTGCTGGACGAAAGGAACCGCCTGCGTTTTTGACGATGGTTTCAGAACGCTCGCGCCGGCTCTGGAAAAGGCGGACGTCGTCGTTTTCGCCACGCCGGTTTACTGGTTTACGTTCTCTGCTGAAATCAAGGCGGCAATCGATAAACTCTATGCGTTCATGACGGAACCCGGCGCAGGCAAGCTCCACATTTCCAAGTCGTATTTGATTTTCTCGGCGGAAGCGACCAATGAAAACGGCTATTTCGACGGCATTATCGCGTCCTACCAGCAGATTTGCGGCTATCTGGAATGGGAAATCGGCGACATCCTCATAGCAGACGGTTTGGGCGCCAAAGACGCCATTCAGACGCGTCCGGAACTTCTCGAAAAAGCCAAAGAGCTGGGCAAGAACGTCTGAGGTCGTCGCAATGGCTTGTCAGGAAGAACAAGTTGAAAAACGCATCGGAATGCTGGCGGGATGGGGGAACTATCCCGTCCGTGTAGCGCAGGCGCTTAAAGACGCCGGGTACAGCGTCTACTGTCTGGGCGTGAAGGGGCACTGTAAAAGCGAGTCGGAACTGCGGGAAATCTGCACGGACTTTGCCTGGACGTCGCTGGGCAAGTTCGGGCAAAGCATCCGTTATTTTCAGTCCCATTCCGTACCAGACTGCATCATGCTGGGCAAGATTCACAAAAAGGAACTCTTCAAGCCGTGGGCGCTGTTCGCTCTGCTGCCGGACTGGGTAACGATCAAAACGTTTGCCGCCTTTTTCCTGTTTAAAAAGAAGGACTACCGCGACGACTCGTTTCTCAAACGGATTGTAGACCTATACGCTCAAAACGGCATCCGGATGGGCGTTCCGACGGACTACTGCCCTGCCCTGCTGGTCAAGGAGGGCTGTCTGACCAAACGTCAGCCGACGGAATTGCAGATGAAAGACATCGAATACGGCTGGCAGGTCGCCAAGGACATGGGGCGATTTGACGTCGGTCAGACGGTTATCGTCAAAAACCAGATGGCGGTTGCCATTGAAGCCATTGAGGGGACGGACGCCTGCATTCGCCGCGCCGGAGAATTGTCACAGCGCGGAGGGCTTGTCATGGTCAAAGTTGCCAAACCGCAGCAGGACATGCGTTTTGACGTCCCGACGATTGGCATGACAACCGTTAAAAATCTCGTCGCCGCCGGAGGGGCCGTTCTTGCCGTCGAAGCCGAGAAAACGATTCTCATCGACGAAGACGCCGTGGTCGACTACGCCAACGCTCATAATCTTGCGATTGTCGCAATTGTAAAAGAATAGAACGCAGCATTTTCCATTCATCTAACATCCTTTCAAAGCCATGAATAAAGTATTCCTCGACCAGAACAAACCGGCAATTGATTCTGTTATTGAATATCTCTTCAATCAGGAAAAGTATCTTAATAAAGAAACCGGATCATGGAATTTGTCGAACGTTCTTCTGGTCGTGCCGTCTGCGCGAGTTCGGCGGGAGCTGCTGTATCAGCTGCTTCTGTTTTCTCAGGAAAGGAGCGTTCTTTTGGAAATCCCGAAAATTGTAACAATCGGCCGAGCTCCGGAATTTTTTTATCGACAGACGCGTCCGTTTGCAGACGACGTTACTCAAAACCTCGCTTGGTTTCGCGCGATTAAAATGTCGGATGAAAAAAAGCGAATTGAATATTTGCCCTCAATTCCTGACGACGACGATTTGGAAGGGCAATATCTGCTGGGGCAAATGTTTTCAAAGCTGCATCAAAGTCTGTCGGCGGAAATGCTGGATTTTGACGACGAATTCCGCAAGCTGCTTTTAAAACATCGCCCTCGCCAGCAGTCGGCTGAGACGTCGAATTTTGATAACGAATTGAGCAAATGCGATCGCAACGTTGTCAACGAACTCGTAAAATTCCAGAATAATCATAAAGATCATAATTTAAAAAAGGAAATCGACCGTTGGAAGTATTTCTCTAAAATCAAAGAAAAATACCTGTCGATTTTAGACGAAAACAATCTCTGGGACGTTCAGGTTGCCAGACGTTACGCGTTGGCTTTCAAACAGCCTGGCGATTTTGAAACAAATCTTGACGTCGTCCTGGCGGGAATTGTCGATTTAAACCGGGTTCAAAAAGCAATCCTCAATGAAGTTCGCGATCATGTAACAGCATTAATCTTCGCTCCAGAATCCGATTCAGACGGTTTTGACGACTACGGCGCGCTTGACGTCAATCATTGGAGCGAGGATCTGCTCTGTCCTCTGTCCGATAAAAAGATCGTTCTGGTTGAAAAGCCGGAAGAACAGGTCCTTTGCGCTTTTGAGTACATTCGTCAGCTTAGCAGTCAATACACTCCGGAGGAAGTTACAATCGGCGCCCCAGACGACAAAATGATTCCATACGTTCAGGCCGCCGCTGAAAAATTGGGGCTTCAAATTGACAACCTAATCGGCGTTCCAATTACTTCAACCGCGCCCTACGCGTTGCTTTTGGCTATTTCAGATTTTCTGGATTTCCACAGCTACGAGTCCTTCGCCAACCTGGTTCGACATCCTGCCGTCTTCGCCGCGGTATCGAAAAACGCGTCAGGAACAAAAATGGATATTCTTTCCGCTCTGGACAGTTTTCAGCAGGAGTATTTCCCATTGGACGTTTCGTCTGTCAAAAGAAAAAAGCTGAAACCGTCGCTTTCATGCACCAGTCAGCAAATCCAAATGGTTAGAGACGCCTTGAGTTGGGTTATGGAATGGCTTTCCGACTTCCTCAAAAAAGAACTCGACAAAGATTTGGGACAAATTATCGCAACGCTCTTTAATCAGCTTCCTGAAGATAAAACCAGCTTTATACTCAGCGTTGAGGCATTGATCATCAACTCCTGCGGTAAACTGAAAAACATTTCAGAAGAGTTCACCGGAAAGCTGTCGCCCCAATCTGCGTTAAAAATGGTTCTGCTGCGATTGCAATCGTTCAATTTGATTAATGGGTCAGAAGACATTGACGTGCCGGATGACGAATTGGACAACCTCAATCCGCAGGATACTTCAAAATCCATGATTCACCTGGCAGGCTGGCTGGAACTGGTATGGGACAGAGCGCCTGTTCTGACGATTCTTTCGTTTAACGAAGGCGTCATTCCTCAAAACTCCAATTCCGATCTATTCCTGCCAAACGAACTACGAAAAGAGTTGGGAATTCTGGATAATAGCAGACGTCTTGCCCGCGACGCCTACTCGCTCAAAGCAATGGCGTCGTCAAAAAAACATCTCTTGGTTATTTGCGGCAAAGTCGATACCGAAGGCAAAGCCGCCCTGCCCAGCCGTCTGTTGTTTCATAAAGACAAATTCACACAGCAAGCTTACAATTTCTTTAAAAAGAGAGAGCCTAACAATAAAGATTCGTTACCCAAATTCACGCTGTCCCAGGAAGTTGGCGAAAAGACGCTCCCAAGCGATTCGTCTCGCAATAACGTATTGAAATGGGCAAATGACAATCTTAGAGGAAACAAATTTAAAGGCGTTGTTACAGAAGTTTCCGCGACAAAATTTAAGTCGTACCTCGAATGTCCGTTCAGATTTTATCTGAAATACGTTGCTAACGTCGAGCCGACGGACTATGCTGTAAACGAATTGCAAGCATTGTCTTTTGGCTCTATAATTCATCAGGTTTTACAGACCTGGGCGCAAGAAGAATTGGATAGCGGAAATTATAACTGGCATCCTGATTCAGAAGAACTCTCCCAAAAGCTTAATGCCATTGTTGACCAACTTTTTGAACAGAGCTATCCAAACAGCGTTCAGCCCAGCATTGTCATCCAAAAAGAGATTATTAAACAGCGTCTGGAAGCCTTTGCTGGATTCCAGCGCTCCTGGCCCGGGAATACAATTGCTATCGAAAAGCCGCTTAATGAAATTGTTCAATTTGAAGACAAGGAAGAAATGACGCTCGTCGGCAGAATCGACCGCATCGACCTGCTCCCCAACGGCGATATTGCTCTGTTGGACTATAAAACGTCTGATTCCGGTAAAAATCCAAATGAAGACCATCTCGATAAAAACAAATGGATTAATCTTCAACTGCCGGTTTATCGTCATCTCTTACTCGCCAACCAGGAACTGTTTCCTGAATTTAGCATGGACGCGGAAATCAAAGTTGGATATATCAATATTTCTAAAGAGAAAGTCGCCAAGTTTGAGAATCCTGAGTGGACAGACGACGTTTTCAAGACTGCAGAGGATAAAATTAGCGAAGTCATGGAGAATATCCATAACGGCGTCTTCTGGCCGCCGTCCGAAGACGTTAAGTACGACGCTTATCCTGAATACGTCAGTTGGTTATTGCAGGATGATGAATCCTCGCTGACTGAACAATCCGATGAATAAAAATAAGGATTGAATCTTTTACAAGTTATTACAAAAACAGCGGGAGTTTCCTCCCGCTGTTTAATGATGCTTTACGCTTGATTACTTTCTTTTTCGCCAGTACAGCAGACCTGCCGCGCCGAGGACCAGCAGAGCCCAGGTCGACGGTTCCGGAACGGCGTTGGGATCAACAGACGCCAAAACCATGTTGTCTGCGACGGACAGATTCCAGAGATAATCGCTTCCTGGCGACAGTAACGAATTCCAGAACGAATCGTCTGCGTATGTTCCAGAGAAATTGCTTGACTGCGTCAAAATCACAAGCTCAGCGCCCGGTTGGAACGCAGTGGAAACAATGTCGATAATCGCATTCTCAGAAACGGTTAACGTCCCTGCGTTGAGAACGTCGATTCCCGTTGCGTCCTGTTCGATAAGCAGCGTCGAGCCGTCGTCAAAAGTAACCCCGCCTGTAACGTTGAGCGTTCCAACTGAGTTGCCCGGCGAAAGCAGCGCGCCATCGTAAACAATCAAGTTACCCGCATAGTCGCCGTTGAACATCAAATCGCCAGCTTCCACATCAAATTCAGACGCGGTAATCGGGTTGGCTTCCGTTCCGTTGAGGAACAGAACGCCTTCGCCGGTCTTGAGAAGTTTTCCAACTCCGGAAACGGTGTTGTTAAAGCGTTTTTCATCCGCAACGGAGAATTCCAGCGTAGCGCCGGCGTCGATTGCAACGGCGGCGGTTCCAAGCGCGCCGTCGCCGGTCAGACGCATAACGCCTTCGCGAATTCCAACGTTTCCGTTGAACGTGTTGGCGGCGGTGAATTCAAGCGTTCCTTTTCCTTCTTTATAGAAAGTACGGTTGCTTTCTCTGTTCGGATTGGTTACCAAGCCGGAAATAATCAGGTCGGACAGAGTGTCAACTTCGTCAGCGGATTCGCTGGTAACGTCGTCGACAATAATTCTTGTCGTATCGCCAAATGAGAACGTCGCGTCTGGCTTGCTCGGGTCGGATGTGAACTTAACCGGCTGAGCGGCGGAAGCGCCTTCAATACGAGAAACGGAAACCGTTGTTGAAAGTTTATACGCTTTCCATTCAGCGTTTCCGTCAGACGCGTAAAGTTCTGCGCCATCGGTAAACACAGTATTGTTCAAGTTGTTGTAAACCTTTCCGGAGTTGCTGATCTTTCCGCCGTTGACAATAAACTGAATCGGAGTGCTGTGGCTGGAATCGGAAACAACGTCCTGAGCGGCAAGAACAAGTTCGCCGTCCTTGTTGACCGTAACGGTCTTGGCTTGATACTTGCCAAAAACGGTTGTGCTTGTTCCCGCCCACTTGGTCTTGGCAATCAGCTTGCCTTCGTCAACGACGATGTTGCCGGTATAGGTATTTGTATTGTTGGTAAGTTCCATTGTTCCTTCGCCTGTTTTGGTAAAGGAGCACGCTTTTCCGTAGTTTACACAGTCTTTCAGAATCGCGGATACTGTCAGCGTTGAATCTTTAGCAACGTCAAACGTGGTTCCTGTAGCAACGCCACTGCGATAACCCAGCATGGAAATGCCCTTTCCATTTTCTGTCGACCGAATTGTCGCGTTTCCACTTGTAACGTAGATGTTGCCATTGAAAATTGTATACCAGCCATTAGCGGAGGTGGCGCTATTCATGTGCCCGCCGCGATCTTCAAAAATGGCTCCGTTTTTCAGTTCGATGTCGCCGTAGGTTGTCAACTGATTGCTTGAAGTCGCAATCGTACCGCCGTCAGCAACGATAGTAAATTCCGGATGGGCGTCCGCGCCGCCAAAGACGTCAATGCCGCGACTGGAAGATTCCGTCGTCAGAGTCGCGCCGGCATGAACCGTGATCTTTCGACCTGCAACAGAAGGGTCGCCCAGGACAGTAGCCGTTCTGGCTGTGCCGGCAACGCCGGCGTTGTAAGCCATAACGACCGTTCCCTCGGTAATGTCCATGTCGCCGGTAAACTTGTTGGGAACGCTTAACGTGAGAACGCCCGTTCCACTTTTAACAACGTCGCCAGAGCCGGAAATTGAGGTTGTGAATTCGCGGTCTTCATTATTGTTAATCTCAAACGTTCCTGCATTGGCAAGCGACGTTCCGGTTCCAAGAGTTCCAGAGTCCTTCAAAACCAGTTTTCCTTCTTCAATTGCCGTTCCGCCCTGATATTCGTTTTCACGTTCGATAACCAGAGTACCCGCTCCGGTTTTGAGCAGTCCTTTCGTTCCAGTAACAAGCCCTTGCTGGGTGAGCGTATAACCTTCGCCAACCTTGACCGTACCATCCATATCGTTCATAAACAGCCAGCCGGTGTTGACCGCCTCGGTTGCCGAGGCAAACGTCGTATTGTCAAACTGAATTCCCAAATAGGAACCGTAGGTATTGCCGGTAACAACGTCGTCTGTCATTGTCGCGGAATCGAGCTTGTAATAATCAGAGACAATTTTTCCATACAGATACAAGCCGGACGTTGAACTTTTCAGCTTCCAGCCGTAATCGGAACTGACGCCGCTAAGAGAATATGTCAGATCGCCGACGTACGTCGCGCCTGAGCTGGCAATGAGCGCATAGCCGTTGCCCGCATTGTTGAACCAGGTTTCTTCAGCGCCGTCGGCAAAATTGACGTTGAACGTACCGCCGGAAATGTCCAGCGCGCCAGAGCCAATATTAATATTGTCAAACTGAGCGCTGCCAGCGTTGACAAAGTCGAAGTTGATCTGACCGCCGGAAATGGCGAACGCGCCGTTGGTGGTTAAATGCTGAGCTGCCGTAGCGTTTTCGCCAAGAGTCAGAACGCCGTCTAAGATTGTGACCGCGCCGGTTCCGAGAGCGGAATCGTTGGCAGCAATAATTTCGCCCGCCTTAAGCGTCGTTCCGCCGGTGTACGTGTTCGCAGCAGTAAGCAACATCGTTCCGTCGCCGGTTTTTGTGAATTTTCCAACTCGGCTTCCGTTGTTGGGCGTACTTGCCAAAACTGCGGTAACGATAAGGTCAGCATCGGCAGACTTGGTAATATCCGCAACGTTGAACGTGTTGTCGAATGGGCAGATTGTCGCGTTAGTTCGCGCGTCTCCGGTTGCTGTACTGGCAACTTCAAAGACGACGGGATTTTCAGCAGCGGAACCGTCGCCGGAGAAATCAACGGTTGTGGTTCCTGTAAGCATGAACGCTTTCCAGTCGGCGTTTCCGTTTGCCGCGACAATCTTCGCGCCGTTTCTGAACGTTGCATCGCGCATATTATTGAAGACAGCCGCATCGTTTGTAACAATTGCGTTATCAATTATGTATGAATTATTATGAACTTGATCAGCGTTTCCCCAAACGTCTTGAACGTGGAACGTCATCGTCCCTCCATAGACGCGGACTGTACCGGCGTAGCTTAAGTTGCCGGCAGAATCAAGCAACATATCTCCGGAACCGGTTTTAATCAGGTCGCCGGACCCGGTAATTGCTCCATAGAAAGCCATGTTTTTGTCGGTCTTAAGTTCCAACGCGGTTCCGTCGGCAATCGAAACGTTTCTGAACGTCATCTGGTTGGTCGAATTGACCGTAACCTTGCCGGATCCCGTTACATTGACAATCGCGCTGCTGAAGTCAACGCGGTTTGTATCGATAACAGCGTCTCCGGAGGCGTTGAGTTCCAGCGCGCCGCCGCCCAAAATCAGCGTATGATTTACCGCGTTAAGCTGAGCCGGCGTTGCCGTCAGCGTTGAGATGGTCGTCGTACCGCCGACGTAGATTCCCAACGGGGTCTGACCCGCGTCAGAAAGATTGCCGGACGTCGTGCGAAGCCACGTCGTTTTAGCCGATTCGCTTGACGCAATGTTGTCGATGACGTAGCCGTGTCCGGAAGCCAGCTGACCTTGATAATACGCTCTTTCGCCAGCTTGAAGCTCGCGATTGAAGACCATCGTACCGGTGTCGCCTGTAACAACGCCTGCGCCTGTAACCGTGTCCGGCATGACAGCGCCGCTGACGCGGTCAACCCGGTCGCCCGACTTCCAGTAGTTGGTCAAACCGCTGTAGGTATGTGACGCAATGTTGATAATTTCCGTCTGTTCCAGAGCTTCGTTATAAACAGACGCGTTGTCAATAGAACCGTAAAGCGTTTCCGTGTTATTGTTAATAGTATTTCCAACGAAAAAAGCTCGATTCTCTTCGCTTCTATCGCCATTCGCATTCCTTGTGCCAATTAGCTGTCCATTGAGGTAAAGGGTTTGCGTCCTGCCAGCGCCAGTTGCGACGACGTGATTTTCAACGCCTGAAATCACCTCTGCATAACCTTTTACAGAGAGATCGTCACCCCACCAATAATTATGGCTCTCTAACAAAATCTATGGGTAAGTTTTGGTTCAGGCAATTTCCCAAGGGTATGGAATAAAGCGGTTTGCAGCGTTTCATCGCTGCCAAACCCATAGCTTTTTCTTACGGTCAATTTAACCTTGTTATTAAAGC
>JAFQXE010000035.1 GCA_017407125.1 Thermoguttaceae bacterium
GCTTTAATAACAAGGTTAAATTGACCGTAAGAAAAAGCTATGGGTTTGGCAGCGATGAAACGCTGCAAACCGCTTTATTCCATACCCTTGGGAAATTGCCTGAACCAAAACTTACCCATAGATTTTGTTAGAGAGCCATAAATTTGTACGCTCAATCGGAAGCGACCTTGAAAGGCGTTACCGTCGACGGCGCTCCCGCAGACGTCAAAATTAAAGTCGAAACGCAATACCCGTGGGACGGTGCGGTCAAGGTTACCGTTTTAACCGACGGGGCGTTTACCGTCAAGGCGAGAATCCCCGGCTGGTCTGTCGGCGAAGCGGTTCCGGAAGTCGACGGGAACCGTCTGCACTCGTTTATCAACTTCGACAAATCCCAGCAGCCAAAGTGCGCCGCAGACGGCAAAGACGTCAAACGGGACCCCGGCTATTTCGTTCTTACCGGAACGTGGAAGGCGGGCGACTCGTTTACCCTCAACTTCCCGATGCAAACGCTCAAGGTTGTAACAAACGAACGCGTCAAGGCGGACGTTGGACTGTCCTGCATTCAGCGCGGCCCGCTGGTCTACTGCATTGAAGCTCAGGACTGCGTCGTCAAACAGACCGGCAAAGCCCCGAGCAGCCTTCACGCTCTTGTCCTTGCGGACGACGCCCCGCTGTCAACGGAGTTCCGCTCTGACCTGCTCAACGGCGTTATGACCGTTAAGGGAACGCTTAAGGAATGCGTTCAAGAGGAAAACGGAACTGTAACAACCCGCGACGTCGACTGCATCGCGATTCCGTACTACTCCTGGGCGAACCGCGGACTAAGCCCCATGTCGGTCTACTTCCCGCGAACGGTTGGCGGCGAGGCGCCCCACCGATAACCTTCGCCGCAGTCGTAACCCTTTCTGGATCGCGGATAAAATCCGCCGAAGATATTAAGCCGCAAAGAACGCAAAGAACGCATAGTTTTTAAAACTTCGCGAACTTTGCGAACTTCGCGAACTTCGCGTGAGATTTTTCGTTCGCTTCGCTCATGCCCACGGGTTTACACCCGTGGCTCGCCTAAACGTAACTACGCTCGTTTCACTCGCTCCGTTACCGCCTTTCATTTTTGTTTCGTCCCGGGGGGTTGCTTTTTGTTTATCAATAGGATAAACTAAATGTACGGAAACGAGTATTGCTTAACAAAATCCTCTCGCAACTCGTTCCGTGGGTTAAAACCCACGGCTATTGATATTGAACAGCTAACGCAGTTCTATCGGAACGCTATCGCGTCTGTTTTAATATCTCGCTACTCGCAACTACAAAGAAAGGATCAAACATGAATAACTGTACGCGTCGAAATTTTATTAAAACGTCTTCGTTGGGTCTGATTGCCGCTGGCGCGATGAACTGGACCGGCGCTGCGTCGGCAGAATCGTTTCACGACAAAACCGCTCGGAAGTCGCCGGACTGGCTGGCGAAAGGGGTTGTCTATCAAATCAGTTTGCGCGGGTTTACCGAACAGGGGACGCTCAAGGCGGCTGAAGAGAAACTGGAGTCTATCGCCAAACTGGGGGTAACGGCGGTTTATTTGTGTCCGGTTTTCGTTTCGGACGACGATATGAACAAAGCTTTTTGGAGCGATCGGCAGAAGGCGTCTGGAATGGAGAACCCCTGCAATCCGTATCGTATGAAGGACTATTACAACGTCGACCCGGAATACGGAACCAATCAGGATCTCAAGGACTTTATCACCGCCGCTCACGCGCTGGGAATGCGGGTTATGCTCGACATGGTCTTTTTCCATTGCGGTCCCACTGCGGTCTTTATTGAAAGCCATCCGGACTTCGTTCAGCGTGACGAAACCGGCGCTGTCAAAAACGGCAGATGGCATTTCCCGATGCTGAATTTTGAGTCTCCGGAGCTGCGCGAGTACCTCATTCAAAACATGGAACAGTGGGTTCGCGACTACAAGGCGGACGGGTTCCGCATGGACGTCGGCGACCGCATTCCAGTCGCGTTCTGGGAGGAAGCCCGCAGACGGTGCGAAAAGATTAACCCAAAAGTCGGGTTTATCAACGAGGGGACGAAACCGCAATCTCTGGTTGAAGCGTTTGACGTCAACTACAGTTTCGCGTTTGTCGGAACTCTCAACGACTCTTTTTGCGGCCGCAAGCCGGCGTCTGCCTACAGAAGCCGGTGCCTGTCGATAGCGTCACAGAACGTGCAGGGCGCGCGGTTCCTGCGCTACATCGACAATCACGACATCGCCAGCGACAAGCGGTTAAATCGTCCTGAAAAGGAGTATACCTTCGAGGGCGTCAACGCGGTCTTGACGCTTCTGTTTACTCAGGACGGCGTCCCGATGCTGTACGGCGGTCAGGAAGTTGCCGACGTCAGCCCGCAGTGTCTGTTTGGCAACACCGCTCAGGCGAAGAAAGCCAATCTGAGTACTCCGACGGTGTGCGTCGACTGGTCTTTGGCGCAGACGCCGCAAGGTCAGGCGCGAACCGCTTTGATTCGTCAGCTGGCGCAGCTGCGGCGCTCAAACGACGTCTTTACTGCGGGAAAAATCGTCTGGCTGGAAAACGACAAGATGGACTCCGTCCTCGCCTTTAGACGCGAGCTGGGCGACAAAAACGCTCTGGTTGTTGTCAACACGACGAAGAACCCGGTTAAAGTCTGGGTCAATTCCAAAGTCTCGCCGCAATTCGCGCCGATTCAAAACGGGACGTTTACCGACCTCAACTACGAACTCCCGCCGTACGGATACGTGGTGAGAACGGACGCTATGTGAGTTAGGAATTAGGAGTGAGGAGTTACGCAAGCGCTCCTCGATGGTTGTTCGCAGGTCAGTCCGCACACGGATTTTACGGATTAAACAGATATTCACCGATTGGTTAATGGAAGACGGACGATGTTTGCCGAAGAATTTTTAAGCCGCAAAGGACGCAAAGAACGCATAGTTTTAAAACTTCGCGAACTTTGCGAACTTTGCGTGAGGCTTACGGGCGATTACGCAACCCGTTTTGTCTAATCGTTGCAGTTCCTTTTCCTTCCGCCCTCCTTGCAGGAGGACAGACGGAAAAGGTTATTTGACGATATTCTTTTTTGCGTGTTCATTAGTCCGTGGGTTGAAACCCACGGCTATTAAAATTGAACCGCTAACGCGGTTCCAGGTGAACGCTTCGCGTCCGTTTTCATTTCTTTGCGATCTTTGCGTTCTTTGCGTTCTTTGCGGCTAAAATTCCTTCTTACTCATCCCCCAGCGAAATGTATTTTTTAACCAGCGTCTTTTCTTCTTCCGTCAGGTTTGCAAACGGAATTGGTTTGTCTTCCGGACGGCGATGTTTCTGATTGATTCGGTTGACCAGGCTCCAGTTTCGAGTCGGTTTGCCGGGCGTCGGGTCAGCGGGTTCCGCGGCGGGGAGGTCGTAGCGGGTAAAGTCGATAATCATCGGTTCGTCGTTCTTCTGCCAGTCGCGCAGAGACGCCAGACGGAAATCCTTGTTCATCCACCAATGGATTTCCAGATTTGCGTCCGAGCCGCCCAGTCCCGTCCCGCGTTCGACGAACTCGTAATTCAGCCCATCGTTGGTTGGATGTTCGCGCCGCCACGTTTCGCCGAATTCGCCCATTGTAACAACCCGGGCGTCCGGCCAGCGTTCGCGAATCGTCTCAAGCCACTGGGTCAACCGCGGCGTTGCGTCCGTTTTCATGGATTTGACAAGACTCAGTTCCCAGTTCACTGTAACCCAGCCGAATCCGTTTCGCGTCAGGTTTTCGTCGAAATGAATGGCAGTCGTCGCCATGACTTCTTTGAATCCATCGTCTGGCTTGAGACGTTGACCGTACGCTTCAATCGGACCGACGCCCAGCCGGCTGTTGAATCCGCCCTCAAAGCCGAACCGGCGAGCGCAGAGGAAATCGCACGTCCAGCCGTCCAGATTAACGCAGTCGATAAAGTCTTCCTCGCCCTGAGCGGGGCGGCATACGTGCGACTTGCTTGGATAGTACGGATAGCAGATCGAGCCGTCGCCGTCGCCGTTGTCGATTCCGTACTGACTCCAAATGGTTCCCTGCGCGACGTGAATTCCTTCTACTTCCGCCAGATGCCGCAGATTGTCGGCAGCGAGAAATCCGCCAACGAGGCATTTGGGACAGTAGCCGTCGCCGACCATGTTCTTAATAATCTCCAACGCCTCGTGAATGTCACGGTTTACCTGCTCGCGGGAAGAGTACATCGGGGCGAAATACCCGCCGGGAATAAACGTGATTTCGTCGCCCAGCGTGCGGTGATATTCGACCGCCATTTCTCGCAGCTTGACGTAGTTCGGACGCTGGTCGTGCAGCGCCAGCCACGAGAACGCCCACGTGATTCGCGCGTTGGGCATGCCTGCCGTTACGGCGTCGCGAAAGCGCTTCATCACCTCCGGCGTATGGAGCGCCGCCTCGTCATGACCTACGTTCCGATCCCGGGCGCACTCGATTTGATTCACGCGGATAATACAGTTAATCGTTACAATTCGAGCGTTTTTGAGCGTCTTCAGCTCCGGCGCGTTTTGCGCCTTCGCCCCAACGGCAAAAACGAACAGAAACAGAAAGATCAATAGAAATCGGGTTACGGACGAATAAAAACGCATAATTTTCCTCTTTGGAAAGTATATTCAGGAAAAATCGGATTGACGCATGGCGACGGTTTGATTCAACAGCCGCCATAACAACAAGGTTAATTATAATTTAGTAAAAACGCGTTGTCAAGCCCTGCTGAAAGACTGCGACAACTTCGGATTGTGGACGTAGCTCGCAACAAAAAACAAATGATCTTGAACGGCAAGCCGCCAAATACGAAAGCGACGGCTAGGAATGACTCTCTATATTGTCTATTTTATCATTTTCTAAATGCTTTTCTAAAAATATTTTGTTCAAACCTTCAAAATTATCAAATCTGGTGTATAATATATAATATCCATAATCCAGATTTCCGTCGTCGCGAAGATGACTGAACTGTCGATTAAAATATCATTTTTCCCCTGTTTACTCAAATATGGAGTATAAACATGGCTAAGAACTCAATCCTGTCCATACTGTCCCCCGCTCGTATTTTAACGCACGGCTGGGCTTTTGTATTCTTTTTTGCGGCGATTCTGTCGATATCAACGGTTTCGTTTGCCGAGATTGTCGGATTCGAAGATTTCGATGGGAACAAGTCCGGCTGGGACTGGGACAATACCGGAACCGCTCAAGAATGGTCTAATCTTACAACGGAAACGGACTCTTCAGGAAATACACGAGCTAAAATCGTAAACCGTCAGGCTTATTTAGCCTACGGTTCCTCCGGTTCGCTCAGTTCTGGCACGTTTGCCTATACGTTTGACATGGAAATCGGCGTAGCCGACAATCAATGGGGCGGTTTGTCTTTGTATAATGGCAGTACCGAAATGAACTTTTTCGGAAGTCTTGCCAAGGGAACAGACAACACTACTCACAGAACATTTGACGGTACAAGACTGTCGTTACGAAACGTACCGTCCAGTAACAGAACGGACGACGAGACTGCGGAAAGCTATCTCAATACCAATAAAACATACGCTGTCGTTACCAATTCTACTGGAATGTACGCCTGGGCGTATGATTTAGGGACGGAACTTAAATATGAAGATTTGTTTACAACGCCAACAGTGCAGGTTCCTTCAGCGCTAGCAGGAAACACCCGTTTTCGATTGGGAACCAGCGGAACGATGTATTTTGACAACATCAAAATGGCGTATTCCGACACATCGACCATTGCCAGCAAAGGCGACGCTTCTCAGATGTCGTCTTTAACCGATATTTTCGGTCCAGCTCCTACGGTTACTTGCATTAAAGAATCCTTCTCGAAATACGAAAGCGGCTCTCTTGTCGGACAGCTTCAAAAGAACGTAGGTCAGGCGCCGGTAACCAAATGGACAGGCGTAAGCGGACCAGCTATCGATGTTACTAAAAACCTGGATTATCCAGGCTGGTCGAGCGAAACCGGCGTTCTCAACGTTTCCGGATCTGGCAACGGCGCTGTAATGACGTTGGATTACAATGTCATGGCAGATTGGGGTCTTCTTGGAACCGACGGTTTAATTGGCGGCGCGGGCGTTACTAACACATCTGTATATTACGGCTTTTTAATGCAGCAGGTTGGAGACAGCGGCAGATGGAACATGGGCGGTGAACTCTATCGAAACGGTCAAGAAGTCTTAGGTATGAGTTACCATGATTGGACGTCGTACGATAACATAGCTGGCGTCTTTTATGACAGCAATAGAAACAGACAAGAATGCAGGTTGAACTTCACTAACGACCCGAACGATAATGATATTCACTTGTTCGTAGTTAAACTGACGTTTGGCGAAGATGGAACTGGCGACGACGCCTATATTTACATCGATCCGAATATGTCACTTTCTGAAGATCAGCAAGATACGCAGCACGTATACCGATTATCTGATATGGTCGGTTCTTCAAGTCTGGATCTGTCGTTTGACAATATTGCATTCCGCGGCGCCAGAGAGTATACCTTTGACGAATTTCGATTGGCGCAAACATGGGCTGCGCTGGCTGATCCTGCCCCTGGGGAGCTGTATTATTACGCTAACACAGACGACATTACTGCGGATACCTGGACGATTGACGGGACAAGCAAACTGGGCGTCAAGTTTCTTGAAGGCGACAATTCCACAACGTTTGCAGGCGGAGTTGCATTGAACTCCAACGGCGACTTTGAAATCGGAGCCGGAAAGAATCTGACGCTTTCAGGCGTCGTTTCCGGCAATGGCGCCCTTACCAAGACCGGCGCTGGTACGCTGACAATGACCAAAGCCAATACGTATCAAGGCGGAACAACGATTTCAGCTGGAACGCTTAAGCTCTCCGGTTCCGGTACGTTAGGAACTGGCGCTGTTACAGTAAACGAAAACGCGACTTTGGAATTTGCTCACGAATCCGAGCAAACGGTTAGCAATGGCATATCCGGCGCGGGGTCTGTTGCCAAAACTGGTTCTGGCAAATTGACGCTCTCCGGCGAGAATACGTATTCCGGCGAAACAACGGTTTCCGGCGGAACTCTCCTCGTTCCGAGCGGCGCCACCCTGTCAACTTCTCAAGTAACGGTTGAATCGGGGGGAACGTTCCAGACGGGAGTAAGTCTAACGTTCCAGACGGGAGAAAGTCTGGCATACACCCCTGTCAATATTGACGGCGGAACTTTTGTCGTTGGCGACACCTCTGCGTCCAAGATTATTTCGGTATCCAGTCTTTCTCTTGACGGCGGAACAATCTGCCTGGATTTAAATGACAGTTCCAACGACGATGCCGACTGGCTCGTTGCCAGTTCAGCAAGTTTGAAATCCGGTATTATTGATTTGACATTTAATAACGATAGCGAAACCGATTGGTGGAACCTCATCAAAACGTACGATGAAGGCTTCTCCCTTATTAACGGCACTATCACCAATTTTGATAATATGCAAGTCTACGTCAACGGAGCGCCGACAGAGTCTTGGGATCTTTATGCTGCCCCCTCTAACGTTATGCTTATAGCGGTTGACGCGCCAAGCGATCCCTGGTATTACGCCAATACGAATGACATCAACGCGAATTCCTGGACTATTGACGGAACAAACAAAAAGGGCGTTCAATTCAAAGAAGGCTCTGTTCATTCACAAACCTTTGTGAACCCGGTACACATGTCTGCCGCTGGTTCTTTTGATATCGGCTCCGGCTACGATTTGACGATCTCTGGCGTTATTGACGGCTCCGGCGCCGTTACAAAAACCGGCGCTGGAACGCTGACGCTTTCCGCAAACAACACGTATTCCGGCGGAACGACGATTTCCGAAGGTACGCTCAAATTGACAGACGGCGGTACGCTGGGATCTGGAAATGTAACGAATAACGCGAACTTGGAGATTGCTACCAATGCCGGCATGGATTTTTCCAAAGCTGTTTCTGGCTCTGGTACACTTACTAAAACGGGAACTGGCGTTTTGCGTTATTCTGGCGCTGGCACGTATTCCGGCGGGACAATAATTTCTGAAGGAGCCATTAGATGGGATGCTGGCGGTGAGCTGGGAACAGGTCCGATCACCCTTGCCACAGCAAACACGGATCTGCGGTTTTCAGGAGGTTTAACTAAAACAATCTCCAATGACATTTCCGGTCCTGGTAAGCTCACAAAGCAGGGAGCGTCTGGCTCCCCCACCGTTACTCTCGAAGGCAACCTGTCTGGTTTTACAGGAACCCTGGTTACTAACGAGTCAAATGGCAATAGAAGCGCTACAATTAAATTGAAAGGCAATAATACTAACCTGGTTAATGCCAGCGAAGTTATTAACAACGGTACGATTGACGTTTCTGAATATACCGGATCAACAACCATGCAGCTGAACAAACTTTCTGGCGCTGGCAATCTTAAGATCGGTTCTAACGCGATTATTCTTAACAATGCCGAAAACGCTAACACGACATTCAGCGGCGTTATTAGTGGTTCTGGCTCTGTTACAAAAACCGGCGCTGGAACGATGACGCTTTCCGGCGCTAATACGTATACTGGCGCGACGACGGTTTCCGGCGGAACTCTCCTTGTTCCGAGCGGCGCTGCTCTGTCGACTTCTCAAGTAGCAGTTGAATCGGGAGGAACGTTCCAGACGGGAACCAATCTCGTCTCAACCAACGTTACGCTCAACGGCGGTTCGTTTGTTTTGGGAACCGGCAGCTCGGCGGCAAATATTACCATTGCAGACTTCGCTCTCAACGGCGGCACAGTCAACTTTGATTTCTATGCCGCGATGTCAGCAACCAATTACGATTACCTGTTTACCAACGCTGCGAACTTGACCTCCGGCGCCATCAATATTAATTTCGCTAATAACGACGAACAGACGTGGTGGAACAATACATCAGACGGATATGTTCTCATTGATACATTAGGCATCTCTGGCTCTTTGGACAACATTCAGCTGTTGGTCAATTCCGCTCAAACGTCAAACTGGTATCTGGATACAACCGGCAACTACATCGTTATGAAAAAACAAAACGAGACGCCGCCTGTAGTGGAACCGTATTATTACGCTAATACAACTGATATTACCGCCGATAATTGGACTATTGACGGAACGGACAAATTAGGCGCCAAGTTTGTCGAAGGCGGCGACGCTGCAACGTTTGCAGGCAGCGTTACATTGGACGCCAACGGTGAATTTGAAATTGGAACGGGTCATAACCTGACAGTTTCCGGCGCAATTTCCGGCGAAGGCGCTTTAACCAAAACCGGCGAAGGTACGCTGACGCTTTCCGGCGACAACACGTATACCGGCGGAACAACCGTTTCAGGTGGAACCCTCTTACTGACCAAAACCGGAATTAAAGGAACGCTCGCAACCGGAAGTACAGTTACCGTTGACGGCGCGACGTCCGTTCTGGCGGGGCACGGAGATATTCTGGGCTATTCCGATCAGACCGTTGGAACAATCAATCTTCAAAACGGCGGAACGCTGCATAACGATTCAACCGGCGATCACATTACCGTCGGCGCGGTTATCAACATGAACAACGGGATTATTTCTGCTGAAGACGGCTGGGGAAACGGCACGTTTGGCAACTTCGTCTTTGACAACGCCATCAACGTTACAGGCGGAACAGACAACGCGATTACCGCCAATAAAATCACGCTGCGTCAATACAGCGGCACGCCGGGCAACGGAGGCGGAAAGATTACCGTCGCCGAGGGCGCGAAATTGACGATTTCCTCTCAAATTGCCGCTCACGACAGCCCGACACTCGTTCCGCTGGTCAAATTGGGAGATGGCGAGCTGGTTCTTTCTGGCGACTGCACTTATACAACAGGAACGTATGTCAATGAAGGAACGCTGAGGCTGACCAAAGAGGGACAGAAAGGAACTTTAGCAACTGGCAGTACTGTTACAGTTGACGGCGCTACGTCCGTTCTGGCTGGTCACGGCGATATTCTGGGATATTCCAGGGATACCGTTGGAACTGTCAACCTTCAAAACGGCGGAACGCTTCACAATGACGCAACCGCGGATCAAAAAGCTCATATTACCGTTGGCGCGGCTGTCAATATGAACAACGGCTATATTACCGCCGATCCTGCCGCTCAAGGCAGCGATACGTATGGCAATTACGTCTTTGATAACGCGATTAACGTTTTGGGCGGGACGGACAACGCTATTACTGCTAATCAAATCTCGCTTCGTCAGTACGACGGCACGCCTGGCAATGCCGGCGGAAAGATTACGGTTGCAGACGGCGCCAAACTGACGATTTCATCTTTGATTAAAGATCCCAACGCCTATTTTGTTCCGTTGGTTAAACAGGGCGCTGGAACGCTGACGCTTTCCGGCGACAATACGTATACAAAGGGAACTAACGTCTCCGAAGGCATTCTCCAGCTTACCGGCGACGCGGTCAAAGCCAACAGCTCGGTTGAAATTGCTCAGAATGCAACCTTGGAATACAATGTTGCTTCCGGTGAAAAAGCGCTGGACTTTACAACCAGCAATACAACCGTTTCCGGTAACGGAAACGTTCTCAAGTCTGGAACTGGCAAGCTCAAGATTAAAGCGGACGGCGAACAGTTCAGCGCAGATAAATTCGCGGTTTCCGCTGGCGAATTGGACTTCAAGGGACAGTACAACGGCGATCTGAACGTTCAGCGCGGCGCAACGCTTTCGCCCGGCAACTCTGTTGGCGACCTGACCGTCTACGGCGACGTTACCATTGACGCTGGCGCAACGGGCTTGTTCGAGTTCAGCGCTTACAACGAAGACCCGGCTCAGCAATCATACGATACGCTTACCATCGGCAACGACGGCGCGTTTGTAATTGACGAAAACTCGATTATCAAGCTGTTCTTTGAAGGCAATGACGCTTCCCTCTGGGCGGCGGAAGGCGCTCAATACAAGCTGGTATCAGACGAAGGCTTTGTTGCTGACATAACCGACATGAGCGATTTGCTAGGTAACTACACGAGTCTGTTCGGTCTGGAAGGCAGAACGGACGGTCTGTACTTGATTGGTCTTGGCGTCGGTCCGACTCCCGAACCCGGTTCCGGCGTTCCAGAACCGTCAACCTGGGCGCTGTTAGCGCTTGGCGTTCTTGCTCTGCTCCTGCGTAAGCGAGTTAGGAATTAGGTTTATATTGAAAGGCGGTAACGGAATGAGCGAAGCGAATGAAGTTACGCTTCAGCTAGAACCGCGTAGCGGTTCAATATTTATAGCCGTGGGTTTTAACCCACGGAAGGAGTTA
>JAFQXE010000036.1 GCA_017407125.1 Thermoguttaceae bacterium
AACCGTTGCAGGCGAAGCTGCCGCAGTTGGAGCAGGCTCCGCAGCCAGGAGCGGCTGAAAGGCAGCCAGCGCCGCCACAGCCAGGGGCGGCTGAGTTGCAGCCGGCATTGCAGGCAGCGGCAGCGGCCGGGTCGCATGACGGCGACGCGGCGCAAGTAGCAGAGAGGGCTCCGGCGCAGTCCGCTTCTGCTGGGGGAACTGGCGCATCAGGCGCGGAATCAGCGGCGGCAGCAGCCGGATCGCATGCCGCAGCGGCGGCAGCCGGATCGCATGCCGCAGTAACGCAGCCAGACGCTGCAAATGTTTGACTGGCAAACAGGCCGGAAAGAGCTACAGCTATTCCGGCAAAAAGATTGAGCTTTTTCATAATCATACCCATTGTCCAAAAAATTTGTTTGCGTTCCCGACGCTTCCTGCGTCTGACAGAACAAATGTCATATACAAATATTTTTTGCCCTTTTATCTTTAGGCTTTATGGGTATCGGAATCTTTCTGTATCGAATCTGAAAGAAATTGTAAAAATAACTGTTATTCGGATTGTACAAGGTGATAAAGATAGGTAAAATGGATAAAACTGCATCAGGATTGGGGATTAATAACTAATGTCTAATGACATGGAGCTTTATGTTTTTACTGAAGTCTTGCATTTTAATTTCCTATCTGATATAATCCATAGAAGTGTAATAAAAGATACGAATAGCCTTCCTGTTATTATTTACCCAAAGGAGAGTTATGATGAAAAGATCATTGATTTTATTTGTGGGGCTGTTGACTGCTCTTTGTAGTGTGACGTTCGCTCAGAATACAAAACTGAATCCGGCGACGCATCCGTCGATTGACGAGATGAAGTCTCGCTTTGTCAATCCGGGGCGGGATTACGCGACTGCGCCGCTGTGGGTTTGGAACGATTTGCTCACAGACGACCAAATTCGTCACACCATGCAGGATTTGGCGGCGCAGGACGTCAAGCAGGTATTCGTTCATCCGCGGCCGGGGCTGATGACGCCGTATTTGTCGGAAGACTGGTTCCATTTATGGAAAACGGCTTTTGACGAGGCGGAAAAGCTCGACATGAACGTCTGGATTTACGACGAGAACTCGTATCCGACCGGGTTCGCCGGCGGCTTGGTTCCGGAAGCGATGCCGGATTCTCGCGGCAAGGGCTTGATCGTCTTTCGTCGGGACGCTGTAACAGACGCCAACGGGAACTGGACGGCGGGCGCAGACGTTGTGTACGTTGTTCAGGTTCTCTCTGACGGCTCCAAAAAGGATTTGTCACAGCTGTACCATCAAACCAAAACCGGAAAGCTGGACGGCGAGTTCCTCAAGGGAAAAAAGGACGGCGTAACGTGGATTTTGGGTAAGTACAACTGGGCGGGCGCGTCTCAGTGGTACGGCGGAAAGTACTACGTCGACTTGATGAAGCCCGGCGTTACTGAGAAGTTTATCGAAATTACTCACGAAGCGTATCGAAAGCATATCGGCGATCAGTTTGGGAAACGCTGCCCTGGGATCTTCTCGGACGAAGCTCAGATTCGCCCCGGCGGGAATTTGTCCTGGACGGACGACTTGCCGGAAGTCTTTGAAAAACAGCATGGATACAGCATTGTCGACAACTTAGCCTCTTTGACGGAAGAAACCGGCGACTGGCGCCGCGTTCGTCACGATTATTATCAAACTCTGTGTTTCCTGTTTACCGAACGCTGGTCGCGCCCGGTTCACGACTGGTGCGAAGCCAACGGTATGCAATGGACGGGGCATTATTGGGAACACGCCTGGCCTGACGCCGGGGGCGTTCCGGACAACATGGCGATGTACTACTGGCATCAACGTCCGGCAATTGACATGTTGATGAACCAGTACAGCCGCGACGGCGGTCAGTTTGGCAACTCCCGAGCGGGACGCGAGCTGTCGTCGGTCGCTCATCAAAACGGGTTGTCCAGAACGCTGTCTGAAAACTACGGGGCTGGCGGCTGGGACGTTCGCTTTGAAGACCTCAAACGATTGGGCGACTGGTCGTACGCCGTTGGCGTCAACACGACGGACGAGCATTTGTCATACATCTCCATTCGCGGGGCGCGAAAGCACGACCATCCGCAGTCCTTCTCGTATCACGCTCCCTGTTTTGAACAGTACAAACATCTGGCGGACTACTGGACTCGTCTGTCCTATATGCTCTCGTCGGGCGAGTTGACCCAACAGCGATTCCTGATGATTGAACCGACGACGACCGCCTGGATGTATCAGCGTCACGGCGCCCTTGGCAGAATTGGAAACGTTTTCAGAGATACCGTCAAACGCCTGGAAGAACTTCAGGCGGACTACGACATCGGCTCTGAATACGTCATTGAAAAGATCGGGCGCGTTTCCGACTCCGGCAAATTCGTTGTCGGCAAAGCGCAGTACGATTACGTCGTCCTGCCCAGTACGCTGGAAAATATCGACGTCCCGACGCTCAAACTGTTCGATCAGTACGTCAAACAGAACGGAAAAGTCGTCTCGCTGGGTGGAAAGATTGCATTTGTAGAAGGCGCTGCGCTTGACAAACAGTCAGAGGACATTCAAAAAATGGCGGAAAATGTAACAGCCGCCATGCAAGTCAAAACGATTGACGAACTCGACTTGAACAATCAGCCGATTCGTCTGGTTCCTGAAACGGCTCCGACTGACACGTTCCACATGCTGCGTCAAACGGAGAACGCATTTATTCTATTTATTTGCAACGCCAGCATGGATTCTTACGCCAAAGGCGCGATTCAGTTGGGAATAGGCAGTAGGCAAGAGGCAGTAGGCAGTAGTGAGGACGCTTCGCGTAATTCTCGCAACTCGCAACTCGCAACTCGCAACTTTAACGACGTCTGCGTCGAACAGTTCGACCCGTTTACCGGCAAAATCAGTGCGTATACCAGCCAGGATTACAACATCCCGCCGTGCGGTTCGCTCCTGCTGACCTTTACGCTTGGCAAGAAGCCGGCTGCGGCAGAAAAGACGGAAGACGCCAGCCGCGTTATCGTTCCAACAAAGGACTGGACGACCAAACGTCTTGACGACAACGTTTTGCTCATTGACTACATGGACGTTCAGATTGGAAACGAGACGCATAAAAACCAGTATTTCTATCCTGCCAACGCCTGGCTGTGGCAGAAGAACGGATTCCCCAAGTCCCCGTGGGACAACGGCGTCCAGCTTCGCGACACGCTGCTCAAGCATCAGTTTGCCGACAATTCCGGGTTTACTCAGACATACCGGTTTACCGTTGCGGAAGGGTTCACGCCGGGCAAGCTGCAGTTCGTCTGCGAGAACCCGACGGGATACCGTGTAACCGTCAACGGAACCCCGGTTGACCCGATTCCCGGCGCGTGGAAGTTTGACCGCTCTTTTGGCGTTTACGACATCGCGTCTCTGGTCAAGGCGGGAGAAAACGTTGTTACGCTGACGGCGGACAAGATGACGATTTTCCATGAAATTATGCCGGCGTGGGTTGTGGGCGAATTCTCGCTCGAATCGGCGGCGCAGGGATTTGTAATCGTTCCTGACCGCGGCTTGCAGGCGCCCAAAGATGAGACGGAAGAACCCCAGCTGATTCATACCAGCGCTCTGGAGGGCGTTTCCTGGCTCTGTTCCGGATTCGATTTCCAGCCTGGCGTTCGCGACTTCGCCCCGGCGATTACGTTCTCTCTGCCGACGAAGCAGACTGTTACAGGAATTCGCGTTTGGAATTACTGCGAAGCCAACCTGTCGCAGCGCGGCGTTAAACAGGCGGAACTGTTTGCCGACGGCGTCAGCATCGGAACCTTTACGTTCAAACAGGGCGACACAACGTCAGAAACGATTCTCTTTGACAACCCCGTCGCCTGCAAGGAGCTGACGTTCAAGATTCTGTCGAACTGGAAGGGAATTACGTACCCGTTAGACGAATCGTTTAAGGGAACGACTCGCGAAGGGAACGGGAACGACAACGCCTTTGTCGGCTTGGCGGAAGTGCAGCTTCTGACCAGCGTCGACGGGAAACAGACGGTTCTTCCCGGCGTTTCCGCCAAAGCGACGTCCGAACTGAAGTACCGAAACCATAACCGTCAGGCGCAATTTGCCGTCAACGGAGCAGGGCTGGAAAAAGCGACCGCCAACGGCTGGGCGGGATTAGGCGCGCCGTTCTATTCCGGAGCGGCTGACTATACTCAGACGATTACGAAGACCGCCGGCAAGACGGTCGTTCAGCTGCCTCCGATTCGCGAGGGCTGGAACGGCGCCGTTGCGGTTGTTCTGGTTAACGGAGAGAAAGTCGGAACAATCGCTTTGAAATACGATTCCGTCGATATTACTTCCGCTTTGAAAGACGGGGAGAATGACGTAACCGTTCGCATTTACGGAACGCCAAAGAACCTGTACGGCCCGCACCATGCTGGACGCCTTCGCGGCTCCGCCTGGCCGGGCAGCTTCCATGGCGCGCCAGCAACCATGCCCTCCGGCGCCCGTTACGACGTCATCCCGTACGGTCTGTTCCAGTAATGCTTTGATAGAGTGTGAAACATAGATGGCTTTAGAAACTGTTTTTTTACATTAGTATTCACAAATAAAGAACTTGAATCAGTAGTTTTGACTACTTGTTTGAGTTCTTTATTTGTATTATATTAGATAGATAATAATGAATATATAATTTTTTTGCATTTTTTTGTTACGTTTGGGGGTTTTATAACGTTTTATTAGTATAGAAGGTGATATAATGATTCTTACTTCAATTTTAGCAAAAGTGAGGAAACAATGAATAAGAGAATAGTGTTAACATTGTTTGTTGTTGCGTTGATTTTAACGATTTCAATCGTTTTTCAGAATTTGATTCGTCAATATCTTGCCGAGAATCATAATGACGACAATGTCAATGTAACTGATCCAAGCGAACCAACGTCAGATGTGGTAGAGTTGGTCCAAACAGAATCAGCTCAAACAGCGGAAAACTTTGTCGTCTCCAAATTGGTTGCTTGCGGCTGGAACCGGGATTCTGCCGAGACGGTATATGATTTGAATTCCCGATATTATAGCGCTCTGTATGAGCAGATTGGCGAAGAAGCGCTTGATCAGGAACTGTTTCGTCTTAAGCGTTTGGGCAAGCCGGAATATCAGAGTGGATTGAAACGTCATCCAGAAATGGCAACTTTGCTGGGATCAGTTCTGGATGTCGATCCGGATGGGGTGAGTAACGTTCTAAAAACGCTGCCTGATAATTCTGACGATCTGATGACAATGGAGACAATTTATCAGAATTTGGGCAGCGATCCGGAGGGTACCAGCTGGATTGCAAAATTGTTTCAGAAGGAATCTCGACGCATCAGATTCATTAAGCTGGTTCAACACTCTTTTCCCAATATCGAATTTATTCAGTTTTTTGCACCGCTTGTCAGCTTGGAAAAGCAATCTCCTGAAGCCGCTGAAGTTTATGAAAATTGGCTGTTTAATGAATTGGATAAAGTATTGAACGTTGAAGTTGATTCCTGGGAACGTCAGCAAACTTTATTGGAATTGACGAACTTTTCCAGCAGAATTAGTCAAATGCTGGTTAATGACAGTTCTTTCCGAGACGATTTCCTTCGTTGCTGGGAAGATTTAGAATCCGTAATAGCAAGATTGGATCGTCATAGCTTTAATTCAGAAAATGAGTATAAAGATGCAGTTATGTGCTATCTTCAAGACGCCTCTGCTCTTCAACTGCTTCATCATTATGGCGAAGACGGAAAGAAATTATTTGAGAAATATGGGACAGAAGCATGTTCGTTGTTTTTGCATCCATCGGTTCTCAATAACAGCAAACCGGAAGCAAAAAAACGTTTGCTTGATCTTGCGCTGAGCGCAGACGCAAAACTTCGACAGGCAATTTTCCGTGCAGATATTCCAAAGACGCCTGCATTTGTTAAATTGTTTGAGCGCAATATTGATCGCATTTATATGGAAAAGATGATTAATGAGATGGCATTGGCAAATGCTGGAAGCGGCTCGAAAAGTTCGCCTTCATTGGTTGCTTACTGGAATCGTCTGGATAATAATGCTTTAATCAAGGAATTGGCAGATCAAGAGCCAGGAATTGTCGAATTCATTCCCGGTTACGACGTATATCAGCTTTGTTCAAAAGTCATAGACGGTCGTGAAGTCAGCAAATCTGATATTGCATTTGCCGCTCTTGACGCAGCATTTACCGCAGTTGACGTAATAACTCTTGGCGCAGGCATGGTTGTTGTCAAAGGCGCTCAGGAAACTGGAAAGGCAGGCGCAAAAGTTGCAGCAAAATCAGCAGTCAAATCTGGCGAGAAAGCAATTCTTGAACACGTTGGAAAAGAGATAACCAAAGAGGCAGTGGAAAAATCGTCGTATCAGACAGTTGTTGCAATTAAAAATGCAACGGAGTATTTTTCAAAACAGTTTGCTAATGTTGCCAAACAGGGGCTTGACATTACAAAGTTTACCAAATACGTTTATCAAAAGAGCGGTTTGGGAACGAAACAGTTCAAAAAAATGACAGACCTGGACGCTCGTATTTTTATGAGAAGCGACAGACGCGTTGTTATTGCCGTTGAAAAAATTCCGGGAAAAGGCAAGGAATTATTACGAAACGTTATGATGGATTGTGCAATCGGTTTGGGCTTGGCTACAGCGATTTCTTCTGATACAGGTCAAACTATAATTAAAAAGTCGGGAGAAAAGATATCGTCAGCCGCTGAATCCGCTCAAAAGTCAGCAAAAGAAATTGAACGTCTTTGGAAGGAAAATCTGTCTTTGTGGTGGATTGCCTGTCAAAATGACTGAGATTATATTGAGGTAATTATTTGAACGCATTTTTTGTTGAGGTTTTTATATGAAACGATACTTGATAACATTGTTGACAATTTGCATTGCTTTTTGCGTGTGCAGTCCGGCGTTTGCCCAGAATTCCGCTTTCAAAAAACTGATTCGGTCAGCAGGCAGAGTTGCTGACGACGTGCCAATCAAGTCTATGGATAAAGCCGTTAAACCCGCCAATAAAAAAATGGCTCAGGAATTGCTGGAAAAAACCGCCAGAACGTCTGACCAATCGCTGCAATCGCTGCCGTATGCCAAACGTCTGGTTCGAGAAATTGAACAGACTCTTGGTTCAAATCTTGATCCGGCAGTTTTGAAATCGTTGGATGAAGCTGGCGAGGCTGGCGTAGAGACGGCGTTTCTGTTGTCAAAAGGCGCCAAGGGCGTTTCCAATACCATTCCAGACGTGGCGCGTCGGGCAGAGTTGTTAAAAACTTTGGAGCCTGACACGTTTTGTATTATTGGTCGATATGGAGACGATTTAACGGATTCGGTAGAATTGTTTATCAAATCTACGGATAGCAAAATAATCAAACAAGCTATTGATCCGTCGTTGGTTAAAAATGCCGACAAGATTCAAGCTGCCAGACGAGCCGTTACAATGGACGACTTTAATAATTTCTTCCGTAAAACAGGAGATAAGGGAGTTGAATTCTGGAGAACAACAGTCAAACCAAACTGGAAGCTCTTTGCTGCTTCAGGAGTTTTGGCTGCAATTCTTATTGCTCCGGAATCGTATACCGACTATGTAATCGAAAAAACAGCCGGCGGCGTTGCTAAAATTGTTCGCCTTTCTGGAAAAGCCGTTGGTAAAACTGCGTCGGAAACGACAAAGGCTTTCTTTCATACAAAAACAGGGACGATTGTAATTATTGTTGCGTCAATTATCGGATTGATATGGTTTTTCAGTCTGTCGTTGGTTCAGAGGTCAATAAACTGGTTTATCAACGCCGTAAAGAAGATCAAAAACTGGCTTTTCCCGCCTTCCAATTCCAACACCCCGTCCAATAAACTGGGTCCAGACGTCGATTAATAATTAAATTTGTCAATTATCCCATTTGCGAACCTTTAGGAGTAGATAAATAATGAACGTTGATTTTCTTAACAAACAGTGCTATCGCATTGCATTTATTGGCAGAACCAGTTCCGGCAAAACCTGTATCCTGGCAAGTCTGGGACTGGGACGCAGTTCAAATACCCGCCTGACGTCGTCTTTTCGACCGTTGGATTTTCCGCCGCTGACAAACGACGAAAAACAGCGATTGGATACAGATAAGGATATTCGATTGCGTTGGAATTTTCAGGTTGGAGAACAACGGCTCAAAGATGCAATGAAGAATCTCAAAGGCGGAAAACGTCCTGCTGCTACAGAACGTTCTGCTGACGTTCGCCCCATGCTGGAATTTCAATTGGGAGACGCTCAGGGTCGCGGGGATTTCTACATTTGGACGGAAGACTATCCTGGAGAATTGCTCAACGTTGAAGAATTCAAGCAGGAAAATTCAGAGGCTCAGGTATTAAAGCAGCGATTACTCCAGTACGACGGTCTGATTTTGGTTGTCGATACCGCCGTTACAGAAGAACAGAGAAAATCTGTTGCTGCCGACATTGAAAATCTTTCAGGCTTTTTTGCCTGTTTGGCGGAAGACATGAAAACCGGCAAGGCAAAGCTGTCGCAAATTCCGATTGCGATTGTCTTGTCCAAATGGGATCGCTATTCCAAATCCATTCAGTTTATTTCTCCAGATGAGGAACGTAAAAAGCTTGAGGAATATCTCAAAGAGAATCCGATGTACGATTCGTTAATCAAAACGATTCGTTCCAACGCTCAACAGCAGGAAGCGGAACCTACTGGCGACCTGATGGCAGGCATCGCGTACGGGAACACCGCTGTTTTCCCGGTGAGTTCTTTTGGAAAATTCGTTGACGATCCTGTTGAGGGCGAGAGTCCGGATGAAAGCAGTCAGAAGTCTTTTGGAATTGTTGAGCCATTTTTCTGGCTGGCGTGCCGTTCAGACGACCTGAATATTAACAGACTGGAAAAGACGTATAAATCTACTGTGAAGTGGCATCCTGGAAAGGTTTCTCCTGTCAGAGACGAAGTTGTTCGGCTTTCAAATCGAATTAACGGCGCTACGGATACAAAAAAACGTTATTCTTCCCTGATTGAGAAGTGCAACTCTGCTTCAAGCAAGCTTTGGTGCGGTTGGATCCTTGGAATTATTTTCCTGGGGCTTTTTGTGTATGACGAATACTGGTCGTACAGAGTGTCGCGTTGGGAGTCCGTTATTGGCGCGCCGACAACAACGTTGGAACAACTGACCGATATGCGTCAGAAGCTGGATAATTACAAATCTCTTTTCTTCAAGGGGCTTTTGGCGCCATCAACAAAACGAGTTAAAGACGATATTAACAATGTTGAAATTCGTATTGACGATTTGCTTTGGGATCCGGTTAATAATGCTCAAGAGCTTCCTAAGAAAGCGGAATTGGCGCAAACGTATGTTAAAAAACTGCCGAATGGTCCTCATTCGAAAGAGGCTTGGGCAATCATAAATGATTTCAACGCTGAGAAAGAAAACCGCGTCTGGGAAACCGTTGTTGCTGCAGAGGATGAGGCAGATAAGGCAAAGCGAGCTGAACAGTATCTGGCGGATTTTAATGGAGACGGCAACGCCATCCATGCTGCTGAAGCAATGGATATTATTGAACAGCACAAAACCGCAATTGAAGAAAGCGTCTGGAAAATGGTTGGAGACGCTGTACCGTATTCTGAAAACCAGCGACAGCTTGCTCAGGACTATATCTCTCAATATCCAAATGGAAAGCATTTGAAAGATGCCAACCGGCTTATCAAATTGATTGATGAAAAACGCAATTGGGATAAGGCTCTGGCTCATTACAACGAGATTAAAACCAATGGCAGCATTCCTCAGATTCTTAGTGAACTTCAGGATTTAATCGGTCTTTTTGAAATTACTCAGGAGCGCTGTCTGCCGCTGGTTACGGAAGTTCCAAAGTTAATTGAGAGCAAGCTGAATTCATTGTCCGTTTCAACAACGGAATTCAATATGATTGGCAAATGCAACGATGCCTTGACGGCGATAAAATCATTTGAAAACGTGCTGCGAGGCAAGAACGAGAATTCGTTAGCGGATTCTATTGTAAAATCTCATCAATTTGTGGAAAAGTATAAGTCAGATCAAATTGATATGTATGACCGCAAATTGTATGAGAATGTTCGTAATTCCAAAACCAAAGACGTTTGCAATAATTATCATAACAAGATGGAACCCTTCGGAGGAGGGGCGATGGCTTCTTACGTATCTGAATACAAAGATTACCTTGAAAGCAAGGATACAATTCAGGATAACGTTTTAGTAGTTTGCAGCCTCTACTGGGGGCCGCAAACGCCTGCCAATACAAAAATCAAGTCAGAATTGCAAATTAACAATACCCCCCTTATTTCCGATATTCGTTCTTATTCAGCTGATACAAGGCCATTGGGGCGTACTACTCTTGACGGCGTTAATCCAAAAGAAGATAAAATCAGCGTTAGCGTTAAATTGGTATCCCAAGGGAATATATATAATTGGAACAATTTAAATTATGGAGAAGGCGAAGATTCATTTTATCTTTCAGAATTGATGAGTTCTACAGGCAGATCGATTGTTTTGAGAGATGGTCGCAATGGAAAATTTAACGCGCATCTTGATGTAACAGCATCCGCGCCTGGAATGAAAAGCGAACCGGAGTTGCCAACATGGACAAAGAAATAACCCTTGCCTTGCTTACGCCTCGAAGCGGAGCGCTGAACTATCGATATTTAATTCCCGAGGGCGTATCGTACAGCGATATGCAATTGGGAGAAATCCGCAACGCGCTGGAGCGGTCTGAAAAAGACCGCCCCGGTCTGCTGTTTCAATGTGAAGCCCGTCAGCTTGGCGGACGCATGGGAACGGAGGTGTTGATTTTTTACGTGCCAGAATTTCAACGCTATCCGCAAGACGACCAAAAACAATGTCGTGAATTGCTTCAAGACTGGTTTGAAAATAAGCGAGACGCTGTTATTCAAGCGATTGATTGGTCAGCGCATCCGAACACGCAAACAATTGCAATTCCAGAACTGACTCAATTAAGAAATCAATTAAACGAGTTTTTATCAAAACCGGAGAAAATTGATCAATCGTCAGGTTCTGTTCCAGTCAGGATTAGTTCCTTTTTTATGAATGTATTAATAATCATGGCTGCATTAATATTGACCATATTTCTCATCTCGGTTCCAAATAATCCGGTTGGAGACGTCTTTCAGAACTGGTTCGGGGGATCGAATGTTCAGGAACAGGAGCAAAGACTGCTTAAACAGCTTGATCAGTACAAAGAACTGTTTGTATTTCCGAACGGAACGACTAATCCCTCTATAACGGATTATCAGAATGCGTTTAATGATTTGTATCGGTATTGCGAGCTGCAGCCACTGAATCCTGTTGACAAATACCTTCAAGAGGAATACGTCAAAAGTATCAAACAGCAAAAGATCGTCATTCAGTATCCAGTTTTTGGAAACGTTCCAGAAAAAAACAGAACGGCTTTGCTAAATAATGTCAAGGGCGTCTCTCCTGTTCAGCTTAGACGTATTTTCGCGGCATATAAAAAAATGAAAGAAGCGTTATCCAATGAGCCGGATAATTCTGTTTTTATCTCAAAGATAAACAACGAGTTCAAAATTGATTTTCCTGCAAAAGAGCATGCTGACAATCTGATTGTTAATCCGAAAGGAACCTCGCAGCCATTGTTTTTTGTTCAATCGGGTTCTGCAAAAGAACTGGAATGGGCTATGACAATTCACGATTTTATTTTTTCGATCATAAAGGATGAATATGGCGACGAAATTAATTCTGATTTGTCTCAAAAACCTCTTTTGAGTTTGATACAAACAAAATCGTTTAACAATTTGTTTAATAATATTAATTGTGAAAGCGACGAATTACGCGCTGCTCTTGAAGATTTTTACTTAGTCTTGAAAGAAATTGCAAAAAGCGATAAGAACTGAGATGTCCTTTTTGCGTTAGCGATCGCAGACGGTGGGGAATGCGGCGCTTTATGGGCGCCGCCTTGTCCAACGTGTAACAGATAAACTTCGTTTAGCCTGGTTCGCGGGCGTGTCGACCGCCGAAGAAAAAACTCACGCGGAGACGCGGAGGATGTTCGCGAAGTTTTAAACAAAAAGTGGGAATTTCCTCCCGCTTTACGTTTTCTATAATCTTCTTACTTCGGCGAAAAAATAACCGGGTCATTTTCCCTGAATTCGTAGGTCGCGGTTTTACCATCTTTGAATCGAACGGTAACTTTGAGCGTCTTTCTGACGTTCTGTGCCGGGTCTGGAACGCGGAAGGCGTCGTTATAGAGACCAATCCGGACAGCGCGTTTGTTGCCAACGATCTGTTTTAACTGCTTTGTTACATCAACGAACGAGTCCTCAGCTCCATAAATAGCGCTGACAATTTCGCCATCTAACGGCTCCCCTTCATGCCTGAGTGGAGCGTACATCTTCTGTTGAATGATCTTTGCCTGTTGGATATTCTTTGCATTGTCAAGCCGCTTTTCCCATTGGTCAAGAACAGGGTCGATGTCTTTGAGTTCTGTCAGTTCTATGCGAAGCGTTCGAATCTGCTGACGAACGGTTTTCTGAACGTAATCGAGATATTCGTTTGCTGCCTGTTCGCCCTTTTCGGAGTTGATTTCAACCGCTTTACATTCAAAGTCATTGAATTCATAGTTTGGATAATCAAGTGTCGCCATCTTCCGGGCGAATTTCAAGCTGGTCTGAATCGGCTCGATATACAGATGTTCCAGCCGATCTTTGTCCATAGCTGTTTCTTCCGGCGCATTTTGAGCCAGCTGCGCTGCCAACGCGTCGAGTTTATCGAGCAGTTCCAGCGCACGGGCGCGATTCTCTGGCGATTTCAGACGAACAAGTCCACCGTCTGGCGTTCGATAGCTCTTGTCTTTTTGCAAAACGTAAAGTGATTTAAGTTCCGCAAACAGAGCGTCGAACTGACGAATTGTTTCAACCTGTGACGGACCCCAGACGTAGTCGTAGATAGCGTTTTGCATTTTCTCCCAGTCACAGTTTTCTGGATTCCATGCCCACATGCCGAACATAACGACGCTATATTCACTTGACCAGCCTCCGCATATCGTCCAAATGAGCGCCCGGTCTGTGTACTGCGCAGCGTCGCGAATTTTGTCGAATTCAGGATCGCCCCAACCGGGCGAGATGGGTTGAAGGTTCATGTAGCTTGGGCGCCCGTCTTTGCGCTGTGTTGTCAGAGTGGCATTAGAGTGAATGAACCCGGATTTAGGGTCGGGATAGTATGTTTCGCAGAAGTTGTACCACCAGACGGGTTTGCTTTTCAGCCCTATTTTTTGAGCCTGTTCGTAATCCTTCTTGCAGGGAACGCGAGTAAAAACCCAGTTGGCTTCGTTAAACGTTTCAATCTTTGCCATTTGATAATTCAGCGGTCTGTCGATTCTTGCGTATTCTCGAACGCCCGGTGTGAACATGGCGTTCTGCCCGGTTTTACCGACTTTTCTCATGTATTGGGCGGCGTACTGCGCCAGCTTAACCGGATTCCGCCCGCCTCCTGCGTCATCCATGGAAAACCAGACTCCGTCACATCCCAGCTGGAGAAGTTCGTCTAACGTCTGAGTCAGTTTGGGATAATCGCTTTCTTTGACATTGCACGAAACAACCCCGTAGACGTACAGCGCCCGTTTGTGGAACTCGTCAATACAGCGCCGCGCCAGCGCTTCGTCAATCGGCTTGCCGGGTGGACAGCCCATTGACGACTTGCGGGCGTCCATGTATAACGTCGCCGGCTGACTGGGATTGTCACGAAAATCGACGAAATTGATTCGACCGTGAATATACGTATCCAGCTGACCTTTCCAAAGCTGATGAGCCATGACGGAATGAGGACGTCCGCGCCACGGAATCGACGGCCAGTCGACAACGTTGGCAACGGTTATCTGTGCGATTCCAGACTTATCTTTTGCTATTAGATTGAACGTTGCTTCGCATCCGTAAATCAACCCGCTTTCATCCGCGCCGGATATGGTTATCACGTTGAACGCGCCGTCTTTTCTAAACTGAATGGAAAAACCGTTGAACTGACTTTTACCGTCGACCATAACAGTAGACGGATTGACAGACAGAACAAATTTCTGATTTACAGAATCGGAAAGCTCTGAGTCAGAATCGACGATAGGAATTTCAACCTTGAACCGGTTTCGAATCAGTGACTGCAACCGCTCTGCCGCGTACCGATTGGGAGTCGTCGGAGAAACCGGCAAAACGATTGCCGATGTCTGATCCGTTCCCAAAGGAATCTTCTCTCCCATCGCAGCATACGAACGGGGAACAGGGTATATCGGGCAGGAACCGCTACCTTGCGCCATAGCGTCAATCAAAATAAAACCCGTCAAGAGAATGGCAAAAAACCATTGGTATAAAAATCGGGCTTTCATAAACGTCCTTTCTGTAAATAGTTTTGAATTTGAGTTTATCGAGAACGATATACTCCCAATCTATACTGACTATTGTACAATAATACAAATTGAATTGGAACCGGGTAGAGCAAAGAAGCGTTCAAACCAACGGACGAAGCCGGAAAACTTCCTACGCGAATCAGAGTGTGGCGCCTCGCCGCTCGGACAAATCTCACGCGGAGTTGCGGAGGCGCGGAGAAATGGAAGGCGGTAATGAAGCGACCATCGGGAGCGGAATTACGCATTCGCCGGAACGGCGAACAAAACGATGGCGAGCCGGGAACGTGAGATCCTGGGAAAAGAACCGCCCGCTGATAATCTTTGTCGCAGCAAACATCCTTCTCGGATCGCGAGCGAAGCTCGCAAAACAAAAAAGCGGGAGTTTCCTCCCGCTTTAAGCGTAACTACGTTCGCTGCGCGAACTCCGTTACCGCCTACCATTTCTTTGTGTTCTTTATGGTAAAATTCTTTTGCGGACTTACGTCCGCGATCCAGAAAGGTTTTCGGCTGCGGCAGAGGGTTTTGGCGGGGCGGAGAGCGGCAGGGGACTGCCGCGTGCCGGTTATACAGACGGGCTATTCTGCGAAAGAGATTTTTGGAGGCTTCTGCCGCAAGCGCCCAACAGGAGCGGAGTAGGATTAACGCTTTGCGTCAACTCCTCACTCCTCACTCCTAATTCCTAACTCGAAAAACGCTCGACTTTACTTTTCCTTAATCACCATCGGCTCGTCTTCCGGGAATTCAAACTGCTGAACTTTGCCGTCCTTGAATTTGACGGTAACTTTGAGCGTTTTGACAGTCTTGTAAATCGGGTCGCCAAACAGGTCGTTGTACTTGCCGATGTTGGTTCGTTCGTATCCGGTAAACGCCTTTTTCACCTTGTCGGTAACGTCGACGGTGTTGTCGCCCGCGCCGTAAACGGCTGAGAGAATTTCCGCTTCTACAGTTGGATTTCCGAACAGCCTCAGCGGAACGCCGGCGACTTTTTCGGAATCGCCGTCCTGACGAATGTCAAAGCGGTTGATTACCGGGGCGGTGGCAACGCGAGGTCGAACCGGCGGAATGTGCGTCGTAGCGTACGTGTCCGGGTCGTACATGGCGCGAATCTCTTCGTCTCCCAGATACGGGCCGTTGCAGTCCACCCAGGCGATAAGCCGTTCTCGGTCTTCGCCTGTTACTTTAACGCCGTGATGTTCGCCGGAACAGGCGTTGTAAATCAGTCGGCTGACAGGGCTAAAGGCGGAATACGGCGGCAGCGTCTTGAGGTTTTCCGGGTCGTTCTTGTCGTAGCCTTCTACAACAAACAGACCGGCGATGTTGGCGGGGACGTTGTGCGAGTCCTTGACTTTCGGAACGCTCCATCCGCAGCTGCCGGAAACGAGGGTCAGGTACGGCTCGCAGAACGGGCTGGATTCGCCCGGTCGGGAGATGTTTTCTCTCCAGCGGTGGCTGGACATGCGGCACGTCATATTGAGCTTTTTATAGGCGTCGCTTTCCGGATCCTGATGGCATTTGCCGCAGTATTTATCCAAGACCGGCTGAACGAATCGCATGTAGGAAATGGACTCCCCGGTTCCCCAACTGGGCGGCGTGAGCTTTTGCGGACCTTTTTTCATTGCCATGTTCATGCCCTTGGCGGGAGAGTTCCCCTTGGTGTTAAGGTTGGATTCGTGACAGCCAAAGCAGCCGCGAATTTCGCCCGGCATGACGTTGGTAAACGTTCTCATGACGTGAATCGCCATGCCGTTTTCGTCCAGCATTTCAAAGTAGACGGATTGTCCGGCGGGCAGTTCAAAGAAAACGCTTCCATCGGGTTCAATCGGAACGGTTCCAAGGATTCTCTTAACGCCTTCCGCCTGGAATACGGACACGGCGGGGCCGTCGTGCTGAACGGTTTTATGCCACGTCGTATAGGTTTTGGGATCCATCTGAATAACGCGCAGCGCCTTGCCTTTTTCTTTCAGCTCGGGCGGAGCGTTGTCGAAAACGTTGTTGGAGTACAGATACCCGGGGCGCGGTTTGACGCCTTTGCCAATCTCGGGCCAGTCGACCATGTCTGGCTTGGTAATCGGGGCTTGACGCGCTTTGAGCGGCATGGCATACCAGGCGTTGGAATTCTTCGCTTCGTGAATGAGTTCCTTGTTGCCGTAGACGTCCTGAAGGTACAGCTTGAAGAACCAGCCGTAGTCAGAACCGTTATACAGGCACGTTCCCTTGCGGATTGAAACGAGCATGTATTCTTCCGACAGCGGGAAGGGGGACTTGAACGCATAGAACTCGCCGGACTTGTGGTAGTCGTAGCTCGGCGCCGGGTCGTTGGGACCGTTGCCGGGATGAACCGGCCAACCGCCGCCCAGTTCCGGCCACGGCGTTTCTCGAGTAATCCATTCCAAGCCGTCCGGGTAGTTCAGACCTTTGGACGGGTCGATGTATCCCAGCGTGCCGTCAAACCAGGCGTGATGGCCAACAGCGGTAAAGACGACTTTATTTGTGCCGGGAATGGCGCGGGCTTCAGTTAAAACGTCTGGCCAGATGGATTGGTTGCCCCAGAACGTTTGAGCGTTCGTGCCGTCCGGGTTCATCGTCCAGAGAGACTGAACGCGCCACAGAGCCTTGTCGGTGTATTCCCAACGGGTGAAAATGACTCTGCCGTCCGGCAGCATGGAGGGCATGTATTCCGGCTCGCCGTTGGCGGAAATGACGTAGATGTTCTTTCCGTCGGCGTCACAGCGGGACATGGCGTAAGAGTGCGTCATGGGCATGCAGCGAACGTAGCTGCCCTGTCTGGACGATGCGAAAATGATATGTCCGTCCGGCGAGTACACCGGGTCGAGGTCGTCGTAGTCGCCGCGGGTCAGCTGACGCAGATTCGTCCCGTCGACGTTGACTTTGTACAAGTGGAAAGAACGCTCTCCAACGGGTCGATAGCAGAAGACGATTTCTTTCCCGTCGAACGACAGGTCAGGGCGCCAGAACGCGCCTTTGAGTTCAGGGACGATGTCCTTTTTGACTTCGCACGGATTAAGACCGACAATCAGCAGCTGTCCGCCGTCGCAAGCCATGTACCCGTTTCTGTGACGGGCTTCGTGTCCCCATTCGTCGGTGGCGTCGCCCGGCTTTCCTTTCGGATACGGGTTCTGAACCATCAAAATGGAATCGAAATCCAACAGCGGGTTGGAAAAGAGAATGTCACGTTTGACTTTTCGGACTTCAAAATACAGAGCTTTGAAGTCTTGCTCGGCGGAGGCGTCCAACTTTTTCTGCAACTCGTCCAGAGCTGCGACTTTAGCGGACAAGTCCGGGGCGTCCGCCATTTTGCCGATGCGATCGGCGGCTTCTTTCGCCCATTTGATTTCGTCTGCAACCTTTTGAGCGGTAAACTCGCCGCTTGCCTGGAACGTCCAGTCGTCGATCAACTGCTGCTGCGCTTCGGGCGTCAGCTTGTCGAATGGCTCGTACCCCGCCCACGCGACCGCCGCTGCAAACGCAACGCACAATCCTGCAATAATCTGTGTAAATTTCATGATGACTCTCCTATAACTAATGCCAAATGGCAAATAACAATTAACTACGATTTCTATTGTAATCAGATTAAATAAAAAAGAACAGGGGGGGCGGATGAATAATGAGCAGTGAAGGTGCGCTGCAAATTTATCCTGCGAAGATAGGGGAAGATGAGAAGCAGGATTGCGTCTCGAAGAGACGCCATTTCTATAACCGTCGACTTTAGTCTACGGACGGCGCGCCCTCTATGCTCTCTCCTAATCGAGTCAGTCTCTTTTCTCCCTCTCCCGGAGCCGTAGGCTCCGGGAGAGGGAGAAAAGAGTATTTGTCGATTTCTTTATTCGTTATTCTTTAAGTCCGTGGGTTAAAACCCACGGCTATTAAAATTGAACCGCTAACGCGGTTCTATGCGGGCGACACGCCCGCGAACCGGACTCAACCATGTGCAATTGCAGGAAAAAATAAACGCCCCTGCCATCCATACGATTATTAATCTACAGACAATAAAAAAAGCGGTAAAGAAACAAACGTTAATGTTTCCTTACCGCCTTTCGGTTTAACGCCGGGGGCTATTTCGCCGGGTCGTCCAGGTTGATCTGTTCGATCAGTTCAACCCAATGCTGGGGCGAACGTCCTTGCGCAAACTGGGCGACGAAGTCGAACACAACGTCAGAGAATCCGCCGACGTTGGCGATGTCCGCCCGATTGGGCGACTGGGAAGAACGATACGGCTGAATATCGATATTGATAAGCCGAGCGTTGGGCTTAACTTTGCGCAGTTCATCCCAATAGGCGACCGTTTCCGTAGAATCGTTCCAGAGACGATTCGGGTCGGTGTCAATCCAGGACTCGTTGTCGGAGAGGTAGATCACGACGTCCGGATTGATATTGTTTTCGACAATATATTTCATCGCGCTGGAACAATCCGTTCCGCCGCCGCACATCGCCGCCAGTTTGCGAGCGTTGGTAATAACGGAATCGCGCGGGTTGAGCGAGCATTTGTGAGCGTCAGAATCAAACGGAATAACAACAGAGTTGGGATTCTGTCGCAAAATGCACGACGCCATCAGCCCGGCAACGTCGACGCATGTAACCTTCGACGTTGCGCCATAGCGATAACCGGTAACGGATGAACTCATGGATCCTGAAATGTCAACGCAAAGCGCAACGAGTCCATCGATAACCGGGACGTTGTCCGTTGCGATTTCCATGGCGTCCTGCAGCGCCAGACGGACGTCAGACGGGACTTCTTCCGACGCGTTCATGAACGCTGTCATGAGCTGGTATGGGAACGCCTTGGCGCGACGGATTTCTTCTTCATTGCGAAGCCGGGCAGCGACTTTGCTGACAATCTTGTCGTCTTCAAAAACGTCGTGACGCAGGAACGTATTGAGGTTCATGCGCGTCGTCTGCCAGGACGCGTTTTGTGCAATGATCTTCCACTGAATGGTTGACAGCGGCAAAGAGGTTAGGAACTGGAACGGGACGTCTGGAACGTTCCAGTTTATGAAGACGCTTTTTTTGAGCAAATGGATATATTCCACAACCGTCAGCGGCAGTTTGGATTCGTCGTACGGCTTACCAATAAGGTATCCGTACAACGCCTCGCGTTGCGGCGTTTTGGGCTGCGGGTGAACCATTTTAATAACGTCCGCCATGGACGGATTGTTTCCAATAGATGAATTGAAAATCTGCTGTTCCGTTCGAGCGTCAAACCAGTTGCGGATTAATCGACGAACGACTGATCCAAACGATTTGCGTCCGGTTACGCCGGAACGCACCGCCATAACAAAATTGCGCAGTATCTTCCCGTTGTCGATTACGACAGGGAATACTTTTTCCAACAAAGGCGACTTTCTCGACGCCAAAACTGCGCACAATACCGCTGGCATGTCTTTCATGAAACCCTTGACGCGGGAATACAGCGCCAGCTTGGCAAGAAATTCGTCGTCAACGTCGCTGGATGACGCCAGCGCAAGGACGGTTTTGAGCTGGTCGACTTCGGTGGCGTAAAACGTCTGTGACAGACATCCCGTTGCCGCCAGTTGAGCCAGCGCTTCTTTGGAGCTGAGCTTATACGCAAGCCCGCCGGCTTCGTTGAGGGTCATGGAGGCGTTGGATTTGACAAACTTGGCAATTTCGTTCAGATTACGCATAGCAGTTAAAAATTAAAAAAGAGACAAAATGGTCTGGTAACAAAGGTTTGAAGAAACGTTTGGAGGTTCCATAGCTAAGTTAAATGTAGTTCCTTCAGCATTTATCAGACCATTTTTCAAAAAACATAACAAAGGTTTGAAGAAACTTGTTCACTATAAATAATTCCATGTAGTTTCTTCAGCATTTATGTTAATTGGTTTTTAAACAACAATTTCAATGATGATTGAAGAAAAAAGTTTTGAGACCTTATCCGGGAAACACTTACCCGACAACAAAAAGGAACGTGAAGTTCCGTCATCATTTGCGTTTGTTGTAGCATTTTATACGGATAATCGGCTCTGATAGTTATGCTATTTTTATGCATTTTTAAAAAATTTTTTTGTGAAACTCCATAAGTGATTGAATGTAATATAGTTATGTCTTTAATTTTTTCCTTTTTTTCTGAAAACGCTCCAAAAACAGTTAGAGAATTGTCATAAAAGATTGATATTTGAACTATTCCCATAATTGAAAACAAATCAAACGAATCGCGTAGTTCCGATCTCAGGCGTTTCTTACTTCGATAAATCAATGGGGCTTTTATAAAATCCGATTTTGAGTATAATAAGATTGTGAGCAATTAGCAATTTTAATTGATGCAAAGAGTCTCAATAATTGGCAATTGCTAATTGTTTTTTCAAAAATATCTCCCTGTTCTTTTGCAACTTCAAATTGCTATGAACCGTTATATTTCCCTGATATTAGCTTTTGTTTCGATTGTTTCGGCATTGTCCCTCCCTGTTCAGGCGCAGCAGAGGGCGAAGAAGTCCAACGTGATTCTGTTTATTGCAGACGGCGCGGGTTTTGCGACGTTCAGCGCGGCGGCGGACTATCAAACCGGGTCGCCGACAGGGCTGCCGTACATGTCCAAACCGTGGAATCTTTATTCCTGCTCTACGTACAGCATCGATGGGGAGTACGAACCGGAAGAGATGTGGAGTTCGTTCAAAAAGCAGCTTTCAAACGCGACGGATTCCGCCGCTGCCGCGACTGCGATTAACACGGGCGTCAAGACCGATAACGGCTCGCTGGGAATGGACGACGACCAGGAATGGCTGGAGACGTTCGCGGAAATGGCGGCGAAAAAGGGGTTCGCCTGCGGGTCGGTTACGTCTGTTCAAGTTGCTCACGCTACGCCCGGCGGCGTTGCTGGGCACGTTGATTCCCGACGGGAAGGAAGCCGAATTTTCGAGCAGTCGCTCAATTCCGGCGCGCTGTCAGTTATGATCGGCTGCGGACATCCCCAATACGATCGCCAGGGCGCCCTTACGACAGGGGATGCGCTGTCGCGCAAATCGTCTGACGATTATTATTTCTCCGCCGACGGGAAAAAGCATTATCTGGAATACAACGTCTTCGGACCGTCGAAACGACAATGGGAGAAGATTCAAAAAGGCGAGTTGCCAGAGGGCTGGGAGTTTATCGAAGCCCGAGAGGATTTTCAGCGCATTGCGAAAGACCCCGGCGAGGCTCCCAAAAAACTGCTGGGAATTGCCCGCAGTCACGTCAGTTTTACTTACGACGACCGTAACAAACAGCGGCAGGTTATTCCCACGGTTCCCACGCTGGCGGAAGCGTCGTTGGCTGCGCTGAACGTTCTGAATCAGAATCGCAAAGGGTTCTATTTGATGATTGAAGGCGGCGCGGTTGACACGTGCAATCATACCAACAATCTGCCGGGCATGCTGGTGGAGATGCGGGAATTTAACGCGGCGATTGCGGCGGTCTGCGATTGGGTCGAAAAGAATTCCTCCTGGGAAGAAACGCTGGTAATTATTACATCCGATCACGAAACCGGCGCGCTGTGGGGTCCAAACGCCGACAAATCCGATTCGCTGTTCCAGACAATTCAATTCAACGGCAAAGGCGTTCTCCCGACGTATAAATACTATTACGGCAACCATACCAACCAGCTCGTTCCCGTCTACGTTCGCGGAAAAGACGCCAGCCTGTTTGAAAAGTGCATTCGAGGAACCGATCCCTTCTTCGGCAAACTCTGGAACTACGACGGACGGTATATCGACAACACCGATTTTATTCAAGTAATGACGTACGTTATGGGATTATGAGCTTTTAGCTATTAGCTTCTAGCTTCTAGCTTGGTTATTTTAGTTACAGGCTTTAATTATTAACGCTAAGAACTACAAATGCACAAGCTAATGGCTAGTAGCTAATAGCTAGCAGCTTCAACCCCCCCCTGCTGCCTAATGCCTACAGTCTGCATCTCCATTCACGGCGCGAATGCCAATAATCTGAAAAACGTCAGCGTTGAGATTCCGCTCAACGCACTGACGGTTATTACCGGTTTGAGCGGGTCGGGAAAGAGTTCGCTGGCGTTTGACACGCTTTACGCGCAGTCGCAAAGACAGTACATGGAAGGGTTGTCGCCGACGCTGCGCGCGCTGTTTCGACGTCAGCCCATGCCGAAAGTAGAGCGAATCGAGAACCTTCCACCGGCGGTGGCGGTTGACCAACAGCCCCTGCGGACGTCAACGAGGTCGACGGTTGGGACGGCGACGGAAATCTACGACTATCTTCGCGTTCTGTTTGCCAAAGCCGGACGGGTCGCTTGTCCAAACTGCGGGTGTGTGTTACAGCAACAGTCTCAAGACGCCATTGTCGACCGGATTCTGGAACTGCCCGAGGGAACTCGGCTGATGATTCTCGCGCCGATAGCTCGAGGGAAAAAAGGGCGTCTGGATTCCGTTGTCGAACAGGTTCGCAAACGCGGCATGACCCGAATTCGAATCGACGGAACGGTCTACGAGTTGGACGACGTCCCGGAACTTGACCCGACGGCGTCACACAACGCCGACGCCGTAATTGACCGCTGCGTTTCCCGTCCGGACGCCCGAAGCCGGTTGGCGGATTCCGTTTCGACCGCTGTCAACATTTCCGGATCTGCGGTTATTGTATGCGCCCCTGACGCCGATGGGACGTGGACGGATTCTCTGTACAGTACGCTGTATTCCTGCCCGCAATGCGGAGAGAACCTGCCGGAAGTCGAGCCGAGAACGTTTTCTCTCTACAGTCCGTATTTTCAGACGGTTTCTCAATGCGTAACAATTTTCGGAAAGACGATTTTGGACTGGACGGCGCTGGACGTTGCGTCTTTGCGTCCAGTGGTGGAACAGATGCAAAGCGAGTTCTCTCGTATTGGCGGTTCTGCCAGCGCGATTGCTCAGCTGCTGCTGGAACAGATTGCGCGTCGGCTGGACTTCCTCGATCGGGCGGGAGTCGGGTACTTGTCGCTTGACCGAACGCTCGACACGCTTTCCGGGGGAGAAATGCAGCGAGTCAAGCTGTCCCGCGCCCTCGGTTCTGCGCTGACGGGCATCTGTTACATTCTGGACGAGCCGTCAATCGGGCTTCATCGCGACGACTGCGCTGAACTGATCAATACGATACGGGATATTCAGCGTTTGGGAAATACAATCATCGCCGTCGAGCACGACCCCCAGTTTATTCGCGCCGCTGATTATATAATCGACATCGGTCCCGGCGCGGGCGATCAGGGGGGAACGGTTTTGGCGACCGGAACCTTGACGGATATTCTCAATAATCCCAATAGCGTTACGGGGCGATGGCTGGGGGAAGGCAATAGGCAAGAGCCAATAGGCAGTAGTTTAAAAGTTCCTACAGCCTACAGCCTACTGCCTACTGCCTCTATTAATCTTACCGGCGCAACCCTCAACAACCTTCAAAACGTCGATTTGGAAATTCCGCTGGGGAAGATGACCGTTGTAACAGGACGAAGCGGGTCAGGGAAGAGTTCGCTGATTATCGGGACGCTGCTGCCGGCGATCAAGTGGAGTTTGACGAATCGGAAAACGCCCAATCCGGCGGAAGGATTGTATAAGTCGCTGACCGGGTTTGAAGCCCTTGAACGCGTCGTCTGGATTGATCAGTCTCCCATTGGGCGTTCGCCCCGAAGCAATCCCGCGACGTTTTCCGGCGTCTATGACGAGATTCGGCGTCTGTTTGCTCAAACTAAAACCGCCAAACGGCTGGGGTATTCTTCCGCTCGGTTTTCGTTCAATACAAAGGGCGGACGCTGCGAGACGTGTCAGGGAACCGGTTTTCAGCGGGTGGAACTCAATTTCTTCCCGGATATGTTTATCCCGTGCCCGGACTGTACTGGGAAGCAGTTCAACCCTCAGACGCTTTCCGTCAAATACAAAGAAAAATCCATTGCAGATGTTTTGGCGATGTCAATTGAAGACGCGGCAGAGTTCTTCGCCGATATTCCCAAAATCGCCCCGGCTCTCAATGTCATGAATGATTTGGGATTGGGCTATTTGCGATTAGGGCAGGGCGCCAACACGCTTTCCGGCGGCGAAGCCCAACGTCTTAAACTGTCGGCGGAACTGAAAAAATGCGCTGGCGACAGCTTCGCTCTTGGCGGGTCTGGCGCCGCGCTTTACGTTCTGGACGAGCCGACAACGGGGCTTCATGGTCTGGACGTGGAACGTCTGGTTGACGTCTTGCGCCGCCTGACAGACGCAGGAAACACGGTTGTCGTTATCGAACACAACGACCAGATTCAGAACGCGGCTGACAGAATCGTCGAGCTTGGCCCCGGCGGAGGACGCCTGGGCGGACGAATTATCAATGTTCTTGACAAAGAGTGAGGGATTGATTATAATATTAGTGATAAGTTTTGAGTGGTAAGTGGTAAGGTCGCAAAGCGTTTCTCTTACTAACCACTTACAACTAACCACTTACAACCCCACTCATTCTGTTCCTAACAAAAATGATTATCCCCTACATTTCCATCGCCCGTCCCGACCACTGGTTCAAAAACGTTTTCATGCTTTTGGGAACCGTTCTGGTCTTTTTCTATAAACCCGAATTAATCGGTCAGCTGAACCATCCGACGCTCTGGCTGACAATAGCGTGGGCGTTTGCTGCGACGTGCATTGTGGCGTCAAGCAACTATGTAATCAACGAGATTTTAGACGCGCCGACAGATTTGGCGCACCCGAAAAAACGGTTTCGCCCGATTCCTTCCGGGAAGGTCAAGCTGCCCATTGCTTACGCAGAATGGATTGCATTGGGCGCGCTGGGACTGTGGATGGCGTGGCAGGTCAACGTCTGGTTTTTCGCCTCGGCGGCGTGGCTGCTGGTGATGGGATTGATTTACAATATCCCGCCGGTGCGGTCAAAAGAGCTTCCTTATCTGGACGTTTTGAGCGAGTCTGTCAACAACCCGATTCGTCTTTTGCTGGGCTGGTTCGCCCTGACGGACGTGCTTGTTCCGCCGATCAGCCTGATGATTGCGTACTGGATGGCAGGCGCATTTTTCATGGCGGCGAAACGCTGGGCGGAATACAAGAGCATCAACGACCCGGAAGCCGCAGCCGCCTATCGACGAAGCTTCAAGTGGTACAATCTCGACCGGCTGATGGTTTCGATGTTCTTCTATTCAATTACCTGCGCTCTGTTTTTAGGCGTTTTTATCGTTCGATACCATCTGGAACTGATTCTGTCCATGCCGCTTATCGCTGGCTTTTTCGCGATGTACTTGCATGTAACGTTTCTGCCAGACTCGCCCGTTCAGGCGCCGGAACATCTCTACAGACAAAAAGGACTGATGATTTATCTCGTTATTTGCGCCATCGTCTTTTTTGGCTTGATGTTCACCAACATTCCCGCAATGTATGACCTGTTCAACGTTGAGCAGACGACCATCTCCCCGCTGTGGACGATTGGGAAGTGAGGCAGAAGGCAGGAAACAGTAGCGCGAAGCGCTTCAACTAGAACCGCGTAGCGGTTCAATTTTAATAGCCGTGGGTTTTAACCCACGGAGGCAGTAGGGCGCAAGCGCCGCAAATAAAAAAGCGGGAGAGCAGATAATGCCGTTCTCCCGCTTTAATATTGTATTACGCTTGCGTAATTGCAAATTGCTAATTGCTAATTCTTTCTCCGCCAGTACAGCAGACCCGCAGCGCCGAGAATCAGCAGCGCCCAGGTCGACGGTTCCGGAACGCCGGAGCCGCCGGGTTCCGGAGCTCCCAAGCCGATGAGGAAAAGACCTTCTGTGGTCCCTTCCAAGGCAAACATGGTTTTATAGTTGCCAAGGAAGCTGTTCCAGTCAGGATCATCGTCGCCAATGACGCTAACGTTACCTGTCACCAACTGATAGATTGAGCCTTCTTCTGCCCAACTAGTGGCGTCACCCTCAAATAAAAGTTGGATTACTGAACCGTCTACCAGTTCAAACGAGTTGTCGTTACCGTCGATAGTAAGCGTGTCGAATTGTTGTTCGTCATACGGGCTGAACTCGAACAAGCCTGTCGCACCGGCGTCAATCTTGACGTCGCCGTAGACGGTCAAATCTCCAACCGAGTTGCCTGGCGAAAGCGTCGCGCCTTCTTCGACTTCAATATCGCCGTTGTACTGTCCCTTGAAGTTCAGTTTGCCCGCTTCTACCGCGAATTTATCCGATTCAAACAGACCGTCCGTCGCGAGAATATTGAGTACTCCCTTGCCCGTCTTAACAACGTTTCCGCCGGATACGGAGACGTCGTCGGTAAACGTCAGCTGCTTTGAATCGCCCTGGGCGACGTTGTATTCCAAAGTAGCGTCGTCCGCAATTTCAATCGAGCTGTTCGCCTTGACTGCATCGCCGGTTAGCGTGAGCGTTCCGTCAGAAACTATCGTATCGCCGGAATACGTATTGTCTCCAGAAAGCGTCAGTTTACCGTCGCCGAGCTTGGTAACGTTTCCTTCACCAGAAACGACGCCGGCAAGCGTCAGGTTTCGATCTTCGCCGACTTCGACCGTGCCGTTGGCTTCCATTTCGACTTCTTTGCCGTACGTTACCGCGTTTTCGTCGCCTTCAGTAAACTTGACGCCTTTTTTGTCCTGACCGTCAATCGTCCACTTGTCAGCGCTTTGCGCTTCTTCTGTATTGGCGAGATAGTACGGATCCTCTACAGGCGGCACATCGTTTTGTTTTTTCATAACGATGTAGTTGCCGGTTGTATCCAGATACCAGTTTGACGTTTGAGCGGAATTGACCAACAGCTGGATGTTGTCCAAAGAGCCAGAGATGCCTAATGTGTCAATGATAATATATCCGCCTGAAGTATTGTTCCACCAAGTCAGTTCGTCGTTATTAGCGAAATTAATATTGATGGCGCCGGAGGTCAAGTTCGCAGCGTTGGTAAACAGGTAATCGTAATTGGTTCCTGAAGTCGCGGCATAGAAATCAAAGTTGACTGTACCGCCGTTAAGAGCGAAGTCTGCGATGGTGATTTCCGCCGCAGAGTTGCTGGTTCCCAAAACAAACGAACCGCCGTTGAGAGCAACGTTGGTTGAAACGAGATTGGTTCCCGTCTGGAATGTCGCGCCGGATTCCACTGTAATATTTGGCGTTGCCAAACTTCCAGAGCTTGCCAGGACAAGCGTACCGCCGGAAACGGTTGTGTTGCCAGAATACGTGTTGGCGCTGGCAATGGTCAGTTTGCCTGAGCCGGTTTTTGCAACGGTTCCAGTTCCGGAAATGGCGTTGGTTAACGTCTGCTCTGACGTGTGAGCGAATACAATCGCCGCGTTGTTGGTAACGTCTCCGGATCCAAACGTACCGTTGCCGGCAAGAACCAGAGTTCCTTCGGAAACGGTTGTAGCGCCATGACTGTTTTGCCCTGTCAGAGTCAGAACGCCAGCGCCGGTTTTAACAATTGCGTTGTAATGTCCTTCTTCCGCGGGAATGAAACTGCCGGAAATCGTCAGCGGGGCTTTGTCTGCAACGTTGAACGTCGCCGTTTTGCCCGTGTTGTACATGGCGATATTGGCGGAAATCGTAACCGGCTTTTCTTCAGTCCCGTCTGCGGACGTCGTGAACTGTGAATTCCAGTTGTGCCCGGTGCGGAAGCAGGAATCTTCCCCTGTGCCAGCAATGGACGAACCGTTTTTCAAAGTAATTTGATGAATGTACGAATTGACTTCGCCGTCGAAAATCAAGGAGCTGTTATCAAGCGTGAAGACTGTGCCGTTGGTGGTGTGGCTGGTGTTGGTTGTCAGCGTAGAATTGGTAAGCGTAACAGCCGACCCGTTGAAAAAGCCGTTTGCCAGCCAGCCAGCGTCGTTTGAAACAAACGCATTGATGTTGTTGAACGTAAAGGTTCCCAAACCGGTCAATACACCCGCCGGCGCGTTGAATTTTACAATTCCCGGTCCGTTACCCGTTCCGTTGAAAACAACGTTTGTACCAGTGTAGCCGTCCAGCCCGGTAATGCTCTTTTTAAAGTCAATCGTTGCGTCTTGAGCTACGTTGACGTTTAAGGTTTTGTAGTCGCCTTTAAGAACCAGAACGACGCGGCTGTCGATTGTCGTTGTTCCGCCGGTAACGTTCCAGGTTGGCGCTCCGACGTATCCGGCGCGAAGCTCACCTCCGCCGTTGACCGTTGCGGAATTGAACGTCAGTTTATTGAGGTACTGGGCTGCCGACAAAGTCAGCGTACCGCCGTTGACGGTCAGCTGAACGTTGGGAGACGAGTTCCAGCTTCTGGCGTATTCCAGCGTTCCGCCCTCATTGATGGTAATAGGAGCCGAACCCCAGAATCCGGTTGTGCTTGACGCGCCAAAGACGCTGTGATTGGCGTTGATAACCATCTTTCCACCGTCGATAATAACCTCTTTAATGGAGTTCGACGTGCCAGCGTAGCCGTATCCGGTTCGGCAGAAGGTTTGCGTTCCCTCTCCGACTTTTCTGATGGTTATATTCTTTTTGTCCGGCAAGCCGCGAATCCAGCCGGCAAAGGACGCTGTATCAGAACTGGTTGTGCCGGTTCCGATTTCATACGTGTAAGCGAGGTCTTGGGAGCCAAACACTTCAACGTCAGCAGTTGAATTGAGTTTACCGATTTGCACGGTTCCGGATTCGAAGATGTTAAAATGTCCGCCTTCGTTAATTGTCAGGTCGATAACTCCAACCGCTCCGGGATTGACGCGGGTAAATCCGCTGGCAACGGTTAAATGACCGTTATATCCGCCTGTTCCGTTGAAATGAATGTACCCGTTGGTTGTTAAATCGCCGGAACCGGAAATGGATTTAAAGAATGAATATTCGCCGGACGCCACGGAGATCGTTGCCCCGTTCTCGCCGACAACGACGTCGTTATTAAACGTTTGAGTATTCCCAGCAGGAGTGGCGTCAAGCGAAGCGCCGTTAATCGTAACAGAGCCGGTTCCCAAAGCGCTGGGATTGGAAATTGTTACAGAACCCGCGGAAATGGTCGTTCCGCCGCTGTAGGTATTGGCATTGCTTAAATACAGCGTTCCCGCGCCGATCTTTTCCATTGCGCCGGAGCCAGAAATAACTCCAGACATCTTTAATATTTTCTCGGAGCCAACTTCGTATGAGGCGTTTTCTGACATGACAACAGTACCGGTATATTCAGACGCTTCATTGGTTCCTTCGATAAATTGAACGCCCAGTTTGGGGTTGTGGTCAATTACCCATTCGCTCAGAGCGAGGTCGTCTCCGCTGTTGGCGTTCCAGTATGGCGTTACTGGAACTGGACCATCGCCGCTTTTCATGAGGAAGACGCCTTCGTCCGTTTTTTCCAGCTGCCATTTGGACGTTGACGTTCCATTGACCAAAACGCCCATGTTAGTGAACGTAAAGTCGTCGCTAGACCCTTTAAAGGAGATAAGCTCGTATCCGCCCTCTGGAAAGTTATCCAGCCAGAGATTGACATCCTGATTGAAAACGAGGTTTAGATATCCGGAATTCATTGAGGCTGAACTTTTGATTTCCAGATAGTCGTAACCGTACCAAGTGTCGGAATAGTCGAACATATTGAAGCTGACTATGCCTCCGTTAGATACCGTTATATCAGGAACAGTTACTCCAACTTGCGTATTGTTGTCTGTTCCAAGAACAAAGTTTCCTCCGTTGACGTTAATGGTTGTATTATCCAGGTTAAATCCCGCCTTAAAATACGATCCCGTTTTTACTTCAACCTCCGAGGATGAAAAATTGGATGAATCCTGAAGGATTAATGTTCCTTCTGAAACGGTTGTCTTCCCGGAATAATAGCTGGCAGAAGGAAGAGTTAAGGCGTACTCGCCGCTTTTGACAAGATTGCCGCTGCCTTCAAGTGCATAACCAATCGTTTTATCATCCGAGTAGGCGTATTCAATCGTTCCATTTACTGTAACCGAAGATCCTGTTCCGGGAACCCCATTTCCTGTGAGTTTAAGCGTTCCGCCTTCAACTGTTGTAGAACCCGTATACGTATTGGCGTTGGAAAGAATCAGCGTACCTTCTCCTGTCTTTCTGATTGATCCGTTTCCGGCGAGTTTGCTGGCGAGAGTAATCGTTTTGCCGGAGTCAGCGTTCAATGTTGTTGTAGCGCTGTCTTTGAGCGTAATATTCAAGTTACTTGCCCAAGTATGGCTGGCTGTTGCGTTGAGCGTTCCATTTCCGAATTGGATTATCGGTTCGATAGAACCGCTGGCGCCTCGTTTGTTGCGAGAGACGCCGCCGTCTCCCATGTTAAGCGTTCCGCCAGTCAGTGTGAGCGTTCCCCTGGAGTTAGCGCTGTTGGAAAGGCTAAGACCTTTCAAAGTAACTGTACCGCCGCTGATATTCATTTCAGCATAACCGTCCCATGCGACATACGTAATAGTATTGGGAATGCTCAAAGTTCCGCCAGAGATGTTGTATCTGGACGGATAGCCTGTGTTGGGCCAGTGCCCGATTCGAACCGACGTTGAACCGCTGGTTGTGAACGACACATTGCCGCCGGTTTGAGTAATATTGCCCTGAGCGTTTTTCGCTTCGTTGACATAAACGACGCCGGAAACGTTTAACGTTGCTCCTTCTGTAATATCCAAATTAGTTGTTCTTGTATTGGCAACATGCAATTCTGTCAAGTTCATGGAACCGCTCAGCGTCATTTTTGCGCCGTTGCCGGAACCGTTGTTGACATAAAGCATGTTGAAGGAGTTGCTTGTTCCTGTACCGAAAACAACGTTTTCCCCGGTTTGAGTAAAGTTCCCTGTCGAAACGATGTTGTTAGTAAACGTAATCGTGGCGCCGGACGAAGGCGTTGCCGTCAAAGCGGACGTGGAATTCACCGCTTCGGAATAAATCCCGCTGCCGGAAAAAGTGGTTCCGTCGAATGCAACGTCTGCTTTGGCGCTTGTCATTAACGCCGCGGCGATTGTTACAGCAATCGCTGAAATGCGAATCATCTTGTTATAAACCGTATTACTCTTTAGGATAGCCATGTTGCAACTCCAATTAAATATTGCAAGTGGTTAATAATATTTATAAGGAGAGGTTTTCAGAAGAACGACTCTGATAACCTCTCGTTTGTTTCAATTGATTTTACTTGCGCTTTCGCATGTAAAGCAAGCCCATTGCGCCGAGGAGCAATAGAGCCCACGTCGACGGTTCCGGAACGCCAGTACTTTCAGGCGCGCCCAAGCCGACCAGATACAGGCCGTCGCCTTTGCCAATCAGGTCAAACCAGCCTTGGTAATTCCCAAGCGTCGGCATAACATTGACATTAAAGTCGGCATCGGAAACCAGCTGATATTCTGCGCCTTCTGTCGCCCAGAGATCAGCGTCGTTATTTTCAAAATACAGCTTGATAATCGAAATATCAACAATTACAAACGCGCCGGCGCCGTCGATGGCAAGCGTGTCGAATTGCTGCTGCGCCGGGTCTTCGTTGTAAGAGCTGAACTCGAACAAGCCAGTCGCGCCAGTCTCAATTATAACGTTGCCGTAGACGGTCAGGTCGCCAA
>JAFQXE010000037.1 GCA_017407125.1 Thermoguttaceae bacterium
GTAACGCCGTATCAACTCAGAGCGGAACAGGAAGACGCCGTTTCTCAAACGGTCGCGTATTTCAACGCCCATCCCGGGAGCGAATTTCTTTGGAACGCCAAGCCGCGGTTTGGAAAGACGCTGGCAGTTTACGATTTTATTAAACGAATCGGGGCGGAACGCGTTTTGATTGTAACAAATCGTCCGGCTATCGCCAATTCGTGGTACGGCGACTATGAAAAGTTTCTCGGCGCTGAGAGTGGTTACTGGTTCATTTCCGAAACGGATTCCCTGCGCGGGCGGATGTTGGTTTCCAGCCGCGACGAGTACGTCAACGCCAACACCGGGGGAGCGAGTTTTATTGAATTCCTCAGCCTGCAGGATTTGAAGGGGTCAATTTATCACGGCGGGGAATTCGACAAGCTCAAGCACATCAGCGATCTGACCTGGGACGTTCTGGTAATCGACGAGGCGCACGAGGGCGTCGATACGTTCAAAACGGACGTCGCTTTTGAAAATATCAAACGCAACTTTACGCTCCATCTTTCCGGCACGCCGTTTAAGGCTCTGAAAAACGAACGCTTTGAAGAAGACGCCATCTATAACTGGACGTATCGAGACGAACAGACGGCTCGGCGAGACTGGAACGAGGAACGCGGCGCCAATCCGTACGCAACGCTGCCCCGGCTGAATCTGTTTACGTATCAGATGTCGGAAATCGTTCGCGACGAAGTCGAACAGGGTGCGGTTATTGACGGCGAATCGGTCGAGTACGCCTTTGATCTGAACGAATTCTTTCGGGTGGAAAACGGACGCTTTGTTTACGAAGATTCCGTAGACCGGTTTCTCGAAGCGCTGACGACGCAGGAAAAGTTCCCGTTCTCCACACAAAAGCTGCGGGATGAACTGAAACACACGTTCTGGCTGCTCAATCGGGTTGATTCCGCCAAGGCTCTGGCGAAAAAACTCAAAGATCATCCCGTCTTTGGAGAATACGAAATCGTTCTCGCCGCCGGCGACGGGCAGATGGACGACGAAGACGAACGGGAATATAAAAAGTCATACGACTGCGTCGTCAATGCAATCAGAGATAACGACAAAACGATTACGCTTTCCGTTGGTCAGCTGACAACGGGCATAACGATTCCGGAATGGTCGGCGGTTTTAATGCTGTGCAGTCTGCAAAGTCCTTCTTTGTATATGCAAGCGGCGTTTCGCGCTCAAAATCCGTGTCTGTATCGAATCGGCAAAAATCAGACGTATCGAAAAGAAAACGCCTACGTGTTTGACTTTGACCCGGCGCGGACGCTGGAAATTTTTGAGTCGTTTGCCAACGACCTGTCGTCCAATCCGAGTAACGACGCCGAAACGCGAAAAGAAAACGTCCGGGAACTGCTCAACTTCTTCCCGGTAATCGGCGAAGACGAAAACGGCGAAATGGTCGAACTGGACGCGGAAAAGACGATGAGCATACCTCGCGTTATCCGGTCAAAAGAAGTCGTTCGCCGCGGGTTTATGAGCGATTTTCTGTTCCAGAATATTCACAATATATTTCACGCCCCGGGAATTGTTCGGGATATTCTCGATAAACTCACGCCATGCCAGCAGCCCAAAAATCAAACGGAGCCAATTAACGTTTCTCCCGATACGGCAGAAGAGCTTTCGATTAACGACGAGGGAGAAGTCGAACTGGATGAGAACTGGGTGATTGGTCGTTCAAACGACATTTTCGGCGATAAAGTCTATTCTGACGCCGCCCAAAACACGATGGACGACCTGTCAAGCGTAATGACTTCTGACAACGTTCAGGAAAAACGTCAGCTTGCCAGAATCGGCGAAAGCGCGAAAAAAGCGCTCAGCGATAACGTTATTAAACCGTTTATCGAAAAAGCCAAAGAGGAATATGGGGAAAAGATGTCGCGTTCTACCGAAAAACAGCTGGCGCGATTTCTGGAAGGGAAAGCCCACGTCGACATTGAAAAGTCGCTGGCGAAAATCAAGTCTGACGTTTCCATTCAAACGCCGGAACAGATTTTGGCGTCGGTTCAGGAAGCGGTTCAGCGAACCGCAGAGCAATTTATTCAAGACGCGAAAAACACGATTACAAAAGAGGTCGAAACGAGCGCCCGCAAACAGGAAAAAGAAGCGATTGAATCGGAGGTTCGCGATCATCTTCGCGGGTTTACTCGAACGATTCCGTCGTTTCTTATGGCGTATGGGTCAGACGATGTAACGCTGGCAACGTTCGACCAGATTATTCCCGCGGAAGTTTTTGAGGAAGTAACCAGCATAACGCTCGAACAGTTCCGGCTCCTTCGCGACGGCGGAGAGTATACGGATGAAAACGGGGAATCGCAGAACTATGAAGGGCATCTGTTTGACGAGGTCGTTTTTAACGATTCCGTTAAAGAGTTTATGCGGCTTCGAGTTGCGCTGGCTAACTATTTCGACGACGACGCGCAAGGCGATATTTTCGACTATATCCCGCCGCAAAAGACAAACCAGATTTTCACGCCGAAAGAAACGATTATTAAAATGGTTGATTATCTGGAAGAGGAAAACCCCGGCTGCTTTGACGACCCGGACAAGACGTTTATCGACCTGTATATGAAATCCGGTCTGTATATCGCGCAAATTGTAAAACGCCTGTATCAGAGCAAAAAAATGCGCCGGCTCTTCCCGGACGGTCAGAAACGGCTTGACCATATTTTTGAAAAACAGGTCTTTGGGCTTGCGCCAACGGAAATCATTTATCGCATTGCGACAAACTACATTCTCGGCTTCGACGAACAGAAGGAAAGGAAACACAACTTCCGCTGTCTCGACGCTCTCCCCGCCGCTAAAGCCGGTACGCTCAGCGAGCTTCTGGACGAAACGTTTGGGGAATGATGAGCCGGCTCGCGGCAGTCCCCTGCCGCAATGCAATGACCCGCGGTTGCACAATGATGAGCCGGGTACGCTATGTACCACTGCGGGGCAGAGGATAGCCCGGCGCCGTTCGGCGCCGGATGCGGCAGAGACTGCCGCGTGCCGGGTACGCCCGGGTGCAACAGCGAGGCAGAGAGCCGGGTACGCTCAGCGCGTCAGCGGCGCAGAGAGCCGGGTACGCCCGGGTTAATCTTTTTTAAAAAAATTTGGTAGGGGGCGGTTGCAAAATTTGGAATTTGAGAGTAAAATGTTATATATATTAAAATAAGCGAATTATGTATTTCGTTAGAAATTTGTAAGATCATACTCATAAACGCTCCGTAGATAACGCCCATGTCAACATCGAGCCAAGTTCCATCTCGTTCCAAAAAGAAGCGAGCTATTATTCTGAAAACGAATTCGTACGACCGCGCCAGCAGTTTGCTGGTGTCGCTTTTGATTCTCATTGGATTCGTCGTTGGAATGATGCTGGCGTTGTGGTTGTCCGCCCGCGCTGTCGGGTCTTTGCCGCCGGTTCCGCCCAGCTTTTTAGACGGCGACGACGGCGACGGCGAACCGGAAGGCGGCACAAAGTTGGACGCGCCTCCCGCTGACGTTCTGGGTATGGAAACCGACATCGAAACGCCGCAGCTGCAAGATACGCTCGCGACTGTTGCAGACGCCGTCGCAACGAGTACCGCGATGCTGGATTCGCCCGTCATGTCAGAGGCGGAGTTTACCGGCAAAGGCGGGTCAACCGGAGACGGCCGCGGCAAAGGTCACGGTTCCGGAACCGGTACAGGCGGAAAAGGACGCCGCTGGGAACTGCTATTCGACAGTGGGAATTCTCTTACCGAATACGCCCGTCAGCTGGACTTCTTCCATATAGAACTGGGGTGTCTGTTTGATGGCGGGACTATCGTCTACGCGACCAATCTGGCGTCTGCCAAGCCAGCGCTCCGTACGGGAACGACCAAAGACGAAAAGCGCTATTATCTCACCTGGCGCAACGTCGGGTTGGCGGAAGCCGACATTGAACTACTCCAAAAAGCCGGCGCGAAGGGCGACCTTCACAGCGGCATTATTATAAAATTTATTTCTCCTGAAACGGAGGCGGCTCTGTACAAACTGGAACTTGACAAAGCGCAAGGGAAGAAAGTCAAGTCAACCAAATACGGCATCCTCAAACAGGGGAACGGATACAGATTTTTTGTTATTGAACAAACTTACAAAAACTGAAAACCAACATGGAACAAGTACTCACAATCATTAGTAATTTAACGTACGTCGCCCTGGCTGGCATCGCTCTTTGGGGCGCGTTCTGCGTTATCCTGGTCTGGAACCGCGTCGCGAAAGTTCGATTCAAGAACGAAGACGCTCAAAACGAATTTCTCGACGAACTGGACGAACCGCTGGAAAAAGGCGACTTCGACGCCGCCGGCGAAATCTGTGACGCCAACCCGAAGGCGATGCCGCAGCTGTGTCTGCTGGCGATTGAAAACCGCAAGCTCGGGTTCGCCAAAGTCAAGGGGCTGCTGATCGAACGTTTTCAGCGCGACATTCTCACCGACCTGGAATTCCGAATCAACTGGGTCAACACGGTTATTAAATCCGCTCCTATGATCGGTCTGTTCGGTACGGTTTTGGGTATGATGGCGGCGTTCGCCAAACTGGCTGGAGCCGGCGACGGAGCCGCTCCCGACCCGACCGCGTTGGCAAACGACATCTCCTTCGCTCTGATTACCACCGCGTTGGGCTTGACGATCGCCATTCCTCTGATTATTTCACTGGCGGCTATCAACATCCGAATCCGCAAGATGGAAGACCTCGTTTCTTCCGGCATGACCCGGTTTATGGAAACGTTTAAAGACGCTATGAAGAACGAAAAGTAAGTACCTAGTGCATAGTACTTAGTACTTAGGGCGCAAGCGTTCCTCTCACTATGCACTATGCACTAATCACTATGCACTAAACAACAATGTCAGAAAACGAAACCAATCCAATTGACGAAGAACTCGACGACAATTCCGCCGTGATTAAACCGCGTCCGCTGCGGGACGATACGGAAATGGACATCACGCCCATGATCGACATCACGTTTTTGCTGTTGATCTTCTTTATTGTTTGCGGCAACCAGAACGCGTCAAAAATCGCGCTGCCTCAAGCCCGATTTGGTCAGGGCGTGAGCGAAAAGCAGAGCATTGTCATTACCGCCCAGTCACAGGGACCGGAAAAGGACTGTCTGGTTATTTTAGGACAGGAAAAGATTGCCGACGGCGAACAGCAAACCGCCCGCATTCCGGAGTACATCGAGCAAACGCTCCAGGAAGGCAAAAAGCTTCCGCAAGTAATGCTCATGGGGGCGAAAGACATCAAAGCCAAAGACCTAAAGCGGATTTCAACGGCAATAGGAAAAGTCGAAGGCGTCCAGCTGTATCTGGGCGTCGATAACGTGAAATAGAAACAGTAGGCAGTAGGCAATAGGCAGTAGGCAGTAGCTTTTCGCCGCCGCTTTGCGCCAATTACTAATTACTAATTACTAATTAAATATGAAACACTTCAAATGCGTTCATTGCAAAGCGACGTGGGATTTGGAAGACAGTCAGGTCGGGCAGGTGATAGAATGTCCGAAATGCCAGCATAAGTTCCGAATCCACACCAAACGCAAAACGACTCTGGAAATGGAAAGCGAGTCGGAGACGAAAGTCTCGTTTAAACGCGCCAAGCCGGAAGAGCCGGAAATGGATTTAACGCCCATGGTCGACGTTACATTCCAGCTTCTGATCTTCTTTATGGTAACGGCGTCCTATTCCATTCAGAAGGCGTTGGAAGTTCCCGCCGCGCAAGAAATGGCGGAAACGGCTCAAAACATCGTCCAGACGGACGAGGACGACGGCGCGATTGTCGTCAAAATTGAACGTGACAATACAATCTGGGTCGAAAGCGTTGAAGCCCCCAGCTATCAGGATTTGATTTCCAAACTCAAAGAACGCAAAAACGGAGCCAACAGTTTGAAAATCGAAGCGGATAACGATTGCGATTACGAGTACGTCGTCAGAGCGGTTGACGCCGGCAGCGCTGCCGGCATGAACAAAGTCCAGCTAACCATGACAAGCAGCGACGACTAGCGGCGAGGCGCCGCTCCCAATCCGCGCTGCCGCGCGAATTGCCAATAACCGCTCCCGTTGGTCGCTTAGCGTCAATTGCTAATTGCTAATTGAAAATTGCTAATTATTAAAAAGTACTATTCAAATGAAAACAGCAGAACAATTTTTAGATATCCTTGCCGGGAAAGACCTCGTCGAAGAAAAGATTATCGCTCAGCTTGTCGCGCAAGCCAAACAGGCGACTGCGAAGGGCAAACCTCTGCCGGCGGAAAAAGTCGCGGACTTGCTCATTGAAAAAGAGTACCTCACCCGCCGACAGGCTAACGGGATTCTTGATTCCATTGTAGAAGCAAAACCGCAAGAGGACGACGAGCTTTCGCTGGTTATTGAAGACGAACCCGAGTCCAAGCCCGCGCCCAAACCGCAGCCCAAGCCTGCCCCCAAGCAGTCGACAAAGTCTCTTGAAGAGGAACTTGGATTAGCTCCGGAACCCAGTTCTGCTCCCAAACCCGCTCCGAAACCCGCGCCGAAACAGTCGACAAAATCATTGGAAGAGGAACTCGGATTGGCGCCCGCGCCAAAACCGGTGCCTAAACCGCAGCCCAAGCCCGCCGCTCAGCAGCCAAAACCGGCGGCAAAGCCCGCTCCGCAATCCAGATCGGCGCCGCAGCCAAAGCCAGAGCCGAAAAAATCACCGGCGTCTTTGCTGGAAGAAGAACTCGGTCTGTCCGGCGGAGGGAATTCTCTCCTGGACGACTTGATGGGCGACGCCGGAACAGGCTCTTCCCCGGCAGACGACCCGTTGTCAGCGCCGATGGATTCCGATCCGCTGGCGTCCGGCGGCGTGTTGCAGTCCGCTCCCAAAAAGAAAAAAGGATTCGCCAAGCTGTTTAGCAAAGTTCAAAAAGCCGTCGGCGTTAAGCCGAAAACGCAGCAGCAGGTTAAGGCGGAAGTCAAAAAACAGCAGAAAGCCAAGGCGGAAAACCCGTGGGATTCCAAGCTCATGCTTATCGGCGGCGGCTCTTTGCTTATTCTGTGCATTCTCGGCGTAGCCCTCTGGTTTGCGCTGGTCGGTCAGTCGGGCGACGACGCTTTTGAGAACGCCGAAAAAGCGTACATGCAGGGTTCCTATACGCAGTCGATTGAAATGTTTGGCAAGTTTATCGACTCGTATCCCAAACACGAAAAAGCCGGCATCGCCAAAGTTCACCGCGGTCTGGCTCAAATGCGAAATGCGGTCGAAGGGTCGACCAACTGGACGCGATCTCTGAGCGAAGTCAAAACGGCGTTGTCACAAATTACGTCTGTAAACGAATTCCCGAACGAAGCCCCGTCTGAACTGGCGTCTCTGCTTCCCAAAATTGCGGAGAATCTGGCAAACGAGGCGTTCGCCAATGCGGACGCAGAAAAACTCGCTGCGGCTAAGGAATCGATGACGCTGTTGGACAAGCACGTGCCGGAATCCAAACGTCCCAAAACGCTCACTGCCAATCTCAACGCTCTGATTTCTCAGGCGGAAGACAAGCTCAAGTGCGAGGACGACTTAAAGGCGTGTCTGGAAGCGATGGATAAAAAGATTGCGGAGAACGATTCCGTCGGCGCGTACAAACTGCGTGACGAATGTCTGAAGAATCACCCCTTGCTCAGAACGGACAAACGCGTGCTGGACGAAACGCTCAAGGTTTCCGCCATTGAAAGCCAGTCCGTCGCCTTTGTGGAAAAAGACGTCCCGGCTGTTACAACCGAATCGACCGCTCAAACGCCTAGCGTATTGCTGACGCAGTCCATAAAGGAAAACGAAGTTTCCGGCGTTGCTGACCAGATTCTGCTCGTTCCGGGACGCGATTTATACGGCGTGAGCGCCAAAGACGGACAAATCAAATGGACGTGCCCGATGGGGTCAGACGTCAACTTTACAGCTGTGTCCTTCCCGCCGACGTACGTTTCCACAGCGTCTGGTTCTGACTTTATCATGCTGGGCAAAAACAACTCCATTGAGCGCCGCAGCAGCAAAGACGGCTCGTTGAAATGGTCGTTTAATCTGGACGAAGTCGGCGCCGCCGGGTCGGCGTTCCCGTTGGTAACGCAAAACAACATTTTCGTTTCCCAGAAGAACGGACGCATTCACGTTTTGGACCTCGTCTCCGGCAAGCAGATCGGATACTATCAGCTGCCTCAAAATATCACCGTCGGCGCCTGTTACGATTCCAAAACCGGAATGCTGTACCAGCCGGGCGAACACACAAACCTGTTCGTCATTTCGACGGCGGACAAGAAATGCGTCCGAACGATTTACCTCGGTCATTCCCGCGGGGACGTTATCGCTCCGCCGGACCTGATTGGCGATTATCTCATTGTTCCCGTCAACGTAGACGCCAACTACAGCGAAGTTCGCTTCTTCTCTGTTTTGCCGGACGCGGAGGGCGCGTACGCTCAAGACCCGGTTCAGACCGACAGAATGAAAGGACACGTCAATGCGGCTCCGCTGATTCGCGAACGCCGTGCGCTGCTTTGCTCGCACCGCGGCATTATGAACATCTACGAGCTTCAGGCGGCGGAAACGCCCTTTAAGCTTATTGCTCAATACGCTCCCGACAAAGATCCGGACGAAAACCTGACGTCCTTCTGCGCTCTGACCAGCGCCAAGGCGTACAAGGTTGACAACATGCTCACCATGTTCGACATTCTGTCGTCAACAGGGCGTTTGAAGGCAGGCTGGACGAAAAACGCGCCGTGCGTGTCGACCGTTCCGCCTGTTGTCATTGGCAAGACGATTTTTCACGTCCGAGACCTTCAGCCGGTTCTTGTTTCCGCTCATCTGGAAAAAGACGGCGTGATGTGCTGGCAGACGCTGCTCAACGATCAGGTTGTCGGCGCGCTCAACGTTGTCGACGGCAAGTTTGAAGTTCTAACCGAACACGGCGGTCTGTTTACCTGTACTGCTGAAGACGCAGCCAAGGGAAAGATTTTGACAACGCCGGTTTGCGCCGTTCAGTCCGGCGACATTCTGGGCGGGATTCCGCAAGCGCAGCGGTTCCCCAACGGGGTCGTCGTCTGCGTCGGCAGAAAGAGCATGAAAGAATTGCTGGTTCTCAATCCGGAAGAAGCCAAACGACTCAACCATCCTCTCCGGTTCGGTCGAGTCGCGATGTTCAAACAGCATATTGCCGGGAACATGCAGATAATCGGTAATTTCCTTGTTATTCCATTTGAAAACGGTCAGATCGCAGTCGTCAGTCCTGTCAACGGAAACGCCAAAGCGGAACCGTTTGTTATCGAAATGAACGCGGGCGAACAGAGCGACTGGGTCGTTTCTAAACCGTTTGATAAAATCAAAATGGTCGCCAGCGCCGGCGCGAAAATTTACTCTATTGAACTGAAAAAGACGGACACCGCTCTCAAGGCGGCGCTGTCGCAAAACGCCGCAGCAGAACTGGATTCCCCGGTTTGCTCGGATATCGCCGTTTGTCAGGACAACGTTCTGTTTGTAACAGACAACGGCGGCTTGAACGTGCTGAATAAATCGACGCTGGAAAACGCTAAAGCAGAGGACGCGGCAGACGTCGATTCCGCTCAGCTGTCCGGACTGTGGACGAACGGAACCGTTGTTTTGGCGGCGTCAAAAACCGGGTCTGTAACAGCTCTCGATTCAACTGGAAAAGCCCTTTGGGCGCTCGATTCTGTTGGAACGATTCAGGTTGAACCGGGCTTCGACGGCGCAACGGCGCTGCTGTGCGCGGCGGACGGCTCGGCGGCTCTGGTCAATCTGGAATCCGGCGAAATCGTAAGCCGGGCGGCGCCGACGGCTCCGGTATCCGTTTCTCCCTGCAAAGTCGGCGACAAATGGTTTGGCGCGTCGCGCAGCGGCGAGATTTTTGAGATTAAATTCGTAACCGAATAATTATTCGTGAATCATAAATGAAACGATTAACTTTATACCTGTTGTTTGCTCTGACGTGCTGTCTTGTAACAGCGGCGGGGGAACGAGCGTATGCTCAAGCCAAAAAGCCGACTCAAGCTGAGATTATAAAGCAGCGCTTAAAAGAGGTTCAGCAAAAGCAGAACAATGCGGGAACTCCCAACCAGCCCCGCATTCCCGTCGACCCGACTGTTAAGCAGATGTTTGAATCGATGAGTCAGGAGCAAAAAGAGCAGCTGGCAAAAATGATCATGACGGTCGATCCCAGTTCGATTACGGAACTGTCCGCCTTGCCGGGAAACACGCCGGAAGAAAAACGCATGTATTTAGTTCGCTTTCTGCAAATGCAGGGATTCGACATTCCTGGCGCGCCGCCGCTGGAAGGCAAACCGGCGCAGCCCGCAAATCAGCCCAAGCCGAACGCCCCGGGGCAGCCAGCCCCCGCTGACGGCGCTGCGCCGGCGGTCGAGCTGCTTTACGATTCCCCCGAGGAAGAAGAAGCCAAGCCGCTGCCTTTGTATCAGCAGGAACCGTTTGACGAAATCAAGTTGACAGAACGGTTTGAACATGCCGTTCTCAAAGTACAGCCCCTGCCGTTCAGAACGACCCCGGCGAAAGAAGACCCGATTCATAAAAAACCGCTGCCGATTCGGCTGACTGTTGAACCGGAAACGCCGTACACGCTCGTTTGGTCGGCTGTTGAAAGTTTCCGTTTCTTTGAAGATATGATTGCTGACAAGGCGATTGAATTGAGCAGTCAGGGCAAGTTTGAGGAATCTTTTGTCTATATCAAGTTCCTCATGGACGAGTACCCGTCCTGCAAGCAAATCGACCTCGCGCTGGAGCAGCTGTACTACGACGAAGCCGTCTATTTTATTAAAGAGAAAAAAATGGACGTCGGTCTGGCGCGTTTGATGGAAATTTATGACAGATATCCCAAAAGCGCCAAAGCCGAAAAGCTTATGGCGGGAGTTGTCAAGCGGCTGACGATGGAATACTGGAATGCGGAAGATTACCAGTCCGCCCGGGCGATGATGGACAACCTGACTTCCCGGTACCCCAAAAACGCGACGGGGCTGGAATTGCGTCAGATGTTTATCAGCGCGTGTCAAAAGGCGTGTAACGAGGCGACCGCCGCCTGGCAGAGTAACGACAAAGTTACCGCCGCTCTGGCAGGAGAACGCATGAAGCAAATCTGGCCGTCCTGCGAGGGCGTCACAAACGGGAAGGAGATTCTCGAAACCCTCAAAACGAAATATCCCGCCATCCAGGTCGGCGTTACAATGCCCTGTACAGACTGCGTCAACGTGGCGATCAACGACTGGGCGTCGTACCGAAGCCGGCGGTTGATGTATCGACTCATGACCGAGTTCAAAGGTCCCGGTCCGGAAGGGGGAACGTACGAATCCCCGCTGGGTTCTGTGATGATTCAGGACTTGGGGCGGCGCTTGACGTTTGAACTTCACGACAATCTGCGCTGGGCGTCGCGAACCGGCGGGGACGATTTGCGTCTCAGCGGGGCGGACATCGCCGCCGCGGCGCTGGAAATGTCCAACCCGCAGTCGGAAACGTACTCTCCCGCCTGGGCGGCTCTGTTCCAGTCGGCGGGAACGACTTCTCCGCTCAGCGCGTCTATCCAGCTTAACAGACCGTACGTCTGCCCGCTGGCGTTGTTACAAACCCCGGTTTTGTGCTATTCTTCCGGTTTGACGGGAACGGAAACGGACGCCGGCGCAAACGGTCCGTACCTGCCCGCCGACTTGCCGAATCAGGAAAAAGTCGGCGCGAAGATGAAGCTGTACCTGTTCAACGAGAACTATTTCGCCGCTCAGGAACGTCAGCCGCGCATGATTACGGAAGTCTACTACGGCAACGGGCGCCAGGCGCTCAAAGACCTCGAAAGCGGCAAGATTATCGCTCTGGACAGAATCAACCCGTGGGAAGTCCCCGCCGCGATTGACAACAAAAACATTCACGCCTACCCGTACTCCATGCCGCTGGTGCATTGTCTGGTTCCCAACCGGAGCAAACTGCTGCTGTCCAACCGCACGTATCGCCGGGCGCTGGTTTACGCCTTGAACCGGGAGGGCATTTTGCGCCATCTCATTGGAGAAAACGAACGAATCGGCTGCCGCGTCGTCAGCGGCCCGTTCTCGCCGGGTATTGAAAGCGGCGACGCACTCAGCTACGCCTACGACGTCAACATCAAACCGCGTCCGTACAACCCGCATCTGGCGTTTGTCTTAACGCAAGCCGCCATGATGCAAATCGACAAAGCCCAAAAGAAACAGGCGGAAGCCGACGCCAAAAAGGCGGGAAAACCGATTCCAGTTCAAACCCCGGAACCGGCTGAGGAACCCGAAAAGGAACCGCAGGCTCAAACGCCGACGGCGGAATCGTCACAGTCAGACGCCGCTGCTGACAATTCCCAAACCGGGCAGAAGCCGGATCAAAAGAAGAAAAAGAAGAAGGATTTATTCGAGCAGAAATTTGTCCTGGGTTATCCGCCGCACGAAACGGCGCGAATCGCCTGTCAGATTATCGCTCGTCAGTACAAAGCCATTGGAATCGAAGTTGAACTGTACGAATTCGCGCCGGGCGAGCCGGTTGAGATGTCCGATAAAATCGACCTGCTGTACGTCGAGCTTTCCATGTTCGAGCCGATTGTCGACGCTCAGCGAATACTGGGCGATCAGGGACCGTCGGGCAAATGCTCAACGCACATCGCTCAAGGGCTGCGCGAGCTGGACGGGGCAACCGACTGGACGCTTATCGGGCAGACGCTTCGCCGGCTTCATCAGCTGTCCTTTGACGACACGGCGGTTATCCCGCTGTGGCAGATTCGAGACTATTTCGGCGTCAATCCCCGGTTACAGGGAACGATCGAGGCGGAAGACGTCTATCCGACGTCGCTGTACGAGCGTATTGAAGAATGGATAAACAACGAAGAACAACCAGCCAACAAATAAATATGCGTAAACTGATATTTACTCTTGCCGCTTTGTTTTGCGCAGCGTTTTCAACGTCTGCTGCGTTCGCCCAACTGATGTGGGAAATGACGCCGTACAACGTTCAAATCTATTACGCCTTTGACGACCCCTCCGGGGCGCTGTCGACGGACGCCGCGCAAAAACAGCTTCTTTCCGACGTTCAAAACCTGCTTGACAACCGCGTCGGCGGGTTCTGGCAAACGACAATCGACCCCGCGCCGGCGCCGCTGGCAAAGATCATGCTCGCCAATTTAGACGCCGTTACAGCAGACGACGTCTACAAAACCGGAATGAGCAAGCTGGACAAGGTTCTTTTGCTTGCCGTTCGCGCTCAGGACAACGGCTGGACGATTCAGGTCTGCGACTTCGACGTCCGGCTGCGTTACGTCAACGGCGTTATTGACCGCCAGTGCGGCTTGACAAGCTCTCTGGCGCAGTCCGTTTTTGACGTCCTTCGCGACGGGTTCGCTCCCATCGGGAAAATTGATGCGGTCGAAAAAGACACAGTCGTTTTGCGTATGCGCGGCGGGCTGCTCAAAACGCCGTCTGAAAACCTGTTCCAGATTGAAAAAGACCGTCTGTTCTATCCGATGATCCGATTCAACGAGAACGACGGGAACTTGAAAAAGGTCAACCCGGTTGACTGGACGTTCTTCCTGACGACCGACCAAACCGGCGACGCTGACGACGCGTCTTCCGCGTCCAAGCAGTACTGCCGCATCGAGTCCGGCATGAGAAACGCGCTCTCCGCCCGCCGACGGGGCAGGGTAGAGGCGCTGGCGGTGCTGGTGCACCCGTCCAAACGCAGTTCCGTTTTGAAGCTCGTCGCCCAAAAAGAAGAGGAAAAAGTCCTGCGCGGGTACGCCCTTTATCGCGTCAACCCCGTTACAAACGAAAACGCGCTGGTTGGCTATTCAGACCTCAACGGCGAATTCGTCGTCAAGCCGGACGGCGTCTCTCCGCTGCACGTTTACGTAATTAAAAATGGGGAAGCCCTGCTGGCGAAACTGCCGATTCTGCCCGGCTCCGCGCCGGTGATTACCGCGCCGGTTTCAGACGACGACCTGCGCCTTCAGGCGGAAGGGCTTCTGCTGGGAATTCAGGAAGAGATTATCGACCAGATTATCATGCGGGAAATCGCCATTGCCAGAATCGAAGCGCGACTGGAAAAGGGCGGGGCGGACGCCAAAGAGGAAGCCCGAAAAATCCTTAACGAAATCCGCAACATGAAATCCAACGACGACTTTATTCGCGAGCTTCAAACCAAAAAAGCCCGGTTCATTACCGCCGAACCCGCTCAGCAGGCGAGAATAAACCAGATGTTCGACAAGACCATGAAACTCCTGTCGGAATACATGAACTTCCAGCGCGTCCAGGACTTGGAAACGCGGATTAACAATATGAAATAGACAAGCCGGGGCGTTCGCTATTTTTTAAGCCGCAAAGAACGCAAAGGACGCAAAGAAATTGAAGACGGTAACGTTCATTCTAACCCCGAAGGGGTTACATTTCTATAACCGGCGGTTTCAACCTCCGGGGAAGGAAACGAAAACAAAACAAAATATCGACAAAAACCCTTTTTTTCCGTCCCGGCGCCTGCGGCGCCGGGACGGAAAAAAAGGGCGGTTCGATTAGGGGGACGAGATGACTTCGCTGCCCGTAGACTAAAGTCGACGGTTATAGAAATGGCGTCCATTCTGGACGCAATGAACGTTCCGGCATTTTACCGCAAAAATGTATCTGGTGTAATAAAATGAGTTATACGCAATTGTGTTATCATATTATTTTCGGGACAAAATTCAGCGAACCGACAATCAATACAACGTACAAAAAAGAGTTATACGCCTATATTTGGGGAATTGTTAAGAAACATAATGGAACGCTGATGCGTATCGGCGGAATTGAGAATCACGTTCACATGTTCTGCTCAATACCTCCTAAATTTAGTATCGCTGAGTTTGTTAAAGCTGTTAAGGGTTCTTCTTCCGCCTGGTTACAGAACACACAGGAAAACAAAGAAAAATTCCCCAACTTTCAAGGTTGGGCTGAAGGTTACTGCGCCTTGACGTATGCCTTTAACGATCGTGATACCATTATAAACTACATTGCTAATCAAGAAGAACATCATAAACATGAGAGTTGGCGAGACGAGTTTATTCGCTTTTTGAAGAAGTATCATATACAGTATGACGAAAGGTATTTACCGCCGCCCGGTCGCTAAGAGAGTAATAAATTAGAGACGCGCCGCGCGTTTACCCTAACCCCGAAGGGGTTACATTTCTATAACCGGCGGTTTCAACCTCCGGGGAAGGAAACGAAAACAGAACAAAAAATCGACAAATACCTTTTTCTTTCCCTCCCTCACGCCAGGCGTGAGGGAGGGAAAGAAAAGGCTAACTCGATAGGGAGGCGGGGCAGGCTTCGCCGTCCGTAGACTAAAGTCGACGGTTATAGAAATGGCGTCCATTCGGACGCGATTCCGCTCGCCCTCGTCGTCGAGATGAAGACGTCTAAAAGGACGATTATGTTAGTATTAACCCAAAATTTGAAATTATGACGCAGGAAATTTATAAACGAGAATGGGACTGGAATGGATTCCCCGCTGATATGGATTACATCAAGGAAGCGATTATTAAATTAACAGATGGTCATTATTGTGACGATGACGCTTGCATGGAAGATTTTGTCAAAAATCCACCGGAAGAAATCTATTTGTATTTGGTTTCCGTTGGAAAACAAATGCTCGAAAAGCGCGATGTGTACAGGCTTGACGATTGGTTAGATAAATATTGGGATAAACCTGACGAAAGTGGAAACATGCATACTGTTGAATCGGCGTTTACATTTGAAGAGACGATGGACCTTTTAGATATTACTATTTATCCAGAATAGAGTTATCGATTCTCTAAAAAAATCTATGGGTAAGATCCGACGGGGCGGAGGGGGGCTTCTGCGTTCTCGTTGTATTTGGAGGCTTCCGCATTTTCTTGACGGCTTTCGCCGTCAAATTGTAGCCCGGGGGCGGGCTACATCCAGAGGAGGTTTTCTGCTTCGTCGGTTGGGTATGCACACTTCGAACAAAGCGTAACTGCGTTCGCTGCGCGAACTCCGTTACCGCCTTCCATTTCTTTGCGAACTTTGCGTTCTTTGCGGTTTAAAAATTCTTCGGCGGCTGTATCAGCCGCCGAAGAATTTTAAAAATCGAGGAAAAGTCAATAATTTCAAAAAAAATGACAAAATCTCTTGAACCAAAACGGTTTTAGCGCTATAATTAAAATATTCAGAAAATAGTTTGCATTGTGCAAATTATTCTTTTTCGTATGAGTTTTTTTGTTTTGGTATTAGGTAACATCAATTTATTATCGTATAACAAAAGAAATTTGCTATACTATTTATTGATTTTTGCGGTTAGTAAAAATCGGGGAAAGTACAGTTAAAAAAGAAGACTGTTCATTTATAGATAGTGTAGAAGTTTATATGGAATCAAATCCAACGGTTATAGAATAAAGGGGAGTGTTTACCCACAGATTTTGTTAGAGAGCCCAATAAATGAAACTTAAAACATATATTGCCTTTGCAATTATGATTGGCTATTTTCCATTCCTTCCTGCAGTTTGTTGCGCAAGTGGTGGAATTCCCAGCTTTTTAGTACTCTTTTATAGCTTTTTCATACTCATACCATATTTAGCAAAAAGCTTGTTCTTTTTAATGTTTTTTGCGCCGTTATCTTATGTGCTGTATGCTATTATTATATGGATCAGCAATAATAAAAAAATATTGTGGGGAGTTATTCTAATTCCGCTATTGCATATAGTCGGAATACTCGGAACGGTATTTTTTAATGGTGCAATTCGTGTATTTCCGTCTGAAGTATTTGAGCTGACAAATCCGCTCACTGTTACATGTTGGGTTTTAACATTTGTCTATGTTATACTATTCATTTATATATTTATAGCTTTTTTCAAACGAGGAACAGGGGCGGTAAGGCGCTAAAGCGACAGCGGACTTTAGTCCGCGAAAGCCCCGAAGGGGCGAAAGAACGTATGACAATTTTTTCCGGCGTACGCACACGGATGAGCCCGGTTCGCGGGCGTCCCGCCCGCCCAACCACGTCAGTGGTTGAATGTTTCTAGCCGTGGGTTTCAACCCACGGACATAAAGAACAACAGAACAAAAAATCGACAAATACCCTTTTTTTCCGTCCCGGCGCCTGCGGCGCCGGGACGGAAAAAAAGGGGCTGACTCGATTAGGGGGACGAGATGGCTTCGCTGCCCTTAGACTAAAGTCGACGGTTATAGAAATGGCGTCCTTTCGGACGCGATTCCGCTCCCTCTCGTCGTCGAGATTTACAAAGGAAAGAACTGTAAAATCATGAAAGCGCTAAATAAAAACATTCTTTCTATTGTGATCGGATTAATAATGTCCATTATTCCGCTTTGGTCGTGTATAAATTGGACAGGGGGAGGGCATGGGACTTGCTTGCCTTTTTTACTTTTATATGGTCCAGCAAGTCTTTCTATTCCATTGGGGTATATTTGTCTTCCTTTTCTTCTATTAATCTATCCCTTATATGCGAAATTGCTTTGTCGTGATTTACGACTAATATTTCTCATATTAGTTATACATTATTTAGGCGCTTTTTTTGCCTTTTTAATATTTAACAGCGATAATTTGATAAAATGGGATTTATTCGTAGAGCATTTATTGTATTTACCGTCAGAATACAATGCAATTTCTATCCAGGCTTTCATTATCAAATGGATTCCCGTTGTTTCGTTTTTCATATATAACTTATGCGCGATTATTATATGTATGAAGGTCATTTATGGCTCATCCGGCAGTAGTGAATCTGGAGGACAACTGGAAGAGTCCAAGACAACCCCAAGCCAACACGAATAATTTACGCGTTGTTTAGTAATAATCGAGAAAAAGTCAATAATTTCAAAAAAAAATGACAACCCCTCTTGAACCAAAACGATTTTAGCGCTATAATTAAAATATTCAGAAAATAGTTTGCATTATGCAAATTATTCTTTATCGTATGAGTTTTTTGTATTGGTATTAGGTAACATCAATTTATTATCGTATAACAAAAGAAATTTGCTATACTATTTATTGATTTTTGCAGTTAGTAAATATCGGGGAAAGTCCCACTTGAAAGAGTGTGTCAAAAAATGAAGTTAAAAACTTATATTGTCTTAGCAATTATTTTAGGCTACATTCCGTTCATTCCTGCACTTTGTTGCGCAAGTGGTGGAATTCCCAGCTTTTTAGTACTCTTTTATAGCTTTTTCATACTCATACCATATTTAGCAAAAAGCTTGTTCTTTTTAATGTTTTTTGTGCCGTTATCTTATGTGCTGTATGCTATTATTATATGGTTCAGCAATAATAAAAAAATATTGTGGGGAGTTATTCTAATTCCACTATTGCATATAGGAGGAATACTCGTAACGGTATTTTTTAATGGTGCAACTCGTGTATTTCCGTCTGAAATATTTGAACTGACAAATCCGCTCACTGTTACATGTTGGGTTTTAACATTTGTCTATGTTATACAATTCATTTATATATTTATAGCTATTTTTTCAAACAAGGAACAGGGACGGTAAGGCGCGATCATGACGATTGACGAATATGTTGATAAATGCATTATAAGCGAATATGCGCTCGAAATTTTTATTCTCTTTGCAATATTGTTACTATTGATTTTTCTGGTAAATTTCTTGATTGTACGAAGACTTAAAAAGCCGTATCGGATTGCAGCGTATATCATAGCGGGTTTATCAGCCGCCTATTTAATATCAGGTTGGCTTTTACAGCATTTTATGGTTTTTTGGTTGATTAACAATCGTCTGTATTTTTGCGACGACGTTGTTATCGAAACAGGCGTTAATAAAGAAACAATTACGTTTAATCTAAACGACTTGCCTGGTTGGAAACTGGATATAATTAACGATTATAAACTTGTTTATGACTCGATACAATCTGAAAAATACGGTACAGACCTGGATTTTATCCATATTCATTTTACTCCTAAAAATAAGAGCAATTTGCTTTATCTGATATTTAAGCCATATTATACAGTAAACATCGGAGGGCTGGGACATCACGGTCCGCATTTAAGCGCGGATTTTTTAGAGCTTATCGTTGGGGCAGAATACAGAGAGACGCCTACGAAGTTTATTACCTGGAATAATACAGACCGTTTCCAGACTTCAGAAATCGGTATAAAGATTCAAGATTTTTGCCAGAGGAATAAAAAAGTTATCCGCAGTAGGGATTGGTGGCGTGAATAGAGGGCGCGTGGTAATTTCTTCGGCGGCTGATACAGCCGCGATCCAACGGGGCGGAGGGGTTCTTCTGCGAAAGAGATTTTTCTTGTACCTGCAATGCGGCAGGGGACTGCCGCGTGCCGGGGGTTCGGGCTGGCAATACTGCGAAAGAGATTATTTTTGTACCGACAAAGTAGCCCGGGGGCGGGCTACATCCAGAGGAGGTTTTCTGCTGCGTCGGTTGGGTATGCACACTTCGAACAAAGCGTAACTGCGTTCGCTGCGTTATTTTCCCGGAGGCTTACGCACCCCGGCTCGCCACCGCCTTTCATTTCTTTGCGAACTTTGCGTTCTTTGCGGTTTAAAATTTCTTCGGCGGCTGATACAGCCGCGATCCAGCGGGACGGAGTGCAATCGGCGCAATTCCTGAATGCCTTTTCCATCATTTTTTCGATTTTTTTCGCAATTTGTAGCCACAAACCCCTTTAATCTGTCGTTGAATTGAATATACTAATCATTGGACATTGACTCCTATTGTTGTTATTGTTGTCAAAAAAAGTATTATATAACAATTTGAGAAAATGTCCACCTTTATTTTGTTTTTTGTGGATTTTTACCCACAGATTTTGTTAGAGAGCCAGAGAATATGGTCCGATAACGCATTAATAAACCACCTTTAATAGTACGATTAGAAATTGTATAATTAAAGCATACTATTGTAACCCTTTAAACTCGAGAAACCGGTTTTGTATGTTACGTAAGAAATATGAATTATTTGGGGTATTAATTATATCACTACTTTTTTGTTGGCTCTGGAATACTATTCCAAAGCCTTTGATAGGACATATTGAAAGTATTTATCTGATTAAACACTACCACCAGACGCAGTATAAAGGGAAATTCAATCCTAAAGATTTCGATGGTAAATCTTTATTGCTGTTAGTTGGATGTTCAACTGCGGAAATTTTCGATTTTATGTCCAGCCAAAATGACATTCCTGGCATGCAGAATTGTGTGTTTATATTTATGATACCTCATCAAGAAGCCGATTCCATTGAAAATACGCCATCTTGCAGAAAAGATGTATATATTGATGATAGCCTGAACGACGTTCAATTAGCTCGTCAATTTTATATTCACTATTGCGATTATAAAAATGAACAAGAACCTAACCATAAGATGGTATTTTTTATTGACAAATCTGGGGAATTTATAGATGGCTATCAATTTAACAGACCCAATTATAACCAAGGGATAAAATTGAATACTGTTGTTAGGGGCTGGTCATATAAACAATTCACTTGTAATGATTACGATTTACAAAGTATATTATTTTGGCTCTCTAACAAAATCGATGAGTAAGTTTTGGTTCGGACAATTTCCCATAAGAGTTTTTGTCGATTGTTTGTTTTGATGTCATTATGAGAAGCTGAATCGCGGATGATGAGTTTAATTTGGATAGGAGAAGATTTATGGATATTCAGGAATTGCAAAAAAGATTGGATGAAATGCGTGTTCGAAAAGATGAATATCAAATCAATAAAATTCGTCCTTTTGGTTTTACGATTCGTCAAACCAAAAAAGGCGCTTGGTGGGTTTATTATTGTGAGCATGGTTCAATTGACCAATTAAAAATTTTTGATAATGAATCCGAAGCTTGCGATTATTTTTATAATTGGATTTTAGAGTGGATTAAAAAAAGTCCAGATATGCTTGAAGACTATCTTGAAGAATTAGATAAAAAATATGGCATTATTAGAGGTTCAAAGATAGATAGTAAAGAAGAAAAGTAACCCGAATGAATGCGGCTGATACAGCCGCGATCCAGCAGGACGGAGGGGGGCAATCGGCGCAATTTCTAATCGTTACAGTTCCTTTTCCTCCCGTCCTCCATGCAGGAGGACAGAAGGAAAAGGTTGTTTGACGATATTCTATTTTGCGTGTTCTTTGTTCCGTGGGTTAAAACCCACGGCTAGAAATATTAAACCGCTAACGCGGTTTTAGCAGACGCTAAAGCGTCTGTTTAAATTTCTTTGCGGACTTCGCGAACTTTGCGTGAGAATTCTTCGGCGCCCGAGACAGGCGCCATCCGTGAAGATTTTTGGCTGCGTCGGTTTGGTATGCACGCTTCGAACAAAGCGTAACTACGCTCGCTGCGTTATTTTCCCGGGGGCTTACGCACCCATAGGTATCAACTTAAGGAAAAAACGCATTAAAATATTCCTGTTGTACTGATTAGAAAAGATTTGGCTTTACCTATTTTACTCTTAGATTTTAGTTAAAGTTAGACCGCAAAAGTATAAGAAAA
>JAFQXE010000038.1 GCA_017407125.1 Thermoguttaceae bacterium
CCCCATTCGGTCCATTGAGATAATTAAATAAATTCTCCACATGCTGACTCGAATAACTAAGGATTTCGCCGCCATAACAGTCTTTTGGGTCCGTTTTAACACGCGTTTCGTTAAATAACTGGATGTAGATATGTCCGTTATCTTTATTCTTCAGTAAATAAATAAACCAACCCGTTTGATCTGTATTAAATTTCTTACTGTATCGATCATATCCATCAGGAATGGCAGGCTCTGGCGGAGGAGGCGCAACGTGTTCTTGCTTTTTATCTTGACCAACTTTCTGTGGCTGCGGTGAAGGCGTATCTTGCGTATCCTGATAAGGTGAATTATGAGGATAGTTAAAACATCCGCGTGGCGCATTTTTAGGAAGTTTAGGACTTGGCATACCGCCAGCTGTAAACTGATATGAACTCAAATCAACAACTTCCATGCTGCTGGGATTGTCAACATTGCAGTTGGTTTTGAGCTCTTTATTACATGGGAACAAAAACGCTGAAACAAGCAGCAATCCCACCATAATAACGTACGATTCATACGGATTCAAGTTGATTGTTTTCATAATACAGTCTCCAAAGCTTAACTGTCTAATGAATAATCCGACTGACGATAATACGATTATACCTTATTTACGTTCCACATAAAACAAAAACCAACACCGAGGTCAAATCGCAGAACCCTGCCTGCCGTTTTCTGGAGGCAAGCGCAACATCGAAACATTATTTATATCCTGTAAAACGCTCCGCGTAACGGTTTGAAAACGCCAAACGGAGCGTTTTGAGAGGAAAGATTACTGTTCATGGATGAACTATCCATGAATTGATTAGTTCATCAGACTCCACGTCTGACCATCAAGCTTGAAAGTAAACGCCTCTGTATTCGATCCAGAGTCGGCTTTTTTCGGTTCTGAAAACGTAACAACTGCAGTGGCATCGTCTTTTACTACAACAACGTAGCTCTTGAAACGCTTATAAGCGCTGAAGACGCTGGTGTCAGAACCGCACTTAAATGGTTGACCTCTGTCTGTCAACTCGCCATTAGTTTTTTGCTGGAAAGTAAAGGAAAGTTCAGTATCGCTGCCATTCCATTTACAGGTGTAGTCGCCTTCTTCAATGGATGGCGCTGCGTTCTGCGGTTCATCCGGATCTTCCGGAACTGGCGGTGTCGTGTTGTCGTCCGGGTCGCCTGGAATAACGGGATCTTCGGGGTTTCTAATTGGCATGAGATAATTGCCCATGTTGTTAACAAATTCGACGGAGCTCCCTTCACCGTTTTTCGAAACAAAAGCTGAAGGCGACAGCATTGATGAAAATCCCATACCGCCGGCGCTACCACTACTGCTACTTCCACTCCCCCCAAATAAGTAAGACAAGATGAGGAGAATAAGGTCGATGAGGAAACTCCACCAGTTAAATTTTTCTTTATCTTCCTTCTCCGGGTTCACAGGAGACTCTGGATCAACTACGTTCTTTTGATCCTGAGCGAACTCCTGATACGCCTTAACGTATTCGGTGTTTGTGGTGAGAGCTTTGAGCAACTGCTTGCCCTTTTCGGGATTCTTGTCATTGATCGCATCTCTGCATTTTTTAACAGCGTCATTGCCAAGGGTTTCCAGCGTCGACAACGCATTTTTCTGCTTCTGGTAAAGCTCTTCAGGGATCTTATCCTTCACTTCCTCGAGTTGTTCATTCTGTTTTGTGCTGAAGGCTTTCAACTTCTCTTCGAGAGTGTCAAGAATTTCTTCGTTAGATTTTCCTGCGTACTTAGCCTCAAAAGCCTTCGCGCTTTCATCGAAGAAGTTAGACTGAGCGTCAGACTGCTCAGGAGTTCCAGTTTGAGGCTTGCAACCTGCGGCCATGACCAGCAGAAGAGCAAAGCTCAAGCATGATATCATGCTAACAAAACGTTTCATAGTGTTCTTTTCTCCTACAAGCGACAGAATTGTTATTAAAGTTAAAGTCTGGATGTCTGTCGCAATCATCCCAGATTCCTGTATTTGTTAAATGTGTGACAGTTTTAGTCATTCATTAGATTTACCATTCAAAACGCTAACTTGAATTAGTGAATTTTTAATTCTCGTTTAGCTTCATAATTGGAATTATAAATCATTTGTTTTCCGTTGTCAATAACCTGATATGAGCAATCACTCAAAAATCACGTTAAAAATCTAAGAAGCCTTATTAACGTTGACGTAAAGCCAATGTTTTTATAGATTTATAATTTATCAATAAAATCCAAATAGTTTTATTTCTTGTCCATTGTAATAATAAAAATGATGTATACAATTCATCAAATCTGGTTTGATCCGATTCGTTCCGCAATGGACAATCATAGCTATTATTAGACGTCATTATTGTATAGCGTCATTATTGTATAGTGAACATACAGTATATATATTAATGAACAGGCGGCATGATAGATGAGTTGAGATCGTCGACCTAAACTCTCCGATTATTATTTTAACATGAAGTCTCAGCGTTTCGGCGGTTGATTGCTTCTTCTGATCAATTCTCCGTGTAATAATAATTATTCATTTAAATATATATTGCCTGAGTGCAACCGCTTATTTTCTCTACTTATCTTGTCAATAATACTCTTTACTCAGAAAATTTTTTTAAAATAATCCCCAAATTTTTAAAAATAATCTCAGCCCCCTTGTAAATTGTAAAAATACAAGGTATAATAAATCATGGTATATTAGTAAGGTCTTATTTTGAGAGATACTAATAATAAATCTTCAATTGGGTGACGCTGGGCTGGAGCTAAGAATACCAAAAATCCAAGGTTTTAATAACACTCGTATTCCTTTTTTAAATTAACTATCAACTATGGGTTTTCCTGACGAAACAGACCGTCTGTTGCAGCGACAGGCGGAAGAGGTCTTAAACCTCACCACAGACGTTTACGATTGGTTGTCGGAATTCAACAGAGACCGCGCAAAATTGGAAATGCTTCCGATATCCGAGCGTGACGAGTTCCAGGTTCTCCAGCTTCGACGTTTGGCTCGAAGTATCTTTACGTCCTCTAAAGTTCCGGTCGCGGCAGCCGTTTACGGGCCGTCGCAGGTAGGAAAGAGTCTTTTTATGGGCGCCGTTCTTCGTCCGCAAAGCCACGATTACAGCCCGCTGGGCCGAGACGAGGCGTTGGGCGAACCGTCGTACTACAAGGATCTGTCGTTCGATACCGACCTTAACCCGCAGTCCGGTTCAAACGAAGCGACGGCTCTGGTTACCCGATTTACTACCAAAGAGCGTATGGCGGAAGGCCCATCGCCGGAATTCCCCGTTATGGTCAAGGCGTTGACCCGCGCTGAATGGCTCCGCGTTTTGGCGAGAGGCTTCCACGGCGAATGCCGCGCTGAAGATTCCAAAATCTGGGACGAAAACAACATGGAAACCATGGTTGCTCAAATCGCCAAAGTCTCGCCCGGCAAAGAGGTCGACAGCAAATGGCGTATGGACATCATGGACGCGTTCTCGTACATGACCGGCATTGACCGCCGCGGGTTCCCGTGCAAGTCGGCTTTGCTCAACAGCATTCTCAGCCGATACCCGCTCTCGGAAGAAGGATACACGCAGGTTGTCGCCAACCTGTTCTGGGGGAACTGGTCGTCCATGACGGGTCTGTTTACCAGAATCAACGCGTTCCTGGAACGCCTGTATTCTCCTGATCACGACCCGTGCATTCTGACGCACTGGGCGGGCGTTCGATTTCTGTTGGACTCTCAGCGAAGCAAGTTCCACGACCGTCCGACGTCCAAGGTTTGGAAACGCGTCGAATGGTCAGACTTCCAGCTCAAGGATCGTTCCGGCTGGATGGTTCTGGAATACAACCCCGGCAGCGGCAACGGTCGAGAAGACCTCGAAACGATGCAGGCGGCCATGTTGGAACTCGTTCTTCCGATTCTGCCGCACCGCTTGAACGACGACTGGCGTCAGGTTATTGAGAACATGGACTTCCTCGACATTCCCGGTATGCGCGCCGGACGTCAAGGTACGGAAGCCGGTAAACGAACTTCTGCCGACACGGTCGAAGAACAGATGGAAATCGTCAAACGCGGTAAGGTTTCTTACCTGTTTGAACGATGCACCGAAGAACGTCAGATTCAAACGTTGATGCTGCTTTCCCGCGGCGGTAACCTCGAAGTTTCCAACCAGATGAAAGACCACATCAACAAATGGGGCCGCACCCGTTACGGAGACAGAATTTGGCCTCGCGGCGTTACAGACGACACCCCGGCTCTGTTTGTCGGTATGACGGGTATTGACGACGAATTCCGCAACCGTGAAATCTACGCTGACAAGTCGTTATACGAAGCCCGACTCGGTCAGCTGGCGGACGCTCTGGACGACGTTTTTAACGACTTCGGCGGAAAAGGCAAGCCGTTTACCAACGCGTACCCGATTCGTTATCCCGGAACGTGGGACACGAACGAGGCGATGCGTCAGAAGAACGACCCGATCAAATGGGAAAAGGCGAAAGAAGCCTTTATGGCGTCAGACGCCGTCGCCCGATATGTCCGTGACAAGGAACACCGCTGGGACATCGCCATGACTGACGGCGACGGCGGGCAGTCGCTTATCGCCGCCGGCATTCATCTTGTTACAAGTTCTACAGACAAGCAAAACCAGCTGCAGCAGGAAATCAACCGTCTCCGCGCGGAAATCCTTCAGCTGTCACGCGCCTGGTACGTAGACCCGGACGCCAACGTCGACCGCGAAAAGCGAATCAAGGCGGGCAACAAGATGGTCAACTGGCTGACCGAAGACCCGCAATGTGCGTACGATAAAATCTACGCTCTGCAAAACATTCTTACTCTCCAGGACGGGGCGGAAGCGATGCTGGCGGACTGCGCCGAAATCAAATCCAAGCGTCACGGCGACCCGCTGCCCGACACGCTTCGCGCCTATCTGTCAGACTGGGCGAAAAAAGAAGTTCCGCGTCGTTACAACGAGTACATCAAAACGCACAAGTTCGACGAATTCGAATGGCTCGACCCGGAAGACATGGGCACGTTCGTCCGTTACTTGCAGGATTACCTCACTTGCGAAAAGTGCATTACAGCGCTAATTGACCAGCTCGACCCGGTAATCCACCTCAAGACGCGTGACGAATCCGCTCGACGCCGCGCTCGCCGCAAGTACACTCAGATTATTATGAACGACTACATCATGAACCCCGGACCCTCCTGGGCGGCAATCAAAGGTCAGCAGCTGATCGTTGACGGCGACGAAGTTCATGAAGACGACTCGTTTATCAAGCCGTTGGAAGCTTATGCCGACTACGGTCTTGCCGCGTCGTTTACCAAACGCTGGGTGGAACGCGTTCCGCAGGCTCTGGCGGCAGGCGCGGGCGACCACGTCCAGATTCCGCCGGGAAACTCCGAACTGTGGGACATTTTGGCGCCGTTTGAAGGACGGTACTAATCGGCGTTACACGGGTTCGTTATACTGAAACGACTTGAGTATTTCCGATGTTAAGCCTCTAGCTGCTAGCTTTTAGCTATTAGCTTGATAAATCTGATTCGTGCGTTATCGCAAGTAATAGGGATAACCAAGCTAGCGGCTAGTAGCTAGGAGCTAATAGCTCATTTTTCGGGAAATTTCAATTAGAACAAGTATATTATCGTTGAGTACATTAAATCACAAATACTTTTTTAGTTTTTTATCATGCACATTTTATTTGCAAATACAGGGGTTCAGCTGGTATGCGTTCCGCTTAAAGGCGGTTCCCGATACAACGTTCAGCAGGTCGGCAACGGCTGGCAAAGAACAGTATGCAACATTAACGCCGGAAAACCGGAAGCGGAAGATCCCCGTTCCATCAAAGAATATCCATATATTCAATGGCAGATCATTCAAACCGGAGAGAACACCAAGCTGTTCTTCGCGATTGACACGACTTGCGGCGACCCGGAAATCGGCTACTTCTGCGACGCGTCCGCTTTGACGGGCGACTACCCGGTCGAACTGCGCGGTCTGCTGGACGTCTCCGGCAACCCGCTTAAAGGCGTTCCGGAAACGCAGATTGTAATTCGTCCTGCAACGGCAACCTCCGGCGAGCCGAAACAGGTGCACATGATTATCGACTTCGGCAACAGCCGCACCGGCGCGCTGCTGCTGGAAGTCGTCGGCGAAATCTCGCAGACGCCGCAGATGATTCCGTTTGAACTGACAAACCGCTATCATCTCAATCAGTACAACGAGATGGGCGAATACATGCGAATGCCGGAAAACCGCTGGTTCTCGTCCAAAACGCACTGGTCGACGTCGCCGTATCTGCCGCCGATCAAGCAGAAAAAAATTCAGTTCCATATCGACGAATCCGCTCCGCAAAAGAAGAGCTGGTTCGGCTTCGGCTCGGCTTCGCCTCGTCAAACGAAGGTTGAAGTCCAGATCGCGCCGGAACTGTTCCAGGACTTGTCACAAGTCCGCATGGGCAAAGAATGCGACGACCTGCTTCAGGTCATCACGCCGGACGGCGACATCCGCACGGGCGTCAGCTCTCCCAAACGATACCTGTGGGCGGACGACTCCAGCTGGCTTGAAGGCGCCAACTGGCACATGTGCGACCCGCACAACACCTGCGGCACAAACGTCTATTGTGACAACCTTCACGGCCCGCTGATGAAGTTCATCCATGAGGACGACAACGACTTCCTGCTCAAAGAAGGCGGTCCCCAGGAAAGAGACTTCGCAACCGACATGCCGCTCAAACCGCGTCACGCGCCTCGCGCCATGATGACCGCGGCTCTGTACGAAATGATCTGCCAGGCGTATACGTACATCAACTCGATGGCGTACCGCACGTCTTCCGGAGACGCCGGGCGCGCCCGAGAACTTCGTACCATTACCATGACTTATCCGTCCGGTATGATTACAGAGGAAAAAGACCGTCTGCGAATGCAGGTTCAAAAGGCGATTGAAATCTTCACCCGAACGCTCGGTCGATTCCAGCGCGTTCGTCCTCTGCTCAACCTGTCCATCGACGAAGCCAGCGCCGTCCACCTGACGTACATCTGGAGCGAACTCGGCTTGCTGGGTCAAGACCCGCGAATCTGGTTCTCGACCATTCATCAGGACAGAGGCGAAGTCGTTGTGGAAGCTCCGCCAGAGGAAAACATGCTTCAGATGGGCGCAGTTGCCGGTCGTCGCCGCGGCGGCGTTGCCAGACCCGGAAAAACCGGCTCGCAGAAGGAAGAAATCGAAATCGGCGACAAGAAAAACGAGATCCGCATCGCCTGCCTCGACATCGGCGGCGGTACGACCGACTTGATGATTGCCAGCTACAACTACGAGTCTAAAATTGACGACTACATTCACGGCAAAACCCTTCATCAGGACGGCATCTCCCTCGGCGGCGACCAGATGGTCAAACGCCTGCTGGAAACGATTATCATCCCGCAGTTTGCCGAGTCCCTCAACATGGAAGAGGAAGACGTTCAGCTGCTTTTCGGTCCCGAAGTTCCGCGCAACCGCGAATTCAAGGGACAGCGAATCGCCTGGATGAACCGTCTGTTTATCCCGCTGACAAACGAGTACCTCAAAAAAGCCGTCGAAGGCGAATATCAGGAACCGATTTCCCATACCGACCCGGAAATTGTCGATCCCAGCATTCTGGAATCGCTCCAGGCGGTATTCGACAAGCTCAAGGGGCCGGGCTACTACACGGTAGAAACCGAACTTGACCTGACAGTCAACAAAGAGGAATTCGACGGCGTCATTCACGACGTTTTCGACGAACTGATTTACGACATGTGCCAGCGCTGCATTCAGTACAAGGCGGACGTCGTCCTGCTGGCTGGTCAGCCGACGAAACTCGACTATATCCGCAAGCTGGTCAGAATGTACCTGCCGCTGTCGCCGTCGCGAATCGTACCCATGTACGGGCATTACGCCGGCAACTGGTATCCGTACCAAGACGAAAAAGGCACGGAACCCGGCGTTATTATCGACCCGAAAAGCCCGGTCGTCGTCGGCGCTGCCATTGAGTTCATGGCGGCAAACGGCATGCTCCCGCAGTTCAAGTACTCCATGCAAGCCAAGCAGTACGAAAACAGCTACTACTGGGGCGTCATGGGCGGGTCCACATCCGGCATTCGTAACGAACGCGTTCTGTTCAAACCCGTTGACGAAAACTCGCGTGAAGAAATCACCGACTTCACGACCAGCTCTCAGCGCGTTATCATCGGCCGTAAAATGAGCGAAAACGAAGACGCTCAGGCGACCCCGATTTACATTCTCAAAATGGAAGTCGGCGACAGAATCGGTCGTACGGAAGTTCAGGTCAAGATCAAGAGAATCAAAGCGACTGGCGAATCCGAAGAACATCTGGAAGTCGATTCCGTCATGGGCATCGTCGCCGGACAGGACGCCGTCCTGGGCGAAAACGTCTTCTTCAGCTGGCGAACGCTGGCGGACGAACGCTACTATCTCGACACCGGAGGATTGGACAACATCGAAATCCGATAGTTCGAGTTAAAGTCGAATAACAAAAGCGGGAGTAACGCGAAAGTGGGACTCCCGCTTTTTGTTTTAAAATAAAAACGGAACGCGAAGCGTTTCCTTAAGAACCGCGTTAGCGGTTCAATATCAGTAGCCGTGGTTAAAACCCACGGTACAGAAGGAAACAAACGTTCCCCCTTATCGCTGCAGTGTCTTTTCTCTTGTTTTCCCCGAATGGGGAGAACAAGAGAAAAGAGTATTAGGCGATAATAACTATAGGGTCTGAATTTGTATTTTAATATTGTATTTTCGTTGTCCGTGGGTTAAAACCCACGGCTATTAAAAGTCAACCGCTAACGCGGTTGGAAACGTTCTCGTCGTCCTCCTCTATCGCCTGTAAATTCATACACTTAAATCAATTATTTTGTAATTATTTCTCAAAATTTAGATAATCCCTCTTGTAATTTTCTCTCAAATCGGGTGAAATAGAAGTAATCAGACGGCAGGATGGTTGTTGCCGTCGCCCTCCGTTTATTCTATTAGAAATATACAGGAAACTTAACTATGACCAATCGAAAACTTAATCGACGCGGATTTCTTGCTGCTGCAGCAACGGCGGCGGTTGCGCCTATGGTCGTTCCCGGAAGCGTTCTGGGCAAAGACGGCGGCGTAGCTCCAAACGAACAAATCAACCTGGCTCTAATCGGCATCGGAAACCGCGCCAACGATCACATTGGCAGTTTCTGCGGCAATAACAATTTCCGTCTGACGGCGGTCTGCGACTGCTACGACGCTCACGCAGACAGCGGCAAAATCCGAGTCGACAACAGATATCACAATCAAGACTGCAAGAAGTACAAAATGTACGAAGACATTCTTGCCGACCCGGTATACGATGCGATTTCTATCGCCACGCCAGACCACTGGCACACCAAGATTGCCGTCGAGGCGTGCAAGGCGGGTAAAGACGTTTTCTCTGAAAAGCCGTTGACGCTGACGTTGGCGGAAGGTCGTCAGATTGTCAAGGCAGCGCGAATGTACAACCGCGTCTGCTCGTCCGGGTCACAGCGCGTTATGGAAGACTACGGCTACATGGCGCCCGTTATTCTGTCCGGCGCGATTGGCGAAGTCAAAGAGATTCACTGCGGATTGGGCAACCCCGGCCGCGAATGTTACCTTCCGGAAGAACCGATTCCCGCCGGTTTGGACTGGGACCGCTGGCTCGGTCAGGCTCCGTGGGCGCAGTTCAACGCGGAACGTATGTCCGGCTCTTACGGCGGCGGCTGGCGAAACTTCTCCGAATACGGCAACGGATTCCTCGCCGACTGGGGCGCTCATAAATTCGGCGGCGCTCTGTACGTCTGCGGAATGGATCACCTCGTTCCGGAAAAGGTCTATCAGCCCCATACCGAAGCCAACCCGACAGACGGCGTTATGATGGTTCTGCCCAACGGCGTTAAAGTGTTCCACAACCGCAACGGTCAGCACGACGTTACAATCGTCGGTACGGAAGGCGTATACCGTCACAATCAATCTCGAAACATCATCAAGCCGCTTCACGCTGTCAATTGCAGACGCTATCACAACGGCGCCAACAACATTACGGAAGATTTCGCCTACTGCGTTCGCAACCGGCTTCGTCCGTTCCAGGATTTCTTCTACGGCGCTCAGACAGCCGCGTTGTGCCAGATTGCCAACATCGCCTATAAAGTCGGCCGCGACCTGACTTACGACGCCGACAAGATGGTCTTCGTCGGAGACGAAATGGCAACGAAGATGGTCAGCCGCGTTCAGCGCGCTCCGTACACGATTGAAATTTAATTGCGTTGAGAGATATCAACAGCGTTTTCCATTGTAACATTCACTTTTTGATTTTTCGATAAGTCGTATCCATGAAAAGCCGCTAGCTGCTAGCTGCTAGCTATTAGCTTGGGTTTTTCAGCTAAAAGCATAAAGCCTGAAGCTTAATTGAAAAGCTAAAAGCTAGAGGCTAGGAGCTAATAGCTGAATCACAAAAACAAGTACGAATACATCGAATGAGCCCTTTTTAATTTAATTACAATACCATGAGAAAATACATTTACACCCTTTTGGCAGCGATTGCATTTCTGGCTGTCAGTCCGGCTTTCGCCGATTTCGATCCGAAGGCTCCGCTTCCTGTTGACCCGCTCCTGACGCAAGAACAATTTGACGCTCTTCTCCCGTTGATGACCTGCGACGACATGAAAAACCGCGATCTGGTCAACCAGCAGCAAACCATTCAGCAGAACTTCCAGAATCTGGTTTTCCAGTCATACAACAAACCGGAACTCAAAGCCCATTTGAACAAACTCATGACAGACGCTGTCGGCAAAGATCTGCCGGCTCAAACCAAGGCGTGGCTTCTCCGCTGTCTGCAGTGGACTGCTGGCGACGACGAAGTTCCCGCTATCGCCGCCTGTTTGAATAAAAACGTTGCTTTGGTTGTCGACGAAGCGGCTCACGCTCTGATTAAAATCGGCACGCCCAAAGCGATCGACGCTCTTAAAGCCGCCGAAAAAGACGCTGCCCCGAAAGTTCAGCTGATTATCAAAAGCGCCTTGACCAGCTTCGCGGAAACGTACAACGTCCCGACCGAAACGAAGATGCCGCTGGCGATTCCGTACGCATCCAAGGCTGACGTCGACGAATTCCTCAAGGGATACAAAGACTTCTCCGAACAGCTCAAAGTCGAAACGCTTGCCAACCTGACCGTTCGCGGCGACAAAGCCTATTTGCCGCTCGTTTGCGACGAGATTAAAAACGGAACGGACCCCGTCAAACGCGCTGCTCTGTTTGCTCTGGAAAAGCTCGGCACGAAAGACCAGATTCCGCTTATTCTCGCCTTTGGCGATCGCGGCGCCGCTCAGATTGTCGCGTCCAGAATCGAGTCCGACGGCTTTGACGACGCTCTTATTGCCGCGTTGGCAAACTGCGAACAAGGCGATTTCGGATTCATCTCCGGCATGCTGGCGTCACGCTCCGTTGACATCTCCACGACTCTGTTCAGCAAAGCCAAGGCGAAGGACTGCCCCAACCGTTTGGAACTGCTTCAGAACGCCAAAAAGCTCGTTGGCATTGACAAGATCAACGACTTCATCGACGTTTTAGCTCTCTTCCCCAACGGCCGCGACAAGGAAGAAGCCGAAAAGATCATCGCTTCCATGACGCCGGGTAACGCGTCTGCGGTTGTTGCGAAAATGGAACAGTATCCAGGCGCGACCCTGCTGGGCTGCCTCGGACGCATTGGCGGCGGCGATGCAAAAGCGGCGCTGGAAAAAGCGCTCAAGTCTGACGACAAAGCCGTTACAGAAGCCGCGATCAAGGCGATTTGCAACTGGCCCAACGCAGAAGTCGCCGACGACCTGTATGCGATTTCTCAGAATTCCGCGTACAACAACGGTCAGCAGATTCAAGCTTTACGCGCCTTTATCCGCGTCGTTTCCCTTCCGGACGATCAGATTGGCGTTAAATTCTCCGTTGACGACAAACTGTCCAGACTGCAAAAGGCGTTTGACGCTTCCACCCGCAATGACGAAAAGAATCTGGTTATTTCCCGCGTCGGCTCCGTTCGCGACGTGAAGAGCCTTGACTTTGTCCTTCGCTACGCCAATGATCCTCAACTGGCGGAAACGGTTTACAGAGCCATTGCCGACCTGGCGCACCACAACTTCCTGCGTCAGCCGCACAAAGACAAGTTTGAGCCAGCGATGAAGATGGTTATCGAAAAGAGCAAAGACGAAGTCCTGGTCGACCGCGTCAAGCGATACCTCGATCTGATGTAATGCGCCTATAACCGTATTATTCGGTACTCAATCCGTACACGGATTTTACGGATTAAACGGATTAGCGCCGATTGGTTAATTGTCGTTCATACTGAATTTTCTCCCCTTACTAAAGTTTTTTGGAAAGGGGAGTTTGAGGGGAAGAACCTTTTTTTCAAAAAAGGTTTTCCCCTCTTTTTTTCGCCTTGAAAAAACTTCTACAATAGGGAGCCAGCTTGCTGGCGACCGAAAGTTTTTTCAAGGTGAGAAGCAATCTGTCGCCTCAAAATTCTCTATTTTACCATTTCTAAACATTTTTTTCAAAAATTTTTTGTTCACTTCTTCAAATTTAAAAAATCTGGTGTATAATATATAGTGTTGTATAATACCCAAAATCCAGATTTCCGTCGTCGCGAAGATGGCGGGAATGTCGATTAAAATATCATTTTCCCTCTGGTTTACTCAAAATATTGGAGTAAAAACATGGCTAATATTCGTTCGTTCCTCCCAACCCGCGTTTTAACATTCGTCCGATTTACGGTTTCGGTTTTGTTTGTCGCGTTCTTCTGCGGTTCGTCTATTTGGGCTGACTACGATGCCGCTACGGCAGATTTAAGCGCTGCCTGGACTGTTACCAGTTCAAACGGCGTTACCCTTGACGGAAGCGTTTTGAACTATGCAAATCATACCGGTACGCTCACTATCAGCTCCGACCCCAATTTTACACTCACAAATGGCGCGGTTTTCGAGCAGAGCGGAAATATTACTACCGGTAATCATAAAGCCCTTGTAGTAAAAGGCGGCGGAACGCTGAAGTTGACGTGCGCCGGTTCGCTCAATTCACAAAATAACGGTTTTTGGGGATTCTATTTTTATGACGGCAGCGTTATCGACACTTCTGGCGCCGGATTTATGTGCCTGTATGGCTCCTCAAGCAACCTGCGTTTTTATGGAGACGGCGAACTTATCATTGGTACGAACGTTTGGACAAAAACAACGACGGAACTCGTCGCTTACAGCGGGGTTAATGCGAAAATCAGTCAAAGTACAGCGTCTGGTATTTCTGACGCTACCGGATTAAACCTTTCAACTGCGGGTACGGTTAAATTTAACATTGAAGAAAACGCAACGCTGACGTCGTCAGCTCGAATCTATGACGAAGGGTCTACCGGCGGCATTACCAAAACCGGCGCCGGTACAATGACGATTCTTAACGCCAACAACGATTACAAAAAAGGTACGACTATCAGCGCAGGGAAACTGGTTTTATCCGGCGCGGGGAATCTTACCGCTACAAGCGGCGTCAGTGTTGCTTCCGGCGCAACGCTGGAATTCAAAGACAACGACTCTAACGGCGAAGGCGGAACCGTTACATTTAGCAGAACCGTTTCCGGAGCGGGGAATCTTGTTAAGTCTGGAACTGGAACGGTAACTCTTTCCGGTTCCAACACGTTTACCGGCGATGTAACAATTTCAGGCGGAACGCTGAATGTTACTAAAAGCGCAAGTTTGGGCGCCAATTCATCATCAAGAACAATTAACATCGGCAATGGGGCTGAACTCGTTATTTCAGTAGACAACTTAATAGCGAACGCTCATTATGATCAAAGTGTAAGATACGTTTTGGACGGTGGAAGGATTTCAAATTCCGGTCAGGTTTATAATTACATTCAAAACCTGACCTTAAAAAATGGCGCGTCAGTCTATGCAGCAGATGGAGCTTCAGTTTGGAAAGCCTATAAATTTCATAATATCAACGTAGAACGAAACGCCGATGGTGCTGCTGGCTTGCCAGTTGAAATTTCTGCCAGTAATAAAGATTACGCCACAATTGCTTTTGGAGGCAAGAGCGATACGATAAAAGCTGGAACTTCGGTTTCAACAATCAACGTTGCAGAAATAACCAGCGTTTCCGCATCGATTAACGACAACGTTTCTGATTTTATAATTTCAGCAGTAGTTAAAGATTCCTTGTACCAAACTGACGGGGCGCTTACGAATGCAACAGAAATTGTAAAGACCGGAGCTGGTACGCTGGAATTCTCCGCAGCTAATGTGCATACAGGCAAGACAACGATTTCCGAAGGAACGGTCAAACTGACCGGCGCCGGTACGCTGGGATCGGGCGCAGTTGAGAATAACGGGACGTTGGAATTTGCTCACGATTCAACGCAGACGTTTAGTAACAGCATTTCCGGCTGGGGTTCAGTTGTCAAATCCGGCGCTGGCAAGCTGACGCTTTCCGGCTCCAATTCGTATTCCGGAGAAACTACGGTTTCCGGCGGAACGCTCCTTGTGCCGAGTACAGCCAGTCTGGCGACGTCCCAGGTTACAGTAACTACGGGAGGAAAGTTCCAGACGGGAGCTGATCTGACTGGCGTCCCTGTCAATCTTGACGGCGGAACGTTTGTCGTTGGCGATACGTCTGCATCCAAAACAGTTAATATTGGCGCGCTGACTCTTAACGGCGGAACGATTTGTTATGATTTTAATGACTGCACGGTTTTAGATGATGGGTATAATGTTGATACTGACTGGCTAAAAGTTTCTTCTGCCAGCCTGAGTTCAGGGGTTATTGATCTGTCATTCCACGGCAGCAGCGCTGAAGATTGGTGGAACGTTATCAAAAATAATTATAGCGAAAGCGGTTTTGAGATTATTACCGGTTCAATTTCTGATTCTGAAAGCTTCAGTAGCAACGACGTTAAAGTCTCTGTGAACGGTACGCCGTCAGACAGTTGGACGCTTACCGCTAAATCGAGCGGGCTATATCTCTTTGCAACCGAGGACCAACCGGGACCAGAACCTGGAAACGTCTGGTATGACGCCAACACGTCTGATATCGACCTGCTGGACTGGACGATTGACGGAACAAATAAAGTCGGCGCCAAGTTTACCGAAGGCAGCAACTCTGAGACGTTTTCAGGCAGCGTTGCTTTGACCGGCGCCGGCGAATTTAAAATTGGTACTGGTCAAAATCTGACGCTCTCGGAACAAGTTACCGGCTCTGGCGACTTGACGAAGACGGGCGAAGGAACTCTAACGCTTTCTCTGGCTCCCGGATATACCGGTTCGACCGCGGTTGAAACGGGAACGCTGGTTCTTTCCGCTGGCGGTACGCTCAATAACCTTTCCGGCGCCGGAACAGTTGATAACAGCGGAAAGGCGTTAACGCTCAATAATACGTCTAATTCTGAGTTCTCCGGCGTAATCACAGGCGCAGGGGCAGTTGCTAAAACAGGTTCTGGAACGCTGGAATTGTCCGGCGAGAACTCGTACACCGGCGCAACAACCGTTTCGGAAGGCGAGCTTGTCTTCTCCGGCAGTGTTCTTCCGGTATCCGCCATGTCAGCAACCGGCGGGGCGCTGGTTTTTGGAACGGAAGGAGAAACCATTACCATCAAACGAAATTCTTCTGTTAACGCCAACGGCGGGGCTGTTCGTGTAGACGGCAATCTGGTGTTTGAAGCTCCCGGTTCCGGATTTGTCGCTTGCGACGGCTCCTGGACGGGCAGCGGCTCCATGACGCTCGACGGCGGATACATTCGCGTTGGAACAAACTTTAACACCACGACCGGAATCAATTTCAACGGCGGTTCAATATTAAATAATAACAACGATGCCGTCTTGTCTTCCGATTTAACAATTACCAAAGACGGCTCGACCATGCAGGCGGGCTGGAGCAAGTCTTTAACTTTAAAAGGCGCGTTAAAAGGCAACGCGTCGTTGACCGTTGGCAGCGACTCCGGCTGGCTTATATTTTCCGGCAATGGGAGCGCTTACCAAGGGTCGTTGCTTGTCAAAGGTCAAATGCGAGTTGGCGTCGCTAATACAGACTCGTCAGACGTCTCTCAGTATATCGGCGGCAAGGTAATCAACCTTAACGGCGGAACTATTCAAAACAACAACAATAACATCACATTCACAAACGATTTGAACGTCATGACCGAAACCGGGTTTAAAGCCGGCTGGAGCAAAAGCATCACCCTCACCGGGAATGTAACAGGCTCTGCCAAACTGAAGCTGGTTTCCGATTCCGGCTGGCTGATTCTTAAAACCCACTCTGACGGCGATGCGTTTACCGGTCCCTTCCAAACCGGTTGGGCAAGCACGTCGTCCAGAGGTCAAACGCGTCTGGCGGCTGAACAACCCCTCGGCGCCAACTGCGGCGTTTTGTACAACTACGGCTATCTCGACATGAACGGGTTCAGCCAGAAATTCAAGGGCGTTGTGGACGACGGCGCGAACAACAAATTGGGCAGAATTTACAACACGACAGGTACAAAATCTGTTGTAACGTTCGATATTACCAATCAAAATCTGTCGTATGCTGGAACCATCGAAAGCAACGTTGAACTGATTATCAACGCCAGCGGAGCTGGAACTCAGACGTTTACCAACGGCGGAAGCTCGTTTACCGGAAACGCCACAATCAACGGCGGAAAAATCCGAATGACAGGCAAAGGTTCCAGCGGCAATTCTCCGATTGGAAAAGTTTCGGACTCGCGTTACGTTTACGTCAATGACGGAGGAGAATTGGTATTCGCCAATCAGGACGTTTTGAAAAACGCTCACAATTACGCCCCGATTAACTTCGTCGTTGACGGGGGCAAGATATCCAACGAGGGCGCGTACTACAATTTCCTCCAGAATACAACGTTCAAAAACGGCGGTCAGCTGTACGCTTCCGACGGCAATGCAACGTGGAAAGCGTTCAAGCTGTTAAATGTTACAGTCGCCCGAAATGACGACGATGCCGCCGGCGCTCCCGTTCTTTTCAGCTCGGATCCAAGCAAGCCCGACGCCACGATTGCTTTTGGAGATATCAGCTCTGTGATAAAAGAGGGAAATTCGGTTTCGACGGTTAACGTTGCCGAAATTACCAGCGCGAATTCGGCTGTAAACGACAATGTTTCCGATCTTGTTATTTCTGCCGTAATTACAGATCCAACATACCAAACCGACGGAGCTCTTAAACATGCAACACAAATTATTAAGACCGGCGCTGGAACGATGGAATTAACCGCCGCCAACACAATGACCGGTAAGACGGTCATTTCCGAAGGCACGATCAAGCTGTCCGGCTCCGGTACGCTGGGATCTGGCGCTGTTGAGAATTACGGGACTTTGGAATTCGCTCACGAATCAGATCAAACGGTTAGCAACGCCATTTCCGGATCAGGCGCTGTTACAAAAACCGGTTCTGGCAAGCTGACGCTGCCCGGCGCTTATACGTATACCGGCGAAACGACGGTTTCCGGCGGAACTCTCCTGATTCCCAATGGCGCAAGTCTGGCAACGTCCAAAGTTACTGTTGCCTCGGCGACAGGCGCGACTTTCCAGACGGGAGCGAACCTGAACGGCATTGAGTTCGAACTCGGACAAGGCGGAACCCTTGTCGTTGGCGAAACGTCTGCGTCCAGCGAGATTACAATCGGCGCGCTGACTCTCAGCGGCGGAACTATCAGTTTCGATTTCAACGACGTCGCTTCTCAAAGCGCCGACTGGCTTCACGTTTCTTCTGCCAGCATGAATTCCGGGGTTATTAACCTGACGTTCAATACCAGCAGCGAAGAAGGTTGGGCGAACGTCATTAGTACTTCTTACGCTGACGGTTTCCCAATTATTACCGGTACAATTAACAATTATGAAAGCTTCAATCCCAACAGCGTTAAAGTTGCTGTCAACGGAACGACCTCAAGCGATTGGAAGCTTGCTGCGACGAATAACGCGATCTTGCTTGTAACGGCAAATGGAGACGAACCAGTCGAACCTTGGTATTTCCCCAATTCAGACTCTACTCTGGATTCATGGACGATTGACGGAACAGACAAACAGGGCGTCCAGTTTACCGATGGCGACAGCATGACCGCGTCGTATGACGGCGACGTTATAATGACCGGCGACGGCGAATTCAAGGTCGGAACGGGTCACAACCTGACGCTTGGCGGCGTTATCTCCGGCGTAGGGAATTTGAATAAGACCGACGCCGGCGTTCTGACTCTTTCTGGAAACAACACGTATTCCGGCGAGACGACGGTTTCTGAAGGAAAGCTCGTTCTGACTGGCGCCGCTATTGAAGCAAACAACAGCTCAATTGAAATAACTGGCGACGCAGTTTTGGAATACAACGTTCCATCTGAGGAAAAAAGTCTGAACTTCACCGAAAGCGAAACGACCGTTACCGGCGGCAAAGTTATCAAGACGGGCGCAGGCGCTCTCAAGATTCTGGCAACCGGCGAACAGTTCAGCGCAGACAACTTCGCCGTCAAAGCCGGTGAGTTGGACTTCAAAGGACAGTACAACGGCGATCTGTTTGTCGAGTCCGGCGCAACGCTTTCACCCGGCAACTCCGTCGGCGACCTGACCGTCTACGGCAACGTTACCATTGAAACTGGCGCGACCGGCTTGTTTGAGTTCAGCGCCTTCAACGAAAATCAATACGATACGCTTACCATTGCAAACGCTGAAGACGTATTTTCAGTTGATACAAATTCGATTATCAAGCTGTTCTTTGAAGGCGCCGACGCTGATCTCTGGGCGGCTGAAGGCGCGGAATACAAGCTGGTTTCAGATGAAGGCTTTGCTTCAGGAACCATCGACATGAGCGACTTGCTGGGCAACTTCACGAACCTGTTCGGTCTGGAAGGCAGAACGGACGGTCTGTACTTGATCGGCTTGGGAGCTGGACCAATTCCGCCAGGACCGGAACCCGGCTCTGGCGTTCCAGAACCGTCAACGTGGATGTTGTTAGCGCTGGGCGTTGCTGGGTTGATGTATTGGCAGAAAAGAAAGAATTGAAAGACGGTAACGAAGCGAACAACGTGATCGTAGTTACACATAAAAGCGAGAACGATGCGTAAGCGAAACTCTCGCTTTTTTCTTAATTAGAATTGCTCAAACCGGCGAGCGCAGCTCGCTGCAGATAACAGAAAAACCATGACAAGAAAAACACTGATTCTTTTGACGATTATTTTGGCTCTCCTGAGTTCTGCTCAGGCGGACTCGCAGGAAGAGAAAATCGCTCCTCAAAAGCCGGGCTGGGAACTCGTCTTTGAGGACAATTTCGATAACGGGAAAGTTTTGAGTCCGGAGAAATGGATCGACTCCTATCGTCCGGGTCGAGCGGAATACTCTGCGCTCAAATCCGGCAAGCCGAGCGACTTCAACGGCCTGAAAGCCAACTACGTCATCGAGAACGGGATTCTCAAACTCCGGGTCGATCGCGATCTTCCGAAACGCAAAGACGTTCAAACTCCGTGCGTTTCCTCGATTCAAACGTCGCGATGGACGTATAATCCCCAAACGGGAGAGTTCGGAACGCTCGATAAGTTTACGACGAAGTACGGGCTGTTTGAAGTCCGCTGCCGAATGCCGAAAGGAAGCGGCTTGCACAGCGCGTTCTGGCTCCTTCAGAAAGGCGCGCGCGAGCAGGAAATTTCGCCGGACGGGAAGCGCGGCAAAATCGGCGACGGCGTTGTGGAAATCGACATCTTCGAGATGCTGGGCAAAAAAGTCAACGCACGCATAAACGACTTCAACGTTCATTTCACGAAAAACGGTCATTACGAATACCATTTCGACTTCGACTGTTCCCTGGAATTCCATACGTGGGGACTGAACTGGGAAGAAGGAAAGCTGACGTGGTATCTGGACGGCAAAGAGATTAACACGTACGTCGGTCCTACGCCGCAGAGCGAAATGCTGATCCTTCTCGGGCTTTATCACAACTGCGGCTGGACAGGCCCGCTGGATCCGGAAATGCCGTACCCGCGGGATTTCGAAATCGACTGGATTCGAGTCTGGAAGAAGAAATAGACATAGGCGAGCCGGGGTGCGAAGCCGCACGGGCAAATCTCACGCGGAGACGCGGAGGCGCGGAGGATGTTCGCGAAGTTTTAAAAACTTTGCGTTCTCTGCGTTCTTTGCGGCTTAAAATTCTGCGGCGAGCTTCGCTCGCGATCCGAGGAGTTTTTTGGCTGCGTATTTGTTGATTTCTACTTCCAACAAGGCGCCCGAGACAGACGCCATCCAGGGAAGGTTTTCGGCTTACGCAATATGGTATTTCCCCCTTCGAACAAAGCGTAACTACGTTCGCTTCGCGAACTTCATTACCGCCTTCCATTTCTTCGGCGCTACGCGTCGCAACCTTCTTATTTTTCTTTTTTCTAAAATTTTTCTCCCCTGCCCTGTACATTTCATATAGAATCTGGTAAAATGGAATGAGTTGTAGATATCATTCAATCGCTTTTTCGAAATCAGGAGACGTTTATGAATCTTATATTTCCGGAATCGTTTCCCCTTTTGGGCGCAACGCTTGCCGACAGCGCCGGCGGGCTGCCCGCTCCTTTGTGGTTTATTCAGTTTTTTAAGATCGTCGGGTTTACGCTGCACGTGCTGATGATGAACCTCTGGTTTGTCGGGCTTCCGGCGGCGCTGGCGATGTTTATCGTCGGCGGGACGAGCGGTCGGGCGTGGTCGCGCCGGTTCTTCCAGCAGCTTCCGACGATTGTCGCCTTTGGCATCAACTTCGGAATCGTGCCGTTGCTGTTCCTTCAGACCGCGTACTACAAGGCGTTTTACACCGGAACGGTTTTGATGGCGTGGCCGTGGCTGCTGGTTTTGCTGTGGGTGATGATCAGCTACTACAGCGTCTACGTCGCGGCGTTTTCCGCCAAGGGTGAGCCGAAACCGCTGAAAAGCCAGTTGATCGTCTTTTTCGGCTCGCTGGCGTCGCTGTTCTTTATTATCGCCGGGCTGACGATGTCGACAGGTATCACGTTCATGGCGTCTCCGCAAAGCTGGGACGCCGTTTGGGAATCGACTCAGGTCGGCGGCGCGACGCTGGGCACTGCTCTGCCGATTCACAACTACGTTGTCGTCTACCGCATTTTGACGATGCTGGGCATCGCCTTTGTAACAACCGGCGTTTGGGCGTTCTTCGACGGCGCCTGGCTGGGCGGAGCGGCGGGATGCTGCACGGATAAAACCTGCGCTGTCAATAAACCGTCGTGCTGCTGGCTGAGAGGCTTTTCGACCGTCATGGCGATTATCGGCGCGGCTATCGCAACGTACGCCTACAGGAAATATTTGGGGCTCGTTTCCGACCCGATTATCGAGGCGATTAACAGCCCCGGCAACGCGATTGTAACGTCGATTTCCAAGTACGTCTTCTGCATTCCCGCCGGATTGCTGATTTTGATTTGTCTGGTTCCGTCTGGCTGCCGAAAGGCGCTGGCGCTGCTGACGTTTGTCGCTCAGCTGGGCGCAGTCGGCGTTTGGGCGACGGTTCGACAATGGATTCAGCATCTGGAAATCACCCCGGTTATGGACGCAGCAAAGATGCCGGAATCGGTTCAATGGTCGCCGATAATCGCGTTTTTGATTCTTTTCGTTTTCGGACTGCTGGTTTGCGGCTGGATTGTTTCCCGCGTCGTTGTCGGGTGCAAGACTGCCGAGTAAATCGATATTTGAAATCCCCTAATTAAAAAGCATTCAACATACATATAAATCAGGAGAACAGTTATGCAATATCCGTGGTGGTACGTACCGATTTTAACCAGTCCGCTTGTCATTGCGGCAGTGTCCGTCATTCACGTTTTGGTAAGCCATTACGCCGTTGGCGGCGGTCTTCTTTTGGCGAGGGAAAACGCCTACGCCGTCAAGACGGGCGACGAGGAGTATCGAAAATACTGGAAGAGTCACACGAAATTTTTCGTCCTGCTGACCGTCGTTTTCGGTGCGATAACCGGCGTCGGAATCTGGTGGACGATTGGCTTGGCGTCTCCGCTGGCGACGCAGGCGCTCATTCAGACGTTCGTTTTCGGCTGGGCGATTGAATGGGTCTTTTTTGTCATAGAGCTGGCGGCGGCGTTCGCGTTCTATTATTACTGGGACAAGCTCGCCAAACGCGACCACGTTCTCATCGGCTGGGCGTACGCTCTGGCGGCGTGGATCAGCCTCGTTCTGATTACCGGAATCACAGCGTACATGATCAACGCCAAAGGGCTTTTCGGCGACTACGCTCAAACCGGCAACTTCTGGCACGCGTTTTTCAACGTCGAGTTCCTGCCGCAAATGATCGCTCGAACCGGCGCGGCGCTGTTGCTGGGAACGCTGTACATTTTCGTTCACGCCAGCTGGACGATTAAAGAAAACGACGCGCTGAAGACAAAAGTCGTCCGAAGAATGATCGCCCCGTCAATTGTCGGCGCGCTTTTCCTCTTGGGCGGAATGGTCGCCAGCGTCGCCCTGTTCCCGCAAAATGCGCTCATGGCAATTGAACGCGCGGCAGCGCTGAACATCATGCTGGCTCTGACCGCCGGGTCGTTGGGGCTGCTGGCGGTTATGATTGTCTTTTTCGTCTTCCCGAAACCGCAGACGCTTACCCCGCAGTTTTCGCTCTGTCTGCTGTTTATCGCCTTTGCAGCATTCGCGTGCAGCGAGTTCATTCGAGAAGCGGCGCGAAAGCCCTATATCGTCGACGGGCAGATTTTAGGCAACCAGATTGCCGTTTCTCAAATTGCCGACTGCCAGAAAGACGGCTTTTTGTCTCAGGGCGTCTGGACGAGCAAATACATTCAGACGAAAGACGCCAATCCCGGCTTGGCTCTGTTCATGCACCACTGCAACGACTGCCACGCCTCGGACATGGGGCTTTCCGCCTTGAGCCTGCTGACGTACGGCGAAACCAAAGAGCAGATTGCTGAAAAGATTAAACATCTCGACAAACCGAACGTCTCCATGCCGCCGTGGTGCGGAACGGACGAAGAAGCCGACCAGCTGGCGGAGTACCTCGTTTCGATTCAGAGAAAAGAGGGAGAGAAACAGGCGAATTAATAATAGACGTAAGTGTCACGCTTGCGTCGGGGAATGCGGCGGCTTGACGCCGCCTTAACCAACGACCCGCTCTTTATCTTCGACGTAGCCGAAAACGCTCCCGGGGCGCGGATGAAGTCCGCTTTATTCCTTGACGGCTTTGCCGTCAAGTTGGCCCCCGGGGACGGGCGCCATCCAGGGGGCGTTTCCGACTAACGCAATACGTTATTTCACCCTTCGAACGTTATCGCCGCCCGGGAACTAACTTTCCCGGCTCGCCTTTCCATTCCCTTTCTTCCCTCGCCTCCAATGATAACCCTCAAACGACTCGTCAGCGCTTTCGTTCTGTTCTTAATCGTTCCTCTTTGCGTCTGTTACTCAAAAAACGATGACGGCATTTTGAACTATGATCAGGATCCAGTGCGTTATTTTTCACGCGATATTGAACGCTTTGAAACCATGTTCAGAACCAGATGGATTGATTTGAATTATCATACTTCGCATGGTGATAATGTCCTTCATTACGCGGCATTGAAAGGCGATCTCGACTGGGTTAAACGAATTGTGGAAATGGGCGCAGACGTCAACGAAGCAGACAATAACGGCAGGACACCGCTGCTGTTCGCTGCAATTAAGGGAAAACTTGCGCTGGTTGAGTATCTGGCTCAACAAGGCGCGGACGTCAACGTCAAAGACCCCGACAAAAAAACCGCGCTCCATTTTGCTGCTGAAGTCGGGGCTTTAGATCTTGTCAAATGGCTGGTCGAAAAGGGGCTGGACGTCAATGCTAAAGATAACGACATTGGTAAAAAAGCTGTCTTGCTGTACGCCGTCGAAAGCGATTCTTTAGAGTTGGTTCAGTGGCTGGTTCAACACGGCGCCGACGTCAAAGTTACAGATTACTATGGGCAAACCGCTTTGCAGTATGCTGTTAAAAAAAGCTCTCTGGAAATGATTCAATGGCTGGTCAAACAGGGACTGGACGTCAACGTAACAGATAGTCACGGGAGTACGCTCTTGCATTACGCTTCTCAAAGAGCTTCTCTGGAAATCGTTCAATGGTTCCTTGAACAGGGACTGGATATCAACGCAAAGGACTCGCTTGGTCATACGCCTATATTCTACACAGCTCGCAGCAATTTTCCAGAACAGGTTGAGTGGATGGTCGAACGCGGCGCAGATGTCAACGCAAAAGATAAGATTGGGTTATCCGTGTTTTATTATATTTGCGAAAATTTCCATTTAACGCTAAAAGAAAAGCAAAACCTTTTTCTTTGGCTCGACGAACACGGCGCGGATCTCAAAAAGAACGGCGCTGATGCGTTATTTCAGGCTGCTTTATTAGGCAATCTGGAACTGGTAAAGTGGCTGGTGGAACAAGGCGTAGACGTCAATAGCGTATTTCCAGATCATAAAACCGCATTGCATTTCGCCGCCCGAGGCGGCAATTTGGATCTGGCTCTGTGGCTCATTGAGCAGGGCGTAGACGTCAACGCTGAAGCGGACGGCGGCGAAGCCGCGTTAACGCTCGCCTGCGACTGCGACAAAATCGTTTTCGACAAAAATAGTCTCAAAATGGTTCAGCTTCTGGTAGAACATGGCGCTATCGCCAATCCGAATCTGGGTAAAAAACTGTGTCCCTACTGGTACGAATTGTGGAAAAAACAAAGCAAATCCAGAACGGGCGTGAATTTTCCGCTGATTCGTTACCTGATGTTTCACGATCCAGTTTTTATTAGCGCCGTTACTGTAATATTATTGACTGCTATACTCGCTTTGTTGTATTTCGTTTTAATTAAAAGAGCAAAGAAAAACGAACAAATCGAGACGGCGTAGAATCGGGCGGGGGTGGATAATAAAAAAGCGAGAGTTTTGCTCTCGCTTTTCGTTTTATATATTAGGGTTTTCGCGGGTCGTTGGACAAGGCGGCGCCTAAGGGCGCCGCACTCCCCGTCCTTCGGCTCGTCTCGGCTTATTTGTAACACATTGGACAAAGCGACGGCAAGCCGTCGCACTCCAAAATTACAGCGGCGCAACGGTTCCGCCGGAGTTGTCCATGTACTCTCGGGCGCCGCCGGGAAGCTGGTCGGGGGCGATGTCGATCGCCTTCATTTCTTCTGCCAGTTCCGCCTTGAGCTGTTTGACGACTTCAGCGTACTTCGGGTCTTTGGCAACGTTGACGTTCTGTTTCGGGTCGGTCAGGTTGTCGTACAGTTCCACCTCGTCCGTGCCGGGGAAACACGCCAGCGTGTATCGGTCTGTTCTCAGCCCCCAATGCGGCGGCTGCGCTGTGTAACAGTAGAACAGACGGGATCGCCATTGAGCCGGCTGTTTGCCTTCCAGCAGCGGCAGAATGGAAACGCCCTGCATGTTGGGCATATCCTCTTTCGCCGTTTTAGACTGGGCGATGTCGAGCAGCGTCGGGGCGAAGTCTGTATTGGAAACCAGCTGTTTGCAAACGGATCCCGGCTTGATGTGTCCAGGCCAACGGACGACAAACGGCATGCGAATCGACTCGTCGAGAATGATTCGCTTGTCGTACAAGCCGTGCTGACCGAGCCAGTAGCCCTGGTCGGCGCAGTAGATAACGATCGTGTTGTTCGCCTGTCCCGTTTCGTCCAGATATTTCAGAATTCTGCCGACGTTGTCGTCGATGCCGCGAACGCAGCGGAGATAATTCTTCATCATGAACTGATAGGCGTCGCGCGTCTTCTGTTCGTAAGAATCTTTCGGGGACGTTTTGAACTGATGTTTGTGCAGCGGATAGTACAGACTGACAATCGTCGGGGTCGGCGTTTTGAGGAGCGGGGAGATGCTGCGGTCTTCAAACAGGTTGTCCGGCTCGGGAATTGTAACGCCGTCGAACATGTGTTCGTAACGGGGCGCGTAGTCAAACGGATAATGCGGCGCTTTGAAGTGCAACATCAGGCAGTACGGCTTACCCGTCTTTTCCTGAGATTTGAGCCATTCCAGAGCGCGGTCTGTGTAGACGTCCGTTGCGTATCCCTGATACTGTTTGACGTCCGTTTCCGAGCGGAACTTGGGGTTGAAGTAAACGCCCTGATCGTGGACGATTTCGTAATGGTCAAACCCTTCCGGCGTGTTTTGCAGATGCCATTTTCCAATCAGCGCGGTGGAGTATCCCGCCTTTTGCAGAGCGGTGGAAACCCATTGACATTCCGAGGAAATCGCGGCAAAAAGACGTCTGACGCCGGTGCGGTGCGAGTACTGACCGGTAATAATGCTCGCCCGGCTGGGAGAGCAGAGCGAAAAGTTGCAGTAGACGTTGTCAAACCGAACGCCCTCGTTGGCTAACGTGTCTATATTAGGGGTCGAGACAACGCCCTTCAAATGCGGAGCCAGATGGCTGTATGCGGAAATCGCCTCCGACGCGTGGTCGTCCGACATAATATAGATTATATTAGGACGCTGTGACGCGGAGGAATCGACTGCCTCGTCCGCCAGAGCGTAAACGGGAACCAGAGCCAGCAGAGCAATAATGTATCTTAACATGGGAGTTGAGAAGGGATTTGGGAATAGGGAGTAGGGAATAGTAAATAACGCTTAGCATTTGGATGTAACATCAATCCTTGACGCTAAGCGCTATTTACTTTCAATTACACGCTAATTCAAAAAGCTCACGCGCCTTCTTTGACAAAGCCTTCCAGATCCAGTTTGACGGCTGTCATGCGATCCATCGGACCTTCGTATTCGATGGTGTAGACTTCGGTTCCGCCGACGGTCTTGCACAGTTCGAGCGCTCGCGCCCAGTCAACGCGGCCTTCGCCGATAATCTTGTTGTCGGATTCCTTGATGTGAATCGTCTTGGTGCGTCCCGGGTACTTGGCGATGAGCTTGTAGGGGTCAGCGCCCTTGTTGACGCAGTGTCCGAGGTCGATTTGAAGCTGGACGCACTTGCAGGAGTTGTCCGCGAAGACTTCCCAGCTGGAAAGACCCTTTTCCTGGTCAATGACGTTGAAGTCGTGCTGATGAGCGTGATAGCCAACGTACAAGCCGGCTTTTGCCGCTTCTTCCGCTGCCTTCGAGAAGTTCTCTGCGGCTTTCTTCCATCCGTCTACGCCGTCGTTGCCCATGCCGGGGCAAATGATGAACTTGGCGCCCAGTTCGACGTGGAATTCAATCGTCTTTTTGAGTTCTTCCAGATTCTCAATCTGACCGCGGCCGGTGTGCGAACCGGTGCAGAACAGACCAGCGTCGTCCTGGAATTTGCGGAGTTCTTTAGCTGTCTTTCCGCCAAAGCCGGCGTATTCAACGCCCTTGTATCCCATAGCCGCCAGTTCAGCAAACCGTTTGGCGGGATCGTTGGAAATGCCGCCAATGGAGTACAGCTGCAAGCAAATCGGAATATTCTTTTTCTCTTCAGCGAACGAAAACGCCGGAGCAAACAGCGATCCCAACGCGAACGCGCCGGTTCCGAGCAATAAATCTCTTCTAGTAATCATTTTTGTAGTCCTTTTTGGGTTAAAGGGGGGGAAAGGGAAATAAGTGCATAGTGCGTAGTGCGTAGTGCTTAGGATTACGCCGTTTGCGCTATGTACGATTTATCTCGCTCTGCCGGAGTTAGCCAGGTCAGAGCCGAGTTTCGGCCAGCCGCCGGTTCCGTTGTCGGTTGCCATGGCGGCGGACTCGCACTTTACTCCAACGAGAACTTCGTCGTCTAAAGTAAAGCACAGGAGGTTTGGTTTGGCGATAACGGCAGCGGAACGAATCGCCGCTTCGAACTTGCCCGACCAGCGGACGTCGCCGCGGCGGGTGGAAAGTCCGTACATCATGCCGGTGTTGTCGCCGAAGTAAAGCATGTGATCTTCGCCCAGTACCGGGGTCGATTCAATCATGCCGCCGGCTTCGTACTGCCAGCGCATTTGTAACGTTTGACCGTCTACGCAGCACATGAACGCGCCGGGTTCTCCCAAACGGCGAGAGAACGTGCAGCCGATGTAGATGTCGCCTTCGCGGTCAACAACCGGAGAACCGAGCATCTGCCCCGGCATCTTGCACTGCCACAAAACGGAGCCGTCCGGACCGAAGCCCTGAAGGATGTTGTCACGGCTGGCAACGACCAGCGTCCCGTCCTGCAGTACCGCTGGAGACGTGTTGAGGAACCCGCCGGTGTACCCGACTTCGTGAACCTGATCCCAGAGGGAAACGGCTTTCGTTTCCTGCATGTCGAGGGCGAACAGGAACCCGTTTTCAGACCCAACGTAAAGCGTGTGACCGCAAATCACGCCGGGGGCGTCCAGCTTGGTTTTTGAACGGAAATACGGCTTTTGCTGTTTCTTCCCGTCGAGGTCAACCAGCGTCAACCCGCCCTCGTAAGAGCAGATGAGCGTGTCGCCGGTCGGCGCGACAATCGGCGCGGCAAAGCCCAGCGGCTCGCCAACGTCGCACGGCTTGTAGACCATGCGGCCCTGACTGTCGATGCAGTGCAGGAATCCGTCGAGCGAATGGAATCGGTAACAGCCTTCTTTATCCAAAACGATAGCGCCGGGAACGTGACAACCCGTTGCGTATTCCCACGCGATTTGCGGCTGTTCTTCGGAAATGTCGAGACAGACAACCTTGTTTTGAGAGTAAAACACGAGTCGTCCCTGGGTGTCGACAACCGGGGCGTTGCGAACGGGTCGAGCGGTTTTACTTAACGGAATCTCTTCCGGGAACGCCCAAAGACAATCGCTGGGGCGCTCTTTGTCCGGTCGAAGCGGTTCTGGCGGAAGCGGCGGCGGGACGTCGCGCTTGGGCGCAGAAACAGACGAAGTTGGTCTTTGCGGAATGCCGTACTTGTTGCGATTCGACTGGCTAATCGGTCTGAGTCCGGAATCGTCGTCCTCAACGCGCTTTGTTCGAACGCGGGATTCTCCCGGCATTCGTTCCGGCATTTCTGCAGGTCTGGGAGCAGACGGCGGCGCGACAGACGGGGCAGGGCGGCGCACTTGCGGATTTGTATTTTGCGGTGGAACTTGAGCGCGCGGCTGGAACGTGTACGACACGCCGCCAGAAGGCTTTGAAGAAGACGGAGGAGTTGCGGGACGTTCCGACGCCTTTGGCGGCTCTGGAGCTTTCGGAGGTTCCGGAGCCTTTGGCGGTTCCTGATGTACGACCGGAGCAGGCTTGGGCGGTTCCGGCGTTACAGGACGCGGCGGCTCTGGAGCGGGCGCCGCTGGCTTTTCGTCTGCCGGAGGCGTAGGCTGTAACAGCGGACGCGGCGGTTCGGAAACCGGCTTCATCGTTTCTACTGGAGGAGTCGGAGTTGCAGGATGCGGCGGCTGAACCGGGACTTGCGGCTGTGACGGAGCTTGCTGAACCGGCGCTTGCGGCTGAGCAGGAGCTTGAGGTTGAGTTGGCTGAGCCGGCGCCTGCGGCTGTTGACCGTAGGTATTTGGAGCTGGCTGCTGACCGTATCCGCCTTGAGCGGGCTGCTGTCCGTACCCGGTTTGCTGGGGTTGACCATATCCGCCTTGAGCAGGTTGCTGTCCATACCCATTTTGCTGGGGCTGACCATAACCCGTCTGAGCAGGCTGCTGACCGTATCCACCCTGAGCGGGCTGCTGTCCGTACCCGTTTTGCTGGGGCTGACCGTATCCGCCTTGAGGCTGTCCATACCCCGTTTGCGGCTGTCCATAACCAGTCGGAGTCGTTCTGACGCTATTGGCGGGAATCCCGCCGCCGGCTGTCTGACCGTATCCTGGCTGCTGACCGTATCCGCCTTGAGCGGGTTGCTGTCCGTACCCGGTTTGCTGGGGTTGACCATATCCCGGCTGCGGCTGTCCGTATCGATTTTGAACCGGCTGCTGACCGTATCCGCCCTGGGGTTGTCCATATCCTCCTTGCGGCTGACCAAATCCGCTCTGAGCTGGCTGCTGACCGTATTGGTTGAATCCGCCCTGCGGCTGACCGTAGCCGCCCTGCCCTGGCTGCTGACCGTATCCGGGTTGTCCGTATCCCGGTTGACCAAACCCGCCTTGAGGCTGCTGACCATACTGGTTGAATCCACCCTGCGGCTGTCCGTATCCACCCTGAGCGGGCTGCTGTCCGTACTGATTATATCCGCCCTGCGGCTGTCCGTAACCCGGCTGGCCGCCGACCTGACGGAAAATGCCGATTCCCGACGCCCGGCAGTTGGGGCACATCATCGGCGCGCTCATATTTTGAACCTGAAAACCACAACGCGTACACTGATATTGATTCATCTCTAATTTCTATACACGAAAAACTTGACAAAGCGGAACCTGCTGAGGAAAAATCTGTAACAGGCGACCAACTGTAATTTTTATGGAATTAAATCAAAGTTAAAAATTGACGATAAACGTTACAATTCGATTATTGAACTTCAACTGCGGCTCGGGTGTAGACCTTTCCGTTGTCTCGCAAAACGACCCAGCCTTTAACTTCCGTAATTTCGACGCCGCGAGAGTTGGAATTGTGACGTCCGGAATCAAAGCGCTGTCCGGTTTCGACCAGTTCAATAGTATTTTTGATTCCGTTCGCTTCGCACAAGGCGCAAACATTTTGAGCTAACGCGCGTTCAAACGGATCGGCGCCCTGACCGCGTTTGGGATGCCATCGATAGTACGCCTCGCCGATGTCCTGTAACAGACGCGGCATGCGTTCCGGCGTCGACGACTGAAATTCAATCATCGCGCCAATAAGTCCGGCAGAAGCGCGGTCGCCGCGAAGGAAACCGTCCAGCAGCTCGTCGCGATATACGCTTAATGAACCAATGGAGCACAAATCCTGACCGAGAATAATCTTCATCAGCTGATCGCGAGAAATGCCGCCGGTAACCTTGTTAACAACCGTTTGAATAACAGGCGCGTGCTGCTGCGGAGCCGGCTGCGGTTCCGGTTGAGGTGCAGGCGCCGGTTTGGGGGTTTCTGCTACAGGAGCAGCCGTTACAGGTTGAGCGGGAGCCGCCGAGCCTTTCAAATTGGCAACCAGATAATTGACCGCGTCTGTAATCTTGCTGTCTAAAGCGTTGAACGCAACTTGAAGGTTATGATTTTGCGTGTCAAACAAACCGGAAACATGAGTAACCGCATCGGCAACGTCCTGTTTGGCGGCGGCGTTGGGATTAGGCGCGCCGGCAGCGGCAGAACCGGTATTCTGTCCAATCTTGGAACCCATCTCGTCCAAACGCGTCAAGACAGACTGAATCATGGTTTTCAGCGGAGACAAGTCAACGGGAGCCGACGCTGCAGGCGCGGCTGACGCTTTTTTCTCTTCCTGTAAAAGATGGTTGGTAAGCTGCTTTTTCGCTTCGTCCATCAAACCGTTGATTTTATCCAGAGACGACGCAATTTCAGACAAATTGGCGGTTGTATTTCCCGAGCCGTTAGCTGTATTAAACCCGGTACTGCCTGTTCCACTGGGCGTTGACGTAAATTCAAATGGCATAGTTGATAATTTGATAAGGAAAACGGGTTACATTTAAAACAATTCTCTTGCCGAGCTCCCAACAAAGAACCCGACTCAACCCCTCTTTAATATATAATATACTCTTATTAATAAATTTGCAATTCCCTTTCAAGGAAAAGATAGAAATTTTTCAGCAAAATTTTATTATTCTATATAGATTGACAAAATTGAGCATATTGACGGTTGCTGTCGTGAATGAAACGGTATGAGGGTTTGCTTGGAATAGAATCACTTGCATTCGATTCGCTTTTCGCGAAGAAGCATGCGGGTTTCGCCCTGGTGGACGTAATGGCAGTCGGTACAGGATTCAATCCAGTTGGAGTCGTCCCAGCCCTTGGATTTGAGGTCTTGATGGAAGCCTTCTAGCTTGACGCGTTTCTGCTCAACGTGGCATTTGGCGCAGGATTCCTGGACAGATTTCCAATGTCCGACTTCGACTTTGTCCCCGACTTTTCTAACCTGATGGCATTTGGCGCACGGGTTAGAGACGTGTTCAAACTGATGCTGATAGAATCGTTTCCACGACCGGGGACCGTTATGCTCTTTTTCGTTGACAGCAACGACAAACTCGAATTCCTCTTCCCGCCCGTCGTTTGCCGACATATAAACGTAATGACGTCCCGGCGACACGTTAAGCACGGCGAAGCTGGCGGCTTTGCTCTGAACGTGTTTGCTGAACGAAATTTCCTCGTCGTCAAGATACAGTTCGTCAAACTGACCGCGAACGATCATCCCAATCTGCGACCCGAGCAGGACCGACTCGTTGGGCGGCGTTACCAGCGTCTTTCCCGCCGGGAGAGGTTCAAAGGGTTCCGGCGCCGATTCGTCCGCAGACGTCTTTTGCATGCAAAAAGCAAACAGACAGGCGGACAGCGCAAGAGCCGCTAACGATATAACAGTCAAACGTATTTTGTAACGAGTATTCATTTTCAATTCTCCGAATATTATTTTACTGCAACCCAAGATTTCCGTTGTCGGGAACTGGGAATGTTGAGTTCCTGACGGTACTTGGCGACGGTTCGTCGGGCGATGTCGAAGCCCTGCTTTTGCAGCGTTTCTGCGATGGCGTCGTCCGACAACGGCGAGGACTTGTTTTCCGCGTCGATCATCTCTTTGATTTTGGAACGGATAACCGCGTACGCGACGCCGTCGTCCGCCGTCTGACCGGTTCCGGCAAATGGCTCCGCGTTGGAAACGGACGATGCCGACGCCGTCCCGCCGCCAAAGAGCTTTCTTAACTCGACAATCCCGCGCGGGGTTTGCATCCATTTGTCTTTAACGGCGCGGCTGACCGTCGAAACGTCTATATCCAGCTTGTCGGCAATCTGCTGCATGACAAGCGGGCGAATGTATTCCGGGCCTTTGTCGAAGAAATCCTGCTGGTAATCGACGACCGCCTGACTGACCGCCAGAATTGTCTGTTTTCGCTGTTCAATCGCCTCGATAAACCATTGAGCCGAGCCGATTTTACTGCGAATGTACTCTTTTTCCTCTTTTGTCGCCTTGGGGCTGTTTTCCAGATTTCGATACAGCGAACTGACTCGCAGGCGCGGCGTTTCTGACTCGTCCAGCCGAACTTCGTACCCGCCGCCCTCTTTTGGAACGACGAACAAATCGGGAATAATCACGTCGGCGCGGTCTTCCTGAAACTCCGACCCGGGATTGGTCGTCAGCGTTCTCATGTGACGCAGCAGCGTTTGCAGCTGGGTCATGTCGATACCCATCGCCTTGCAGATTTGCGGCAAACGGTTCTGCTCCAGGTCCAGTAAATGACGCCCAATGAGAACTTTTAGCTGCTCAGCGTCCGGCGTATCCGGTTTAATTTGCAACAGTAAACATTCCCGCAAATCGCGCGCGCCGACGCCCGCTGGGTCCATCTGCTGAATGACTTTCAGAGCGTCGTACGCTTTGTCGATTGACTTCTCGTCCAAATCTGGAAAGAGCGTTTCCATAGTAAACGGAACCGTCTGCTCTTTGCCGTCAACGATATCTTTATACGACCCGAGAAAACCGCGTTCGTTCAGAGCGGCAATAATTCTCTCGCAGCGTTCCCGTTGCTCCACCGATAAATCAAACCACGGCAGCTGTGCCAGCAAATGCTCTTTGAGCGTTTCGGACGGCGCCGCCAGATTCGCCATGAGATTGTTGTAACGTTCCGCCGCGTCCTCCGCGTTGCCGGAAGACCATTCGTACGGGGAGATGTCCTGATAGAAATCGTCCTCCGCCTGTGACGACGACTGGAAATCGTCCGTCTCGTTGGCGGAGTCAAAAGAATCGTAATCGTCCGCTTTGAAATCGTCGGAGCCGTTGTCTTCAGATTTATCGCTCAAAGAAGCGTCCTCGGAATCGGCGCCGCTAACGTCGTTTGTATTATTAGAGTCGTCGTCCTCGTCGTAATAGTCGTCGGACATGTTGGCGTCTTCCAGCGCCGGGTTTTCCATGAGTTCCTGATCAATGCGTTCCTGCAGCGCAAGAATCGGCAGCTGAAGCATTTCCATCGACGCAATGAGCCGTGGAGCCAGCTTTTGAGTCTGCCGTAATTCCTGACGCGGAGAAAACCGCATTCCCATACTCATTGCGGTTCCCCCTTTGCTATTCGACTATCCGACGTTCATTGAAGGCGTCGGAAAGAACTTCTCTGTTGGTAAACTCGACCATGGCGCCCAGGGCGATTCCCCGCGCCAGACGCGAGATTTTGACCTTTTTCCCGGTCAGCAGATTGACAATGTGCCCTGCCGTCGCATCGCCCTCTACCGTTGGATTGGTCGCCATGATCAGCTCGACTTCCGGGTCGTTGGGGTTGGACTGCTTAATCAACCGTTCAACGCGCTGAATCAGCGGCGCAATCGTCAAATCTTCCGGACCGGTTTTATCCAGCGGAGACAGACGTCCCTGCAAGACGTGGTACAAGCCGTGATAGACACCGGTTTTTTCCAGCGCGATTAAATCCTGCGGCTGCTCGACGACGCAAATCTGCCGTTCGTTGCGGCTCTTGTCCTGACAGATGGGGCAGTAGTCCTCCTCCGACAGGTTGTAACAGTTTTTGCATTGATGAACGTTGAGCTTGACGTCTCGAATGGCGTCGGACAGAGCCAGCGCTTCTTCCGTTTTGACGCGCAAAACGTAATACGCCAAACGCTCGGCGGACTTCCGCCCAATGCCGGGCAGTTTCGCAAACTCGTCTATAAGTCGAACTATCGGTTGAGCCAGTTCAGGCATGACAATAATTAATTAAAGGGATTATAAAATTATCAATAGACAAGACCAACAGGACGAATCGTGAATTGTTACAATTCGCCCTGTCGGTTCTCGTCTTTCGTTTTTACTACTGGTTCAGACGCTGAATATTCATGCCCGTTCTGAAGTTGAACGGATACTGCTGAATATCGGTTCCGCCCGCCGTTCTAGCTTCAATAATCAACGTGTATTGAGATCCCAGAGGCTTATGAGGCAGAATCGGCGTTACCAGCGTTGCCATCTGCATGTCGCCGTTGGGCTGAGCCGGAACCCACGCGCCGCCGGGCTGACCTTCCATGTAAACGCGATATTCCAGGTTGCCGGCAGACCCTGCGCCAGTAGCGGCCAAGGTCATCGTGAACCCTTCCGGAGTCGTGTTCGGGTCGCCGGTCTGTTCAACGCTCAGGAAGCGCTGGCCGGAAACGCTGACTTTGGCGAATCCGGCTGAACGTCCGTTTACCATCGCCTGAACCTGAGTTGAACCCATCGATCGAGCGATAAACCGCGACGGATCCGTCGGGTCTTGCGCCAGAATGCTGGGATCGTCTGCCGTGAACGTTGCCGGCGCCGGGAACGCCTGTCCGGTAGTCGGGTCAATCGAGCTGACCGTGAACGACGGCGTCGACTGACCGATTTGCAGGACAACGTCCGGCGGGGTAATCGTGTAGTTCGGCGGAGTCGAAACGTCAACGTGGACGAACGCGACGCGGCCATCGTTCATGCCGTTCGGATCGACGGTTTCCACCTTAACCTGAGCGGCGCCGGGCTGCAAGCCGGTAATCGTGTTGGTATTGGGATCAACCTGAATGACGCCGTTGGTGTCAATCGCGCTGATTCTGTAGGAAACGTCAAACGGAAGCAAGCCGCTGTCCGGAACAATCTGGACCGAATCGAGCGTTCTGGACTCGCCCTGTACCAGACTCATCTGCTGCGGCTGAACGACCAGCGCGCCGGTGTTGTCCGTCATGCCGCCGACCTGAACCGCCAGCGGAGAAATCGTACCCAACGAACCCAGCGTGGCTTCCGCCGAACCGTTGCCCAGCGTCTTGCCGACGAGCAGTTTTCCGCCGCCGGTTGCCGGCGTCCAGTCGGCGTTCTTCGGAGTCGTCAGCTGCAAGGCGGGATCCGCCGTTACGTCGCGTCCCAAAGAGCCGTCGGAGTAATATTCATAAACCTGAACCGGCTGCGACGCGCCGACGCCGGCGATTCGAACCATGTCAGGCATGAACTTCAAACCGATCAGTTCGCCGCCTCGGACGACGCCGACTTCGTTGACCAGATCCAGACCGTTGTTGACCAGAACGCCGTGTTCGTCAATATATTCTCCGATTGCCAGACGGTTTCCGTCGGCGCCGACGATGTATTCGCCTTCGACGATGTCAACCAGACCCGGAGCGTCGCCAACGTACGTTGAACCGTATCCAACGCCGCCGGTTTCGATGTTGTTAATCACGCCGCCGTTGATTCCCGGAGGAACAACTGTAACAGAGGCGTCTGTCTTCAGAGCGCCGAGTTCCGCAACGGCGACCGTACGGCCTTCGGAAACGCCCAGAACAGCGCAGTCTTTCGATGCTGCCGCCACCTTCGGATCGGCGGTGTAGAACCGCAGTCCGTCGGCTTCCGTTACAACGTGAAGACGTCCGCCGCGCATTGCCGTAACCTGGAATCTCATCGATTCGCCAACCGCGATCGTCGGAGCAGGCGGGTCGATTGAAAGGTTCTCAAACGGATCGTTGGTTACCGTTACCGGGACAGCAGCCGACGCCGTCTTGTACGCGACGTTGACGTTCGCCTGACCTTCCTGAGCCGCGGAAACCGTGCGAATTCCCTGCATGATAGCAGCCGGGGAGTCCGTCGTTACCTTCAAGTCCGCCTGAGCGAACATCGGGTACAGACCAGCCGCCGACTTGCCCTGAATGAACAGGTTGCGCGTATCGCCAACGGACATCTGCAACGCCGCCGGTTCAACGACGATTTCGGTAATCGGATTGTTGTCAACCGTCAGCTCGCAGTTGCCGCGAACCTTTCTGACCATCAATTCAGGAATCGTTGCAGAAATCGTGGACGTTCCGGGCTGCAAGCCGCAAACCTGGAATCCGCGAACTTCCGCCGACTCTTTATTTTGTGACGAGAACACGGCAGACGCCGTTCTGTCGATCTTCAAACCGCTGGGCGTTACAACGTAAACTCGCGGTTCAAGCGCCTGACCAACGGAGATGGTCGCCGCCGCCGGTTCGATGAGAATCTCGCCGTTTTCCTGAATGTCCTTGAGTTCTTCCGCCGTCAAGCCCTTGACAATAGCGGTGATAGTCGCCTTCTTGTCGCCCATGAGGAACGTTACAACCGAGATGCCAGGCGCCTTGCCGACAATCGCGTTCATAGCCGCGTTGTATTCAACGCAAGCCGGGTTGCCGGAGACGACGGTGCACATCTTGCTGAAGTCTGTATTGCCTCGAACGATGGCGACGTCCTTGCCTAAAACGCGGGATTCGCCAACGCGCATGTTGACAACCGATTCGACCGGACCGAACTGTTCCTGAATGGTCGCTACAACTTCGACAACCGCCGGCGAGCTGGTAACGTTGTTAATCGACGCGGTTACATTCGCCTTGCCGACTTCTTTGCCCAACGCCTTGTTTGCCTGCATTGTCGCAACGTTGGGGTCTGACGACGCCCAGGTCAGGGCGGGGAACGAGGTAATCAAACCGATTGACTTCCCGTTCTTGAACCCTTCCGCTTCAAAGGTCGCCATTTCGCCGTTGTTGGTCAACAGACGAATTTCCTTGTCCGGAATGAGCTTCATCGAGTCGATATCGAGTTCCTCAACAACGTTGACTTTAATCTTTTCGTCGGATTCAACGCCCATGTACTCGGCAGTATACGTAGCGCTGCCGGGCGCCAGAGCTTCAATCGCGCCGTTGTTGGGAGTTGAACTCTTCTTGTCGCCGGTAGCGTAGAACGTCGCCTTGGCGGTTACGAGCTTGGTTCTCTTGCCGAACTTGGCAATAACGCGGAAGTCGGTAAACTTCGCGCCGACCGGGACGTTAACTTCTTCTCCCTGATCGCACAGCAGCTGAACCGACGTCGGCTGCCCCGGCTCTGCTTCACGCTTCATGCCTTCCGCGTACAGGTCGCACGTCTGAGCGTACCAGCGAACGGATCGGTTTCCAACCTTCGCTTCCATCCAGTGGAGATAATTCGGCTTGAGGGCTTTAAGAACCGGAGCCGTCCATTCGACGAATTCCGATTCGAAGTTCGGTCCCCACTGAACGTTGGTCGCCATTTCTTCTCGGTCGCCCTTCTTCAGGACGATAGCGTACCCTTGCGAGGAATCAACCGGAACGAAGATTCCCGGCGGGTATCGTTTGACGAATATTTCAACCTCCGGATCGTTCGGATCGAGAGTTGACTTGTCGGCTGTCAGGGTCAGCGACGCGGCTTTGCCAGCGTATCGCGCCTGAATTGTATACGCGCCGGCGGCGTTGTCCGGGAAGATAACTTCCGGACGCGTTCCGACACCCGGCGGATTCCAGTACACGCCAGACGGGACGTCCCACGCGATTGCCGACGGTTCAACTTCCTTGAATTCCGAGTCGCCGGAAAGCAGTTCTTCCACCGCCAGAGCAACCGCCGAACCCGGAGCCGGGTTGGTTGTTACATACTGCGGGACAATCTTGATTTCAGCCGGAACTGCCGCTTCTGCGACTTCAACCGTGCATTCAGCAGAGCCTTTAACGTACGGGATGTAACTCGCCGTCATCTTGAACGGTTCCGCGGACGACTGCCCAAACAGAACCGGCGCCTGCCAGTAGACGGCGTCTGGACGTTCAATCTTGTACTGAGCGCCCGTCGTCATTTCGACAGACGTAATTGTATCGTCTTCTCCGAGCTTGGCGTCGAGATACAGCTTGTTTTCAACCGCCTGATCGACCGCCAGCTTGACAGAATCCTTTTCCCAACGCAGGGTCGCGTCACGACCGGCAACGACCGACAAATCGACAGCCGCCGGTTTGTCCGCCGCGATATGCTTTGCCGACAACGCCGCTTTACCCGGCAGAATCGCCATGTAAACGTCTGATTTCGGATTGTTCGGCTTGAGAATCTTGTCGTCGGAGGACTTGTATTCTGCAATGTCCGGAACGAGTTCAACGTCGCCCAGCGTCGGCGAGTAGCCGGTCAGAATCGCTCTGCCGGATTCGCCCTGAACGCGGATGTTGCGGTCGACGTCCAGCTTCAGCGTAACGTCGGCGCGTTCGTCGGTGGTCAGTTCAACTCGGTTTGAAGTGGAGCCGTAATACGAACCCCAAATCGCAATCGGACCGACGCCCGGCTTGAGAGCCATGGCTTTTCCGCCCTTGAACGCGAAGCCTTCCGTTTCGGCCGGCTCGTTCTGCCAGGCGATTCTGGTATACGGAACCCGAGCGACAACGCCGTCGCCGTAGGTTGCCCAGCCGTCAAACGACATGCACAAGCCCAGCGGCAGTTTGACCTGTCCTTCCGGAGTAATATTCAATCTTTGCGGAGCGGGAATAACCGACACCGGCGCGTTGGCGGTTGTGCCTCGATAATTCAACACCAACGGCTGTGACGACGCGGCTTCGTAACCCTTGATCATCAATCGGTTGTCGACTTCCGCATATTTTGTAGACGGTTTTGTATCGACTGTAACGCGTTCCGGCGCGAGGGAGAAATACGTCCCGTTTGCGCTCAACGCCAAAATCTTGGCGGGAACGGCGTGGTCGACAGGAACCGCGATTTCCGGCGGGAAGGCGGCGATCGACGCGACTTTGCCTTCCAGAACCGAAACTTTAACCGTCTTTTCCTCTCCGCCCGCCTTGACGACGACGTCTGCCGTACCGGTCGAACGACCGATAAGACGTCCCTGATCGTCAATGCCGACGACTTTGAGATTTCGGCTGACAACCTTCACCGGCGATCCGGCGGCGCCGCTAATTGACAGCGGCAGCAGTTCGTCAACATGCATCGACAGTTCGGTCGGCGAAACGCGCAGTCCGCCCTTGCCAGCGCCCTCAACGACGCTGAACGGGCAGTCCGCAGACAGCTCGCCGAGTCGAAGTTTAATCGCGCCTCCGCCCGGGTTGAGCGTCTTGATAATCGCGCCCTTGTACTGCGCCGCCTGCGGCGGGTCGATTGACCAGTCCAGCTGGCTGGAACCCGTCATGTCGACGGTTCTTCCAGACGCCGTTTGAGCGGTAACGGATACCTTGCCGTCCATGCCCAGCGGGATGTTTTGCGGCGTTACAGAAACCTTGAGGCTCTGGAACGCTTCCGGCGTAACAGTAACCTCTGCTGTGGCGTCTATGTACTGGTCTTTCGCGCTGGCGCGATACTGGCAAACCACCGTCGACGACCCTTCAGACAAACCTTCGACAAAGCCGTTATAATGATAGATTGTATTGTCATTCTTGGACTTCCAGACGCACGCCTGCGACAGGTCAGCAGACGTTCCGTCTTCGTATTCGCCAATCACTTTGAACTGAACCGTTGACCCGACAGCCAACTCCGCCTTTTCCGGTTCAATGCGAACTTTCGACGGCATAACCGGCGGCACGACTTCGACGTCAATCGTCTTTTTACGTCGGGCGGCAAAGAACGTAATCTGCGTTTTGCCGGGGCTTTGAGCAAACGCCTTCAAGCCGTCTGTAAAGTACATAACTCGCGTATCGGCAACCTGGGTTTGCGCCTCCGACGAGACGTCGCCCGCCAGAATCAAACCGAGATTAAACATGCCCGGCTTGGCGACTTTGAAGTCAACCGTTGCGCCGACTGGTACAATCACCGGCTTGGGCGTAACTTTCAAGGCAAAGAGCGTATTGAACAGCATCCAGCCCAAAAGCAACAACAGCAGGAGCAAAAGAATCGTCCGTTTCGCTCGGCGCTTCATGGCGTCCATTCGCTTTTTACGAGTCCAGGGCATCGCCTGGCAGCCGGGGCAGCGTTTGGGCGTGTTGGGTCGCTGAACGTACAGCTGCATACATTCCGGGTCGTCGCAGATAATCGGCTTGCCGATTTCTTCGTCGGATCGCTGATAGCCGTACGCCCAGACCAGACGGACGTTGTCGTTGGCGTCTTTGTACTTGAAGAAAAACGCAAGACGGCCGGGATATTCAGGCGTGTCGATAATCTCGTTAAAGAGCGACTTGACCAGGCGCAGCATCATGTCTTCCGCGCCGGAATACGCCTTTGCCGCGTTGAGCCGTTCGCGAATCTGCTCTACCTGACCCGCCAGCGGTCCTTCCAAATCGCCTTCTTCAACCAGCTGAACAGTTGCCTCTTCCAGACGCCCTCCCTGTTCGTCTCGAACGTAAAAATTGACGGAATGTCCATCTTCCTGCCATTCCGGCTCAGCAATAAGACCGCCAAGCCATTTAAACATGATTTTGTCGTTGGCGCCGGCTGTATCCAAAAGAGGAACGCCTGGCTCGATTGCTATCGGACGAAAGTCAACGGCGTCTTCCGCCAAATCTACGCGAACAAATCTGGTTGCCATTTTATATAGTAGGTTAGGGGTTAGGAATGAATAATTCTGGAAAAGGAAGCAAGAACCTGCAACAGGCTATTGAATATGGAATACGAAAAATGTCAAACCCCTCAATTCCGAATTCCTGATTCTATATAAATCTATGCTTTCTAACTCTCGCTTCCGGAACAGCGCTTTTAAACTCACGCATTATAATTTTAACCTCAATATTAATATTTTACAATACCCCCCAAAAAAATTTTCGATTTCTTTGTAAAATTTTCGTAAAATTTGTCAAAGGGGGCTTGATAATAAAAATAGATAAAGTATACTAAATGTATCGATTGGGTAATTCTCCTTGTGGTTGAAAGAGATTTTAACTGCACCCGAAAGATTATTCGACTGTTAATTTAGCGTGTGGACAGTCGATATTTTAAGCCTGTGGCGAGTAGTATTGAAGTGGTTCTCGATATTACCGCCCGGGCTTTTTTTAATTAGCAATTTGCAATTAGCAATTGGCAATTACGATAACGCCTCAATAATTGCTAATTGATAATTGACAATTGCTAATTACTCTGCCACGTCTTCCTTCTGTAGAAATTTTCTCATGAACGTGCCGCAGTTGAGTTCAGAACCCGGAATGCGGACGGGAATATAGCGTTCCGTACAGCCGGTAACGAACCCGTCTTTGAACCGTTCCGCTAAAATACAGACGTTCTTTCCGATCTGGGACTGGAAATACTCTTGACGGAGCGTCTTTTCCAGTTCCGCCAGCCGCTGGGCGCGCTCCTGTTTAACGGCGGGCGGAATCTGATTGGACATCCTCGCCGCCGGCGTTCCCTCTCGGGGAGAGTAGCGGAAAATATGAATCTTGGAGAAGCCCGCTTCCTGGCAGACCACCATCGTTTGCTGGAAATCGGACTCCGTCTCGCCGGGGAACCCGACAATGACGTCGGTTGTCAGCGCAACGTCCGGAACGAACTCGTTCGCCAGCCGGCATCGGCGCAAATACTCTGCCGACGACGTCGGGCGGTTCATCGCCTTTAACACTGCGTCCGACCCGCTTTGCATGGAGATGTGCAAATGAGGGCAGATTTTATCGGGGTTGTCTCGCATGAGTTCCAAAAGACGCTCGGAAACCTCGTGCGATTCCAAAGACGAAATCCGGATGCGGAAATCAGCGTCAATCGCGGTCAGTTCGGAAACGAGGTCGGCAAGCGTCAAGCCCTTGAGTTCCGGGTTGTCAAACCCTTCTCCGTAAAAGCCGAGATGAATTCCCGTCAGAACGATTTCCCGATACCCGTTTTGAATCAGACGCTCAATTTCGTTTCTGACCTGTTTCGGCTCCCGGCTGAAAAGACGGTTTCTGACGTGGGGAATAATACAGTACGAGCAGAACTGACGGCAGCCGTCCTGAACCTTGACGAACGCGCGGGTATGCTCGGAGAATCGCCCGATTCCCAACGGGGCGTCGATACAGCCCTGCTCTATCAGCCAGTCGCCCAGCTTGGACTTGTCGGTCAGCACGACAGAGCCGTTTCCCGCTTCTTCCGCCAGCTCGGCAGCCGCGGCGGGATTCTGCGTCGCCCAGCAGCCCATGATAATCATTTGAGCGCAGGGATAATCCCGGTGCAGCTTTCGGATTATATGTCGAGACTTGGCGTCGGAATCCGCCGTAACCGTACACGTATTGACGACAATAATATCCGGCGTCTGGTCAGCCGCCGCGTCCTGACCGCCCAGCTCATAAAGCCCTTCGAGCAGATACCGCGTTTCGTATTGATTCACCTTGCAGCCCAAGGTTACCGTTTTAATCAGTTTCATAGAAACTACTATAACGGATAAGAAGAATATTTCAAGTAGGCGTGGAACGATTACTCCCTCATCGCCCTTTCCCCCTCGTCTATAATTCTTCAACGGTAATTCAACTGCGCCGACCTGTCGGCTGATTTCAATAATTACAAACCAAGGAGCTATACACCATCATGAGCGTAATCACACAAACCGAACCGAACGACAATTACGTTGAAGTCCGACTCTCGGAACGCATTTCAACCAAAGACTACGAAAACTTTCTGCCGGTCATCGACAAGGAAATCGCCCGCTGCGGACGCATTTGCCTGCTGGTAATCATGGAGAATATCGACGGCTGGGACGTCGGAACAAGCTGGGAAGAGACGAAATTCATGTTCAGCCGCTTCTCCAAAATTGACCGCGTTGGCATCGTCGGCGCGTCCGAACTCCAGAAATGGATGGCGTTTTTCTCAAAGCCGTTTACCATGGCGGAAGTCAAGTACTTCACCCACGAAGAAGAATCGGAAGCGAGAAAATGGGTTTCCGAAGCCGCTACAAAGTACGCCTGGAACGACGAAAAGAAAGAGGACGAAAAGCCGGAAGAGCCGAGCGACGACCAGGAAATCGTCGAAGTCGAGGAAAAGGACGAGGAAGTCGTGGGCGTTTGAGCCTTTTGGAATCCCGCTCTTGCGCCCTCTTTACAAAACCATACGAGCGTCTATAATAAATAGAAATTAGCTCCTAGCCGCTAGCTTCAAGCCATTAGCTAGGGGCTAGAAGCTAGTAGCTAATAGCTTTTATCTCAACTCCTAACCAACCAATTCGCTCCTATGCGTCGTTCCCTGGGACTTCCCATTACCATGGCGGTCATCATGATCGTTCTGGTAATCCTTTTGATTGTTGGCTGGACAATTTCGACAATTTGGGCGGCAACGTCCGAGCCGAAAGCGCCAACGTTTTTCTGGGCGCTGCTGCCAATAGGCGCCCTTTCGCTGACCGTGATTCTGGCGGGCGTTATCATCTATCTTGTCCTGTCGGTGAAGCTGATTAACCTCAACCTGCGGCAGTCCAACTTTATAGACGCTGTAACGCACGAGCTGAAATCCCCGTTGGCGTCTTTGAAATTACAGGTTCAAACGCTCGAACGGCTCAACATTCCCGAAGAAAAGCGCCAATTGATTTATCAGGCGATGAAAAACGACGTCGACCGGCTCGAAGCGCTTATCAATCAGGTGTTGATGGTCAGCGTTCTGAAATCGAAGCCAGACAAGAAACTGGCGGAATCGTCTGCCAATCTTCTGGATATTCTCGAAATGGCGGCGAACAATTCCTGTATTCGCCACAAAGTCAACCGAGGCTGCGTTTCTGTCAATTCCTGCAACGCGACAATCGTTCAAAAACGCTTTGCCATCGAGTTGATTCTCCAAAATATTATCGACAACGCCGTCAAATACGCCTCAAGCGAGAACCCCCAAATCGACGTCCGTTCCCGCATTTCCCAAAACGGCAGACTGGTCGTTCGCGTTTCCGACAACGGGCCAGGCATCCCGACAGGACAGCGAAAAAAGATTTTTCTCCGCTTTTACAGAATAGGAAACGAGCTGGAACGCAAAAAGACGGGCACCGGGTTGGGGCTGTACATCGTCAAAATGCTGACCCGACAGATTCGCGGCAAGCTGTACGTGCGCGACCGCAGTACCGGGAACGGAATCGCGTTCGTTCTCGTTCTCCCAGCTCGCGTCATTGACGCAAACACCGCAAAAGGCGCGGCTTAACCGGAAATTTGATCTGGACGTTTCTCCCCCCTTGCGTGGGCGTATCGTTTTTATATAATTAAATATGAAACGGGCGAGGCGCTCCGCCCTGCCCTAACACTCAACCCTTAACAAACCATTAACCTCAATAATCTCCATGGCTGCCAGTAACGCTCAAATTGTCGAAGAACTTCGATGGAAAAAATTCCCTTTATTAAACGACGGGTTCGTCTGTCTGGTTGACTGCATGGGCGACGACGAAGCCCTCGTTCAGGCGGCGCGCGTCAGCTACGGCGACGGCACCCGACCTGTTTCCGACAACCGGACTTTGATTCGTTACCTGCTGCGCCATCGTCATACGACGCCGTTTGAAATGGCGGAAATCAAGTTTCTCGTTCGCGTCCCGATGGATACGTGGCGGCAGTGGATTCGACATCGAACCGCGTCCGTAAACGAATACAGCACCCGGTATTCGCTGGCGATTGATTCCATGGTTACCACCCCGCCAGACGAATGGCGAACCCAGGCGACCACTAACCGTCAAGGCAGCGGCGATTATCTCCCGGCAGAACAAGGCGCCGCGCTGACTCAATCCGAGGCGAAATTTCAGCAGTCCGCCCGGGATTTGTATCAGTCCAGAATCGACGCTGGCATCGCCCGCGAGCAGGCGAGAAAAGATCTGCCTCTTTGCACCTATACAGAGGCGTACTGGAAAATCGACCTCCATAATCTGCTGCATTTCCTCATGCTCCGCATGGAATCGCACGCTCAGCTGGAAATTCGTCAATACGCTACCGTCATGGGAGAGGAAATCGTTTCAAAGCTCTTCCCGCTGACATGGGAAGCGTTCAAAGACTATATCATGGACTCTATCCAGCTCACGCGTCTGGATTCTCAGGTCATTCAGCGCATCGCCGCAACCGGGAAATCGCCTGTTACTGTCGACGAGTTCCTCGCCTTGGGCGACCCGTCCTGGCAGGGCTTGCAGCGATGCCGAGAACGCGACGAGTGTCTGGAAAAACTCCAGTTCCTCGGCTTAGTTGAGAAATAAACAGAATTTTACTGGCTCATCGCCGCGTATCGAAAACGGTTTTCCTTCTGCGGCGAGAGCGCATATAATAAAAGGGAAACATCATGAAAAAGTTTGCTTTGCTTTTAGCCGCTCTGGTTTGCTTTAGCGCAGCCGCCATGGCGGAAGAGGAAGAGGGATTCGTCTCTCTGTTTAACGGACAAGATCTTACCGGCTGGACGGTCAACGGCGGATACGCCACTTACGCCGTTGAAGACGGCTGCATCATCGGAACGTGCGCGCCCGACAAGCCGATGAACACGTTCCTCTGCACAGACAAGGAATACGGTAACTTCATTCTGAAATTCCAGGTGAAGTTTTTGGAAAACGGCAACTCCGGCTGCCAGTTCCGCTCTCATACTCGCCCGGAAAACGGACGCAATCGCGTCTACGGCTATCAGTGCGAAATCGAACCCTCCGGCAGAGACTGCGGTCACATCTACGACGAAGGCCGCCGCGGACACACCAAGGGATACGTCTGGTTTGACACGTTCACCCCGCAGGAACGCTTCGACGCCTCCAAGGCGGACTGGAAAGTTGGCGACTGGAACGACGTCGAAATTCAGGCGGTTGGTCCGTCCATTAAAACCTGGATCAACGGACATCTGGTTGCCGACATCATGGACACCTACGACATGACCGGCTTCATCGGCTTGCAGGTTCACGCCGGCAAAGCCTGCAAAGTCGCGTGGAAGAACATTCGCATTAAAGACCTCGGCGTAAGCGAATGGAAATCCTTCTTCGTTAAAGGCGACGACGGCAAATACAAGCTCGAAAACGCCTATTTCGTTCTCCCGCAGGAATGGTCGTTCATGGAAGACGGAACGCTGCACGGCGACCACAAATCTGCTGAACGCCGCGACGGTCTGGTTATTTCCAACGACAACTACGACAACTTCGCCGCCCGCGTTACCTACAGAATGAACGGCGGCAACAGCGCTCTGTACTTCCGCGCCGAAGAAACGGAAGCCCCGTGGGTTCTCCGCGGCTGGCAGAACGAAATCGCCAATAACTCCAAAGACTCCGCCCTCTGGCACACCGCCGGAATTATCAAGGGAAAGATGATCCCCGGCCGCGGCTGGGTCGTTTCCAACGACGAAATCGTCGAAAACGTTCGCAATAAAAACGTTCCTGAAGAATGGAACACGACCGCGACCATCGCCGTCGGCGACCGCATGGTTCAGACTCTTAACGGATACTGCACGTCCGACATTGTCGACCCGAAATGCGAAAAGACCGGAAAACTTGGGCTTCAGATGCACGGCGGAACAGACTGCGAAATGTTCTTTAAGAACTGGGACTACATGCCCATCACCCCGGAAATGGTCGAACTGATCAACCGCAAATAAAAAGAACTATTAACGTAACCCACTCCTTTAGGTGTGGGATCAAAAACAGAACATAAGAAATAATTACGCACAAATTCCTATCCTCTCCCCACCCCTTCGGAGTGGGGAGAGGATAGGAGGTAAAGCGTTTGGGAGATGAGCGTTTGTTCAGTCCCCCAGATAAATCTGGGGGCTACGATAAAGGTTCTTTATCCAGCTTCCTTCGTTTCTGTTATAGATATTTTACATTGTATCCAACAAAAAAGCCCGGAGTTTCCTAGGAAATTCCGGGCTGCGGTGTAATGACGGTTACATACTGTGAAAGTCGGTGAACTCCCTCAAATCCCAGCCGGGTAAACGCACCCTGCAAAGCAGAGGAAGTATGCGTTGACTTTCACAGATTTGGGTTAAAGGTTTGAAAAATTATGTATTCAATATACATGATTTTTAAATTATTTCAAGAGGAATTCAGATTTTTTCTTCTAACGTCTTGAAATATACAATTATTTAAGTATAATAGAATTCAAAATCGTTGCTGGCAGAACGCGCTGAGCCTTTAATGGCTGCAATTGCTTCGCGATGGAACGTTTCATAACTTCCTGATCGATATGTAGAGAAAAATTAGACAAAATATCAACCTCCAAGGCGGAATTTGAAAAAATTTTCGCCTTTTTTTAATTTCTTGTAACGCTCTTTCGTTTAGTTTCAAATAGAGGAAGATATAAGTCATCCTGATTGAAGACGATGGTTCAAACGTCCTGTTAGACAATTCATAACTCATTTATATTCATAGAGTTATCCGTATTGTTGACTAAACAAATAATAGACGAGTAGCGCTGTTAATTTAACAGGTTGAGTTGAATAAATTTGTAATTGAATGAACTTTATATCCCTTTGATTGCAAGCGTTTCCAATCAGCAATTACAAAATATTCAAAAAACTTCCCCAAATCAAAACGCCCCCCATTGATATATACAATGTCAAAAATCAGGCGTTTCCCAATATGAAAAAGGCGCCAGCCACAATCTTTTCATTTTTTGAGAAAGGAGAACGAATGAGTTCAGAAAGCAACATTTATGTTTTTTCAGACAATCCGGAAGCCCGCGAAAGGTGCAAGAACTTCCCGGTTAATGTATTGGGATATAAACCGGCTGCCGAAAATTCGCCAATCATTCAGAAAGTTCTGACATGGTTTGGCGATTCGAAGTCAACAGACGACGTTTCCGTTGAAAAAGTGTTAGGCGGGGTCTATAAAAAAGCGACTAAAAACCAGGAACAAAAGTTTTATCTGGTTTTCGACGTTTACGGTCTGGAAGACATCGAGAACAGTTTCGACTATTGGGACGCGCTTCAAAAGCAGCCCAACATCAAAATTTTTCGTTTCAGCTTCAGTAAAGAATCGATCAAAGACGGCGTTCACAGCCTCGCCGCCATTTTGAACGAACTGTGTCCGGAATGCGCTCCTGAGCAAAGCGCCAAGGAATCGGAAAAGGAACAGGAATCGGACAAACAGGATTCCAATCGCAAGACGACCTCTTCAGATAGCAATCAGGTTAACGCATTAGTAAAAACGCTCAATAATTTGATTGGCGCCATAAACCAGATCAACGCAAAAGCTGAGACGCTTTCTCAAGACATGGAAGCGGTCAAAACCGTCATTTCCAAAAAGTCGGACGCCGACGACCTCAACCTTCAGCTTCGCCGTGAACTGAATGAAAAAGTTCAGCAGGCGTCGACAGAGATGAGCAAAGCCAAACGTAACGAAAAACAATGGGTGCAGTGCGTTTCTTCGTTTTTGGATTCCCTGGCGGCGGAAGCCGACAATCCGGACTTGAGCGAAGACATTCGCAGCATGGCGCAGCGATATTCCAAAGCGCTTCTGCGTTATCTCGAACCGGTTCAGTTTGAAAAAATCGAACTGGCAGTTGGAGACGAATGGAATCCCAACAGCGGCGCTCAGGCGCGTTACTCTGAAACCGAAACCGTTCCGCAGGGAGAACCCTTGCGAATTCTGGAAATCCAGGAACAGGGTTACAAATATCAAGGCGTCCTGGTTAAGAACCCTATTGTTATCGTCCCCAAACCGGTTCAGACCGCCGACGTCAAAGAGGAAACAATTGAAATTGTTGATAACGACGTCAACAACGAATCAGCAGAAATTTAAATTGTACACGGTTCCAACTTTTAGAATCGTTTAACCCTTAATCTCAACAATAAAGGAGAAGCAATCAATGAGTATTCCAATTGGAATTGACCTTGGAACATCCACATCCGAGATTACCGCCTGGCAAGACGGACAATGGAAAACTTTCCAGGATAACAGCGCAGCCACGCCAACAGAAGTCGTTCCTTCCGTTGTCGCATACGATCCGCAATCACAACAGCATCTGGTTGGCGAACTGGCGGAAAGCTATCCAGACTGCATTCGCGAAGCCAAACGAAAGATGGGCAAAACCGGCGAAGAAGCGCGCTGCACCACCGGCGGCAAAGACCTCAAACCGGAAGAGGTCGGCGCCGTCGTTCTGAAGCATCTGAAAGCTATTGCAGAAGAGAGTTTGTTTGGCGACACCGTTACAGACGTTATCCTGACCATTCCTGCAATCTTTTCCCAAAAGGCTAGAATTGCAACCAAAACAGCCGGCGAACTGGCTGGACTGAACATCATCCAGTTGATCAACGAGCCGGTTGCCGCTGCGCTTTATTACGCATTCCTTGCTGGCGACAAATGGAAAGCCGGCATTAATAACCTCTTTGTCTTTGACTTTGGCGGCGGTACTTTGGACTTCACCGTTTGTACGATGGCGGGCAATATCGTCAACTTCGTTTGTTCTGGCGGAGACCCGGAGCTGGGCGGAAAAGACATCGACGAAATGTTCATGGCTTACGTTACAAACAAGTTCATGGCGGCGAATCCCTCTGCAAAGCAGTCTGATTCGGTGGGCGTTAAAGCGATGCTTAAAAATCAATGCATTCTGTGCAAAAAATCGCTTACACGGTCGGAAACCGGCAAAATTTACGTTAGCTCCTTCGCTACAGACAACGGACGCCCGGTCGACCTGGATTTGAGCGTTACCCGTGACGAATTCAATGAAAACGTCCTGAAGAACTCCCCGATCCCTGGCAAAGACTCGATCATTAATCGCATCAAGGTCAGTCTGGACAATCTCTTTGAACAAAACAAAGACAGAACTTCAATGAGCGACATCGACTACCTGCTTTTTGTCGGCGGGTCGTCCTACATTCCCTACGTTCAGGAATACCTCAAAGAGTACCTTGGAATTGACCACAGCCGAGCTTTCTGTCAGGAACCCAATCTGGCGGTTACCCGCGGCGCCGCTTACTTTGCCGCTAACAGAGAGATTCTCAACGCGGCTGACCCCGAAGCCATGGGCATTCAGCTCGGACTTCCTGAAAATAAGCGCGTGGACGTCTTTGCGGTTTCACCGCACGGCATTGGCTGCGAAGTTACCGACCGACAAACGGGCGGGCGTCTGTACAGTCAATGGTTCCCGCCTCAGCAGCAAATTCCATTTGAAGGCAGCTTTGGCTATTCATTGCTTACCCCGGATCAAACCAGTCTCCGCTTTGCCATTTACCAGTCAATGGTGGACGAAGACGGTCAGGACATTGAAGATACGGAATTCACCGGCTGTGAAAACCAGATCGTCAATATTCCGCCGTCGACCGACGGAACGTGCCGCGCTGTTCAAACCGAAGTCAAATACGACGAGTCGGGGCTGCTGCATGCGCTTGTAACAATTCCGTCAACCGGACAGAGCATGACGCTGGAATACAAAGAAAGCGCAATGGCTTCCGAAGCCAGCAAGAGAAAGATCGCTGAATTTACCAAAAATTAAAGCGCTTTTTCAGACAGACAATGACAACGTTTTAAAGTCCTGATTTAACTCATGCGTCTGACTGAGAATTATTCTCTCAGTCAGACGTTTATGAGTAATTGAATTCCTGTTTCGATTTTAGAAAAAGCTTCTGAATAAACCAATGGACACAAATCAAACCCAATTCGATATTTTCGATTATCTCGGTATTGAAATATCTGACGACCCGGAAAAATTAAGAAAAGCTATCGACGCTTTAACTGTAGGCTCCGAGAAGTACAAAAAACTGTATAGCAATCCGGAATTCTCCAAAATCCGAAACAAAATCTATACAAAAAACACTTCTGCTTATCTTGCCTACGTTCAAGAGATTCGAAACATGAGGAATCAGCGACAGCAAGAACTGATTCGTCAGCAGCAGGAACGTCAGCGACAGGAGCAGATTCGACAAGAGCAGATCCGTCAGCAGCAGGAACGTCAGCGGCAGGAGCAGATTCGACAACAGCAAATCCGTCAGCAGCAGGAACGCCAGCGGCAAGAGCAGATTCGACAACAGCAACAGTACCAACAGCAGCAATATCAGCAACAACAATATCGACAGCAGCAGTATCGACAACCGCAGCCCCAGTATCAACAGCCGTACTATCCGCCGCAGCCTCGATATCAGCCCAGAGCGAATACTCAACAAAGCGCTCAGCATCAAACAAGAGTAAGAAATTCGAATCAGCAAACTAATCCGGCAGCTGCCATATTGGCGTTTATTGGAGCTGTCCTGTATGGCATTTGGTGGGCGATTAAAAACGCTTTTATTTCCATTTGCGCATTTTTTGGTTTCGGCGACGCGCCGGCAACAACTCAGTTGGCAACGCCTGTAATTGCAAGCATTGTCGAACATGATCTATATGTCGATGTTGTATGGGGACCTGTATTTTGCGCTGATTATTATGTATTGCATGATGAGGACGGCCGTTATGACGATGAAGTAATTGACAGCGGGCTTAAAACAACAATTTATCGTCAGGATTACGGAACCAAAACATATACGCTTACCGCGCATTCCAATAAACAAAAATACTCAACTTCGAATAAGGCAACAATTACTGTACGACCCAAATATCTGGGATCGCCTCAAAACAATCAAGAAGATACTTATGATACATATAACTTTTACTATTAACAAACGTTTAACGACATTTCTATCTTAACGCGTAATTATTGAATTCACAATCAGCAACAGTTTTTATTGCGAACAGTTAAATGAATAATAATTCGTTATTCGACATTTTTGATTATTTAGGCATCCCGGTAACGGACGACCCGGAGGTGGTCAGAAAAGCTATTGACTCTTTAAAGGTTGGCACCGAAAAATACAAAAATTTATATGGCAACCCAAAATTCTCCCAAATAAGAAGCAAGATTTATACAAAGAATAATTCCGCTTTCCTGGCATACGTCCAGGAAATCCGCATGTTGCGACAATCCAATCAGCAGCAGAACTACAACCAGCAGAACTACAACCAGCAGGATTACAACCAGCAGGATGTTGAATTTGACGATTATGCAGACCAGTTATATGATCAACAATTTAACAACAAAGATAAGAAAGCGACATTTTTAGGCTGTGCATTTCTTATCTTCGTTTGCTTCTGTATAATCGGTGGAATTGGAGCGTTGTTTGATTCTGGTTCAACAACGTTATCCAATCCCAAGGTGAAATTTAACGACGTCGATCGTCAAAGCGTCAGAATTTCATGGGAACCCGTTGAACACGCTGACTACTACCTTCTGAAAAACAAGAGCGACGATTTGCCGGAGACGGAAATTCGGAACAGAACGGAGTATATTGTTTTTCGTCATGACGATCGTAAAACCGAGTACTCTTTAAGCGCCTGTTCAGACGACGAAAAGTATAAACCGTCTTCGTCGGTAAAGATTAACATTGAATCCGTAAAAAACCATCTTCAGGAAACCGAAACTGAAACAGAAGAAGAACCGGAAGTCAACCCTGAAGATAATTATACGCCTTCCGTTCTAACGCCGGAACCGTCCAACTCCGCCAAAACCGTTCTCGACGCCCCGAAGCCTCGCATTGTCGAAACCAAAAATTCCGTTCTCGTTCTTTGGGACGTCGTAGAAAACGCGGATCGTTATTTGCTGGAAATCAAAATGGGAAGAAACGGGAAAAGTTTCAGCAAAGTTGTCAACGATAGCATGTATACTTTTTCCACCTTGAAACCGAACAAGGAATATTTTATCACTGTTACTGCCATTCCAAAAGATGAAGCCAGGTTTTCTCCGTCTCCATCAAAAACGATTTCCTTTACGCTTCAGCCCAAATAACGTTTATAATGACAGACAACAACGACTTGTTCGATATTTTCCAGTTCGTACAAATTCCCGTTACAGACGACCTGGCAGCCGTTCAGAAAGCTGTCGACGCCCTCCCTGTAAGAAAAATGGCAGAGCTGCAAAAGAATCCCGGGTTTTCAAAAATACGGTCATTCATATTCACCAAAACTGCAACGCCTGCTTACCGGGAATACGTTCAAAATATACGAGATTTACGGCTTAAAAACAAGCAGCATACAAATACAAAACAACAGCAAAACCAGACGGGTACGGATCGGTCTCGTTCGAAAGACGTTGACACTCGTTCTGAAACGGAAAGACAGAAAGAGTGGATAAGACAATATGACGAAAGAGCGAATAAACTAAATAATCAAAACGGGAACAATAATACAAAAGTAGATTCTGACGTACAGGATTCTAACGAACGCAATCCGCTCCAGCGTCTGGCAGATTTATTAAATCAAAAGCCTGACAGAAAAACGTCGCGTATATTCACTATCGCCTGGTTCCTGAGCACGAAATCAATTTGTGAAATAGTAATAATCTGTTTCATGATGGCGATTTTGTCGTCGCTCTCTGAGGCGGGATTTGGCATTGCATTGCTTGTCAGATTCGTTTTCCTTTTGATATTGGGATATGCCGCTTATCGATTGATACTTCCTGACGTCAGAGCCTTGAATCTGATTAAAAACGGTTATTTTACCCTGGGGCGCAAAGACTCTAATGGAGATATTCTCTACACGGATAAAAACAATACTCAGCATAGATGGCGCCCCCAATCGTCTATTTTTTTCAATGAAAGTATTTATAATGAATACCTGATTGCAGCAGACGGGAACAATCCCAACCATATCAAAGTTCTTTCCGTGTCGGACTGTCAAACTTCAAACTCCGACATTAAATTTATCATTCCGGAATGGTTTATGTTTTTGAACCTTCCCGTAACGTTTGATTTGTCAAAGTCAGAGTTTTCGAGCAATCAGCGTTTCCTCTGGTTATTTTTGGCGTTAATTATTTTTCTTTTTATTGTCTTTTGATAAAAAAAAACGATTAAATCCGGCGTTTTCCTCAAATTTTTGGAACAGGCAGAAGGCTTTCATCGTAATAATGATTATGGAGGACAAAATCATGAGCGAAAATCAAGACCAGCAATTTTCAAACGACGACCAGGAACTGGGGAAGTCTTTTAATGACTCCCTTCAGCTCCTGGCAGATCTGTTAAACGAAACGCCCCGCAGAAAGAGTTCGTTCTCGTTTCTGATGTCATGGTTCTTTGGAAACAAAGACGTTTTGACCGGTTTGCTAAATTTCCTTTTATGGGGTATTCCCGCTTTCTTTGTTATACTTGGAGCGTATCTCGGTTTCAACACGATTACTGAACCCTGGGATAAATGGTGGGTTTTTGGCATTGCTTTGTTCTCTGGATTGGGATTCGTATTGTTCTATCCCTATTGGAAAGCTTATTTCCTGTTCAAGAACGGCTATTTTACTTTAGGGTATTTAACCGAACGCGGACTCGTCTATAAAGACAGCGCTGGAAATAACCATAACTGGATTCCCACGCGGTTTTATAGATTCGGACAACCGTTTATGGATTACATTGGTTACCTTCACCGTCCGGACGTACCGTATCTGGTTGTAGTCGGCAAAAAACCCAATAATTTTCTGGTTATGGACGCGGCTCCTTTTTCTGAAAAAGACGACATTGTTGGCTTCAATATTTTAATGGGTTTATACGCAATCGTTGTTTCATATAATTTAGAAAGCAAAACGTTCGTCAGTGAACCTCTCAGTTTATGGAGAAAGCTTATTCCAGTTGGAATCGTTCTTTGGACGATATTGTGGTTTTATGCCGTTTTTCTTACTGAAGTTCAATAAGCGGCAAAACGGCTCCTGTCTTTGCCGTTATTACCCGTTCATTTTAACAATTACGGATAACAAATCATGAACGACGATCAAAACCTGCAATCAGACGACTTCAAACAATCGGACTTATCCTTGGAAGAAAAATATCAGCATCTGGCAGACCTGTTAAACGAAAATCCGCCAATAACAGGTTCGCTGTCTGTTATGATTACATGGTTCCTGGGATCTTTTCGCGCTTTATTTGGTTGGTTTTTCTTCTTCTTTCTCGCCGTTCCTGAATTCTTTTATTTAATGGGACATTTCTTTGGTTTCTGCTCAACTGGCAATGCGATAACTTACGCCATCGCTTCCTTTATTGGCGCTGTAATTGGGATAATTCTTTTATACCCTCATTATAAAACTTTTTTCTTGTTAAGAAAAGGCTATTTTTCTGTCGGACATTTAACTTCAGATGGAATAATCTATAAAGACAGGCGAGGAAATCAACAATGCTTAGGGGAAGCAGGATGGGGAACTTTTTTGTTTGATTTTACAGCAGGCTTTACTGGTCGTTTCAGAAGCTGCTGTTGTCATGAAGACGGAACGTATCTAATTGTATCAGGGAATAATCCCAGGAATATTATGATCTTGGACGCGTCGAATTTTTTCCGCTATCATTCACAAGATGAACGCGTTACATTCAGTGTGTTTATGGGGACATACGAAATCTATCCATTATACGATTTAAAGAACAGGAAGTTTATAATCAATCCCCCCAAGATATTGCAATACATGATTCTGACGGGTACCGTCCTTTGGATGCTATTGTGCTTTTGGGAAGCCTTTCTCCAGGGGAAGTAAAAAGTTGACAGAACTTTTTTGCCGGTTATTCTCCGTTCATTTTCAACATCAAGTATTTTTCGACAGAGCGTTTAAAAAACGCTCTGTTTTTTTGTGCGCCTATTGACATTGATTCTTTCAAGGATTATAATTTCAAGAAATATGGAAAATCCGTTTTTTAAAATCCTGCAATATTCAGTAAAACACATGGGACGACTATCCAGATTTGAGATTGCTCAAATGATTGACGTTTCCGCGGTTCAGGCGAACTCGACGGCGGAAGCCTCCAAAATATCTTGAACATTGAAAACCGCTCCGATCTGCTGGTTCTAGGACGCTCTTTCCTGTTCATTTTATCCAACCTCTCAATTTTTGTCAAAATTTTGCTATATTTACTAAACTTACTAAAAATTTCTCTAAAATTTGAAAATATCCATCGAAAATCTCAAAAATCATGGTATAATATAATAAGGATATAAATTACCTAAGTGCATGCTATACAATACTTTACTACATCACAAAAGTTCACTATTATGAATAACCACTATCGTATTTTGAGTTTTGAAGTCCGCGTTGTTTTCTCGATTCTTGCAATCGTACTTTTTATTTCCGCTAACACTATGGCGGATACTAAAGTTTGGACCGGAGGCGGAGAGAACGCCAACATTTCCAATCCTGCCAACTGGTCAGGTGGAACAGCCCCTGCTGGCGGCGATGCTTGGGAATTCGGCGCGGTCGGTTCGTCCGGATATAATATCACAAACGATTACGGCGCTGGAACGTTTAACTCCGGCATTACGTTTACAGAAGCGGCAACCGGCTCATATACGATTTCGCCAAACTGGACATGTCAAACCGGCGACATTGTCAACTACAGTTCATACCCTCAATATGTCAGTCTTGGTCATGAATTGCACAACAGTATTACAATCAACGCCGCTAACGGAGATATCACCCTTTCGCAAAACAACACGATTAATCTCCACGGTAATAATTTGACCATTGACGGCGGTCATAATACTACTATTTCTTTGTACATAAGCAGTAACGGATCGATTGTTAAAAACGGAGCTGGCACGTTGGAACTTTACAACAGCAGTTATACAGGGGACGTTACCATTAACTCAGGAACGTTAATTGCCAGAGGACAATCAATTGGCGACCCTGGCGCTCAAAAAACGGTTTTAATCAACAAGGGCGCTTCGATTGAATTAGCCTCTCACGATATTTGGGGTCAAGCCAGTTACAGATCGCCAGCCTTAATTATTGTAGACGGTGGAACTATTTACAATTCCGTTCCGTCTGACGGCGTCAACGGCTGGTTTAACACATTAAATTATTTAACGCTCAAAAACGGCGGTAATATTATTGACAATTCTGGACATTTCGAATGGTTGTCTTATCAGCTCGTCGGCGAGTGCAACGTTATTGCCGACTCAAAACTGGAACCCAACCAGATTTCAACTATCAGCATCGGAAATGTCGGCGATAATAACGGCGTTATTCCAAACGGCGTAAATTTCAATGTTGCTGACGTTACGCAAGACAAATCGACCGACTTGCTGATTTCAGCTCGTTTGAGAAACGGTAAATACGCCGTTGGGAATTTCACCAAGACAGGCGCGGGCACAATGGAACTGACCGCTGTCAATGACATGACCGGCGCTATTACCATCTCTGAAGGTACGCTAAAGCTGTCTGGAAGCGGTACGCTTGGATCTGGCGCCGTTACCAATAACGCCGCTCTGGAATTCGCTTACGAAACAGACGAGACGGTTGACAAACTCATTTCTGGAACGGGAGAGGTAATCAAATCCGGTTCAGGCGCTTTATTGTTGAATAACAGTAATAATTCGTACACGGGGAATGTTACTATTAACGAGGGAACATTTAAAGCCATCGTAGGCTCTTTTGGAAATAAAGAAGTTGATAAAACTATTACAGTCAATAAAGGAGCTACGATTGAATTTTCTTCTCACGATGTTTTTGGGATTGATTCCGCGAGATCTCCGGTTAATATCATTGTAGATGGAGGAGCTATTTGCAATGCCCCGGGCTGGTTCAACACGTTAAATCTCTTAACGCTCAAAAATGGCGGCAAGATTATTGACAATACCGGGCATAACGGCTGGTTGTCCTTCCAACTTGTCGGCGAGTGCAACGTAACCGCTGATGCACCCCTTGCCGCAGATCAAATTTCAACTATCGCCATTGGTACAGAAGGCGAATTTAACGGGATTTCTCCAAACAAAGTCAAATTCAACGTTGCTGACGTTACCGGCAACAATTCTACGGACTTGCTGGTGTCCGCTCGTTTGAGAAACGCTTATGTACAAGGCGGGGGCAGTTTTACCAAATCTGGCGCGGGTACAATGGAACTGACCAATTTCAACGACATTTCCGGCGCCGTTACCATTTCCGAAGGTACGCTGAAACTGTCTGGAAACGGCACGCTTGGATACGGCTCTGTTACCAACAACGCGACTTTGGAATTCGCTTACGATTCCGATCAGACGACTGTTGACAACGCCATCTCTGGAACGGGTAAGTTAATCAAATCAGGAACGGGCGCGCTGACGCTGACGAATATTTCTGGTTTTACCGGTTCAACGACGGTTAAATCCGGCGCTCTAAATCTTACCTCCGCTCAAACGCTGTTCAATCTTTCCGGAGGAAGTCTGAACGACGACGGAACTGTTGCCGTTACCGCTGCGGTTGACGCGTCCGGTCAGGCGTTGACGCTTAGCAACAGCGAAACGTCACAGTTCATCGGGACAATTAAAGCGCAAAGCATGACAAAATCAGGTTCTGGCGTCTTGCAACTGTTCGCGAGCGATTCTAACTCGCCGATTACTGTTTCAGAGAGCTTTGTCGTCAACGCCGGCGAGCTGGATTTCAAAGGTTATTTTGAAGGCAATATTGAAGTCATCAACGGCGCGGTTTTCTCGCCTGGCAATTCCGTTGGGGAAGCCAACATTGCTGGCAATATCTCCTTTACAAGCGCTGCCGCCTCGTCAAACGGCGTTGCGTTGTTTGAGTTTGGCGAGTATACCGGGGAAGACGTAAATCACGACACTTTCGTTCTCGGAAGCGATAACCTCTTTATAGCAGACGATGGCGTTATTCGTTTGCTATTTGAAAGCGAAGACTCAGCGGCTCAATGGGCAACAAAGGACAAAGAATATAAGCTGGTAACTAACGGTGGATTCTCAAATGACGATTATTCTACGTGGCTGTCGAATTATACGGATTGGTTCAAACTGACCGGCAAAGACGACGGTCTTTATCTTGTCGGTCAGAGAAGCGCTCCTGAACCCGGCTCTGGCGTACCGGAACCGTCTACGTGGGCGCTATTGATTCTCGGCTCCGCAGGACTGCTGTACATGAAGAAACGGAAGTAATTGAAAGGCGGTAACGGAGTTCGCACAGCGAACGTAGTTACGCTTAAATCATAACAATAACGCTAAAGCGGGAGAAAAACTCCCGCTTTTCATTAATAAACAGTCATATCAGGTTTTATGAAACGTAACGGATTTACACTCGTTGAATTGCTGGTCGTCATTGCGATTATTGGCGTTTTAGTCGGTTTGCTCTTGCCGGCGGTTCAGGCGGCGCGAGAAGCGGCGCGGCGAATGCAATGCACCAACAACATCAAGCAGATTACGCTTGCAGTTATTAGCTATGAAGCAACTTATCAGGTTTACTGCTGCGGGTCGTACGGATACATCGACAACGAAGTCGCGCCTGAACCATGGATGCGGCGCAGCTGGTATTATCACATTCTGCCATATATCGAACAGAACGCATTGTACGACATCTACAACGAGCATTATCAACATCCTGAAGCCTCCCCCGGCGGACGCGGGGATCACGATTATACCAACTTGCCGGCGAAAACAACCATCGTTTCAACGTTGATGTGTCCAGACGACCAAAACAATCCCAAAGTCCATAACGGCTCATCGCTTCAAAACCAGCAGGGATTTCACGGGAATTACGTCGGCAACGGCGGCAATACGTATTTTAACGTAGACGCTTCCGGAGCCTGGAAACAGGAAGCCTGCATGGATCTCAACGGGATTTTTCCACCTCTGAGAAGCATAAAACCAGCTCATGTAACAGACGGAACGTCGAACACGTTGATGTTCTGCGAAATCCGCCTTGTTCCAGACGGCGCTCAAGGAACCGGACAGGAAGACATTCGCGGTCGACTTATCAACGCCCGCCATACCGGCGCGCTTTTTTCTACGTTGTACGCGCCCAATACATCAGAACCTGACCGGCATCATTACTGTATTTCGACGATATACGCGCCGTGTACAAACACCAACCAGAAAAATCTCGTATCCGCCCGTTCCTATCACAGCGGCGACGGCGTAGCCGCCTCCATGTGCGACGGTTCCGTAACTTTTATTACCTCGAACGTTGACCTGGAAGCGTATCACGCCATGGGAAGCCGCAACGGTATGGAAAGCGTATCTTTAGACGATTGATTCCTTGTTGTTTTCACCCTTCCCGTTTTTATTTTACATTCAGAAACTTTCAAATAATATGAACTCCCGAACGCTGTTATTTCTGTTGACGATATGCGCTTTAACGCTGACGCTTTCCAGCTGCGGAAAAGAGAAACTCTACAAGGTTAGCGGAACGGTAACCTATCAAGGCGAGCTGGTTCCAGACGGTTCCATTTCTTTCGTTCCCGGCGATCCAAAGCTGTCGCCGCAAGGGGCGTCTATTTCCAACGGAAAATATACCGCTCAGGTTCGAAAAGGAACTATGACCGTCAAAATTACAGGTTCCAAGATAGACCCTAAACAAAAGATGTTCGACGGAAGCCCGTTCTGGACGGATTTTGTCCCGGAAAAGTACAGTACTCAGTCAACGCTTACGGTCGAGATTAAGGGGAATCAAACAGAGAACTTTGATTTGGAGTAAATCTTCAACGCAAGATAACAATATCAGACTGCAGGAGATAAGCAGAGCAGAACATTTCAGCAGGGTATTATTATACCCTGTTTTTTTGTATGCCTATTGACATTGATTTTATCAAGGGTTATAATTTCAAGAAATATAGAAAAACCGTTTTTTGAAATCCATTAATATACAGTAAAAATCATGGGACGATTATCCAGATTTGAGATTGCTCAAATGATTGACGTTTCCGCGGTTCAGGCGAACTCGACGGCGGAAGAGGTTCAAAACGTTATCGCGCTGGCGTGCGAGTTCGACTGCATCGCCGTTTACGCGCTGGGCGAGCAGACGCGGGACATTTTCAAAACCCTGCCGGCGATCAACCAGCAGCGTTTGGCAGAGGGCAAGCCGAAGGTGAAAATCGGCGGCGTTGCCGGGTTCCCGGACGGCGGCGTTATGACGTCAGTCAAGGCGTACGAAGCCGCCCAAATGGTTGAACTGGGCTGCGACGAAATCGACATGGTCATGAACGTCGGCTTGGCGCTGTCCGGGCAATGGGACCACGTCGGCGCCGACATTGCCGCCGTCAAACAGGCGATCGGCTCAGTTCCCCTCAAGGTCATTCTGGAATGCGGCTATCTCAACGACGACCAGATCGCTCAGGCGGCGATTACCGCGGCGGACGCTGGCGCGGACTGGGTCAAGTCCGGAACCGGCTGGACGGAAAAGAAGACGTCCGTTCACACCATTGAAGTCATGAAACAGGCTGTCGGCGACCGCTGTCTGGTCAAAGCCGCCGGCGGCGTTCGCGACCTCGACACCCTGCTGGCAATGTACGACGTCGGCGCCAGACGATTCGGAATCGGCGTCCGCACCGCCCGAGCCATCCTCGAAGCCGCAGCGGCTCAAGAAAAACAGTAGCGCGAAGCGCTTCCGCTAGAACCGCGTAGCGGTTCAATGTTCCTAGCCGTGGGTTTTAACCCACGGAGACAATAAATGGAAGGCGGTAATGAAGCGAGCGCAGCGAGCGGAATTACGCAGTTCGCCGTTAGGCGAACCGAAACGCTGGAATTATGTTTCCGTATAGAGTTTACCAAATTGCGTAAGAAACCTCACGCAAAGTTCGCAAAGTCCGCAAAGTTTTAAATAACGAACGCAAAGCGTTCATCTCACTTATCACTAACCACTTACCACTTCACCCTATCCCCCTAACCCCATACAATCATGAAAAGAATCCCCTCCCTTTTATCGTTGTTTTCCGTCCTGACGTTAACGCTCTCGGCGTTTTCCAGCACAATGTATGCGGATGAGGACAATATAGATCATTCAGGTAACCGTTTCATTGGCTTCGGAACATCACACGACCATGCAAGAGCTGTAGCTGTCGGCGGGGGTACGCCAGAAAGCGAGCGAGCTGTTGCGTTGGGATTGCAATGGATTGCCAATCATCAGCTTCCTAACGGTTCATGGAGCTTTAATCATCAATTAGCGCCTTCATGTCAAGGCGCATGCAAAAATCCCGGCAAATATGACAAAGAGTACAATGCCGCTACCGGCTTGGCGCTATTGTCGTTCCTCGGCGCTGGCGTAACTCATAAGGAAGGTCGATATAAGCAAAACGTATATAATGGTCTCAATTTCCTTTTAAAAAATGGTAAAACAACATCTAAGGACGACGACTTTTTTATAGGATATCCAGAGGACTGCGTCATTTTTGTAGAATCCAAAGGCACGATGTACTCTCAAGGAATTGTCGCTCTTTGCTTGACAGAAGCGTATGCCAAAACCAGAGATAAAAGATTGCTTCCTGCCGCTCAGGGGAGTTTAAACTATATCTATTGGCATCAAGACCCCTCCGGCGGCGGTTGGCGTTATACGCGATGGCAGGCAGGCGACATATCGGTAACAGGCTGGCAAATGGCGGCTATTAGAACCGCCGCCAATATGAAGAACTTGGACGTTCCAGATAAAGTAGTCGTCAAGGCGTCGCGTTTTCTTGATTCTGTTCAGACTGACTCCGGCGCCAAGTACGGTTATTCAGACCCCGGCGAGGGTCCGTCAACTACTGCTATCGGTCTGCTGACTCGTATGAATTTTGGATGGGAGCATGACAACCCGGCTTTACAGCGTGGGGTAGAATGGCTTTCCAAAATAGGTCCAAGCAAGACTGACAGCTACCATAATTACTATGCCACTGAGGTCATGTTTCAATATAACGGACCGTTGTGGGAAAAATGGAACGCTGTTATGCGCGATCAACTGGTTAATTCCCAGGTTCAGCAAGGACACGAAAAAGGTTCGTGGTATCATGCTGGTCCGTGGAGTGATCCCGGCGGACGTCTGTACGACACCGCGATGTCGACAATGATTTTGGAAGTCTACTATCGACACCCGCGGATTTACAAAACGAATGCCGATCAGAAATAACATTGCAAATTGAATTCCCCATTTCCTTTAAAATAATTGTTCAAACAAGGAAGACTCACAGGTTTACCATGAAAAGATTCATTCCATTTTTATTATTATCCCTCCTGACGTTCGCGCTGTCCGCACCGGCGCAGGACGCCGTTCAGACAAACGGTCAGAAGTTTACGTATGACAAAATCGAATGGACGGCGCAGGTTCCAGACGTTACTCGCGGCGCCGTTGCTGTTACAGACAAGGCACAGTCCGTCCGGTTGTCGGCGTTCGCCAATACGGACATGTGGGCTGTCCGCAACGCTGCGCCCATCGCGTTTACGCCGTCGCCGGAAGGGAACTTCGCGTTTGAAGCCTGCGTAACGTACGACGCCCAAAGCGCTCAAGCGGTAGCGGGAATAACCGTATTTAGCGGAGGCGAAAACGCCGTTCCGCGCTTTACCTACGGGCTGGATCAATGGAACGGGACGACGCTGGTTAAATTCCAGGGTCTGCCGCCCAGCGCCAACAATCCCGCAGCGGCGAAAGAACATCGCGGCGTGAACAAGGTCTGGCTTCGTCTGGAATGTTACAGAAAGGCGCTCACCAACCGCCCGGCGGATCTCTATATCGCGAAGTACAAGCTGCAGGAATGCGCCGACTGGACTGAGCTGACGGCGTTTGCGGAACCGTGCGCCAACGACGTCTGCGCGCTGTTTATCAAATCCAACGCGCCGCGGTCTGCGGAGTTTACTCAAGTTGCATTTGAAAAGCTGGACTCCAATCTCTACATGATGGAGCCGGAGAAAGTCGCCAATCCTGAACAGGTTGCTCAAATCACCGGCGGATATCCGATTCTGTTTATCTCTCGAAATCAGTATCGAAACGACCATCACAACACCGCGACCATGTTCCAGAACGGGGAAGTCAACGAACATTCCTTTGCCGGCGGTTCCGCGATGAAAATCATTGACGTCGCCGACGGCGGGAAAGTCAAGACGCTGCTCGACTGTCCGGAAGGGATTATTCGCGACCCGGAAATCTCCTACGACGGCAAACGGGTTCTGTTCTCCATGCGTAAAAACAAGGCGGACGATTACCACATCTACGAAATGACGCTCTCCGATAAGTCTGTACGCCAGATTACCTTCGGCAAAGACCTGTCGGATATTGACCCGAACTATCTGCCCAACGGCAAGATTGTGTTCTCATCCACGCGCGAGCCGAAATACTGCATGTGCAACCGCCATATCATGTGCAACCTGTACACGATGAACGCGGACGGCTCCAACATGATTCAAATTGGTCACAGCACGCTTTTTGAAGGCCATTCCGGCATCCTCTCCGACGGGCGAATCATCTACGACCGCTGGGAATACGTCGACCGCAACTTCGGCGACGCTCAGGGTCTTTGGGTAACCAACCCGGACGGGACGAGCCATCTGCTTTACTACGGGAACAACACCGGGGCGCCGGGCGCATTCCTCGAAGCGCGCGAAATCCCCGGCACGACAAAGGTCGTCTGCACGCTGGGGTCTTGTCACGACAGACCCTGGGGCGCTATTGGCATTCTCGACCGAACCAAGGGAATCGAAGGCAAAGACGGCGTCGTCAAAACATGGCCGGCTCAGGCGATGGATTTAATCAACGTCTACGGCTCGTTCGACGCCATGCATCAAATCAATCCCAAAATGGAAGACCCGTTCCCGATTGACGAAAACAACATTCTCGTTTCGCGTCAGCTGGAAGGCAAAGGCGAAAAGACGGGAATTTATCTTCTCCGCATGAACGACTCGGAACTGAAAATCTACGAAGACGAGAACTCCGGTCGCGGCTGTTTCGACCCGATTGTCGTCGCGCCGCACGAAAAGCAGCGTCTGATTGTCGATAAAACCGACTTGAGCAAAAAGACCGGGACGTTCTACGTCGCCGACGTCTATATTGGAACCGGCATGGAATCGATCCCGCGCGGGACGGCGAAATGGCTCCGCGTGGTCGAGTCGCCGGAAAAGCGGTTCTTCACGTATTCCAGCGGCTGGTTCGGCCAAGGCGAACAGGCGCCCGGCATGAACTGGGACGACTTCGTCAACAAGCGCATTCTCGGAACCGTTCCGATTGAGTCCGACGGCTCCGCCAACTTCGAGCTGCCTGCCGATACGTTCGTCTATTTCCAGATTCTCGACGAACAGGGGCGAATGATTCAATCCATGCGTTCCGGAACAATCGTCAGGCCAGGCGAAAATCAGGGCTGCATCGGCTGTCACGAAGACCGGCTCAACGCGGTCGCCCCGCGCCGCTCGACTATCGCCATGATGCGAGCGCCGAGCAAACTCGACGGCTGGTACGGCCCCGCGCGCAACTTCTCCTTTACAAAAGAAGTTCAGCCCGTGTTCGACAAACACTGCGTAAAATGTCACGACGCCGGCAAGCCGGGCGCAGCCCGAATCTGCCTCGCAGGCGACAGAAACCTCGTCTTTAACAACTCGTATTACGAACTGATGACCCATCGGGACATCGTCCACGTGATTGGCGCCGGCCCCGCTCAGGTTCAAAACCCGCGAACGTGGGGATCATCCGCTTCCCGCCTGGCGGACGTCGTTCTCAACGGGCACGGCGTCCCGGAACGCGACGCGCAGCTCAACCTCTCGCAGGAAGACAAAGACCGCGTCGTTACATGGCTTGACCTCAACGCGCCGTATTATCCGGAATACGCCAGCTCCTTCGGCCCCAACAACTTCGGACGCTCTCCGTTAACGCGTCAACAGGTTGACCAGCTTTCCAAACTAACGGGAATCAACCTCGGGCATCAATCCAACGCCAACAAAGTCTGGTTTGACCGTCCGGAACTCAGCCCGTGCCTGCAGAAGCTGGACAAGAACTCCGACGCCTACAAACAGGCACTGAATCTGATTCAGGAAGGACGCCGCGTCCTGGTTGACAACCCTCGCCCGGACATGCCCGGCTGCCAGCTGGACGAACGCGACCAGAAGTACGAAGACAAGTACGAATCCCGCCTGGAGGACGAACGCGCCCGCGTCCAGGACGCCGCCAAAGCGCAGGCGGAGAGTCGGTAAGCGTTTTTCCTAATATCGATTTATATTGAATATCGATTTATATTGAACCTCCCGAAAATGTTTTTTCGAAAAACTAATCCAAAAACAGAAAGAGTATAATGCCTAACGAAACGATAACTGTCCGTTCTTTTTCTGTAGAAATTATCCGAAAAAGCGATACTAATCCTAATGTTTGCTTTTACCCGCATCGCAGAAAAATTACTGTTACTGCGCCGGAATCGCTGACTAAAGAGAGTATTGAATCATATTTATTAAAACTCATTTCGGAACTAACCACGGGTCAGTCGCTGCACGAATACGTTTCTGGAGAATTTCACTATTTATGGGGAGAACGCTATCGCTTGCAAGTCGTATATGAAGGCTCTCGCTCCAAAATTGTTAAAACGCCTAACAGAATTGTAATGACCGTTCCCCAAGGAACAGGTTTTAAGGCAAGGAAAAAAGTTCTTAAGGAATGGTATCGGCAAGAGCTAAAAAGAGTTTTGGATATTATCGTCCCAAAGTTCGAAAAAATAATCGGGGTTTCGGCTAATGAGTTCCGTGTAAAGGATATGAAAACCAAATGGGGTACATGTAATATTACGGATCGTCGAATCTGGATTAATCTTCAGCTCGTTAAAAAGCCGATGGATTGTCTGGAATATGTTGTTATTCATGAACTTGTTCATTTATTGGTACCGAATCACTCATACAGATTTTACGCTTTAGTTGAACAATTCTTTCCGACATGGAAGGAATCAAAAGAGCTTCTTAATACATTCCCCTTGGATTCTTATGAAAATGAGGATATTGACCATGATAATTGATAGCTTTTAAGGAAGACCGCCCAGACGAACGCGACCTCGTCCAGGACGCCGCCAAAGCGCAGACGGAGAGCAGGTAGGACGCGAGTCTATTTCGGAGTGCGGGAGCAAAGCTCCCGCTTTCGTACTTGACGGCTTGCCGTCAAGCGGCGTTAATTCTGTATCAAGCTACGCTTGACGATTTGAGCGATTCTATATTAAAAAGAAAGCGAGAGTTTCGCTAACGCTTCACTCTCGCACTCCGAAAAAATTTTACATCCCTATCGGGTCGTTGGAGAAAGCGGCGGCAAGCCGCCGCACTCCAAAACTACTCTTCGCTTTCCAGTTCAATCACAGACGTTCTCGCCCAGCAGAAGAGGAAGTAAACGACGAAGCCGACGATGAACGCGCTCATAGTCGGACATGGCATCGTGAATCCGGTCAAACCGTCAAAGCCATCCCATTTCAGGTTGGCAAAATGGACGTTCCAGTTTCCAACGACGAAGCCCAAAAGCCACGCCAACCAGCCAGCCGGGGAGAATCCAGCGCGCGGGCCAGTCCACTTGCCACCGGTCAGGATGTATTCAGCCATCATGGCGCCGCAGACCGGACCGAAGGATGCGCCGATGAATGCGAATATTGAATCTGCTTTCAATCCCCAACCCGCAAGGCAAATGCCGATTGCCGCCAAGGTGCACAAGCCAACGGAAATAAACGGCGGGATCTTCGACAGCGTCGATTTGAGACTGGCGATTCCAATCAAAGACGAAACGCAAGCTGCCGGGAACGCGGAGATAACCAGCAGAATGTTAAACGCCAAAACGACTTTGCTGCCGTACAAAGCGTTAATCATGGCGACCGGGTTGTTGCCGGTGATGCCTTCAATTCCCGCGCCGTACGCGCCGGCAACGGTCAGAATCGCAGCTGCGCCTGCAATAAAGGTCGAAACGAAAATACCGAAGAATCCGCCCCAAATAACGTCGGACTTGCTCCGAGCGTTAGAGGAGATGTCAACGCCAGCAGCGCCAGCGGTCGCGAAGAATCCGGTAATATAAGCAATAACGCCAAGGAAAATCGCCAGGGTCGTCATCGGACCAGCCGGAGCGGCAGCGACTTCTTCAACCTTGGCAACTTCTTCTTTAGCTTCGGCAGCGGCCTCTTTAACTTCAGCAGCAGCTTCCTGAGCGGCGGCGGCAACTTCGTCGACAGCAGCGGCAGCGGCTTCTTTAACTTCGGCAAGAGCTTCTTCGCCAGCGGCTACAACTTCCTGAGCGGCTGTTTTAACTTCGTCAGCAACAGCGGCAGCGTCTGCTTTGACCTCGTCAATTACTTGTTCAGCTGTGGAGGCGGCGTCCTGACCTGTGGCGGGTTCAACAGCGGCTTCCTCAGCGGGAACGCTCTGCTCAACGGCAGCGGCAGCGCCAACCATTTCCGGCTTGAAGTTTTGAACGCCCTTGAACGTCGGGATAAGAAGCATAACCATCGCAACGATGGGAACCAGAACAGCGTACTGCCCGATAAATCCTACGAGCTTCATTCCCTTGTACGCCATAAAGACCGCCAGGATAATAAAGACGACGGCGATAATCCAGAACAGCTGATCGTGAACGATTGTCGTAAACGCTGTCGTGTAGTCGCCCTTGAAGCACTGCCACAACAGAATGGACGCGAAGGTTGCGTTGACGGACAACCACCCGAACTGAAGCAAGCCCATCAAAAAGCCTGGAAGAATGAATCCGCCTCTGGCGCCGAAAACGCTTGTACCGATAACCGACAGCGGGCGGCCGGTTGTCATGCCCAGCATGCCCGGGACGTAATAAAAGAAGATAAAGCAGATTGCCGCCGCAGCCGCCAAAGCCGCCAGCGCGACGCCAACACCCTGTGACAGAATCGCCGCAGACGTGTTGCTGAAATCGCCCAAATTGACAAGAGCCTGCCAAAATGCGTACCAAAGCATGATGCCGGCGTACGCAGGCGCAATGCCTTTTGCCCAGGAAATACGATCGTCTTTCGACACCGGCGTATTGCTGGTAATAAAGTCCGGTAAATTCGCCATGAAATTCTCCTTCTAAATTTGTTTACATGAAATTCCCAATTCAAAAGATCTATCCCCCAAAAGAAACCTATGTTCGCGCTTTTTGGATAAATCCTTTATAAATCCGTTTGTTGTACAGCTAACGTATTAGATGTACATCTTTAATTTTACACTATTTTGACGCATAATAAAAGGGGATTCCAGAGTCAATTATTGATATTTCCCAAGAAAAACCAAACTTTTCTGTATAGACGGCAGAAATTAACACGTTTTGGAGTGCTACGGCGTTTACATAAGCGCCGAAGGCGGTCGGGGAATGCGGCGGCTTGACGCCGCCTTAACCAGCGAGTAAAGAAAAAACTATGCGGGATCGAAAACGCCTCCGGATCGCGGATATTATCCGCGCCCCAGATAGATGGTTAGCTTCGACGAAGGATTTGAGCGGGGCATTGGACAAGGCGGCGCCTGGGGGCGCCGCATTCCCCGAAATTACTAATTCTTGTTACGTTTTCGCCAGTACAGCAAACCGGCGGCGCCGAGAATCAGCAGCGCCCACGTCGACGGTTCCGGAACGGTCTTGCTCATGCTGAAGTTGTCGAACACGCCGAAGTAATCCCAGCTGTTGGCGCTGGACGACAGCAGACCAATCAAGTCCGTTGTACTAAAGACGCTTCCAATCAGGTCGGAATAGTCGGCGGTTGAACCGGAGAGAGAAACATCAGCCAGAGTCGCCATCAGTTTGCCGTCTTCCTGGAAGAAGTCCAGATTCATCGTCAGCGTATACCATTCGTTTTTATCAAAGGAACCGCCAAAGGCAATCGGGTTAGTATAAGTTAAACCGTTGTCTTGCGAATTATCATAATAGTACAGTCCGCCATTGGGAGAAACAACAATGCCGGAAAATCCTCGACCAATTTCTCCAGCGTCCGTTCCATAATCAACGTCATAAAAGCCCAGCCCCAAACCGCGGGCAATCTGATATTCGCCGCCAGTCAAGGATCCCATTTTCAGGTCAACGGACAACTGCATTGAATTAACTTCCCCCTTGTCCCAGTCTGCCGCAATGCCGGAATTGGCGCTCGTTTTGGCTTGGTTATCGATAATCGTAAACCGCGGTTCGCCAGAGCGAGAACCGTTGATATTCCAATTGCCATTGCCCATACCGCGATTCAGCCAGACGTTGTCGGCTGACTTCGTATCGATAATATCCATTGTCGTACCGGGAATAACAGTTCCGTTTTCTCCACGGAACGACGTTGCCGCTGCCAAATCGGGACCAGCGGCTTCAATGTAGTCCGCCTTGTACTGTTCAAACTTCTGATTCCACAGTTCAGGCGTTGCCGTTTCACGAACGATAAGCTGAACATTGTCTACGTAAGAAAACTTTCCGGTTGTACTGCTGGAACTGGCAAAACCGATCAAGTCGGTCGTGTTGAATACTTTTCCAACAAGAGCAGAGTAGTCAGCGCTGGAACCGATAACGTGTACGTCGAGGATTTTGGCTTTCAGACCGTCGTCGAGCAACTCCAGATCCATGGAAACGTTTGTCCAGGCGTCCGGTTTCCACGCTCCGCCGCCGTTGGCTTTATCCGTTCCCCATGGAACGGCTACAGCATGACCGCTGCTCTGAGCGTCAGACTTATCCAAATAGAACAAGTCTCCGTTAGGATTTAAAACCAAACCGGCAAAGCCAAAATCAACTCCGGAACCGACGCCGCCTGCCTTGAAATCGAAAAAGCCTAATCCAACGCCGCGCCCTGCATTATAACCGCCGGGAGCCGCTTCTGTGGTTAAAGTTCCAGGCATGAGGTCGGCGCTAAGCGTAATTTTACTGGCGCCGAAGTTTGTGCCTTCGATTTGATCCGCAGTCGCGGTTGCTTTCGTTCCTGTAAATTTATAGTCGATAGCCGCGCCGTTGTTATAGTTCATTTTAGCGTCATACTGATCGAAAGTTGACACCTGGTTAAACCCTCTTTCGACTAACGATTTACTCGCCAGCTGACCTTTAGCGACTTCAGGCTTCGAACCAACAATATCAGAACCATCGTTTTTATTGAACCGAATTTGCAGTGGGATATTGTATTCCTGTTCCGCCGGGCTGACAAATCGGTTGGCAACGGCTGACAGGTGGAACGTATCAGTGTTTCTATTGTCAAATTGAATATTGATTACGCCGGAATCGTCTGCTGTGCCAGTATAGCTGACAAGAAGACCGCCGCCGTTGCCGTTTGCCATGTCAACAACATTAATAAGCGGAGACGTTTCCCCGTTAATCGTCATATAGCCAGTACGAGTAGAAGTCCCGTACGATCTAAAGTAGACCATCGTTTCGTAGGTCGCGCCCGGCTCCAAACCGTTGAGCGTAATTCTGTCCATTGAGCAGGTCGTCCATTCTGCCAAATTTTTAGAATTATCGTCTTTATAAAGCCCACCGTTAAATCCGTCTTTATGATTGCCGCTTCCGACAACGGAAACGCCGCCGGTAAGATACTGCTGAGAAATCGGAGAACTGTTACTTGAACCGGAAGCCTGAACGCCAGTAAAATTAAGCGTTTCACCGGAAGCTATCACCATGGGACGAGTTGTACTTGGGGTATCGCCCAGGCTGATGGCGTGAGAATAATCAGAGGCTTTTCCGTCCAAATAAGCCGTCGCTTGAGAATTCCAGCGGTTTGCCTGCCAGCCGTTGACAGTCGGGTCGTGCTTGGTTCCGGTAATCGTCGGGGCGACGTATTCGCTGGCCTTGACAATCTGAACGTTGTCTAAAAGCAGCGTACGGTCTGTACCGCCGTCTGCGTCTGAATAAAGAACGCCGTTAAACCCGAGAGTCGTAGTATAGGGGGCATCGCCCGACTGTGACGTAAACCGATACTCGTTATACGTAAAAATGTTTTTGTCAAACTGGTTGACGCGCAACGGAGCGTCATAGACGGTTTTTCCGTCAACTGTAGCTTGATAATATGGATTTCGAGAACTGGTTCGGGAGCTGGTGTAATACGAAAGAACGTATTCCGTATCCGGTTCCAGAGTAATTTCCTGGCTGAGGCTTCCAGCGTTTTGAATATAAAGCGCTTGCGTACTGCCTTCCGGAAGGTAAGACATCTGACCAGTTTTGATAAAGTCGCCGCAGCGCTGAACTGTTCTGCTAAGATCTCCCCATTCCGGAGCCATGCCGATTGAAGAGTTGTAAGCGTGATTCCAGTCTGTAATGGCGTGATGCTTTTGGACGTAGCCGTGGGTGTCGCCCCCGCTGGCGAACGTGTCTTTCTCGAATCCGCCGTTTTTAACAATTTCAGTCGAAACCGGAATGTCAGTCGGGTTCAAAGTCGCCTCTTTGAGCGAAACGCCGTAAAGGTGCCATGAGTTGCCGCTATTGATGCCTCTGTCTGTGACTTTAAACGTTCCGTCTGACGGAGCGGTAAACGTGTATTCCAGCAAATACGGCGTGCCAGCGTTCAAATTCGGCCAGTAGATCGCAGGATTGTCTTCCGACATCATGTACCCGGTATACAGGGTTTTGTTCGCGTCGAACGTTTCGACAAACGAATCTGCGCCGCTGCCTGCGCCGCCAGACTGGAACGTATAGCTGTGCTTGCGGTTGTCGGACGCGCCCCAAACTCTGCCGTAAACGGTATACGTATAGTCTTTACCAGGCGTTAAGCCGGTAAATGACATATCGATCGTACCGTCAACAGCCTGACCGTCGTTAAAAATCATGCCTTTCATAACCTCGGCAAGTTGTCCAGAGCCAACGTTGGAGCTGTTGCCGGCATGATACAAAATATTACCGGATGAATTGCTGCCGTAGGTCATAGTAACGCCGTTAGCTGTGTACGTGTTCGTTGTAACAGTCGTAAACGGCACGCCATTGACGTTGTAAACCGTCCCGCTGTTTTGATTCCAGAAGTTGACAGCCATCACGTACGTTGACGTATTGTCAATGTCGGAGTCGCCGGAAACAGCGCGCATATTGAGCGTAGGAACCTTGACCATGTCTGCCTGAACGGACTGGAATAACGCTGACGCCGCCAACGTCAAAACACAAAGCGAAACGATTGTAAGCAATCTTTTCATAATAGGGTATGTGGTTAGTATACAGTAATTTTAAATTTATTCGTATGATATATTATACACTGAAATTTTCAGAATTGCAATATTTTTTGAAAAATTTTTGGGGATTTTCGATAAGAGTCGTATTACACAGATATATCTATTATTATTGTATATATAGAATTGGTATTGGAGAATTCCATTTTTGGGGAGAAGTCTTGCATTGGATTTGAGAATTTGGTATAATAGAGAAAAGCTGGCGCTGTATATCCCCTGTTTCGGAGTGCGGGAGCATAGCTCCCGCTTTCGTACTTGACGGCTAAGCCGTCAAGAAGTGGTTTCTGCTTTTCTTAGCAAGCTGCGCTTGCCGGTGAAAGCAATTCTATGTAGAAGAAAAAGCGAGAGTTACGCTTCGCTCCCCTCTCGCACTCCGAAAGATTTACCCATTTTATCAAACTATGAATATTTCCCTTTTTAAAACCCTTGCCGCCTTATCCCTTTTAGCCGTCTTACTGACTCCCGCGTTTGCTGACGAATCCAGTTCCCCGGCGGCGGGAGCGCGGCAGCCCAATATCGTCTTTATTATGGCGGACGACCTCGGGTACGGGGACGTGAGCTGCTACGGGCAGAAGAAGTTCTCTACGCCGCGAATCGACTCGCTGGCTCAACAGGGCATGAAGTTTACTCAGATGTACGCAGGGACGACCGTCTGCGCGCCGTCCCGCTGCTGTCTGATGACAGGCGTTCATTCCGGACACGCCTATATCCGGGGCAACATGGCGGCTAAGCCGTTTGGGGATTCCCCGATTCCCGCTGACGCGGTAACGTTGACGCGAGTTCTGAAAGACGCCGGGTACTCCGTCGGCGTGTTTGGGAAATGGGGGCTTGGCGCGGTCGGGAACTGCGGCGACCCCAACAAACACGGCGTCGACCGGTTTTTCGGGTACTATTCCCAGTTGGAAGCCCATAACTATTACCCGCCCCGTCTGCACGACAACGGCTTTCAGATCGATCTTGACGGCAAGACGTATTCCCACGATTTAATCGTTATCAAGGCGCTGGAGTTCATCCGCGCCAACAAGGACAAGCCGTTTTTCTGCTTTATGCCCGTTACGATTCCGCACGCCGCCATGCAGGTTCCGGAACCGTACATGACCCCATGGCGCGAGAAGTTCCCGCAGTTTGAAAAAGTCCTGGGGCGTTACACGTACAAGACCGTCGTTCGCAACCCGGTCGCAGCGTTTCCCGCCATGGTAACGCGTCTGGACGACACGGTCGGGCAGGTTCTCGACCTGCTCAAAGAACTGGGCTTGGAAGAGGACACGATTGTCATTTTCACCAGCGACAACGGACCTCATCACGAAGGCGGGCATCGACCGGACTTCTTCAATTCCTCCGGCGCCGTTCGCGGTCTGAAACGCGACCTGTACGACGGCGGAATTCGGGAGCCGTTTGTAATCCAATGGAAAGGCAAAATCCAGCCCGGCTCTGTTACAGAACACGTCGCCGCGTTTTGGGATATTCTTCCTACGTTTGCGGAACTCACCGGGGCGAAAACGCCGGACAACCTCGACGGAATCAGCCTCGTCCCGACCCTGTTGGGCGACCCGGACTCGCAAAAGTCCCACGAGTACCTGTACTGGGAGTTCCACGAGATGGGCGGGAAACGCGCCATCCGATTCGGGGATTTTAAAGCGGTTCAAAACGACATGAACAAAAAGCCCCGCGGGAAAATCGAGATTTACAATATCGTCAAAGACCCCAAAGAACTCAACAACCTCGCCGACGAACGCCCCGACCTGGTTCAGAAAGCCAGAAAGATACTCAATTCTGCCAGAACCAGTAATCCAATTTGGAACTGGGCCCCGTAGCGGGGCTCCTAATCCGCGCTACCGCGCGCCTGCCAATAACCGCTCCCGTTGGTCGCTTGCCAAGTTCGACCTAACAAAGCCTAATGACAAAATTGTAATTTACTAACCTAGATACCTAAAATGTCCCACTCCCTATTCCCTATTCCCTACTCCCTTACAGCCGTTTTCCTGCTCCTCACGTCGTTCTCCTTCGCCATGGATATCGTTACAGTCAAGACGGACGACAGCGAGAAAACCATCGAGGGCGAGATTATCGTCAACGCCAAAGACGGCGGGATTGTCATTCGCGACGCGATGAACTTTCTCCACCCGATAACGCCGGACAACATCGTCAGCAAGACGTCCGACGACCGACCGTTTGCGTACTCTACAGCGCCGGAAATCAAGGAGAAAATGTTGAAGGAGCTGCCGTCCGGGTTCAAGGTTTTCGAGTCGAAACATTACCTGATTTTCTACGAAACGTCCGAGGCGTTCGCCCGATGGACGGCGCAGCTTTTTGAGAATCTGCATAACGTCTTTTATAACTTCTGGACGTCTAACGGCATGAAGCTGTCTGAACCGTCTACGCCGCTGATTGCAATTATTTTTGCCGACAGCAAAGAGTACGTCCGATTCTGCAAAGACGAGTTGGGCGACGCCGGCGATGCGATTATCGGATACTACAGCATGCAGTCCAACCGCGTCAATCTTTTCGACCTGACCGGCGCGGACTACATGAATCAGCGAGCGTCGAGCCGGGTTTCGGAGGCGGCGAAGATTCGCAACCTGCTGGCTCAGCCCGACTCCGCGCGAATGGTCGCGACTATCGTTCACGAAGCGACGCATCAGCTGGCGTACAATTCCGGAATGCAGGTTCGTTATGCCGACATGCCGCGCTGGCTGTCCGAGGGCATCGCCATGTACTTCGAAACGCCCAATCTGAAAATGTCCTCCGGCTGGGGTTCTTTAGGAAAAGACAACCCATCCCGACTGCGTCTTATCAAACAGCGTCTGCCGCGGCGGAACCCGGAAGCTATCAAAATGATGATTACCGACGACGCCCTGTTTACCAATCTGGAAATTGCCGATGAAGCCTATGCCGAGGCGTGGGGGCTGACCTGGCTGCTGATCAAACGGAACCCGAAAAAGTTCGTTGAGTACCTAAAGATTATGAGCGAGAAAACGCCCTTCGTCTGGGACTCGTCCGAAGAACGAATGGAAGAGTTCGAGAAATGCTTCGGCAGCTGGGTGGAAATCAACCGGGCATTCGTCAGCGTCATGAAAAGCAAACGCATTCCGAGATAACGGCGCGGTTCTATTGCATAACTTTGTCCGCAAAAATAGCGATTACGTAAAACGTTGTCATGACCAGATTGACGGTTAGAATCTGTCCCATGGCGGCGATTCGGGAGTTGAGAATCAGCGGGTTGCTCAACAGAGCGCGAAGCGGCGGATAGGACGCGATCAAATAGACCGGCAGGATTATCCATCCGGCAGGGAAGAAGACGGCGACGATTGTTACAATGGACGCAATCCAGAGGTAAACGAACAGATGGTACGTCCGCCTCGCCCAAACTCGCCCGACAATAGCGGAGAACGTTTTTCTGTTGGCTTGAATGTCTTTCTCGATGTCGCACGTGTTGTTGGTGCACATAATCAAGCCGATTCCCAAAATCAGCGGAATGGAATACAGCAGAGGCATCCAGGAAAATTTACCGGTCAAAACGGTGGAACTTGCCAGAGTTATCAGTCCGCCCATGACAAAGCCGCTTGTCAGTTCTCCCAACGGCAGATAGGAAATCGGCTTCTTCCCAACGCTGTACAGACAAACCGTTACCGCGCCGATTGCGCCGATAACCAGCGGAATCCAGCCTGCCTTCCAAACGACGTACGCGCCCAACCCGCCCGCCGTCGCCATGAGCAGAAAGAAAAGCGTCAACGCCGCCGCCGGACTGACGCCCCGATAGACCATCGCGGAGTCCTCTTTATCCGGCTGATTGTCTGCTGTGTCCGCGCCTCGAACGAAATCGGCATAGTCGTTAATCACGTTCGCCGACGACTGCATCAAAATGGAAATCGCCAGCAAGACGAAAAACATCAAGGGCGAGAAATTCTCCGGGCAATCATGCATCGTCAGCGCCCCTGCCAGTAAAACCGGCAAGACAGACGCCGGCCACGTATGCGGCGCAAGAAGTTCGACAGCAGCGGTAGGCGTTAGAGGCATTTCGTATAGGCGATTGATTGGAAGGCGGTAATGGAGCGAAAAAATATAGGCGAGCCACGGGTGTTAACCCGTGGGTGTGAGCGAAGCGAACGAAATCGCCGAAGGCGAACCAATTATTGAAATAGTTGCGCGAAGCGCATCCGCTAGAACCGCGTAGCGGTTCAATATCAGTAGCCGTGGGTTTTAACCCACGGGGGCAAATAATGAAAACGTTCCCTCCTTATCGCTGCAGTATCTTTTCTCTTGCCCTCCCTTTATGGGAGGGCAAGAGAAAAGCGTATTAGGCGATAATAAAAATATTGGTCTGTTTTTTCTTTTTTGTTTTTTTATTACGTTGTCCGTGGGTTAAAACCCACGGCTATTAAAAGTCAACCGCTAACGCGGTTCGAGAGGAACGCTGTCGCGTCTGAATTTATTCTCGCAACTCGCAACTCGCTACTCGCAACTCAAATATCACTTGATCTCGTTATAGCATCCCAAAACTCGGTAGGAGTCGCAGAGCTTTTCGACCTGTTCCATGACTTTCGCAACGGGGGCGTCGTTGACGTTGGCGTCTACGTCGACGTAAAAGACGTAGTCGCCCGTCGAGTCGAGAACGGAATCGATGTGACTGAGGTTGATTTTGCTGTCGGCAAAGAGGTTCATGATCGCCGCCAGGGCGCCGGGTTCATTCTTCACGAAGAATGAAATCGAGGTCTTGTTTCCACCGTCAGATTTCGGTTCGCTGCCCACGACCAGGAATCGGGTTGCCGCGTGCGGGTTGTCGCCGACGTTGTGACGCGCCACTTCCAGATTGTAATACTTCGCCGCCAGTTCGCCGGCAATAACCGCTGTACCGTCCGGCTGATTTTCCGCCAGCCATTGAGCCGCGCCGGCGGTGTCGAAATACTCAATCGCGTCGAGGTTGTTTTGATGAATAAAGCTCTTGCATTCCGCCAGCGCCATGGGGTGAGAATAAACGCGGCGAAGCTGGGTCAGCGGCGCTCTGGGCACGACCAGCAGACATTCCTCAACCGGGATGCTGATCGCCCCGACAATGTGAAGCTTGGACTGGTTGAGCAACGCAGTGATGTGGTTCTGACGTCCGACAATCGTGTTCTCGATGGGCAGCATGCCGAAGTCGTAAACGCCCTGCTCTATTCCTTCGATAACGTCTGAATTGGTAGCGCACGGAATCGGAGCGAGGTTCTTGTTCCATTCCCGACAGGCGACTTCCGTAAACGCGCCGTGTTCGCCCTGAAACGCAATCAACGGACGGGCTTCCGCCTGAACGCGCCGGGATTCGGTAAAGATGGTTTGATAAATCGCCTCGATAACTTCGCTGGAAAGCAGCGACCGTTCGCGTTCCATGAGGCTGTTGACAATCGCCTGTTCGCGTTCCGGAGAGAGGATTTTCTTTTTGAATTTCAAGGTCAATCGACCCCATTCAATTCGACGCTGCAAGGCGCGGAGAATAGAGTTGTCGATTCGGTCAATTTCACGGCGTATTTTATTGAGATCCATGGTGGGTGTTGGGGGAGGAAGTGGATGAAAGGCGGTAATGGAGCGACTAACAGGAGCGGAATTACGCAGTTCGCCGAAGGCGAACCAAAAAGCTGAACCTAAATTCATGTTCGCCTGACGGCGAATGCGTAATTTCGTTCGCTTCGCTCACTTCATTACCGCCTTCCAATCCATCTATTTATCTAATGCGTTATACTCTTTAATAATTGTCTTTTTAACTTCGTCGTCTTGAGCGTATTTCAGAGCGATTTTATAATAGGACTTTGCCGATCCAATGCGTCCTTTTTGCGCTGCGGCGCGGGCTTTCTCGATGTTGAGCCGCGCCTTTTCCCGCTTCGGTTCGACGTATTCCTGCTGATACAGCTGTTTCATTTGAGCGACGGAGCCAACAACGCTGTCGGCGGAACTGGGTTCGTCGTCTGAGTTATTGGAACCGTACGACGGGGAATCGTCCACATCCGAGCGGTTGTTTCTGGTCAAGCGATCCGACCCGAACGCGGCCCTTCTTAGTCCGTTGGGCGAATCTCCCGCAGGCGTTCCTTCCGCGGCGCGAACTCGGCTTAACGCCTGAGATACCGGGGAATTCCCAACCGGTCTGGTTAAACCGCTTGTCAGCGATCCGCCAGTAGGGTCGATTAACCCCGGCATTCCCGTCCATGAGCCGACGACAGGGGTTGTGCTGATAACAAAGGGCGTTTGCTGCGTGTCGGACATCATTGCCGGTACGCCGTTGAACGATGTAACAGACGGGGTTTGACTAACCAGAGATCGGCTGGAACCCTGTTCCATGCGTCCCCAGATGTTGCCGGTAAACCCGTTTCCGCCGAACCCGACGCCGCCCTGAATTCCGCCGCCAGCCCCGCCGGCGTTTCCAAACGGAGCCGCGCCCGGCAGAGCGTTATTCCCGCCGAAGTTCATGCTCCAGTTTTTGCCCTGCAATGACCAGCTCGTGCCGATGTTTTCATGGAACGAGTCCCCAAGACGGTTAAACGGCGTTCCCATCGTTACCATTTGGGCGGATGCGACGCTTGACGCGACAACGATAAGCAACGACGCAAGCAGAACTCGTTTCATGATAAACCTCCTAATTGCAAATTGCTAATTGATAATTGACAATTGCTAATTGCCCTTCTCCATCGACGCTTTAATAAACCCGAGGAACAGCGGGTGCGCTTCCGTCGGGCGGGACTTGAATTCCGGGTGCGCCTGCGTGGCGACAAACCACGGGTGATCTTTCAGTTCGACGATTTCGACCAGGCGGCTGTCTGGATTGACGCCGGAAATGATCATGCCGTGGGCTTCCAGCATGTCCTTGATTTTGGGGTTGACTTCGTAGCGATGGCGATGTCGTTCCCGAACCATTTCCGTTCCGTAGGCTTCTCTGGCGTGAGTTCCCTGCTTGAGCCAGCAGGCGTACGCGCCCAAGCGCATCGTGCCGCCGCGGTCAACGACGTTTTGCTGCGAGTCCATCAGGACGACAACGGCGTCTTGCGCCTGCGCCGAGGCGTTGCCCTCGAAAATATCGGTGTCGGTTTTCCATTCGATGCTGTACGCGTTGGGAAGTCCGCAAACGTGCCGGGCAAACTCAATTACCGCGCACTGCAAGCCGTAGCAAATTCCCAAGAACGGGATTTTGTTTTCTCGCGCCCACTGAATCGCCGCCATCTTGCCTTCCGCGCCGCGTAAACCGAACCCGCCGGGAGTGAGAACGCCCTGAACGCCCTGTAAAACAGCGTCCGCGCCCTTCTCTTCGATTTCTTCCGCTTCCACCTTAAGGATGTCCACCTTCGCATGGAACGCGGCGCCGGCGTGCATGAGGGCTTCGTAAATCGATTTGTAGCTGTCGGTGAGCGTGATGTACTTCCCGACAACGGCGATTTTCACCGTCTTTTCCGGGTTGACGACGCGATCGATCATGGCTTGCCACTGCGACAAGTCCGGTTCGCGGTCGACCAGGTGCAAACGCTTGCAAATGATGTCGTCCGTCCCTTGCTGACGCAGCATCAGCGGGACTTCGTATATCGTGTTGGGAACGTCCTGTTCAATAATAACGTTTTGCGGCCGGACGCTGCAGAACAAGGCGATCTTTTTCCGGACGTCGTCTTCAATGTGTTGGGTCGTTCGGCAGATAATCATGTCTGGCTGAACCGCCAGTTCGCGCAATTTCTGAACGGAGTGCTGAGTCGGTTTGGTCTTGATTTCGCCAGACGCCCGCAGGTACGGAATCAACGCCATGTGAATAAACATGACGTCTTCCGGGTCGCGTTCCAGATGGAACTGACGAATCGCTTCAAGGAAGGGCAAGCCCTCAATGTCGCCGACCGTGCCGCCCAATTCAATTAGAATGACATCGACGTCGTCGCGTTCCAGATTGAGCCACTTTTTCTTGATTTCGTTGGTAACGTGCGGGACAACCTGAACCGTTGCGCCGTTGAAATCGCCCCGGCGTTCCTGCTCGATAATTTTAGAGTAAATCGCCCCGGTTGTGAAGTTATTCCGATGCCCCATCGGCTGGTTGACGAATCGTTCGTAATGCCCCAGGTCGAGGTCGGTTTCCGCGCCGTCGTCGGTTACAAAAACTTCGCCGTGCTGAAACGGGTTCATGGTGCCGGGATCAACGTTAATATACGGATCCATTTTCAGCATCTCGACGCGCAAGCCCCGGCTTTTGAGCAAAAGCCCAATACTGGCTGACGTCAGCCCTTTTCCCAACGACGAAACAACTCCACCGGTAATAAAAATAAATTTACTCATTTGACAGGATTATAATAAAACCTCATGTTATGTACGCTTCGACTGGCTTCCAAAATTCCAATCCGGTACTTATCTATTATAACCGAAAGATTTTTAAATAAAAGGGGGCGTGAGAAGGCAGTAGGCAGTAGGGATTGAAAGACGTTCGAAGGGGGAAAACCGTATTGCGTTAGCCGAACAAGCGCTCGGATGGCGGAAGATCTGTCGGAGTGCGGGAGCAAAGCTCCCGCTTTTTCGAAAAACGATGAGAACTTTGAAAACGTCATTCACTGCCGAAAAAGTTAGACCCACTGGATCGCGGTTGTCTCAGCTGCTTAAAGAAAAAACGCGAGCTAACGCTCGCTAAAAGAAAGCGAGAGCTGCGCTCTCGCACTTCGAGAAAATTTAACAGATTAATATGGCGTCTACGGGGAATTTACCAGATTTTTTGCTAAAAATTTTTCCTGAAAATTATGCTCTGTGTCAACCCTCGCCGTCGCCTCGCCCGGCTGCCGCCTTGGGCGGGCTTGCGCGGCTTCGGTCATGACACATTCGCTAATTTTCCGGACGGGTTATTGACCTCACGCAGCGAAACCCAAGACTGTAGCCCCGGTACTCTGGAGAGTCGCTGCTGCGGCCCGCCGACCGGCAGTACCCGGCGATGCTGTTCCAGCCGCCACCGCGGTCGACGCGGGCGGAGCCACTCTTAGGTCCTACCGGGTCTGTTACACTCCCGCTGGGATAATCTCTATCATACCTGTCCTGACACCATTCCCACACGTTCCCGTGCATGTCGTACAAGCCCCAGGCGTTGGGCTTCTTCGTTCCAACGGGATGAGTACTTCCTTTAGCATAAGATTCGTTATACCACGCCATCTCGTCCAGATTCCCTGCATACGCTCCTGTTGTTCCCGCCCGACATGCGTATTCCCATTGAGCTTCCGTTGGAAGCTGAACCGGCAACCCCAGCTTTGTACACTTCTTACAGAATTCCTGGCAGTCGTTCCATGATACTTGTTCAACTGGCAAATCGTCGCCTTTAAATTTGCTCGGATTGGTTCCCATAACCGCTTTCCACTGCTTTTGCGTTACTTCCGTTTCCATCATCCAGAAACCTTTGGTCAGCGTTACTTGATGTTGCGTTTCGTTGCTATAGCGTCCTTCGTCTGACGATGGCGACCCCATCATGAACGTACCCGGCGGACAATATCTAAAGGCGAATTCCACGCCGTTGATAGTTTTCACAGCGCGTTTGCCGGCGTTTTTATCGACATTAGCGTTGACTGGCTCAACAGATTCTTTATCGTTATTCCCGTCAGTTGATTTTACCCCCTCCGTCATTGAAGATTCTAAATCTAAAGAACTAACGCAACGAAAGCCCCAGGCTGTGTACCGGTTGTCGAAACCGTAGTGGCTGCGGGACGCCGACCGGCAGTCATGGGCGTAGCGGTCCCAGCTGCCGCCGCGGTTGACGCGGCGGAAGCCATTCTTAGGTCCTACCGGGTCTGTTACACTCCCGCTGGGATAACCTCTATCATACCAGTCCTGACACCATTCCCACACGTTCCCGTGCATGTCGTACAAGCCCCAGGCGTTGGGCTTCTTCGTTCCAACAGGATGAGTTTTACTGCCGCTATTTGAACTATACCACGCCATCTCGTTCAGATCCCCTGCATACGCTCCGGTTGTTCCCGCCCGGCAAGCGTATTCCCATTGCGCTTCCGTTGGAAGCTGTACCGGCAATCCAAGCGATTTACACTTCTTGCAGAATTCCTGGCAGGCGTTCCAAGAAACCTGTTCAACAGGCAAATCATCGCCTTTGTAGTTACTCGGATTGGTTCCCATGACCGCTTTCCACTGCTTTTGCGTTACTTCTGTTTCCAGCATCCAAAAACCTTTGGTCAAGGTTACTTGATGTTGCGTTTCGCCGCTATTGCGTCCTTTTTCTGACGATGGCGACCCCATCATGAACGTACCCGGCGGACAATATCTAAAGGCGAATTCCACGCCGTTGATAGTTTTCACAGCGCGTTTGCCGGCATTTTTATCAATGCTGGCATTAACAGGCGCAGCGTCTGACGGTTCAACGACGCAGCGACCGCCCAGATTCGGCAGACGTATTACCGGGACGTCGCTGGCGCGGAACGCCGACCGGCAGCGTTCGGCAAAGTAACTCCAGCTCCCGCCGCGGAAGACGCGATTTGTCCCGTTTCCCGGCGTAAACGGATTGGTTACTTTCCCGTTGGGATAGGCGGCGTAGCCGTCCAGACACCATTCCCAGACGTTGCCGTGCATGTCGTATACGCCCCAGGCGTTGCGCTGGTAATTGCGAACAGGAACAGTCCTTTCCTGATACAGTCCTTTAACCGTCGTACCGTACGGATAGTTGCCGTTGCAGTTCGCTCTGTCGCCGTTGAGAGAGCTTCCCCAGAAGTACGCCGATGTACTGCCAGCGCGGCAGGCGTATTCCCATTGCGCTTCCGTCGGAAGTTTTGTCTTGCTTTCAATTTTACTACCAAGCCATTTACTAAACGCGGCAGCATCGCGCCAGGAAATGCACGTTACCGGACTGTCGTCGCTTTGAGCAAATCCCGGATTGAGCCACGAATACCCTGCGTCCTGTTTCCATTTGCCGTTTGACAGTCCCCACGGCGTCAGACCTTTGGACTGATAGCCGGTATCGTTGACAAACGCCTTGAACATGCCAACGGTAATCTGGGTTTCCATAATCCAGAACCCTTTGGTCAGTATGACTTCGTGCTGTTTTTCGTCTGCTTTGCGATTGGCTTCAGACGTCGGCGATCCCATTATAAACGTTCCCGGCGGACACCATCGAAACGCTATCTCCACACCGTCGACGTCCACAGTCTTTCGTTCGCCTGCTTCTTTTCCCGGTTCAAAACCTCGCGGCTTTTCCGGCTCCTGCTCAACCACAGGTTCTTCGGGCGCTTCTTCCGGCTCGCCGTAGTCCGGGTCTTTTTCCGGAAGCTCTTTTCCTTCCTCGACAGCTTTTACAAGCTCTTCCGTTTTCTGTTTTTCTTCTTTATAAAACTCTTCTTTCGGGACAAGTTCAACGGCTTTGTCAATCTTCTCCAACGCCTGAGGATATTCCCGCTGAATTCTGTGCTCAACGTACTGTTTATAGTATCCGGTTTGAATATTGAGCTTTTCCTTGATGAAATCTTCGTTATTGGGATCAATCGCCAGCGCGTCCTCAATTTTGACTAACGCCTCGGCGTACTGTTCTTTTTCTTCCAGGTCAACGGATTCGTTATACGACTCTTCCGCCTTAGCCAAATCCTCAAACTCGGACTTTTCCTCTTTGTACTGTTCGTTATCCGGATCCAATTTAAGGGCATCGTTGAGCTTTTCAGCCGCCTGAATGTACTTTCCCTGTTTTTGAAGCGCAACCGCTTCGTTATAGACGGCTTCCGCCCGGCGTTTTGCATTCATTTGAGACGGGGATTCTTCCTCCGCCGCATCAAACATTGCTTTCGCTTCCGCTTCAAGTTTAGCTTTCGCTTCTTCGGGCGTCATTGAAGTTCTTGCCGGACGTTTTACTTCCTCAACTTGCGGTTTGCGTTCCGGCTGAGTTGAAATCGGTTTGTCGTCGATATCTGGAACGGGAGCCGACTCGTTCTGTTCCAGCTTATCTTCAGTCGCATCAGGCGCAGGCGGCGTTTTTGCTTTCCCTGCAGACGATTTCAAACGAGTTAACGCCTTTTGCTGGACTTTATACAGTTCGTTGTTCGGCTGTAATTCCACGGCAACATTAATTCTGATTAACGCCTCGTCGTACTCTTCTTTTTCCTGTAAATCAACAGACTGTTCATAATACCGTTTTGCCAGCTGAGCCGCATCTGATGGCTGAGAATCGTCTTTGGTTCCTTCGTCAACATTTTGAGGCTGTTCTGCTGCGTTCTGCGCGATTTCTGTTTTGCTCGGCTTGAGAAGGTAAGCCAACAGTCCGGTTCCGCAAATAATCAACTGAAGGGCGACAAAAGCGCTCAATATCACAATCCAATGCTTTTTGAGAAAAGCAAACGTCAATTCTGATCTATTGGGAGGATTCGGAACAGGGGGAGCCGCAGTAATCCCTCCGGGAGGAGTTACATGACTTTGAATCCCGGGATTTACCCCCTGTGGAGCGTTTGACCACGGTTGAGGCGTTAGAGATGCCGCTGACGGCGGCGGCGCGGACTGGACTTCGCCGTAAGAACCCAACGACGACACAACCCCGATTCCGCCGTTGGAGCCGGACTTCTGCTCCGCTCGAAGTTTGGCGTCGTAATCCGCCTTTTTCCGTTTGTCAAGAAGCGTTACCCGCGCCTGAGCCAGCTCGTTGAGAATCTGCTGCGACTGCTGCGAATACTGTCCCGTCTGGAACGTCCGGACAAACGCCATTTGACGGTCTGCTGCGTTGCTGATAACGTTGGCATTCGATTCAAACAGGGGCAATCCCAGCAATCTATAATAGTTTGCCGGTCTCTCGTCTGGAGGTATGCTTAACCATTCCTGATACGGATCAAATTCTGCGCTCATATTTCAAAAAAGTTAATTTCCATTCATACTAAGCAATTGCAGTTTTTATTATATTCTTATCGATAGCGCTGTCAAGACGTCGGAAAAATTATTTTGATTGGAGAAAGTTTGCAGTCTGGCAACTGCTCTTGACGAACAACGCATAAAATTCTATAAGTCTGCTATGGAAATTAAAAGCAATTTCCCAACGATTTTAGATTAATATCGCTCTTAGCAATTACTCGTAAAAGCCTCAAATAATTGCTAATTGCTTATTGATAATTGCTAATTTTATTATGATAACGTCCAACGTAACCCTCAGCCCCCTGTACGCCAAAAAGCTGTTTCCCAACGCGAATTTTGAGAACTGTTCCGACTTTCGGATCAAGTCCTGTCGATACAACGCTTCAAGTATAGAGCCGGGAGAGGTTTACGTCGCCATGGAAGACCCGTCCGTTGACCCGTCCGGGGTGGAACTGGCTCGAAAACAGGGCGCCGCGGCGATTATCGTCCGAAATCAGTTCGCGTTCTGCGATGCGTGCGACTGTCTGGCGGACATTCCCGTCTGCCGCGTCGAGAACCCGCACGCCGCCTACGCAGAAATCTGTCAGGCGCTTTACGATTCCCCCGGCAAAAAGCTTCAGATAATCGGCGTTGCTGGCGGGCGCGGGCGCCGAGTCGTCAGTTATCTTATCGCCAATCTGCTTTCTCAGACGGGACGCAAAACAGGGATTCTAACCGAATGCGGAGCGACGATTATCAACTCGATAGAAGCCGCCCGGTCGCCAAAAAACATGGACGAATTCTGTCAGCTCATGTCGGAAATCGTCAAGTCGTATCCATCGTCCATGCCTGGGCTGGCGCCCAAAAAAAGCGCGTACTGGCTTTCTCGAATGGTTCAAAACGAATGCAATTCCGTTGTTATGGAAGTTTCCCAGACCGCGCTGGATAAATCCAATTGCGCCGGGATTCCGTTTCATTCCGGCTGCGTTACTCTGATCGACCCCGATAAAGATTCAATGTTTGAATCCGTTTCACGAGTTCAATTGCTCGATCAGCTGGACGAAAAAGGCTGCGTCATACTCAACGGAGACGCGCCCCTGTCCGGCGACACAATTCAGAGGATTCACGGTCCGGTTTTGACCTACGGGCTGGGCGGGAACTGTCAGGTTCACGGGACGATTCTCGAACAGAACCCGGGCGAACAGATTGCCTTGATCACCGCTGGCAGCCAGACGTCGCCGCTGCGAACGCGAATTGTCGGGCAGGACTATTTGTACTACTGTTTGTGCGCCGTCGCCTTTGGGCTGACGCTGTCCATTTCGCTGACGGACATTATTCGAATTATCGAGTCTGTTACAATCATTCCCGGATGCATGCAGCTCATTCGCAGCCCGTATAATTTCCCGGTTTATCTGGTTCAGGATTTATCCAACAGCGACGACCCGCTGGAAGAGAACCTGAAAACCATTCAGAGCTTCGTTTCCGGGCGCATTCTCAACGTCCTGCCCATTCCGGTCTGGTCGCCGCTGACGGGGGAAATCGAATTCAACCCGAAAGTCTACCGTCCAAAACGTGACAGAGTTTACCTCGTCGGGAACCGATCCGACAACCCGGATTTCGTCGACGCGCTGGAACGACGTCTGGGCGACCGCGTTGAAATTTTCACTGCCAAGCAGGACGCAATCCACGCCGCGGCCGAAACGGCAAAACGCACAGACGCTCTGGTCTGCGCAGGGTGTGACAACTTCCACAAAGCCCTCGCGTTCGACGTACAATCCGACGAAGAGCTGTTTAATTTGTAATGCGGAATTACGAATAAAAAAACTGCTCTTGCGTTAAATTTTAAAAATGTGTAATTAAATAACATAGTAAAAAACAAACGAAAAGCGGGCGTTATAACGCTGTTTTTCGACCGTCAATCATCCGTGGGTTAAAACCCACGGCTACTAATATTGAACTGCTAACGCGGTTCTTAAGGAACGTTTCGCGTCAATTACTAATTCCTAACTATTCATTTTTCGTTTCAAAGGCGCATTTATGAACAATTCAATTCGATGTGTTTTATTGTCGGCGACGCTGTTTTCGGCGTCATTATTTATTGGCTGCGCTTACGACGATTGCTGTCCGCCGCCGTGTTCCCCTTGCGCGCCGTCTTGCGCGTCCCCGTGCGCTCCGTCGCCCTGCGCCGTCCCCTGTACGACCGCTCCGTCCTGCGCTCCCGCCTGCCCGGTAGCCAGACCCGTTTGCCAGCCCGTCTGCGCCCCGGCTTGCCCGGCTCCCCGACCCGTATGCCAAACCGTTTGTCAGCCTGTTTGCCAGCCGGCTTGCCAGCCCACAACGCCTGTTACACAGCCAGCCGCCTCTACCGCTGAAGTTACTCCGGCTACATATCAATAATAAACCAACTCGCAAGGCTTTATCACGATGAACCGGAAAATCATGGTGTCAATCAGCGTCCAGAAAACGCGAAACCGATTGCTCGATTCCGTCTGCCGTTCTTCGGAATCGTATTGCAGCGGACGTTTCTCGTCTCTGAAAACGCAGGCGCTTTTTGCCGTCCTTTTTCTTTTTGTAACAGGACTTGGCGTCGGCTGCGTTGGACCGAACGCTGCGCCGCGTTCGAACTGTGGAATTCAAAATGCAGCTTCCTGTCCATCGTATTCCCAAAATTCCGTTTTTCGAGGTCAGACGCCTTGTCAAACCTGTCAGACTTCGCCAATTTCCCAATACGCCGGCGGCATTTATAGAAACTCCGTTACCGTTAACTGCTGCAATCCGGCGGTTCTGTGGGAAGCCATGGTCATTCCAGTGCGAAAGTACTTTTCCATCTATAAAGAAGAACCGTGTCGACAAGTGGGATCCTGCATCAATCAGGGTTTTTTGGAAACGAATCGAACTATTGGCGCTACCATTTTCGAACCCTGGCGAGGAGACTCCGTCGGAACGCGCCAGCGATGGGAATCGACCCTGCATACTATCGCTCGAAGCGCCAGAATTACGGTCTCATGGAATGAGGGGAGTTCATACACCATTGAAGTCGTCGTTAAAAAGGAAATTGAAAACATAGCTCCTGTCAACTTGTCCCGCAACGGTCAGGACAACTACTTCCTTTCCGATTCCCGACGCACGTTTACCGACCCGCTCTTTAATTCTGAAAATCAAAGTTCCAATCAATGGTACTGCATCGGGCGCGATCCCCTTCTGGAACAGCGGCTTCTAGCCGAAATCGAACAGTCGATTCGGGCGAGATGTCGGTAGAATTAATTCGGAATGCGGAATTACGCAAGCGTCTCACAAAACTACTGCCAACTGTCTATTGCCTACTGCCTTTCACTATTTTTCTTTTTTTTCTCAAAATCGCCGGAAACCGGATTGACTATTTACTGTCTTTGGGGTAAAATCTATAAATTATTGGTAGTCCTGCAAGTTGACGTAGGGAGTTAGCGGTACAATGTCCTCTCGCAACTCGCTACTCGCAACTCGCAACTTAAAGGGTATTTTGTAACATTCAACATGAAAGTTCCACGATATTTGGTTCCGGTAGACTACAAATCTATCGCGCATTACTTTACAGACGTTTTAATTTTGGGCAGCGGTCTGGCTGGCGTTCGAGCGGCGTTGGCGGTTGACGAGTCGCTGTCCGTTGCCATCGTTACCAAAGGCGCAGAGCTGGAAATCTGCTCCTCAACCCGCGCGCAGGGCGGAATCGCGTCCGTTCTCGACCCGCTGGATAATTTTGAAGACCACATCGCTGACACGCTCACCGCCGGCGCAGGGCTTTGCGACGAACGCGTCGTCCGGTTTGTTATCGAACACGGCCCCGCCAGAATCCATGAACTCATTGACTGGGGCACGCATTTTGACCTCGACGAGAATTTCCATCTCGATTTGACTCGCGAAGGGGGGCACGGGTTCAACCGAATCGCTCACGCGTTGGGCGACTCCACCGGCAAGGAAATCATGCGGGCGCTGTTCGTTCAGATTAAATCTCGCCCCAATATCCATATTTGTACCAATACTTTCGCCATTGACCTGATCACCGCAGATAACGTCTGTTACGGCGCGATTCTGTACAGTCCGCAAACCGGCATGAAAATCGTCTGGGCGAAACAGGTTATTCTCGCCACCGGCGGGTCCGGACAGCTTTATCGAGAAACGACCAACCCGGAAGTTACCACTGCAGACGGCATGGCGATGGCATATCGCGCCGGCGCGCGGCTGCGCGGCTTGGAATTCGTCCAGTTCCACCCCACGGTTTTGTATCTGGCAGGCGGAGCGAGAAGTCTCATTTCCGAGGCGGTTCGCGGCGAAGGCGCTCATTTAATCGACAAAAACGGGTATCGATTCATGCCAGACTACGACTCTCGAGCGGAACTTGCGCCGCGTGACATCGTCAGCCGATCCATCGTCGCCCAAATGGCGAAGACGAACTCCTCGTGCGTCTATTTGACGCTCAAACATTTGGATACAGCGTTCGTTCACAGACGGTTCCCCGGCATCGAAAGCATCTGTCATCAGTTTGACCTCGACCTGGCGAAAGACAACATCCCGATTCGCCCGGGCGCTCACTACATGATGGGTGGAATTGAAGTCGATTTAGACGCCAAAACCAACATCGAAGGGCTTCGCGCTGTCGGCGAGGTTACGTCTACCGGGCTGCACGGCGCCAACCGATTGGCGTCCAACAGTCTTCTGGAAGCCGTTGTATTCGGGAAAATCGCAGGCGAAGGCGCGTCAATCGACGCCAAACGCGCCCCAAAAGATTACGTCGTGTTCTCTCTGGAAGGACAGTGCGAGCCGACCTCCGGCATGCCGCTGGACACAGACGACATCCGCAACACGCTCAAAAGCGTCATGCAGCGCTGCGTTGGCGTTATGAGAGACAAAGACGGATTGCAGGAAGCCAACGACACGTTTATGTCGTGGCAGAAGTTTATCAACGATTACCAGTTCAAATTCCCGCGCGGCTGGGAACTGCAAAACATGCTTACCATCTGCCGGCTTATCGCGCATTGCGCTTTGATTCGAGAAGAAACCCGCGGCGGTCATTCCCGCTCCGATTTCCCCGAACAGAGCGACAACTGGAAAAAGTACACCGTTGTCGAACGCGTCGCGTCGGGAGACGAAAACGACATTACAGAACCCCTGGAAAATTAGGAGAATAATTATGAAATTCCGATTACTGCTGCTCGCTGCCTGTTTGGCTGTTACATCGGCGCTGTTCGTTTCGACGGCTAACGCTCAGGACGCATTCAAAGCCGCTGCTGCGGTCGAGGCTCCGGCGATTCCGCAGTCCGATTCCGCAGCCGACTATCTCAATTACCTCAATCAGAACGAAAAGGCGCTTGATGAAGCTGTCCGCAATCTGGTCAACGCCGCGCAAAAAGACAACGTCGATACCAATTCAGATCAGTACAACGCCGGGCTGAGCGAACTCATTGCCAAATTCTCGCTCAAGGCGATGGAAGCTCTCAATAAAGGGCTGTCTCTCAAAAACGTCTCAGACGAGGAACTGGCAAAACTTATTATTGAGAAGAAAAAGCTTATTCCCGCTTACTGTCAGATTACCGGCGCTAAAGAGGAAGACGAGTTGACAGCAATGTCAGCCCAGCTTCGTCAAATTGGACGTCCGGACGTTGCGGACGCGCTGGATGAAAGCATTTTCAACGTCAAAGTCCAAAAGAGCATAAAGGCAAACGACGCTGAAACGTTCGGAAAGCTGTTTGACGTTGTCAACGAACAAGTCCAAAAAGCCGGGAAAGACGTCTCGCCCGAACTGGCGTTTAAGGCGACCAAAATCGCTCTGGCGGCGCGCGACGTCAAAGGATACAAGCTCGAAGACGGCTTATTGAAAAAGTACGTCGAACAGTTTGCTGCTTCTTCCGACCCGAACGTTCAGTACATCTCCACGCAGTTGGAACTGCAGGTTCTCTTTGACGCTGGCGAGGAAAAAATGTTCAATCTGCCGGGTAACGAAATCCTGTTCTCTGGAACGTTTATCGACGGTACGAAATTTAACCCGGAGGATTACAAGGGCAAAGTTCTTTTAATCGAAGTTTGGGCGACCTGGTGCCCGCCCTGCTGCGAGGAACAGACCGTCGTCCGAGACGCCTACGCCAAGTATCACGACAAGGGCTTTGAAGTCATCGGCGTTTCCTGCGACGACGAAAACGACCTGGACGGGTTCAAGGAATTTCTCGATACGTACAAGTTTGCGTGGAAACAGATGTTCGAAAACAACGCTGTCATTCCCGGAATGAAAACCGTTACCGGACAGCCCGTTCCGTTTAACAAATACTACGGAATTTACAAAGTCCCGCGCCCGATTCTCATCGGGAAAGACGGCAAAGTCGTTACTATCAACGCTCGCGGTCCGGAACTGGAACGACGTCTGAAAGAGATTTACGGTGACGATTCAGAGAAATAGAAATCTCGTACGGATTAAATGACATCTGCAACAAATCAGGCGGAACAGAACTTTCTGTTCCGTCTTTTCGTATTAATAAGAATAAAAATCAAAATAATCAAATTTTAACCCCGTGTCCCATATTGACGTCATTTTATATAGACGTATAATATAAATTATGAGTAGTTCGCCGACTCGACCGCGTTGGTTTTCGGCAAAAAACACAACCCCTATTTCCCATTGAAAGGAAACCCCTTTGATGAAATCACGTCTCTTTTTATTGGCATTATGCCTGATTTTGCCGTTAGCGTCCTGCACGCCGACCAACACGTTTGAAGAAAACGCAAATCAAACAGCAACTTCAACCAACCCCGTAGTCGATGAAGCTCTTCTTCCAGCTGACGAACAGCCTGCGGATGCGGCTAAAGACGTCGCCCCTGCCGAAGAAGCCAAACCCGCTCAAGCCGCAGCGGACGACGCAATCCCGGCTGTTCCGGAAAACGGAACTCTGAAAGACTATCAAGAGTATCTCAGCGCTCTTAACAACGCTCTTAATAAAAAAGCGCTAAGCATGATCGCTCAAGCTCAAAAGGACGGCGTTAATCCGCAGTCTGAAGAGTTTACCGCTACTTTAAGAGAAATAACAAACAAATATTTCGACAACATGGTTCAGGCAACCGACAAAGCCCTTCTTCTCAAAGACCTCTCAGACGACGATTTTGAAGAACTGGCTGGCGGCAAGGTTCGCCTTATCATGCTTTCCGCTCAGATCAACGACGAAGAGGAAGACGCTGTCAACGCCAAAATGCAGGCGTTCGCCGATCAGCTTCGCTCAATGAACAAAACGAAATTCGCCGACGACATCGAGGCCTCGCTGTTCGCAAATAAAGTTAAGAACTGCGATGTTAAAGAATTTGCCAAAATCGCCGCTGAAATTGACGAAAAAGTCGAAAAAGCCGGAAAGGACATTACATCTCCTCTGGCTCAGCAAGCTATGATAATTGCTTTGTTTTCCAACGAAATGCCGGGTTACGAAGCTCCAGAAGGACGCCTGGAAAAATATAGCAAAGCTTTTACGGAAGCGTCCGATCCGGAAATCAACAAGATGGCCTCCGTTCTGGATCGCGCTATGCTACGCGCTGAAGGCGAAAAGAGATTCAAGGACGCCTTGGGCGCCGAATTCAAATTCGGCGGAACGTTCACCGACGGTTCCGAATACAAACCCGAAGATTACGCCGGCAAAGTCGTTCTGATTGACTTCTGGGCAACCTGGTGCGGTCCGTGCTGCGCTGAACTGCCAAATGTCAAAAAGGCGTACGACGCTTATCACGACAAAGGCTTTGAGGTCATCGGCGTTACCTGTGACAATCCCGAAGACGAAGAAGATTTTAATAAATTCCTCGAAGAAAACAACATCCCCTGGAAACAGATGTTTGACGATAAAGCGATCGTTCCGGATTTAAAGACAAAATCTGGCGACTCCATTCAGGTTTCCGAATACTATGGAATTCACGCTATTCCTCGTCCTATTCTTATTGGAGCAGACGGAAAGGTTGTCTCCCTCAACGCTCGCGGCGAAGCGCTCGAAGAACAACTCGCCAAGATTTTCGGCGAAGTTAAGGAAGAAACCCCGGCTGAAGAAACACCGGCTGAAGAAACACCGGCTGAAGAAACTCCGGCTGAAGAAACTCCGGCTGAAGAAACTCCGGCTGAAGAAACTCCGGCTGAAGAAACTCCGGCTGAAGAAACTCCGGCTGAAGAAACCCCGGCTGAAGAAACCCCGGCTGAAGAAACACCGGCTGAAGAAACTCCGGCTGAAGAAACACCGGCTGAAGAAACACCGGCTGAAGAAACTCCGGCTGAAGAAACTCCGGCTGAAGAAACCCCGGCTGAAGAAACTCCCGCTGAAGAAGCTCCTGCTGAAGAAGCCGCTCCTGCTGAAGAAGCCGCTCCTGCTGAAGAAGCCGCTCCTGCTGAAGAAGCCGCTCCTGCTGAAGAAGCCGCTCCCGCTGAAGAAGCCGCTCCTGCTGAAGAAGCCGCTCCCGCCGAAGAAGCCGCTCCCGCCGAAGAAGCCGCTTCTGAAACGACCAGCGACGTCATCGTATCCGAAGGCGTAAATGATGAAGGCGAATCCGAGAAAGAAGACGAGGCTGACGAAGCTGAAGACGCCATTCCTGCCGTTCCGGAAAACGGAACTCTGAAAGATTATCAAGAGTATATTACCAACCTCAAGGAGCGTTTCCAGAATAAAGTTCAAAGCATGATCGCCCAGGCTCAAAAAGACGGCGTCAATCCGCAATCTGAAGAATTTTCCAATTCTTTAAAAGCAATGGCGAAAGAATACTTCGCTCGCATTGAACAGGCTGTGGATAAGGCGATGCTTCTCAAAGACGTTTCCGACGACGATTTTGAAGAACTGGCTGGCAATAAGCTCCAGATTATTCAAATTTTGGCTCAGATCGGCGAGGAAGACGAAAGCGCTGTCAACGCCAAATTGGAAGCGTTCGCAGCCCAGCTTCGCAAAATGGGAAAAGCTGAACTTGCCAATAATATTGAAGGAAAGCTTATCCAGAACAAGATCATTGGTTATATCCGTTCTGGCAACGTCGAAGAATTCTCAAAAATAGCAGCTGAAACTGACAAAGAAGTCGAAAAAGCGGGAAAAGGCATCACGCCTCCTTTGGCTATAAAAGCATTGTTAATTGTTTTGGGAGCCAAAGATCTGGAAGAGTACAAAGCTCCTGAAGATCGTCAAGCCAAGTACCTCAAAGCGCTTTCGGAAGCCTCTGATCCGGAAGTTCAAAAGCTGGCTGGCAACCTGAAAAACGCTATTGTTCAAGCTGAACTCAAGTCATATCGGGAAGAAATCTCGAGCTTCGTGAGAAGCGGCAATGTTGAAGAGTTTACTAAAGCCGCAGCCGAGATTGACGAAAAAGTCGAAAAAGCCGGAAAAGACATCACTCCGGTTCTGGCTCAGCAGGCTATGTTGATTATTATGGCTTCTAACAGTTTGCCTGAATACAAAGCGCCGGAAGGACGTCTGGAGAAATACACAAAAGCCCTCCGGGAAGCCTCCGACCCAGAAGTCAACGAGCTGGCTGACGAGTTGGAATCAGCGCTTTTCCGCGCTGAAGGCGAAAAGAGATTCAACGACGCGCTGGGCAAGGAATTCAAATTCGGCGGTACGTTTACCGATGGTTCCGAATACAACGCCAAAGACTACGCTGGCAAAGTCGTTCTGATTGACTTCTGGGCGACCTGGTGCGGTCCGTGCTGCGCTGAACTGCCGAACGTCAAAAAGATGTACGCTGCCTATCACGACAAGGGATTTGAAGTCATCGGCGTTACCTGTGACGATCCCGAAGCGGAAGAAGATTTCAATAAATTCCTCGAAAAAAACAACATTCCCTGGAAACAGATGTTTGACGAAAAAGCGGTCGTTCCTGGCGAAAAGACCAAAGACGGCAAACCGGTTCTGGTTTCCGAATACTATGGAATTAACGGAATCCCCTGCCCTGTCCTCATTGGCAAAGACGGCAAGGTTATTTCCCTTAACGCTCGCGGCGCCGAACTGAAAAAACAGCTCGTTAAAATCTACGGTGAAGTCGAAGGTGTTGGCCCTGTCGACGAGGAAGAAGAAGGAGAAGAGGTTGACGTTTTCGCTGACGAAGACGCTGAAGAGGAAGACGTTGACGATCTGGATGAAGACGATCAAGCCGCTGACGAAGCCATTCCGGACGTTCCGGCAGAAGGAGCTCTGGCGGATTATAAAGAGTACGTCAAAAAAGTAAACGTCTTGCTCAATAAAAAAATTAAAAGTGTAATCCGCCAGGCGAAAAAGGACGGCGTCAATCCGCAGTCTGAAGAATATGCCAATTTGTTAAAAAGTACAGCCACAGAATACTTTAGCCGCATTGAACAGGCGACTGACAAGGCGATGCTTCTTAAAGACCTTTCCGACGATGAGCTTGCTGAATTGGTTGGAGCGAAAGTTCAGCTTATCCAAATTGTAACGCAACTTAACGACGACAAGATTGACGTTGTCAGCGCTAAACTGCAAGCTATTGCCGACCAGCTTCGCAAAATGGGAAAAGAGGAATTCGCTAAAGACATTGAAGACTCAATCTTTAGAACCCAGCTGCATAACTACGTCCAGACAAACAACATCGAGAAATTCGCCAAAGCTGCTGCTGAAGTTGACGAAAAAGTCAAAAAAGCCGGTAAAGACATCACGCCGGACTTGGCTCAGTTGGCGCTGATGATTGTTTTGGGTGCCAATGAACTGCCTGATTACAAAGCCCCCGAAGGACGCAACGACAATTATCTCAAAGCCTTTGCGGAAGCCTCCGATCCGGAAGTCAACCAGTTTGTCGACGTTCTGAAAACGGTTATCAATCAAAAAGACGACGAATAATCGTTAGAAAATAGTTGATGTTATAAGAGTAATATGGCGTCTGAATAATACAATTTCGTAACCATATTACTCTTTTTTATGGTAAACGTCAAAAGGAGAGTATTATGAAATCTCGTTTCTTTTTATTGTCTTTGTGTTTGATTTTTTCGCTGGGGTTCTGTGCGTCTGTGAATGCGAAAGAAAAAGCTGCAGATTCACAAAAAGAAACCGCTGCGGCAGCTGTCGACGCTATTCCGGAAGTTCCGGAAAACGGGACTCTGAAAGAATACAAAGAGTATATCGAAAAACTTAACGAGGCGTTCCGAAATAAAGCCAGAATTATGATTAACGTCGCGCAGGCGAATCACGTCAGTTTCCGATCTGAAGAGTTTTCCAAGCCATTTAACAGCATGGCAAAGGAATACATGGATCGCATTTTCCAGGCAACCGACAAAGCGCTGCTTCTCAAAGACGTCTCCGACAAAGATTGTGAAGAATTGGTTAACAGGAAAATTCAGCTTCTTCAAGCATTGGCTCAGATTAACAACGATGGCGAAGACGCTTTTACTGCCGAATTGGAAGCCCTTGCAGCTCAGCTTCGCAAGATAGGCAAAACAAAGCTTGCCGAAAATATTGAAGGAAAGCTTCTCCAGAATAAGATCATTGGTTATGTCCGTTCTGGCGACGTCAAAAAATTCTCAAAAATCGCCGCTGAAATCGACGAAAAAGTCGAAAAAGCGGGAAAGGATATCACGCCTCCGTTGGCTGTACAAGCAATGATAATCGTTTTGGGCGCCAAAGATCTGAAAGAGTACAAAGCTCCTGAAGATCGTCAAGCCAAGTACCTCAAAGCGCTCTCGGAAGCCTCAGATCCGGAAGTCCAAAAGCTGGCTTTCCAATTGGAAAACGCCATTCGCCGCGCTGAAGGCGAAAAGCGATTCAACGACACGCTGGGCAAAGAATTCAAATTCGGCGGAACGTTTACCGACGGTTCCGAATACAAGGCAGAAGACTACGTCGGCAAAGTCGTTCTGATTGACTTCTGGGCAACCTGGTGCGGTCCGTGCTGCGAAGAACTGCCGAACGTCAAAAGGATGTACAACGCCTATCACGACAAGGGCTTTGAGGTCATCGGCGTTACCCTCGACGATCCCGACAAAGCGGAAAAGAAGTTAAATACATTCCTTAAATTTAACGACATTCCCTGGAAACAGATGTATGATAAAAATGCGGTTGTTCCTGGGGTAAAGAACAAAGACGGCAAACCGGTTACAGTTTCTGAATACTATTCAATTACCGCGATTCCCTGCCCCGTTCTCATTGGAAAAGACGGCAAGGTTATTTCCCTTAACGCTCGCGATATTGAACTCAAAGAGCAGCTTGTCAAAATCTACGGCGAAGTTGCAAGCCTCGAGGATGCCGACGAGGATGCCGACGAAGAAGACGATCAAGCCGCTGACGAACCCATCCCGGACGTTCCTGAAAACGGAACTCTGGCAGATTATAGAGAGTATGTCAAAAAGGTAAACGACATGCTCGATAAAAAAGCGAATCGCATGGAGCGTCAAGCAAAAAAGAACGGCGCAGACCCCCGGTCTGAAGAATTCTTCAATTCCTTGAGGGAAATGGAAAAGGAATATTTCAGCCGCATTGAAAAGGCGCTCGACAAGGCGATACTTCTCAAAGATATCCCCGATGAAGAGTTTGATGCATTGTTCGTTGCAAAGCTTCAGCTGATCCAGATCTTAACCCAGCTTAGCGACGAAAAGGTCAACACTTTTAACGCCAAAATGCAGGCTTTTGTCGATCAGCTTCGCAAAATGGGCAAAGAGGAACGGGTCAAGGATCTCGAAGTCATAATCCTTAGAGTTAAAATGCATGAGTACGTCGAGTCAAACAACGTCGAGGAATTCGCCAAAGCGGCGCTTGAGGTTGACGAAAGAGTCAAAAACGCCGGAAAAGACATCACGCCGGACTTGGCTCAGTTGGCGCTTGTGACGGTTATGGGTTCCAAAGAGCTGTCAGAATACAAAGCCCCCGAAGGACGCAATGACAACTATCTCAAAGCCTTTGCGGAAGCCTCCGACCCGGAAGTCCAAAAGTTCGTCGACGTTCTGAAAACGGTTATCAATCAAAAGAAAGACGAGAAATAAGCGTCATCCGGGGATAGCCCTGTTTGAACTGTGGTTTCGGTTTCATGGAATAAGGAAAGAGAACGCAGAGGCCGCAGACTACTCGCAGAATACGCAGAAGCAAGCGAACATGTGTCATCTACGCCCGTCTTCGACGGACTATGACACGATGTCCGCTTGCATTATTTTAAAATAATTATTCGGGCGGGAATCGTGGCGTAGACAACGTAGTTGGCGTCGTCGCCACATTCCCAGCCCGTCTGCGTTGTCTGCGAGGAGTCTGCGCACTCTGCGTTCAAAAAATATCTATTATCGCAATCTAAGTCAGTTTTGTTTTCTTCGCAAAAAAGAGCGTCTCCCCTGCCCCGGGCGAATATTCCTATTGCATTCTTTTTAAAAATGAGTAATAATATCTTCTATAAAACATATATAATACAAGCTGGACAGCGTCGGAGCTATCCAGAGCAATAGTACATTTAAACAAAATCGTTTTTTATGAAAAATTTTTTAATCAACGCCGTTAAGATTTTAGCGTCAGTCGGCATTTTGGCGTTTCTGTTTTACATGGCGATCAACACGACAGACGCCAACGGAAAGAACGTGTTTAACGTTCTGATGGAAACGGAAAAGAACTGGACGTATTTGCTTTTGGCTTTTCTGTGCTGCCTTGCGGCGTCCGTTATAACGTTTATTCGATGGCATCTGCTCAACCGGGCAGTTGGATTTCAGGTGCATTGGCTGGATTCGCTTCGCATCGGGTTTATCGGATATCTTTTCAATCTCTTGCCTGTCGGCGGAATCGTCGGCGGCGACCTGCTCAAAGCGTGGATTCTTGCCAAAGAACAGGAAACGATTGACAAAATCTCAGCCATCTCCACCGGCGACAAGAAGCCGCAGTCGCGCATTCCCGACGCGCTGGCGACCGTCTTTACAGACCGCTTGTTTGGACTGTACGCGCTGTTTCTCCTGGCGGCTGTTGCGATTTTCTTTTCCGGAATCGACAAGATAGACAACGCCGTCATTCAGAAAATCTGTTATGCGACGTATATTATCGCCGTCGCGTGGACGGCTCTGATTATTATCATTCTCGGACCGGACTACACCAACGGCAAATCCATCGAGGCGTTGGGGCGAATCCCCTACGTCGGCGCCGGACTGAAACGAACGGTCGAGTCCATACGTCTGTTTCAGAAACACATCAAAACGCTTGTCGTTGTAACAGTCATGGGCTTGGTCGTCCATTTCTTTTTCGCCGCGTGCATCTTCCTGATTTCCGCCTCGCTTTTTGGCGCGAATTCCCTCCCGCTGGAAACGCATTTGGTTATTACGCCGCTGGGATTGTCAACCGGGGCGATTCCGCTGAGCGTCGGGCCGTTTGAAGTCGTCCTGGATATTTTCTATTCCGCCATTCCTCTGGCGACGGGAGAAAAGATGCTCGTCGGTTCCGGGCTGGTTGTCGCTTTGACGTATAGAATTCTCGTGCTGCTGGTGTCGACGTTCGGCGTTGTGTATTATTTCAGCAGCAAACAGGAAATCCAAAGCGTTATGAAAGACAGCGCCAAGGAAAACAACGCCAAATCCTGATTCCTCACCCCAAATTATTCCCAATCATGTCAACTGGAAAACCGAAAACGTTAGTCGAACTGCTGCAGGATTTCGCCGTTCAGCGGAAACGCATGCAGGACGAATTGCAAAAAGTCATTATTGGTCAAAACGAAGTCATTGAGCAGCTTTTCGCGGCAATTTTTACTCGCGGGCATTGTCTTCTCGAAGGCGTGCCGGGGCTGGCGAAAACGCTCATGGTTTCGACCCTGGCGAAGATTCTGGACGTCAAATTCAAGCGAATCCAGTTCACGCCTGACCTCATGCCGACGGACATTACCGGGACAAACGTTCTCGACGAAGACGAAAACGGGCGCCGCAACTTCCGCTTTGTCGAGGGTCCCGTGTTTACCAACATCCTGTTAGCAGACGAAATCAACCGAACCCCGCCAAAAACCCAGGCGGCGCTGCTTCAGGCGATGCAGGAACGGGAAGTAACAGTCGGTCAGACGACGTACGAGCTGCCCGCCCCGTTCTTTACGATTGCCACGCAAAACCCCATCGAACAGGAAGGGACGTACCCGTTGCCGGAAGCCCAGCTTGACCGATTCATGTTCAATATCAAAATCAATTATCCGACTCTGGAAGAGGAAGAGCGCATTCTCGCCGCCACGACTCGAAGCGAAAAAGTCGAAATCGGACACATCCTCAACGGGAAGACGATTCTCGTTTTCCAGAAGCTGGTCAACTCGGTCGCCGTGAGCCAGTACATCGTCAAATACGCCGCGGCTCTGGTCAGAGCGACTCGCCCGAAATCGGCGGACGCGCCCAAGTTCGTTCAGGAACTGGTCGACTGGGGAGCTGGTCCTCGCGCCGGACAGTTTCTCATTCAGGGCGGAAAAGCTATCGCCGCCATGGAAGGGCGTTTCTCCGTCGCCATTGACGACATTCGCAAGATCGCCGTTCCCGCTCTGCGGCACCGCATCAGCGCCAACTTCCAGGCGCAGGCGGAAGGCATGACGACGGACGACATCATTAAACGTCTGATTGAAGTTATCCCCGCCCCGGCGATAAGTAAACAATAGAGCCGGACTACGTGAGTTTCTTTTAGATCGCGGACGAAGTCCGCCCCCGATGGCGGGGGAGCCAGTCCGCGCTGCCGCGCGAGACGTATTATACCCGCTCCCGTTGGTCGCTTTGCTCTTTCCATATAAAGGTTTTAAACACGAAACACACGAAAAGAAACGAAAGAAACGAAAAATTTTTTAAAAATCTCTTTCGTCTTTTTCGCTTATTTCGTGTTTTTCGTGTTAAAAAAAAACAATTGATGCGCCATTGCACAATCGGCGAAATCCTCCGCATCTCCGCGTCTCCGCGTGAGTCTTTTCCCGGGAGCTAAGCGCTCGGCTCGCCAAAATCCGTGTCCGGACTGACCTGCTCATTCCCTTGAGCCGGCGCGTTTTGAACTCTCGCCTCAACCTCTTTCATGCTTTGCAGGAACTCGTTTTCCAGATATTTCCTCCCTTGTCGGATTTGGATGAAGTCCCACGGGAGACGATCTGTTACAGTTTTCGGGGCGTGTAGAATCGCCTTGACGTCCAAGCCGGTTGCCTCGAACGCCTCTTCCCAGATTCGGGGTTTGAAGTATTCAATCCAGGAATCGAACTGAGCGCCGCGTTTCCAGGCTTCGATAATCGCTTTTCCCGCCCGGCGGTCAGCGCGGCACATGACGCCTTCCAGCATGGATCCGGCGACGTCGTGCGTCTTGACGGAAATGGACGTCGGCAGCCGTCGATGGCGCAGATAGTAGCCCGCCTCGTTGAAATAGTCCCGCGTCTGCATGGGCAGCCACTGGAACGGGGAATGCGGTTTGGGCACCAGATTGGAAACGCTGACGGAAATCTTCGGCCAGCGTCCGGAAACCTCTTTGCCCAGCTTGGCGACGCGTTCCGCCAGCTCGAAAATAGCGTCCAGGTCGTCGTTCCGTTCGCCGGGGAACCCGCACATGAAGTACATTTTCACGCGCTGAAAACCCCGGGAGAACGCGATTCGGCATCCTTCGAGCAGGTCGTCGTTGGTAATCGGTTTGCCGATAATAACGCGCATGTCCTCGTTTGCCGCCTCGATTGCCAGCGTCAAGCCGGAATGTTTTTGCGTTCGCAGAACCTCGCCCAGCCGGGTCAGATGGCTGTTGACGCGCAGCGACGGCACGGAGACGGAAAAGTTTCGCGCCGTCCGTTTGACTTTGCTGATATCGCCGTCAGGGGGAAGCTCGTCGGATTCCTCTTCCTGAGCGCTGTTACACGGACAGCGGGAGACGTCGTCCAGATATTTAATAACCTCGTTGATTTTCGGGTAGTCGCCCGTCGAGAGGGACAGCAGCGTTACTTCTTCGTACCCGGTCGCCTCGACCGCTTCTTCCACCGCTTTGCAGACGGTTTCCGGCTTGCGGATTCTGACTGGTCGTTTAATCGGGTTGGACTGACAGAACCGGCATTTCCACGGACAGCCGCGCATGACTTCCACCGCGACGCGGTCCTGAACGGCTTCCACCCACGGCACGACGGGTTTTACCGGCAGCGGGTACTTTTCCAAATCCGGGACGATTGCCGGCTTGATAACGGCGGGAACGTCGTCGTAAATCGGGACGGGGCAGAAACTCTCGTCCGGCGTGTAACACGACGGGACGTAAAGCCACTCGAACTCCGCCGCCATCGCGTGCAAAGCGTCTTTTCGACTGACGCCCGACTGACGAAGCTGCCGCCATTTTTCGCACGTCTGCGGCAGCGACTCCTCGCCGTCTCCGATAATAAAGGCGTCGAAAATATCCGCCAGCGGTTCCGGATTCCAGGCGCACGGCCCGCCCGCCAGAATCAGCGGCGCGTCCTCCGCCCGGTCTGCCGACGTAATCGAAACGCCGGACAAGTCCAGAATCGTCAGGACGTTTGTGTAACACAATTCGTGCTGAAGGGTAAACCCGAGGACGTCGAACTGGTTCAGCGGCGTTTTCGTTTCGAGAGAGAACCACGGAATCCCGTACGCTCTGACGAGTTTTTCCATGTCCGGCTGCGGGGCGAACGCGCGTTCCGCCTGCCAGTTGGGCTGAAGGTTCATCAGATGGTACAGCACCTGCAATCCGTGACAGCTCATGCCGATGGAATACATGTCGGGAAAAATCATACAGAATTTCCCGCCGTGGAAGTTCGGCTTGACAACAGAATTGATCTCCCCGCCCAGGTACTGACCAGGCGCCTGGACGTACGGGAAAATCTTGTCGCGAAGGAAAGCGGATAGCGAACCTGACATATTTAGTTGCGAATTGCGAATTTCAAAATAATAATTTGCACGTTGCAAATCATTGTTTTATTATAGCGCTAAAGACGAATTTGTACAAGAGGACGCGGAAATTATTTTCGGCAGAGGGAGTACGGAAACAATGAAAGACGGTTGGCGAGCCGGGGTGCGTAAGCCACCGGAATAATATCGAAGCGAACGAAAAAATTTCGGAGTGCGAGAGCGCAGCTCTCGCTTTCGTACTTGACGGCTTGCCGTCAAGAAGTGGAATCTTTTTTCTGTATCAAGCTACGCTTGACGGTTTGAGCGATTCGATTTATTAAAAAAGCGAGAGTTCCGCTTACGCTTCACTCTCGCACTCCGAAAAAAACTCACGCGGAGCCGCGGAGACGCGGAGGATGTTCGCGAAGAATGGAAGGCGGTTGGCGAGCCGGGGTGCGTAAGCCCCCGGAATAATATCGAAGCGAACGAAGTTACGCTTAGGCGAGCCACGGGTGTTAACCCGTGGGTGTGAGCGAAGCGAACGTTGCAAACCAAACCGACAAAGCGGAAAACCTCCTCTGGATGTAGCCCGTCCTCGGGCTACGTTGCTGGTACAAGAAAAATCATTTACGCAGGAATGCCAGCCAGAACCCCCGGCTCGCGGCAGTCCACTGCCGCATACCCCGAAGGGGTTACATTTCTATAACCGGCGGTTTTCAACCTCCGGGGGAAGGAGACGACAACAAAACAAAAAATCGACAAATACCCTTTTCTTTCCCTCCCTCACGCCAGGCGTGAGGGAGGGAAAGAAAAGGACTGACTCGATTGGGGGGGAGCGCGTTTCACTGCCCGTAGACTAAAGTCGACGGTTATAGAAATGGCGTCCATTCTGGACGCGGATTACAACTCCGCCGTAGCCGAAAACGCTTCCGGGTCGCGGACGAAGTCCGCTAAACAAAAAAGCGGGAGTTTCCTCCCGCTTTAGCGTTTATTCTATTACGATAGCGTATTTACTATTTCCGAGTTCGTTTCCGAACGTACAGCAGCCCCGCAGCGCCGAGCAACAGCAGCGCCCACGTTGACGGTTCCGGAACGCCAGCAGCCGGTTCAGCATAGCGGACAGACAGAATGCCGGTTGTGGAATCGTACCCAACCAGATCAAACATGCTCGACTGGAAAACAAGATTATTCATATCGAGATCGTTTCCGTTGCTGCCTTTAATTCCAGCCGGAAGCTGAATTTCCGCCACATCGCCGTCTTCAAAGGCGTTATCATAGCTGGAATCCAACGCGATTTTAATAATAGAACCGCCTTCAAAAACAGTATCTTTAGGATCAGTTAAATTCGGAACGTAAGTCAGAGTGTCAGTCAGAATATCGCCCTGTTCGTTCTTTCCAACTTCCAATAACAGTGTAGCGCCTTCTTTGAGTTCATACCCACCGCCATACTTTGCCTCTCCGATTGAGTTGCCCGGCGAAAAGACCGCGCCAGAATCAACCGTAATTCCACCTGACATATAACCTTTTAAGTCTACAGGACCAGAGGAAACAACCAAGCTGCCAAGATTTACGGCGTTTTCAGCGTCAAAGCACAATTGCAGCGTATCTAAACCGGTCTTTGTAACAACCGGTGCGGTAATTGACCCGATAAACTTTGTTAAATCGCTGTTATTAAGCGTTAAATTACCAGTTATATTCAAAGTAGCGGAAGCATTTTCGTCGACTACAGCGAGGTTATAGAGTGTTGAAGCATTGCCAATATTTAAAGTCGTTCCATCTGCCAGCGTTGTCGTGCCACCGGTTTGAGTAACAGCCCCGGATAAGGTCGCCGTTCCAGCAGAAACGAGAATATCGCCAGCGCCAGATATATTAGGCGTAATAGTCGTGGTTGAATTGTTGAACTCCAAAGTTCCGCTATTAGTAACAGCGCCTGTTCCCAGCGTTCCAGAGCCGGTTAGTTTGAGCGTACCATCGGAAATTGTCGTTCCGCCGGTATACGTATTGGCGCCGGAAAGCGTCAGTGTACCTGAATTATCTTTTGTTAATTTGGCATTTCCAGCAATAACACAGGGAACTGTCAGTGCGGTAGACGAATTGTACTTGAATTCATTCCCGATCGTTAACTTTCCAGTCATGTTTTGCATTTCGCCATCCAAGTATTCCAAAGAATTAAATGATTGTTCAAAGCCTCTCCAATCAACGATGCCATTAACAACCTTAATTTTTCCACTATCGGCGTTAAGTACATTAGACTGTACTTCTAAAGACAGTTTACCAGCTTGAGTGGTCGTACCGACTATAAAAGTACCTGTGAAATTTCGAGCGTGAAAAGAATTATTAATAGCCAAAAATCCACTTCCAATAAGCGTAAGCGTTCCCGATCCGGAAAGATTTTTAAATCTATTCCAACTAACTGATGAAATTAATGTTGAATCTCCTGTTATGGTTACGTTGCTAGCTGGAATGTTACCTTCAAAGGCGGCTTCCATCGTCGCATTTCCGATAGTTAAAGAACCTGTACCTATACTGCCTAAAGATTTTGCAATAAGCGTACCGCCAGAAATAGTCGTTGTCCCCCTATAAACATTGTTAGAGTTGGTAATCGTCATTGTACCAGCGCCAGTTTTAACAATATTGCCCTTATTATTACCTTCATCAAAAATACGAACAGACGATTCCAAAGTTGCATTTTTAGCAACATCAAAGGTAATTGTATAATTAGTAAGATTAAAACCAGAGTTTGTATTAATTCCATCCATTGTACTTTGGCTAAATTTGGCATTACAATTACTGTCAACTGTTAAAGTGCAATTTTGTCGCACCCATGTGTTTCGTCCAATAATGACTTCTCCATTGCCATGAAAATGCAGTAAATCACTAGTACCGCATAACATCATATTGCCAGAATCAGTAATTGTGCTATTATAAACACAACTATTATCAACAACACAGTCATTATAAATATCAAAACCTGACAAGCATGTACTATTTGAGCACAAACTTGTACCTTGATATGTTATTTTTAAAGTGCCGTCTCCTTTAACTACAATGGCATTTTTATTGGGATTTATTAATCCGCTCTGTTCAAAAGTTGCGCCGTTACTAAGAGTAACTGTGAGCGTGGAACCGATAGTTAGAGTCCCAGTATGATTAGCAGTACTCATAACGCTTCCATCAAGAGTAATGCCGTTTGTAGAGTCAACAGTCCAAGTAGCGCTTAAATCATCCGTAGCGGCATTGTAGTCAGCCTGAACAGACGATATGCAAAAGAACGATGCGAAGAACGCAACAGCAAAAAAAGCAAGAAAAGCCAAAAAAGAAAATCCGTCACGTGTTAAAATGCGGGGGGGGGGAGGAATGAACAATCTTGTGATTTAGCCATTATTTTACTCCTTCTCTAGTGGGTAAAACTGGTAAACGGTTATTGAAACGACTTTTGCGGCGGGACGCCCGGGCGCAAAAATAATATCGCTTTATTACATTAATTACATTATACACTCAATTCGGCAATCGAAAAGCGGTAAATGGGAAAAATTTTGAAAAAAAGTGAAAAATTTTGAGAAGATGGGGAAAATGGAGAGGAAAATTGGTTGGAAGGCGGTAATGGAGCGACCATCGGGAGCGGAATTACGCATTCGCCGACAGGCGAACGAAACGATGAGAAGTGTGCATACCAAAACGACGTAGCCAGAAACCTCCTCTGGATGTAGCCCGGCTTCGGGCTACGTTGCCGGTATCAAAGAAACCCTTTGTTCAGCCCGGTTCGCGGGCGTGACGTCCGTCGAAGCGAATTTATTATTTTGCGGACTTCGTCCGCGCCCCGGAAAGGTTTTAGGCTGCGGCGGAGAAGTTCAGCGGGTCAGAGTGCGGCAGGGGACTGCCGCTTGCCGGTTGTACAGACGGGTTTGACGCGTTCTCATGATTTTTGGAGGCTTCCGCATTGTCTTGACGGCTATCGCCGTCAAGTCGTAGCCCGAGGACGGGCTACATCCAAGGGACGTTATCTCCTACGCAATACGGTATTTCACCCTTCGAACAAAGCTTTCCGTGGGTTAAAACCCACGGCTATTAATATTGAACCGCTACGCGGTTCTAGCTGAACGCTTCGCGTCCGTTTTTTAAAACTTTGCGATCTTTGCGTTCTTTGCGGCTTAAAAATCTTCGGCGGACTTACGTCCGCGATCCAGTATGGTTTTCGGCTGCGGCGCAGATTATTAGCGGGGCATTGGACAAGGCGGCGTCAAGCCGCCGCACTCCCCCGGCGCAAGCGCTCCCCTCAAGATGAGCGCTTGCGTCAATTGCTAATTGCCAATTGCTAATTGATAATTGCTCATCAACCGTAGTATTCCTGAAGGCTGGTAACGTCGAACTGGGAGCCGTGTTCTTTCATGTAGGAAATCGCCTGGGTGTAGGCGTTGGCGGCGCGGATGGTTGTTACCAGCGGGATGGAGTAGCGAATCGCGCCGGCGCGGATGCTGACTTCGTCTCGCGTCGGGCGTTTACTGGACGGGCTGTTGATAATCAGCTGAACCGTGCCGTCGATCATGCGGTCGATGATGTTGGGGCGGCCTTCGGAAACTTTCTGAATCAGCTCGCATTCAATTCCCCACGACTGAAGCAGGTTGGCGGTGCCGCGGGTGGCGATAATCTTGAATCCCATATCGACAAACTTCCGGGCAACGTCTTGCAGATGCGCTTTGTCGTCGTCTTTAACGGAAATGAACACAGCGCCCTCGGTCGGGATTTTGCTGCCGGCGCCCATTTGCGACTTGGCAAACGCGGCGGCGAAGGAATGGTCGATGCCCATCACCTCGCCGGTCGATTTCATTTCTGGACCGAGAACGGCGTCGACGCCCGGGAACCGGTTGAACGGGAAGACGGCTTCCTTTACGCCGACGTGCGAGAACTTCGGGAATTCCAGGCAGTTAAGCTCTTTGAGCGTATAGCCCATCATGACCTTGGTCGCGATGTTCGCCAGTTTGACGCCTGTTACTTTGGAGACGAACGGGACGGTTCGGCTGGCGCGCGGGTTGACTTCCAATACGTAAACGGTACTGTTGTTTTTGACCGCGTACTGAACGTTCATCAAGCCTTTGACGTTGAGTTCCAGCGCCATGCGGCGGGTGGAGTCTTTGAGTTCTTCGATAACTTCCGGGGCGAGCGTTTGCGGCGGAATCGAGCAGGCAGAGTCGCCGGAGTGAATGCCCGCCTCTTCGATGTGTTCCATAATGCCGGCGATGTAAACGTCGGTTCCGTCACAGACGCAGTCGACGTCAACTTCAATGGCGTCTGACAGGAAGCGGTCGATAAGAATCGGGCGTTCCTCGTTAATCTGGACGTCTGCCTTGGTTGCGTAGACGAGCAGTTCAGACCAGTAGTTTCGCAAGTCGGCTTCTGAATAGACGATTTCCATTTTCGCGCCGCCGAGAACGAAGCTGGGACGCATTAAAACCGGATAGCCGATCTTTTCCGCCTTGACGATAGCGTCGTTGAGTTCGTACGCCGTTGTATTGGGCGTTTGACGAATGTTGAGCTTTTGCAGCATCGCGGAGAAGAGCTTGCGGTCTTCGGCGGCGTCGATGGACTTGACGCTCGTTCCCAGCACCGGGACGCCGACTTCGACCAGCTTGTTGGCGATGTTGAGCGGGGTCTGACCGCCGAACTGAAGAATGACTCCAATCGGCTTTTCCCGGCGCACGACGCCCAAAACGTCTTCGACCGTCAGCGGTTCAAAGTAAAGACGGTCTGACGTGTCGAAGTCCGTCGAGACGGTTTCCGGGTTGCAGTTCATCATGATAGCCTGATAGCCCAGCTCTTTGACGGCGAACGCAGCGTGACAGCAGCAGTAGTCGAATTCGATGCCCTGTCCGATTCGGTTGGGACCGCCGCCGAGAATGAGGACTTTCGGCGTTTCGGACGTTCGCGTTTCGTCTTCGCCCTCGTAGGTGGTGTAGTAGTACGGCGTAACAGCTTCGTGTTCGCAGGCGCACGTGTCGACCAGTTTGCAGACGGCGTCGATGCCCTGATCCAGACGGCGGCGTCGAACGTCTTCTTCCGAAACGCCGAAGATTTCCGCCAAGCGGTTGTCGGAAAAGCCCATCTTTTTTGCTTCGAGCATTTCCGGCGCTGACAGCTCTTCAAAGTTGAGCGTCTGCAGATGCTTGTCTTTGTCCATAATGAGCTTGACGTTTTCCAGCCACCAGCGGTCCATCTTGGTAATGTCGAAAATCTCGTCGATGGAAATGCCCTCGTAGATGGCGCGGCAGATGGCGAAGAACTGCTCTCGCGTCGGCGTAGACATCTTGCGAATCAGCTCGTCTCGTGTTACGGGTTTGTCCAGGTCCGCCTTGTTGACCAGAGCGTACCGCTTCGTTTCCATGGATCGGACGCCTTTCTGCAACGCTTCGCAGTACGTTCTGCCGATTGCCATGACTTCTCCAACGGACTTCATGGAAATGGTCAGCGTCTCGTTTCCGCCGGGGAACTTCTCAAACGCAAAGCGAGGAATCTTGATAACGACGTAGTCGATTGTCGGCTCGAAACAGGCGGACGTCGTTTTGGTGATGTCGTTTTTCAGCTCGTCGAGCGTGTATCCGATAGCGACTTTAACCGCGATTTTCGCAATCGGGAACCCGGTCGCCTTGGACGCCAGCGCGGAAGAACGGCTCACGCGCGGGTTGAGTTCAATGGCAACCATTCGTCCGGTGTCTGGATGCTGAGCGAACTGCAAGTTGCAGCCCGCGGCGCGAAGCCCAATCGCCTCGACGATCTTTTTACTGTCTTCGACCAGTTTGGCGTACTCGCGGTCGGTCAGAGTTTGTACCGGCGCGACGGTAATCGAGTCTCCGGTGTGAACGCCCATCGGGTCCTGGTTTTCAATCGAGCAGACGACGACGCAGTTGCCGGCGCTGTCTCGCATGAGTTCCATTTCCAGCTCTTTCCAGCCCAAAAGGGACTCTTCGATCAGAATTTCGTGAACCATGGACGCGTCCAAGCCGCCTTTGGCGACGTTCATGAATTCTTCGCGGTTGTACGCTACGCCGCCGCCGGTTCCGCCCAGAGTGAACGCCGGTCGAATAATGCACGGCAGCCCGACGTATTCCAGCGCCTTGAGGGCTTCGTCCATGTTGTGCGCCAGATCAGAACGCGGCAGGTCGACGCCAGCCGCCGCAACCGTCGCACGGAAATCTTCGCGGTCTTCCGCATGGTGAATGACTTCCGCGTTCGCGCCGAGCATTTCAATTCCCAACTCGTCCAAAACGCCCATTTCCGCGACCTTGAACCCGAGGTTGAGTCCCGTCTGACCGCCCAGCGTGGGCAGGATTGCGTCTGGACGCTCTTTACGCAAAATAGCCGCTAACATTTCGGGGGTTAGCGGCTCAATATATGTGTGGTCTGCCATAACGGGGTCGGTCATAATCGTTGCCGGATTGGAGTTGACAAGAACGACCTCGTATCCTTCTTCTTTTAATGCCTTACAGGCTTGAACTCCTGAATAATCGAATTCGCACGCCTGACCGATAACAATAGGTCCAGCGCCAATAATACAAATCTTTTTAATGTCTGTTCGTTTGGGCATGATATTTGGTAGTTAGGAGTTAGGAATTCTGAATGAGGAGCTATTAGCTAGAAGCTTTTACAGCTTCCCCATCCATTTCATCTAATTATAGCAAAGAGAAAGATTCTTTCAAGGACGGGGAGAGGGAGAATTGGGAATAAGAAACATAGAGTGCAACGCAGCCAAAACCCTTCCCGGATCGCGAGCGAAGCTCGCAACAGAATAATCGAGTCGATTAAAACAGGATTCGTAATCCTTTATGATATATATGTTTATTCAATAATTACAAAAGAATTATATGTTTCGTATGCAATGCAATAAGATATAATAATGCAAATGTTTGAGATGGCGGCTATTCCAAAAGACTTTAAATGAGAGCGCCAAAACATATAAATATTTGTCAACGTTTGCAAAATACAACTTGACGCCATCAAAATCTCAACTAAACGACAAAACGAGTGATCTGATACAGTGCTCCCAAAGATGCCAATATTAACGCCACAGAAATAGAATAAAAATCTGACGCAGGGGAATGCAATCGTTGTTATCAATGTAACAAACAGAATTCTGGTAATGATATAAGCAGTTCTATCTTGATTGAAATTGTAGGGATTAGATTTAACTTCTTTTTTATTATTGGTTATGAACTCTATGACCGGAGGAACGCTGGAAAAAGGTATCAACAAAGGAATAAGCGCAATGCAGATAAACATAAACCTATAGCTTACCAAATAAGACTGTGTCGAGAAAATAGCAAGAATTGCTATTGACACTGATAAAAGCAGGTAATTAATGTTTCTCATAAGAATACCCTTTTACGCTTTGTGAACAATCTATATATCGGACGTATCGCCCCGCAAGTGGGAAAGCCCGTTCGCGCAACAGCGGTGCAACGGCGCACATCCAAAAGCCAATAACAACCTTCACGGATTGTGAGCGGAGCTTGCCGCTGGATCGCCGAATCGTTGCAGTTCCTTTTCCTCCCGCCCTCCTTACAGGAGGACGAAAGGAAAAGGTTATTTGACGATGTCTATATTATAGTTTTTCGTGTTCCGTGGGTTAAAACCCACGGCTATTAAAAGTGAACCGCTAACGCGGTTCTAGTTGAACGCTTCGCGTCTGTTTTAATATCTTTGCGGACTTTGTCCGCCAACTTGAAAAAACTTTCGGTCGCCAGCAAGCTGGCTCCCTTTTAGGGAAGTTTTTTCAAGTTTTATTAAGAGGGGAAAACCTTTTTTGAAAAAAAGGTTCTTCCCCTCAAACTCCCCTTTCCAAAAAACTTTAGTAAGGGGAGGATATAAAGTAAGAACGTCGAAAACCAATCGGCGCGAATCCGTCTAATCTGTTAAATCCGTGTGCGGACGTACCGGCAAAAACGCAAGCGACCAACGGGAGCGATTATTGGCAGGCGCGCGGCAGCGCGGATTGGGAGCGGCGCCTCGCCGCCCGTGTGCGGACTGACCTGCGGATAACGCCGCTTACTCATACACAAACTTCACGCTGACTTTGCCGGCAGTTACGGCTTTCGCTCTGAACCAGTACGCGCCCAAGGACGTCGGGAAGTCCGTCTTGAACGTCTTTCCAGGCTCGACAATGGTCTGATAGCTGTCAATCCAGAGTTCCTTGTCCGTCGCGTTGGCTTGAATCGTTATTGCAATCGGTTTGTCGCCGTGGTTGACAATCTCGACCGATTTCTTATCGTAGCCAGCGCCAAGAAACGGGTCGGAGACGTCGCCGGATTTGACGTCCGACTCTTTCCAGACGTACCCGAATCCGCGGGGTTTGCCCAGCGTCCATAAATCGTCGACCGCGCCCGCCCAAACTGACGCATAACCATCTTCGGAACGGATAATGTGGCTGTTGGCTTCCGGCGATGCGGAGGCGTCAATGCCGCCTAAAACCAACAAGCCGCGCCAGGAGCAGTAGTCGTTAATAACGTACCCGTGCGAGGCGATAGGGCGAATCTTGGGAACCGACCCGGCGTTGGCGGCGGGCAGTTCGTAAAACGTCCCGGCGCAGCTGAACAGGTCGCGTTCCGTCGCAACCTCTCTGTCCAGACGCAGGAAAATCCCGTCTTTGGTTTGGCTGGCGCCGGATTTCTGAACTGGCAGACGGTATCGTTTGCCGTCAAAGGTCAGAAGAACAGACAGGTCGTCGATTGTAAAGATGGATTCCGGAATCGGCTCCAGCGCGACCATGCTTTCGACCTTCTCGATTCTCGCCTGTTCGTTTTCCGTTACGCGAGTCAACGAGCCGTCCACGTTGAGATGATAAAGCCGTTTGGGCTGTTTGACGCCGTCGATTACCGGTTCGGGAACGACGCAAAGCCAGCCGCCGTTAGTCGTGCTCCATAGCGTAGACGCTATCCAGGACGAGCTGGCTTTCGTTGCCAAGCCGTTGAAAATGGACGACGGCGCGACGGAGCGGTCGTCTTTGTTTCTGTACTGAAATTCGACGGTCGCGTTATCCAGATCGACGTTAGAAACGACGCGAATCCATTGAGCCGACGGCGCGTCTGAGAAGTCAACGAATGCGGTTTGTGTAACAGAAACCTTCTTCCACGGTTCCCATGCGCCCGTTCCGTCTTTGTCGATTTCAAAGGTAATTGTCGCCGGATTTTCTATAAACGCAGAGTGTTTATAATTTCCTTCTCCGTCGATCTCGCTAGACCACATCGCCGGCGTATCGACAGCAATCCAGGCGCACTTGTAGTCGAATCCGGCAAACAGATACGGGGCTGACGGGACGCCCGCCTTGACGGGTTCTTCTTTCCAGACGGCTCCGCGGCCTAACGCCGGACCGAGTTTTGTAATCTGTTTCGGGTCGATAAACCAGAGGTTGGAGTTGGACTGTCCCGGGGCTTTGAGGTTCCCTTTGAACGGGGATTTGTTGAGGAACTCGCTCTTGGCGGAATCGTCACAGCCGCAGACGATTTTCCCGTTCCAGAAGCAGAAGTCGCCGACGACTTTCAAATACGACGACAGCGGCTTAATTCCCGCGGACGAATTCCGTTTGAACGTTTTGGGGAAGTTCCAGAACATGCCGTGCATCGTCATCAGCAACCCGCCGTCTGGAAGTACGGATTTCCCGTTGTCGGCGACTTCGCGAATCCGCGGCCATTCGGTATTCCAGCCGTGCGCCCCGTCGTAGCAGTGCGACGCCTTGGGAAGCCGGTACACAGTCCACGTTCCGCCGTCGAGAAGCATGAGAATAACAGAGCGGTCGTCCCAGCCGACAGCCCAAATCGGGTCGGTTTCCGGGGTTTCGGAACCGTAGATGCCGTTCGGTCCGGTAACTTCGGTAAACTGGTTTCGGCGAACGAGCGTCCAGTTGTCTTTGCCCGTTCCCTTGCCGTCCCACGACCCCAGCGCTCCGGACGGCGTCGTCGGGTCAACTCGCGCCTGCGAGGAGTTCTCCCCGTTGTTGGCGTAGACGACAACGCCCTGTCCGGAATAGAAGCCCTTGCCGTGATAGCCGGGCAGGATGTCGACGTAGCCCTCGCGCGTGCGGTTGGAATCCTGATAGAGTTCTGTCACAGCCAGCGTGTTGACGTCGACTTCGTACATGCCCTCTTCCATGGTCGCGAAATAGACTTTGCCGGACGGGTCTGTCAGATGTCGAGCGTTGCCGGTCAGCCGCCCTGGCATGACGTCCGACTTGACAACGCGAACGTTGCGATCGGCGTCTATAAAATACGGACCGATAATGAGTTGATTGGACTCTTTGTGAATCATGCGGTTGGCGTGCGTTCCGCCAAAGGACTCCGGACGAATCGTCTGATTGAGGTTGTCGTCAATTTCGTAGAGTTTGTCTGAACTCCCGTAGGGCAGATGAGGTCCGTAGGAAATCGTCCAGAGGCGACCCGCCCACGGAACGACCGCGCCGGTTCCGCATTCGCCCTCGTTATTGAACTGCGCCAGATGGGGATAAATCCCGCTGAATTCCAACGGTTTGGCGCTGCCAGCCGACGCAGTTTCCTGCGACCAGCCGACGCACGCCGCCGACGCGAAAGCTCCGACTGTCAAACAAAACGTTCTGCGATTCATTGATTTCATATATTGTCCTTTCTGATTTAAAGTTGCGTGATTATAAAACGGACGCGACAGCGTTCCTCTAAAACCGCGTAGCGGTTTAATATTAATAGCCATGGGTTTTAACCCACGGAGCGAGTTGCGAGATTTTGATATTAATAAGGGAGTAGAAAAACTCTACTCCCTATTTCCTGCTCCCTATTTCCTACAGTCTATTAATCTTCTCCCAAGCCGTTTTCGGGCGAGCCGCCGTTTCGAGTTCCCAGCGCCTTGTAAACGGCTGTGTCCATATTTTTGTTTAAGAACGAAACGCTTCCGTCAGCTTTAGAAGCGTTAACGCCGTCTACGTGGTCGCTTCCCATTGGAAGATGGTTAAACGGAACGTTATCGCCAATACGGTCGTAAGGAGCGTCAATTTCGTATCTGATAACTTTGAAAGCGTACATGCCGCGGTTTTCGTTTGCGCCCAAGACCCACGGACGGACGTTTCCCGCTTGAGTAGAATACGCGCCAGAAGAGTCTTTCTGAATGTATTCGCTTGCTAAAAGCGTGTTGCTCAAGCCGTCTGTAACCATGCTGACTTTGATTGCTTTCATCCAGGTGAACATACCGTTATCCGGCAAATTCCCGTATGTTCCCCCGGAAACTTCTGGCGCAACCGCATACTTTTCTCCCTCTTTGGCGTTTATTTCTTCCGTGGAACGAATCACGCCGCCGACGCCGTTGTACGTCCACAACGCGCCGTACTTGTAATAGATTGCTTCCGTGCAGAGAACCTCGCGCTGATAGGACGGACAGTAATACATGGGAATAATTGTTGTCAGAGCTGCCGGACGCGGGTTCTGATAATACATTTGCTTGGAGGAATAGCTGAAGTCAATCGTATCGTATAAAACCTGCTGGTCAATGAATGGAAGAATAAAAACCGCGAAACTGTGATTGAAAGCGCCTTCTTCTTTGCCTTCGGAATATTTTCTCATGCCGTTTCCGGGAGGAAACGTTTCCATGTTGAAATTTGAATAGGCATGACACGCCAAAGCGATCTGCTTGAGATTGTTAGAACATTTCATTTTTCGCGCCGCTTCTCGCGCTGACTGAACTGCCGGTAAAAGCAATCCAACCAGAAGACCAATAATCGCAATGACGACCAGCAATTCTACCAGTGTGAATCCGTTCTTTTTACTCATGATTTTTTTACAAGGACGTAACGCTTAGCGCTCCGGTCGGGGGAACTGTTCCGTCCGGGACGCTAAAACAGGAGTTTAATTATTCCCAAGTAATAATATATTCGATTCTAAAGAGATTTACAAGGGGGAACAAGAGAATTTTGCAAATAAATTACAAATCTTTTTATAAATTAATATGGAGTGCGACGGCTTGCCGTCGCTTTTATATGAAAAGAGTTGAGAATATTCATAAAAGCGATTCGTGCCAATAACGTATGAACCCTGATAAGTTAAGATATGAAAACATCGTTCGTTGCGTTAATGGCACGAATATAATTTTTCGACGTTAGCAGCGGTATTGGTAATGAAAGCGACGGCAAGCCGTCGCACTCCAAACACTCCTAACTCCTAACTCCTAACTCGCTTTCGCAAGTACAGCAAACCCATCGCCCCAAGCGCCATCAGCGCCCACGTTGACGGTTCCGGGACGGAGTTGGCGTCTACCGTGGCGGAAAGGACGCCAGTGTCGGAATCGTATTCCAGATTCGTCAGGAACGACGGATAGGAAAGAATTACGTTGTCGTCGAAATCTTCAATTCCTATAGGAAGCTGGAAACTGAGATTCTGGCCCGGCGAAATGGACGTTCCAGCTCCCATTGCCAGAGATACAATCGACCCTTCTTCAAACTCAGCAGCGCCCGCGCCTGTGCCAGCGCTGTTGAGAACAGTGAGCGAGTCCGTTCCTGTATTGTCAAACTCCATCAGCAACGTGGCGCCGCTGTTGAGCGTGAAAGAGCCGGTAATTTCCAGCGACCCAATCGAGTTGCCGGGCGAGAATACCACAGTGGAATTATCGGCGTCAGCAAGACCGACTTCCAGAGAGCCGGTAAAGTATTCTTTCATATCCAGACGACCGGAGGAAACGACCAGACTGTAGATGTCAACTGCGCCCTGAGCCGCATTGATCTGCAGGGTTCCTTCGCCGGTTTTGATGAGTTTCGCGGCGGAGCCGGAAATCGGAGAATTGATCAACGTCTGTTTGCCTTCGTCAACCTGAAAGTACGTTCCTTCGGGAGATGTCAGATTGATTTGGACAGCTTTCCACCAGATTGACTCAACGCCGGGATTGGCTCCGGAAATCACCGTGCCTTTGCCGAGGTTGACAGTCGGAATAACGTTGTTGGTATATGAGCCCTCTCGAGGATACGTAACGTTAACAACCGACAGCGTCCCGTCGTCAAGCGTAAGCGTTGTGTCAACCGCGTAAGTTTTGTAATTTACGTTGCCAAATTGGACAAAATCAGTCGTTAAAGAACCTCCATTGGTAATTGTAACGGCGCCTGTTGCGTTTGTTCCGCGACCGTGCAGAGCAACGCTGTTTGCTGTTACTGTTCCGCCGTCGATATTGAGCGTACCGGGCATCGTAACGCCGGGATAAATAATGTTGGCGGTAAGCGTCGCGTCTTTGTAGACGTTGACCGTCCCGCTGCCAGCGCCGCCGTCGCGTCCGATTTTAACGGTGTCCGTTACCTCGATTGTGCCGTAGTTGTCGACAAGACCAGTTCCATAGGAACCGACTTGAATATCCAAACTTTTGAGGGTTCCGCCTTTTTGGACGGTGATTGTTCCAGATTGCCCTGCGACCGCTGCAAGTTTCATGTTGACTGTGGATTCAAAGCTGCCGCCGTTTTCTACGAGGATCGTTCCGTTTCCGTTTGAACCAACCGTAACGCTTCCCTTCGCGGTAACGCTGCCGCCGTTTTTAACGTCGACAAGACCCTCGCCATAGGAACCGACAAACAGGTTTGTGTTACTTGTCAGGGAGCCGCCATCGTAGACGGTAATCGTTCCCTTGGATCCGCCGGAGTGTTCCGCAAGACGAAGCAGAGCGCTTGAGGTCATCGTTCCGTAAATATTCAGATTACCCGTTCCCCAGGATCCGACTTGAATTTCCTGGCTTCCCGCAGCGTAAGTAACGCCGCTGGCGATGTTGACAGTACCAGTGGAGTTTTTGTCAGCGCTGGTTTCGCCGCCGATGTACAGTTTCAAATTGCCAGCGTTTTGGGACGTTGTTTCCGTTTTAACGCTGCCGCTGTTGATATTCCACGTTCCGTTTCCTTGTTTTCCAACAAAGGAAATACCGCCGCCGAGAATTGTCAAAGAGCCGGATTCCGCGCCGTTATAATTGACAACCGCGCCGTTGTCGACTCTCAAATAACCCAATCGAAGCGCGTTGGCGTTGAGAGAATCGGTCGTTCCAAAGTTCGTTACGCCAGCCGTGGTTTCGAATCCGGTACTGCTGATATTGGCGGAATAGTTGAGCGTTGCCGCCCCGGACTTAATCAATCGTCCAGTTTTATTCCCGCCTGTCGCCGCATTGGAATAGTAATCGCTTTTAATATTTCGAGTAAAGTTGATCTCGCCAGACGTTTGAGCCAATTCCAGCGTCGCGTACATGTCTGCGGCGGAAGACGTAACAGTAATTTCGCTTGTTGATGAACCAAGCGTTCCGTAGTCGGTAAGACGAATCGTTCCCGCTTCAATAGATGTATTTTTTGAGTACGTATTCGCTGCGGAGAAAACTAAAACGCCTTTTCCCGTTTTAACAACGTTGGGTCTTGAATTTGCAGCAATTTTACTGTCAAATATAACGGCGTTTACCGTCAACATGGCATTTTCAGCGACATCGAACAGACCGCCGCTTTCGGTATGATTGTCGTTGCGAATTGAAATTCTGTTAGCGTCAATGACGTTCGTCGTTCCACCCGTTACGTGAATGCCGTTGTCGATAATATAGTTGCCGTAATCGTCGCCCTGGTCGGTGGGAGTTGTTATGGTAAATTTGCCCTCATTGAGATACATGACGCATCCCATTGTAATGTGACCAGATGTAACGTTTATTGAGCCGCCGTCATTAAGATTGAGTCTGCTAACGGCGCCCGCTCCATATCCTAAAACCGTACCGGATCCGCTTAGGACGGCAGTCGATCCTTCAACGGTTATAACGCTTTGTTTTGCAAACGTCCCCGTTTCGCCAGTTCTGGTAAGCGTCAGCGTTCCGTCTGTAACTTTAACTTCCCCCTTAAAGCCAGAGGCGTTATTCAGAACCAGTTCGCCTGTCCCCGTCTTTTTTATTGTTCCCGTTCCGGAAATAACGTTACTAACTGTTTGTTTTGTATTATGTGCGAATTCCAGCGTCGCCGACGCGTCATCGGCAGAAGGCGTAACTGTAACGGCGCCTGTTTCAGCGCCGAGCGTTCCGTTTTCAGTCAGACGAAGCGTTCCTTCGCTGATGGTTGTAGCTCCGGTATAGGTATTGGCGCCGGAAAGCGTCAGCGTTGAAGAGTCTTTCTTGGTTACCGCGCCGCTTCCGGAAATAACGCCCGAGAACGTCGAATCTGAAGAGTTATTAAGCGTCAAAGTCTTTCCGCCGTTATTAATCGTTCCGGAGCCGGTCAGATTGTTTAATTGCTGCGCGGCAGACATAGTAATCGCGCCGTTATTTATTACGGAAGAAGAACTGGCAATAGCGTTCTCCGCGCCCAGAGAAAGCGTTCCTGCGGAAATCTCCGTTGTTAGCGTATATGAACTAACGCCAGTAAGAGACAGTTCTCCTGCGCCTTCCTTTTTAAGACCAACTGTACTTCCAAATATATCAGAGTTGATGGTCAGCTTGGCGTTTTCGGAAACGTTAAATTTGCCGCCTGAATTTCTGAGCAATACACGACTTGCGTCGATCATGTTTCTGGTATCGCCGGTTACGTTTATAACGTTGTCAAGGATAAAGTTACCGTAAGAGGCAGCTCCAGAGCCTGTAGCTGTCATTTTGCCATAATTCATATAGACAGGGTAGGGAATAGTCATGTGACTGCCGCTATTGCTGTTGTGGACAGTTCCGCCGTTTAATATATTGAGCTTACCAGTATTCCAGGAGTAATACATGATAGCGCCAGCGCCGTCAAGAACAGCGCTTGCCCCATCGACAGTAATAATATTGTTGCTGAGGAAAGATCCATTGGTTCCGGTAGCATTGAGCGACAATGTCCCTTCTTTAATATAAACGTTTCCAACCAAAATGCGTTTACTGTCCACAGTCAGCGTTCCAGCGCCGGTTTTATATAATGTAATGGCTCTGGTTGAACCGTAATCATTACTAGCCAGTTGTTGGGTAAGAGTCAGAGTACTGCCCGAATCAATTTTGAATGTTGAATCTCCGGTAAGAGTTAATGAACCGGTAGCTTTGTTTTCTCCGCTTGAGCTTGTTACCGCAGGCGTGTCGCCTTCGTCTGCCAAAGAATGGGCGTTGGAATCTGTCTGACCGCCCGACAGGGAGATCGTTTCCGCCTGAGCAAACGCGGTTAGAAACGCCAGCGCGGCTGCGGCAATAAAAATCTTACCGAATTTTGAAAAGCAGGAAACGGAAAGGGTTTGCAAACGACGGTTATTCTTCATCTTATTGCTCCGAATAAACCAAAAGGGTTATTCTATTATATTAAAAGGGTTGAAATTTATTAGTTGCGAGTTGCGAGAAGAGTTTGTGAAACTCTTGCGTTTCTAGCTACTCTATTTATTATAGGCTCGCTTTTTGAAAAACAGCAGCCCCATGGCGCCGAGAATCAGCAGCGCCCAAGTGGACGGTTCCGGGACGCCTTCGCCGCCGCCATTCATGCCGAGAGCGATTTGTCCTAACGTTCCGTTGTTGTCGGTCGTGTAGTACAAGTAAGTCGATTCCGGCAGAAGGTTGCTCAGTTCGTCCAGGTTGATGGACGCAATTGAGCCGGCAATGGGAGAAGCAGACGTAATAAACGTTCCGAGGATTCCGACGTCGTCAAGCGTAATTTCGTCTCCGGTAAGCAGCAAGTCGATACTGCCGTCCAACTCCGCAGATTCAACATTGTACGGAGTTGAAAGCGTCCAGTCGCTGCCGGACTTGGTGAGCGTCAGTTTCAAAGTCGAGTTGTCGTTGAGCGTTAGCGAAGAAAACGCAACGGGAGACGTCAATTCGGAAACGTCGACAATTGCGCCGTCCATAACCGTAAGAGAGCCGGAGCCGAACGTTCCGCTATCGGTCAGTTTGAGCGTACCGGCTTCGACGGTTGTATCGCCGGCGTACGTATTGTTTGCATTCAGAACCAGCGTCCCTTCGCCCGTCTTGACGAATCCGCCGTTTCCAGCAATGGGGCTGTGGATGATGGCGGTCTTGTCAGCGTCAACCTGAATGTTCGTCCCGTCTGCGGATGTCAAATTCACGTTGACAGCCGCCCACCAGATTGATTCAACGCCGTCAACCGCTCCGGTAATTACCGTTCCTTTGCCGAGGTTGACTGTCGGAATAACTTTGTTGGTGTATGAGCCGCGAGGATACGTAACGTTGACAACCGACAGCGTCCCGTCGTCAAGCGTGAGCGTTGTATTAACGGCGTATGTTGTGTAATTTGCGTTTCCTAGCTGGAGAACTCCTGTCGTTAAAGAACCCCCGTTGGTAATTGTAACGGTTCCCGTTGCTTTGGATCCGCGACCATGCAGAGCAACTTCGTTTGCGGTTACAGTTCCGCCGTCAATGTTGAGTACGCCTGCCATCGTAACGCCAGGATAAATAATGTTGGCAGAAAGCGTTGCGCCTTCGTAGACGTTGACCACGCCGGTGTTATCGGGTCCGTCGCGACCGATTTTAACGGTGTCCGTTACCTCGATTGTACCGTAGTTGTTAACAATGCCATCGCCCCAGGATCCGACTTGAATGTCCAGACTTTTGAGATAGCCGCCGTTTTGAACGGTGATTGTTCCGGTATTAGTAGTGTGTGCTGCAAGTTTCATGTTGACGGTGGATTCAAATCTTCCGCCGCTTTCTACGAGAATCTCGCCGTCTCCGTAGGAACCGACTGTAACGCTTCCCTTCGCGGTAACGCTGCCGCCGTTTTTAACGTCGACAAGCCCATCGCCATAGGAACCGACAAACAGGTTTGAATTGCTCGTCAGAGAGCCGCCGTCGTAGACGGTAATCGTACCAGACGACCCGCCGGAATGTTCAGCAAGGCGAAGCAGGGCGCTTGTGGTCATCGTTCCGTAAATATTCAGATTACCCGTTCCCCAGGATCCGACTTGAATTTCCTGACTTCCCGCAGCGTAGGTAACGCCGCTGGCGATGTTGACCGTACCGACAGAAGCGTTGTCAGCGTTGGTTTCGCCGCCGATGTACAGTTTCAAATTGGCGGCGTTGCCGGACGTTGTTTCTGTTTTAATGCTGCCGCTGTTGATATTCCACGTCCCGTTACCTTGTTTCCCGACGAACGAAATGCCGCCGCCGAGAATCGTCATGGAGCCGGTTTCCGTGCCGTTGTAATTGACGGTCGCGCCGTTGTCGACTCTCAAATAGCCCAATCGAAGCGCGTTGGCGTTGGGAGCGGCTTCTGTTCCGAAGTTCGTTACGCCAGCCGTGGTTTCAAAGCCGGTGCTGGAAATATTGCCGGAGAAGTTGAGCGTTGCCGCGCCGGACTTGATCAGTCTTCCGGTTTGAGTCCCGCCCGTCGCCGCATTGGAATAGTAGTTACTCTTAACGTTTCGAGTAAAGTTGATCTCGCCGGATTCCTGAGCCAGTTCCAGCGTCGCGTACATCTTTTCATCAGAAGACGTAACAGTAATATCGGTTGTTGCCGAACCGAGCGTTCCGTTTCCAGTCAGCTTGAGCGTACCCGCTTGAATAACAGTGTCTTTTGAGTAGGTATTCGCTGCGGAGAAAACTAAAACGCCTTTCCCCGTTTTAACAACGTTGGGTCTTTTATCGCTGGCAATTGCGCTGTCAAAGACGACGGCGTTTACCGTCAACATAGCGCCTTCAGCGACATCGAACAGACCGCCGCTTTCAGTGTGATCGTCGTTGCGAATTGAAACCCTGTTAACGTCAATTACGTTAGCTGTTCCGCCCGTTACGTGAATGCCGTTATCGATAATAAAGCTGCCGTAGGAGTCGCCCTGGTCGTCGGGATTGGTTATGGTAAATTTGCCGTCGTTGAGATACATGACGCATCCCAATGTAATGTGACCAGAGGTAACGTTTAATGAACCGCCGTTATTAAGATTGAGTCGGCTAACGGATCCCGTCCCGTAACCCAAAACCGTACCGGATCCGCTGAGAACGGCTGACGATCCTTCAACGGTTACAACGCTTTCTTTTGAAAACGTTCCCGTTCCGCCTGATTTAGTAATCGTTAGCGTTCCGTCAGTAACCTTAACTTCTCCCTTGAAGCCAGAGGCGTCATTGAGAACCAGTTCGCCAGCTCCTGTCTTTTTAATCGTTCCCGTTCCGGAAATAGCGTTGCTAACCGTTTGTTTTGTATCATGAGCGAATTCCAACGTGGCGTTGTTAACAACTTTGCCCGATCCCAGAGTTCCCGCGCCGGAGAGTTTGAGCGTCCCTTCTGTAATCGTTGTTCCGGCAGAGTAAGTGTTGTTCCCCGCTAATACCTGCGTTCCCGTTCCGACTTTTTCGATCGCGGTTGGATAATCGTCGACGTTGCTTCTGTAGGTGTTCATGATCTGCCCGCTGAAGGTTGCGTCTTTATTGGCTCCGCCGAGCTGATACGTGATTGTGTGACCGGAGGACTCGTCGTTGCGAATAAATCCGGTTCCTTCCAGCGCGCCGATTGAAACGATTGCGTCTGTCGACATGGCGGTTCTGACATAGCATTTGTCGCCCAAGACCAAAGTCCCCTGACTAAACCCGGCGTTCGTACTGGCGAAATACAATCCAGTATTCGCGTCCGAGTTATGAACGTTCATCGTTCCTGTAAACGCGGTGTTGTCCCCTGTCAATTTGAGGTAATAGTTGACGCTTTTGCCGGTATAGTCAACAAACCCGCCTCCAGACAGATTTCTGGGATAGGAATGCAGCGACGCGTCTGTGATAACAAAATACACAGTATCGTAACTGTCGGTATCGATATTGGGCGCGTTATAAATCTCCCCGTTCGTATACGTGACAGTTTGCGCCATCGCGGGAACAATCGCAGCGCACGCCAAAACAAAAATCGCCAAACAAAGGGTTTTCGGGAACTTCGTCATGGGAACAAACATGAGTTCGAGGTTTATTAAAAAGGGAAAATAATTGTGTTTAATACTTACGTTTCATGCAGCGAATATATAGTTGCATAAATATATTATACTCTAAAATTTAAAAGATGTCAAAATTTTGGGGGAATTTTTATTAATATTTTGATGGATTTTTAAAAAATAGACAAATAAGACAGTTATATTATCCAATTGTTTTTAAAAGGAACGCAGAGACCGCAGACTACTCGCAGAATACGCAGAAGCAAGCGACCATGTGTCATCTACGCCCGATTCTCGGGCTATGACACGATGTTCGCTTGCAAATATTTTAAAATTTTTTAAAAACATTTTAAAATTTTTTAAAAACCGGGCGGGAATCGTGGCGAAGACAACGTAGTTGGCGTAGTCGCCACATTCCCAGCCCGTCTGCGCTCTCTGCGAGGAGTCTGCGTACTCTGCGTTCAAAAAAAGTACAATCAACGCACCCCGACTCGCCTAATTGCTAATTGAAAATTGCTAATTGCTAATTCCCCGCCCCCCCAGCTTGACCTCGACGGGAAAAAGCGCTACAATCTGAAATAAGTCGATTTCCCAATCGGGAATCGAGCAGTATTTTTCCCTAGTCAGAGAAAACGGAGAGAATCCATGAAACGTTTGATTTGTATCGTTCAGACGGGCGTTTTGCTTTGTCTGTCGTCGTTTTGTTTAGCTCAAACCCCGGAGGCAGACATGGCGTCTACCAGCGCATCTCAATTTGACCAATATCGCTTTACGCTCTCGGACGCCGACGCCGTCGCGCGCCTGAAAAAGCGGATTCAGCAAGACCATCCCAACGTGGATTTCGGCGTCGTGGACGTTGCCTCGCCAACCCGGCTGACGTCTCCCGATAACGCTGTTACGTTCTGGTTTTTGTTCAAGGGAAAAGGGGAAATCCTCCTTCCCGCCGGGTACAGAACTCAAGAGGGCGACGGGGCGTTTTTCTCGTCCGGCTATCAGACCGACGCGACCCCAGCCGACCTGGCAGAGAAGCTCAATCTGATTGAAAAGAAATTCGATACCGTCGCTACGGCGGTTCAGACGCCGGTTCGGGCGATTCTCGACCGCGCGACAGCCGGCAAGGACGCGGACGGAAACCCCGCCTTTGCAGGCGACGTCTGCGGCGAACTCTGGAAGCTGGAAGAGTCGAGCGTTCGTCCGTGGTCGAGCGACGCGGAAGTTCAGGCGGCTCTGGAATGGCTGTTTTCCGTCTACGGGAAGATCGGCTGGTCGACAAAACAGGCGGACGGCTGGGAACCGATGATGAGCGGGGATCAGATTACTCTCGCCGCCGGTGAATCCGTTGACGTCCGGGGCGATTTCCGCGCTATGTACATTCGGCTCAACGGTCAGAAGAACCGCCCGACGTCCATGGTTCGGCGTCTGCGATTCCTCAAAGACACGGCGGGCGGCTGCAATCCGGGCTTCGACCCGTTCCGCCGACTGCTCCTGACGTGGAGTCCGTCCGGCAAAACCGAAGACGGGGCGAACCTGCTCAACAGCCACGCCGTCAACATCGCCGCCGACACGTCCCCGACGCATTTCCATCCCCGCGTTCCCGTAACCGGCGGCATGCCGCAGTACGAAATGTATCTCGTTCTCGACCCGGCGGAATACAATCTGGCGACCGGCTCCGACCCGTCCAGCCTGATTCTCTATCCGGATTTGGGGAACCTGACCCGATTCCTTAACGTCCCGCTCAAGCCGGGCGACTTTACCTACATTCCGCCAAACACTGGACATCGCGGCATGAACGTGTTCGTTATCGTCATTACCCTGCCGGGATTCAAGCCGCACAACGAGCTGTACCTCGACGCCGACATCAAAGACCGCACCGACGGTCAGTCGCCGTTTAATCCCAAGAGCCTACTGAAAAAGAACTACGAGAATCTGGACGGGTTTATAGGGAAATAGGGATTCGTTTTACGCTTGCGGCGGCAGCCTCCAAACATACTTTTTCGCAGTCGAAAAACTCTGTCCTGCTGGTTCGCGGGCGTCTTCGCCCGCCCCCGTAGGCGGGGAGCCGATCCGCGCTACCGCGCGAGAAGTATAATAACCGCTCCCGTTGGTCGCTTTGCCCCACTGAAAACCTTTTTTCCTGAAGCGGGCGAAGACGCCCGCGAACCAGTTGTGCAAACGGGCTTTCCACGTTCTTTGATTTCTGGAATAGCGCACGCGGCTGACAGAAAATATTTCAGCCCTCTCTGTCAAAATCTCTCACTCCCCTCAAACTTTCTCCCAAAATTATTAAAAAAAAACTGATTTTTTTCTTGCAAGATTCAAAAAAGCTATTATAATATATACTAGTATTTTAAAAACCATATCTTTAACTTTAACTCAATGCGCCAAACAGGAGCAAATGTTATGAGTAAAAATCGATACGATTTCGTTTTCCGGTTCCGAGTTATTGCGTCCATGCTGACAATCGGGCTTTTTGTTTTGACGTCAACCGTGACGGCAGAGGTTGTCGAACGTTACAACGCCGCAGGAGATTTGACTGCGTCTGGAACCGACGTCGGGGCTGTTCAAAAATCTACCGATAACGGCGGACCTGTCGCAGGCGACGTTATTAAGATTTCCGGTACGGCAACCCAGGCTACAAGTTACGGCGATCCGATTACCAAGTTTACGATTCAGTCGACAACGCCCGGCACAAAGCAGACGATTAACGCGGGCAACACCCGATTGTACAACTTCAACGATGGCAATAAAACGTACGACATCACCTTGAAGGACTTGGATTTTCAAGGCTATCCAGATGCCGTCAGCAACGCAATCGGTTTGTATATGCACACCTCGCCTGCTTGCACGCTGGATATTAAAACCGACAACGTCTCCTTTACAGGATTCAAAAACGCCGGTTATCACGGCGGCGTCTTTGGTATTGACGGTTCCGGGAATCTGAAAATTACCGCGACCAACGGACTCGTTTTTGAAGGCAACCGATCTAACGCCAGCACCGGCGGAGCGATTCACGTCAATGCTGGAACCTTTACAATTACGGCTGATACGCTCACGTTTAAGAACAATTATGCTAAAACGTACGGCGGAGCAATTAAAGCTGCCAGCGGGACGCTTACCGCCGATACAATTCTTTTTGACGGCAACAACACCGCCAACAACGACGCAGGCGCGATTTACGCTTCCGGCTCTTTTACTATCAATGGCTCAAGCGCAGACGCTGTTACAACGGTCAACAATAACTACACCAAATACAAGGGCGGCGCGATTCGCTGCGACGGAACGCTGACGCTCAAAACCGGGACGTTCAATTTCACGAACAACTACAATACTACCAGTTCCGCTGATTACGCCTACGGCGGCGCGATTCACACTTCGTCTATCAGTACAGACGCCAAGAAAATCAACTTTGATTCTAACAAGTCCACGTATTACGGCGGCGGACTTTCCGTTAACGGAGGAACGCTCAAAGCCGACACGATTATTTTCAACAAAAACACGTCTGATAACCGCGGCGGCGCGATTTTTACCAACGGCAGTCTGACCATTACCGGCAATACGATTAAATTTACAGACAACTTCGCGAACAACTTCGGCGGCGCGATTTTTAACAATAATGGCGACTCTACGCTCACTATTAATGGCAAAGACGTTCTGTTTTCCGGAAACCACATTTCCGCCAACGACAGCGGATCGATTCATGGCGGAAACGTAACTCTCAACGGGATGGACGCCGACTCCGTCTTTACGTTCAAAGAAAACTATTCGAAGTATTACGGCGCCGCGATTAACTCAAACGCGGTGTCGCTCAACACCGGTACGTTCAACTTCACCGGCAACTACGAAACAGCCAGTTCAAGCTCGTATTCCTACGGCGGCGCGATCAGCTGCACGTCGCTTACAACCAACGCCAAGGAGATTAACTTCGACGGCAACACGTCCAGGTACTACGGCGGCGCAATTGCTCTCAAAGGCACAGGCTCTGGCGCTATAACGCTTCAAGCCGATACGATTATGTTCAACGGTAACAAAGCGGATTATCAAGGCGGCGCGATCTTTGGCAAACCAATTACAGTCCGCGGCGAAACGGTCAGCTTTACAAATAACTCAGTTACAGGCTCCGGCAACAGCGCTTGCGGCGGCGCAATTTACTCGTCTTCAGGAGCCGTAACCTTCGGGCAGGCTGGCGACTACGAGGCGGGCTACGGCGTTTACACCTTTTCCGGGAATTCCTGCAATCGTGAAGGCGGCGCGATTTACGCCTCTGGAAACACAACGCTGAACGGGAAATCGTTTACGTTCTCCGACAACACGGCTGAAACCTGGGTTGGCGGCGCGATTCGAGTTTATGCCAGCAACGAACTTAATCTGACCATAAATGGCGAAACGACGTTTACTGGCAATACGGCGGGCGCTGGCGGCGGCGCAGTTTATACTCGAGGCGTCGTAACCGCAAATCAGTTCGTAACATTTGCGAATAACGTTTCTGCCAGCTCAGGAGGCGCGATCTACGCTCAGGGCGCTGCATCGATTCAAGGTTCGGTTGTGTTTAATAAGGGCGTTGAATTCTCCGGCAATACTGCTGCCACGAATGGCGGAGCGATTTACGCATACGGCAATGTCACCTTTGCGGGAGCTGACTCTGAGGGAACGTTCACAAACAACGTTTCCAACAACGGAGTCGGAAACGATCTGTATCTGGTTAATGCGTCTTCCATTTTGACGTTCCAGGACGCCGGAACCTATTCCTTCGACGGCGGCATCTGCCTGGCTACCGAAGGCGCTCAGACTGTTATCAATCAGGCGCAAGTTACGATTGCCGGTCGAGAAGACGACGATACCAACGCTTATCAGCTTCAAACCGTTTCCATTTCCAACGGCGGCCAACTGACGGTTGAACTGGACAACATCAATTCCGCAACGGGAACCTTCACGCTCAACGACAGCAGCAGCGTTTTGGAATTCAGAACGGAATCCGCAGACGCCAAGCGCTTTGACAATGCAATCGCCGGCTCTGGAACGATTCTCAAAACCGGCTCTGGAACGTTGGCTCTTAACGGAACGGACGACAAACCTATTACCGCCAACTCCATGACAGTTAACGAAGGCTCGCTTCTGTTCAAAGGATATTATGAAGGCGATTTGACGATTGAAGACGGAACGCTGTTCTCGCCGGGCAACTCCGTTGGAACGCTGACCATGAAAGGCGACTTCACCGCTGAATCCGGTTCGACGCTTCTGTTTGAACAGGACGATACGGGAATCGACCAGCTGATTATTCTGTCCGGCGGAACGATCAACATTGCAGATGACGCTATTCTTCAGATGGCAATGACAAGTCCAGTTCCCGGTAAGACGTACACGCTTATTGAAATGGAAGACGGGCTGCCAAGCGAATACTCGTCCGACGAATTCTGGAATGGGCTTCTTACGCCTGCCAGCGCGTATGCCTGGAACTTATACGTAGACGGCGGCATCCTTTACGCCTCTGTTGACTCCAACGCCGTTCCGGAACCGTCGACCTGGGCGCTGCTGGTTCTCGGCGCGATGGGCTTGCTGTGTTGGCGGAAACGAAAGTAAATTTTAAACGCGAGGCTTTCGCTTTGCGGCGGAAGCCTCCAAAAAACTTTAACGCAGCCAAAAAAACTCTGACCTGCTGGTTCGCGGGCGTCTTCGCCCGCCGAAGGAATAAAGCCCCGCTGAAAACCTTTTTCGCAGCCAGTAACCACTCTGGATCGCGGACGTAAGTCCGCAACCCTAATCTTTTTCGTCTATTCGTACGTTAAATTTTCGGTTTCATCGTACATTTCGCGTAGGACGAAGATTTTCGTTTTTTTATTCGGCGGAATTACGTCCGCGATCCAGTAAGATTTTCGATTTCATCGTACTGCGTGTGCGGGGCGGCTGATAAAAATTGCATTCTCCATTTTTCCTATTTTATCACCTCTCAAAACCCTCAAACTTTCTCTTGGAATTCTCAAAAAATCCCAGAATTTTTTATTGCATTTTTTAAAAAAGCGATTATAATTAGTACACGTGTATAAATGGACAGCATTATACACATATCCAGTTGACATATTATAACCTTAAATCAATGCGCCGACAGGAGCAAAATTTATGAATAAAAATCGATGCAGTTCAGTTTACAGTTTCCTGGCAACAGCGGTCATGACGGCGGCGGTTGTCGGTTTGTCATCAAGCGCAATGGCAGACGTTGTCGAGCGTTACAACGCCGCGGGAGATTTGACGGCTTCCGGTACAGAGGTCGGCGCTGTTCAACAATCTGCCGATAATGGCGGACCAGCCGCAGGCGACGTTATCAAGATTTCCGGTACGGCTACTCAAGCTGTAAGCTACGGCAATCCGGCTACCTCGTTTACAATTCAGTCGGCAACGCCCGGCGTCAAGCAGACGATAAACGCGGGTACAACCCGATTCTACAACTTTAACGACGGCGCCAAAACGTACAACGTTACGCTCAAAGATCTGGACTATCAGGGAAACGAAGCGATTGTAACAAACTGCATCGGCGTTTTCTTCCATTCCAGCCCGTCAATTACAATGAATCTGACGCTGGACAACGTCACCTTTACCGGGTTCAAGGAAAAAGAATACACTGGCGCGGTCTTCGGATTCGACAGCGGAACGCTGAATATCAACGCGTCTAACGGCGTCGTCTTTGACGGCAATCGCGCTGAAGGAACCGGATCAGGCGAATACCGCGGCGGCGCGATTAACGTATCGCAAAGCGGCTCGTTGACGATTAACGTTGCCGACAATGACGTTATTACGTTCAGAAACAACTACGCTACGACGTGCGGTTCCGCTATCAACGTTGGTCAGAAGAACACGCAGATTCCAGCAACTATCAATGGAAACAGTCTTTTTGAAAGCAACTCCTCTGGCAAGTGGGGCGGCGCCGTTCACGTTTGGGGAAACTTGACGTTTAACGGAGACACGACGTTCACTAACAACAAGGGAACCGGGTCTGACGGCGGTGGAATTCGTCAGGAAGGCGATGGCAAATACACCATCAAGTTCAACGGCGACGTAACCATGACAGGCAATACCGCGCCTGCGGCAGCCGGCGGCGCAATTTGCTCAAATGGAATCACGATGGAAAGCGGCTCTATCAACTTTACAAACAACTCTGCCAAAACCTACGGCGGCGCTATTCGTGTAACAACAGGCGATCTTTCCATGAAAGCCAACTCAATTACGTTCGATGGAAACCACGTCTCCGGCAACGACGGCGGCGCGCTCCAAATTTCTGGAAACGTTTCGATTACTGGAACTGGCGTCAACCCTGTTGTTACATTCAATAAAAATTACAGCGCATACTATGGCGGCGCAATCAACTGTAAAGCTTTAACTTTAACAACAGGAACGTTCAATTTCACGAACAATTACGATACCGCCAGTTCTAATAAATATTCTTACGGCGGCGCGGTTTACTGTACGTCCATTAGCGCAGACGCGAAAAAGATCAATTTCGATTCCAACTCGTCCAAGTATTACGGCGGCGGACTTGCCGTTAACGGCGCTGGAACGATTAAAGCCGATACGATTATTTTTAACAAGAACTCGTCCGCTAACCGCGGCGGCGCGATTTTTACCAATAACGATCTGACCATTACAGGCGATACGATTAAATTCACGGATAACACTGCGAACAACTTCGGCGGAGCGATTTTTAACAATAATGCATCCTCTACGCTCACTATTACAGGCAAAGACGTTTTGTTTTCCGGGAACCACATTTCCGCCAACGACGGAGGAACTATTTACGGAGGGAATGTAACTCTCAACGGGGCTGACGCTGACTCCGTCTTTACGTTTGATAAAAACTACACGAAGTATTTCGGCGCTGCGATTAGTACAAACGCGCTGACTATGAATACCGGGACGTTCAACTTTACCGGCAACTACGAAACCGCCAGCGATTCCAGATATTCCTACGGCGGCGCGATTCACTGCACGTCGATTTCAACCAACGCCGCAGAGATTAAATTCGATTCCAACACATCGCGTTACTACGGCGGCGGGATTTCTGTTTCCGGCAGCGGCGGAACAATTCAAGCTGATACGATTACGTTCAATAAAAACAAAGCCGATCTTTTCGGCGGCGCAATCCATTTAAACGGCGGAACGCTGACCGTTAAGGGCGACGACGTCAAATTTACGGACAACTCCGTTACAAGCGCTAACGGCGACGGCGGAGCTATTCGCGGCGTAAACAGCGCGGCTGTCGTTTTTACTGGTCTTGACGAAGAATCTGCCATGCTCTTTAGCGGGAACACATCGACAAGATATGGCGGCGCGTTGAGCGTTTCTTATATAACAATGTCAACAGGCTCGTTTACTTTCGAAAATAACTCCACTGGATCCCTGGGCGGGGCGATGTATGCGGCAACCGTTACGTTCTCCGGCGATGGAACAGTTGGAACGTTTACCGGAAACGCTGCCGAAGTTGGGAACGACATCTACTTTTTCGACGCTAATTCCGTTTTGACGTTCCAGAATGCTGGAACGTATTCCTTCGACGGCGGCATTTATATGGATAGCGAAACCGCTCAGACGCTTATCAATCAGGCGCAAGTTACCATTGCTGGTCGAGAAGGCGACGATACCAACGTTTATCAGTTGCAAAACGTTTCCATTTCCAACAGCGGCAAACTGACGGCTGAACTGGACTATATCAATTCCGCAACGGGTACCTTCACGCTCGACGACAGCAGCGTTTTGGAATTCAAAACGGATTCCGCAGACGCCAAGCGCTTTGACAACACAATCGCCGGCTCCGGAACGCTTCTCAAAACCGGAGAAGGCGTTCTCGCTTTAGACGGAACGGAAGAACATCCCATCACCGCCAGCTCCTTGACTGCTGAAGGCGGCTCGCTGTTGTTCAAGGGCTTCTATACCGGCGATTTGACGATTAAAGACGGCGCGCTGTTCTCGCCGGGCAACTCCGTCGGAACGCTGACCATGGACGGCGACTTTACTGCAGAATCCGGCTCGACGCTTCTGTTTGAACAGGACGAGACGGGAATCGACCAGCTGATTATTCTGTCCGGCGGAACGATCGACATTGCAGACGACGCGATTCTGGAACTGGCGCTGACCAATCCTGTCCCCGGCGCGACGTACACGCTCATTGATTCTCCAGACGGTCTGACCGGCGACTACGCATCCGACGATTTCTGGAACGGGCTGCTTTCGCCGGAAAGCGCGTATGCCTGGAACCTGTACGTAGACGGCGGTTTCCTGTATGCGTCAATTGACGCCAACGCTGTTCCAGAACCGTCGACCTGGGCGCTGTTGGTTCTCAGCGCGATGGGGTTGCTGTACTGGCGAAAAAAGAATTAATCTTCGTTTTCCATCGCCGCTAATCGGTCTTCTTCCGCGTTGCGGGCGTTTCTCGCAGCGCGGCGGCGGTCGTTTTCCGTAAGGAGAATCTTTCTCAGACGAATCGATTTCGGCGTAACCTCGACCAGTTCGTCTTCCTCAATGAACTCGAGCGACTCTTCCAGCGTCATTTTTCGCGCGGGTTTAAGAATGATGTTTTTGTCGTTGCCAGACGCCCGAAGGTTGGTCAGTTTTTTCTCTTTGGTCGGATTGACAACCAGATCGTTGGATCGCGCGTTCTCGCCGATAATCATGCCCTCGTAAACGACGTCGTTGGGCGAAACGAACAGGTCAGAGCGCGCCTGCAAGCCGTCCAGAGCAAAGGCGACGGCTTTGCCGGGAGCGTTGGAAACCAGCACGCCCGTCTGACGCGTGGGAATTTCCCCGACTTTGGGTTTGTAACAGTCGAACTGATGGTTGATAATCGCTGTGCCTTTGGTGGCGGTCAGCATGCGGGTTCTCAGCCCAATCAGACCGCGAGAAGGAATCGAAAACTGAATGAGCGTACAGTCGCCGCGCGGCGTCATTTCGACGAATTCGCCGCACCGCTGTCCGACCATTTCCATGACAGGGCCGGTGAGCGTGTTGGGGACTTCCACCATCAGCGTTTCAAACGGCTCTTCAACGATGCCATCCACCTGACGGTAAATGACCTCCGGCTTCCCGACGGACAGCTCGTACTGCTCGCGGCGCATCGTTTCAATCAGAACGGACAAGTGCAGAATGCCTCGGCCGGAAACGACGTACTGATCGGTTTTGGGAATCTGTTCGACCCGCAGGGCGACGTTGGATTCCAGCTCTCGGAAAAGACGTTCGCGGAGATTTCGGGTTGTTACGTACTTCCCTTCCGTGCCCGCCAAGGGCGATGTGTTGATGCTGAACGTCATTCGCAGGGTCGGTTCGCCGACGTGAATTCGCGGCAAGGGGTTCAAATCGTTGGGCGGGCAGATCGTATCGCCGATTTCGACAAACGGCATTCCGACTACCGCGACGATGTCGCCTGCGTCCGCCTCGTGAACTTCCGTCTTGCCGAGGTTGTTGAATGTAAACAGCTGCCCGATTTTGCCCGGCGTGTTGACGCCGTCTTTTTGCATAACGACGACGTTTTGACCCTTGCGGATCGTGCCGGACGCAACGCGCCCGATGCCGATTCGACCGACAAACGACGACCAGTCAATCGTTGTAACAAGCATTTGCAGCGGCTTGTCCAGTTCGACCGTTGGGGCAGGAATCTTTTCCAGAATCATGTCCAGCAGCGGAACGATAGAATCGGTTCGGACGTTCGGATCCTCCGTCGCGTAGCCCTCTTTTGTGCTGGAAAACAGGTAGGGGAAATCGGCGATCTCGTCGCTGGCTCCCAGGTTGATAAACAGGTCGAAAATCTCGTTGAGGACTTCCTGCGGTCGGGCGTCTTTGCGGTCAATCTTGTTAATCAGAACAATCGGCTTCAGCCCCAGCGCCAGCGCCTTGGAAAGAACAAAGCGGGTTTGCGGCATCGGGCCTTCCGCCGCGTCGACCAGAACCAGACAGCCGTCCGCCATGCTCAAAACGCGCTCGACCTCGCCGCCGAAGTCCGCGTGGCCGGGCGTGTCCATGATGTTGATTTTAATCCCCTTGTACGTTACGGCGATGTTTTTCGCCAAAATGGTAATCCCGCGCTCCCGTTCGAGGTCGTTGGAGTCCAGAATCTGGTTGCATTCCAGCTTCTCTTCTCGCATCTGACTGCACTCGCGAAGAATGCAGTCGACAAGCGTCGTCTTCCCGTGGTCAACGTGGGCGATAATGGCGATATTTCTCAGGTCTTTGCGCTGTTCTGACATGGTATGTTTAGGTGGGATTTAAGTGCGTAGTGCATAGTGCGTAGTGCATAGTGAGTGGAGCGCTTTGCGTCCTATGCACTATGCACTAAATACTAAGTACTAAAAGCTATATAATACTACAAATCTGAATTTCGACAAGGAGTGAGGGGGAAGAGAATTAGCAATTTTCAATGAGCAATTAGCAATTACGCATGGCGAGCTACAGGGGTAAACCCAGGCTGCGTCTATCGACGAATGTCTTTATGCAAAGTCCAATTTAAAACTTTGCTCACTCCGCGTGATTTTTCCGGACGATTACGCACCCCGACTCGCCCAAAGCCGTGAACGGACGGCGATTCCAAAAGCCTTCAGGAGCCAGCGCGTCGGAAGATCGTTATTTCCGAACCGACACGCCGTCCGACGTCCAGTCCAGAGTCAGCGCAGCGCCGTTTTCATTGGGATTTTCAAGCATCCATTGAGCCAACGTTTCAACAACTTTGGACTCGATAATTCTTTGAAGAGGTCTGGCGCCCATTTGTTCGTCAAATCCCAGTTCAATAAGCTTTTCGATTATAGCTGGAGTCGGTTTAATCTCAATATCGCGTTCTTTGATGCCGCTTCGATTTTTCAGAGCCGACAGTTCCAGTTTAACAATCGCTTTAGAGGCGGCTTTGTCCAGTTTATTAAACGCGACAACGTTGTCAATGCGGTTGAAAAATTCCGGACGGAAAAACTGTTCAACCGCCTGACGGTATTTGTTTTGACGTTCAGAATCCGTTTTGTTGTCCTTGTTGAGAGCGCCCGATATATGACCGCTATTGGTTTGAAAAGCCTGTTCCGGATTTTCAATCTCGCTCTTATTGTTGTCGTGAGCGATAAAACCATGACTGTCTTTGCTTGAACTGCCCAGGTTGGACGTCATGACAATAATTGCGTTCTTGAAATTTGTAACGCGTCCCAGCCGATCTTGAAGCCGTCCTTCGTCCAGGAGGTTAAGGATTATGTCAAAAACGCCGCTGTCCGCCTTTTCAATTTCATCAAACAGAACAACGGAAAACGGATTTTGACGAATCTGCTCGATAAATTTACTGGGAGAACCGTCCGGCTTTTCCAGAATAGACTGAGCCGTCCACGGGAGGGAATACTCGCTCATATCAAGACGAACAAACCGATCCGGCATTTTTTCATCGGTTTGATGAACCGTTCGATTTCCAAACAGATACTGGGTCATGGTTTTCACCATTTGCGTTTTCCCGACGCCGGTTGGACCGCAAAAAAGAAACGAACCAATTGGACGCTTCGGATTGTTCATCGCGGTTTTGAATCGAAGAATTACATTTGCAATCGCTCCGCACGCTTCCGGCTGACCAACAATGCGTTGAGACAAGTCATTGAAAACCTGGCTGTACGAGAGTGTCATCTCGTTCCGGAACAGCCATTGAGGCATTCCGGTATGCGCCAGAAAGTCGTCATAGAGCATGTCGGTTGTATACGATTGTTCTTTTTTGCGCCGTCTGGGAGGGATGGTCTTTTGCCAAAACCGCGCCGCCTGACCGGGAAACGCCGATTCCCCATAAAAACGATGAAACAAATAGGCGGTTGTGGAAGCGACGCTCTCTTCAATTGCGTACGGCTTGTGATTCCGCATAAAATCGTTGTTCATGCTCATTAGCATCGACCGTCCCTGCTCGTATGAAAGCGGCTCGATGTAAACCGGTTCAAACAAGTCAATAAACTCAGGCAAAACGTGTTTCATGGTTTGGTACTCTTCAGGAGTCATTTCCCCAATCAACCGAATTTGTCTGGAACGTAAATACGGGATAAAAAACGAAGCCAGACTCGATTCCGCCTCGTCCGGATTTTTAATCAGCTGAGACAGATTTTCGATGCACAAAACGCCGTGATTCTGCGCCAATTCATCTATAATGGATTTAATCTGCTGCTGCCATTCGCCCAGCCATTTTGTTCCCTGAACCAGCCGTCGATCATTGGAAAGCCAGAACTTTTGTCTAAACGAATTCTGACGAATCGCGTTGACCAAAACCGTACTCTTTCCACAGCTGGAAGGGCCAATCAATACAATCGAAGAGAATGACCTTTTATACTCTGACGCAAACCGGTCAATATACGAAGACATTTCCCACGCGGCGTTAAAGTTCTTTTTAATATAGTCTGGCGACAACTCGATGGCGGTTTGTCCCAGCAAAGAACGTCTTTTCGAAAAATCAAACTGATTTTTCTCTCGAGCTTTGACAGCAATATACATGTCGTCTATTCGGGCGTTTTGGACGTCTTTGATGTTGTAAATAAAGCCTTCGTCTGCTTCGCTGAGTTTCTGTTTGATATACCTTTCCGCTTCCTGACGAAGGTTCTCGGAACCAGAAAATGTAGCAGCGTAAGAAAGAACGGGAAATTCAACGTCAACCGTTCCGATTGCGTCCTGACGCCATACATAAGGAATGTTGAGTTCTACCGAAAAAGGAGCCGAGAATCTCTTGTTGGGATATACTATTTTGGGTCTGATTTTGACGTGAACGGAACCTAAATGAATGTCCAAATTCGAATCGTACTCTGTCCAGTCATTTTGAGTGAAAATCTTTTGCGCGACTTTATGCAAATCGTTTTTGGCATCCTTGGCGTTTTTACCAACTGAACAGTTGTACTCAACCGGATACAGAAATGGCTGGAAGATCATTTTGCAATAAAAGTTTCTTCCATCTTCCCAAACGATAATCGGTAATCTAATTGTTGCCATGGCAATAAAAACTTAAAACGTATTCCAATGAACGAGTTTCTCTTTGAACGGGGGTAAAGCTCAACGAATGATCTCGGAAATTGCTTTTTCCAATTCCGGCGGGAGATCGTAATACCGTCGAGAGTCGTCAGATTCATAAAATGAATCGTTCATAAACATGTACCGAAGTTCCCCCCATACATTCGGTTTGGAATCCAAATACTTGCGGATGCATTCATCAGGCGTTTGCGTCTTTGAATCAAACGGCAGAATTATTACGGAATCGGCTCTGGACAGATGACCGTATTCGTCATAAATGACGTATACGCCGGATAAATATTTCATCAAGCGTTGTCGCACGCCCAAACCTTGAGTGTGAAAATACAACGTCTTTTTGCGTTGGGACGAATCGTATTCCCCCTGAATTAAACTAATGGGCGAATAGCTGTTCTCGGAATATTGGCGAATGAGCTCTATTGTCTGTACGTTGACGTCTGAATCGAATGACAACTCGCCTGTAGAAAACAGTACAATCAACGCCTCTTCCATCTGCGGAATTCCAGATGCTAACAACTGATGAATTTGTGAACATCTTGACAACGCATTGACGATGCGGTTATTTTTTTCTGGTTCAACATCTATCAGTTTGACATTTTGAGGATAAACTCCGCTTTCACTTTGCAGCAACAGTTCCCATTCCTGAGAAGACAGCGGTTTAGGCGCAAGAAGTCTGTCATTCCATTCGTTATACATCATCGTATAGAAATACAATTTGCCATTAATTTTATGTTGATCGCCCTCAGAAATCGTTGCAACCAATTCCAGATCATTTTTTAAACTGTCCAGTTCTTCGATAATCTGAAAACGCAGCCGCGTTTGCTCATCCATATTTTCCCAGTCGAGAATGTTGTCGTCTGATGAAACGGATGATTCAAACATGTTTCTGATTCGATCGCTCCAGTCCAATAATGCCGTATAAAACACATTATATTGTTTAGTCGTAATGTCGTTGAACATATCTGACGTTAAACGGACGCCCCGGGGCTTCTTCGTGGGTTCAATTGAAGATATTGAATACGTCAGTTTGTCTTTTTCACAGTCGATTTCAACAACAGAAATGGTAGTCCAGGTTGATTGAGCAAAAAAGGCGGACAGCGGTTCAACCAGGATTCGCTCCAGACTGCGTTGAGTTTGTCTGGCGCCGTATTTGGGATCGTGTCCCTGTTGAACCAGCCAATCGAAAGCGTCTGGAGAAATCGACAGAAGCGCTTTGCGCTTTTGGAATCCCTCTCTGGAGCTGATTTGATAAATAAACCTCTTGGCAATGAGTTCCAGTTCGGCGTTTCCCAATCGATTGAATGGAACGATTTTGTCCAGACGGTTAAGAAATTCAGGTCTGAAAAAACGTTCCAGAGCCTTGAAATAAATGTCTCTGTCGTTTTGATACAGATCTCCAAAACCGGCAAAGCGCCCCGTCTGACTCGCTCCCAAATTGGAAGTAAGAATAATAAAACAGTTCTTGAATGAAGTCGTTCTTCCTTTACCGTCCGTCAAACGCCCTTCGCCAAGAATTTGTAACAACAGGTCGTGAAACGAAGGATGAGCTTTTTCGATTTCATCAAAAAGGACAACGCTAAACGGCTCTACTCGAACAGCGTTGGTCAGAGTTCCTTCGTGTCGAGCGGATCCCACCAAATGCGAAACGGCGTAGGGAGAATTCAATTCGTTACAGTCATATCGAATGAAATGGCTGTCGTCTTTATAAAGAAATCGGGCAACCGCTTTGGCGGATTCCGTCTTTCCAACGCCGGTTGGCCCCAAAAAGAGCATCGAAGCCGCGGGACGACCCGGATCTGACAACAGAGCCTGAAATTTCAGCGTCCAGTTTGTCAAGGCGTCAATAGCCTCTTCCTGACCAATTACCTGTTCAGAGAGCTCTGAGTGGATTTCCTGATAGTTTGGGCTGGGTTCGTTCTTTAACAGCGGGAAATTGGCGCCCATCTGCGACAACAGGCTGTCTTGAATAACGTCTGCAGAGTTGTACTCAATTTTATCCAGCCATTTACATACGCTTCCCGGAGCGGCGCTGTCAGGATTAGTCCATTCAACCAGCTGGGTTATATAGGGTATCATTTCGAAGGGAGAACGATTGTTGATCTCATTTCGATTCCAGTTTTGAATTCGGCTGATATAGATTTGCAGCTGTTCCTCGACGCTTAAAGCCGGCATTGTCAATATTTCAAACTGATTGACAAAAGAGCGGTTGCGTTCACGAAGCCGGGTTAGCTGAGTTGGAGTAATTTTGGAAATAACGCGAATTTTCTTTTCCTTCATGTAGGTCAAAAGAGCGTCCGCAACGCTAAGCGAGCCGAGGTCGTTTTTACTGCCAGATTCCGTTAAATTCAGCAGCGATTCAATATACAGAATCAGATCTTCCATTGCGGCGTATGAAAAAATCGCTTCCGCCCGCGCTTCCCATTGACCGACTAAAGACATGCCGGAAATAATGCCGGAACCGCTCAGTTTCCAGACGGATTTTTTATGAACTTTATTGCTGACAAGAATATTGTTCATCGAATAATTGATGTTGCGCTGGATCGTGCTCAGCACCGTTTCAATGGCAAATGAACGACCCGACAATTCCGGACCAACAATCAACACGCCTTTTCGATGATTTTTGTCTGTCAAGGCGTCGTATATTCTTCCGTAAAACTCATATAATTTGTCGTTGGACTGAGAGCCGACGTAGTCGTCGACAAAAACCATTTCTTCATAGGATTCGGGACGGTAATCGATTGGTTCAGCAATCGATAAAAGAGCGCTCTTTCCGTTGTTATATTGATTAACATGTTCTTTTTTGGGTACGTTCGGCGATAAGAAAAAGTACTCGTCGTTGTTCCTGATACAGTCCAGCTTTTCATAATAGTCGACGTTAATCAGTCGAATATAATGATGGTGTTTATCTTTATAATTTTCTGAAAGACTGGTTAAATACTCTTTTGTGGCGTCTTTCATAACCGTCCGCAGCCAATGATCGAAACAAGATGTTACAGTATCGGCTGAAAGTTCCGGGTCGTTATGCATGTAGCGGAACTGGTCTAATAAAGGGCAGTACAAGATGCGATTCTTTTCTTCTGACCAGTAAACAATCGGCAGCCAGACGTTAAAAGACTGTTTCGAATACGTTTGGATATGAAAGTTTTTAAGTTGACACAGCGGCGAGAAAAGCAGTTTAGTCACTTCTTCAGTGCGATCGAGTCTGATTAATTTTTCAATTCTCTCGGTAACGTCCTCCTGAAGATTTTTCAAAACCTTCCATTCCGTATTATTATATTTCACAATTTCCGGAGCAAATAATAGTCGGGCAGAATATTCTGAATTAGACTTATTGACCAATACTGGTATGTGTTTAATCATTTATTCAATCCTTTCATCCTATCCTTTGAGTAACAAAATTCCAGTACAGAAATTTAACGATATAATCATCGAAATATTTTTTCAGACTGTCAATATCAAACATGATTCTGTTTGACTTATCCACGCCATTGGAAAAATAAAACCCTTTGTCTGACGAGTATTCCTTTAAGGGTTTTGATGAAGAAAACTGGTAATGATGGCTCATCCATGAATAATCGCTGCGCTCGCTGGACTGGATTCTGAACTGACACTGTTCATGCGAATAAAAACCTATATGAAATCTGAGATCTTTTTTGGTCAATTCGCCGTCTTTATAATAATCCATTCCTTCCATAACATGAACGCCGCCCAGAGCTGACAGGAGCAGCATCGAGTGTCGGTCAGCCGTCTCAATGGACATCATGCTGCTATTGACAGCAAATTCATTTGTTTTGTAAATGCTGCCAAATTGCGAAGGATCGCATTCGATTATAAAATACTTAAAGTTTTCCGCAAGAGATTTGCCAAGGGCAGAAACGTCATCTTTATCTTTTTCCGTATTGACAAGCCGCTTCCGGTCAGGTTTCATACGCGCCAGAAGGTCTTTTTTACTTTTTTCCGTATTGATATTGCCATCATTGTCAACCCAGCGATAAACGGAATCTTTCGTAGTGTAACGGTCTAAATACGTCTGAATGCTCTCAATATGATTTGTATACAGACATATTCCGGAAATCAAATCGGATGGAACAATGCCGCTGAGCAATAATTCAAAAAACACGTTGCAGGATGTATCTTCGGACGAAAAGTATGCGACGCCCTTGTTGATCGGAAACAGGCAGAAAAACAGGTCTTCGAACGCTTGTCTAAACTCGTCTTTAGCGACAAGGAAATCAGCAGAATCCGGCGAATTCCCTAAAACGCGATTTGAAAACCGTTCTTTTGACGTTAAATAATCATAAATCATATCGTTTTCCAAAGAAAACGCTTTCTGACGCATCTGATACAAACGGCTTATAACGTCTTTATGAATATTGTGCGTTAATATGATCTGTTGTTTATTTGACCGTTTAAAATACGGGTTATTCGCAGACCGCTCTGACAAACACTGTTCCTCGTAGAGAACCTGGGATTGGAGCGACTCTACATAATCGCAATGATAAACGGAATTGACCATCATGGCGAATGAACGATACTGTTGAAGGAAAAACGCAATCTGTTGAGCAGATAGCGCCGGCGTTTTAGAATTTGAGTCTTGCGCTCTTGATTTTATTGATATATTGAACAGCTGCTCCGGTTTGACGGAATTCTCCGCCGCTTTATTCTTTTTTTGAGAAAGGGAAAAGCGAACGTCATAAGGCGTCTTTGAATTCCGCTTTGCCAAGGCTTCTGCCAGAGGATGCAAAATGTACGTTTCCACCGTTCTTCGCAGCGGCCTGGCGCCAAATTTTGGCGTGTATCCAAGTTCAACCAGTTTATCAATTACCGCATCGTCATAAGAAATGTTCAATTGACGCCATCGAACCCCTAAACGGCGATTGACGCTTTTGAATTCCAAATTGAGAATCTCGCGCAAAACAGGTTTCGACAACGCTCTGAACGGAACGATGCGGTCGATTCTGTTAAGCAATTCCGGTCGAACCAGCTTCGCGACGGCTTCAGTAAAATGCTCTTGAGTTGTATCCTGCTGCGATTGCTGCATCGCCATTGAGGTTTTCTCATACGTGTCAACGCCCAGGTTGGAAGTCAAAATAATAACGCAGTTGGTAAAGACAGCCAGACGTCCCGAAGAATCCGTCAGACGTCCTTCGCCCATGACCTGTAAAAACATGTCAAAAACGGACGGATCGGCTTTTTCAAATTCGTCCAGCAAGACAACGCCAAAGGGCTGAGCGCGAACCTGGGAAGTCAGAATGCCTTCGCCGCCATTGAGGCCGTTGATCAATCGATCGGCCGAGTCGGGATCCGAATATTCGCTCATGTCCAAACGAATCATGCGGCTGGGGTCGCTGTACAGATATTCTGCTAACGCCTTTGCCATTTCTGTTTTGCCAACTCCGGTAGGACCAATAAACAACAGCGTAGCAATTGGCCCCGTTTGACGAGCCAGACCAGACTTGACCGTTTCCAGCAGCGCTACAACCGTATCGACCGCGTTGACGTCTTGGCTGTTTGGGTCGCCGCTGTCTGACGTTCCATCCTGACCGATTACTCGAGAAGTAAAAAACTGCTTTGCTTCCGCATGATCAAAAGGAATTGCCGGATCCAAAAGAAAATTGGGCAATCCGGTTTGCAACGTGAAAAAATCAATGACGTCGCTTTTATTAATTTCCTTTTTGCCGATATTGGCGTTTTTCGACAAGAGCAAATCCAGAAATTTAACTGCGGCGCCAGGAAGACTCTCATACGCGGAATATTTTTTGTATAATCCTGTAATTGTAGATATCGCCTCATCGGAGATTTGAATATTTTTATAACCCTCGGCGCTTTTATGCAAAATGTTATTAGTTGCCTCTGTATTAGTTGGCTCCAATTTGATAACGTCGAACAATTGAATCAATCCCGGCTTGGCTTGTTCCAGGTCTGCAAACTGTTCGTTATTGCACTCTGCAACGACGCCAAAACTCTTTTTTTCCAAATATGGGACAAGGTAGTCTGCAACGCTGATTGGATGCCTGTAATATTGACCGACCTGATTCAGCTCCCACAGGTTTCCTAAATAATACGCCCCGCGATGTTTCTTTGCAAACTGGGCAATCTGTTCCAAACGAGTATCAGGCTGATAATCCATATCTTCATAATCGTTTGCTCCCATTATAATTGGGGTTGTAGAATAGCAGGAAAAGTTGGAATGATTTTGAATTGCCCGTTGAGCGAACTGTTTCCACAGCGACGTCTTCCCCACCCCCGGCTCGCCGACAATCAAGACGCTTATCGGTCTATCCAGGGACAGACTTTCTGTCATGCGTTCCACCTGATTTTCAAATCCCGATAACTGATGAGCGCTGCATTTGACTACTTCCGTCAAACCGACGTCTGAAGGCTTGAGTTCGTTATTAAATTCCTCTTTACGCAATTGTTCTGTATAATGTTGGGTGAGCGTAGGATCATCCACCGTAAACGTAAAATGCTGAACTTCAAAAGACGTAATGCAGCTGGACTCAACAAGAACGTCTTGCCATTTTCCTTTTGTATGAGCGTAGACAGTTTTTTTGATTTCGTCTCGAATTATGTTCTTTTGGAGGTTAGCGTCGTCTGAACGTTTAACTTGTACGAACTTTTCAATCAGAGGAATCCAAAGAACGTAAAAGGTTTCATGTTCGCTGTATGTCAAATAGTAAACGTCAATTGGAAACAGAGTTTGATCCTGATTGTAGTTTTCATGCAGATTTGCATTCACTGGAACATTAAGCGTTGTCTTACCGGGAATCGGACGGTTTGTCTGGAAATGCCAAATATTCTCGGGAAACAAATAAAATGGAGATTCTGGATACTCAAGCGACGCCTTTATGTTGTCTTGAAGAAAACGATTCATTCTCTTTTCAAACTCTTGAAAGCTGGAAAATTCAGTAATGCTTCCCAGAGCTGGCCATGAAGGACACTGGTACTTAACTAATCCGTTGGAAAAAAAAGAAAATGTAAACGTCAGCGATATTCTAATCAAACTCATGACTATAAACTATCAGCAAGAGATTATTTTAGCTATTTTTGTCTTTGATAATCCTAAGCTATATTCTCGATGATCGTCCAAAATGGAACGCATCGAAATAGTGATAATCCTTTTGTATTGCAGTATTTAACAACGAATAAAAACAAAAAACAGTTTGTGCAAAAGAACAATCACAGGAAAACGACAGCTTGTTCAATCAAATATAATATTGATTGAATAATTTGATTATAGCTCTTAATCGGTTTTTGTAAAGAGGACGCACAATTCTTTTGAACCGAACAATCTGGGGGTTGCCTCGTCTTCCCTTGCGGCGGAAACATCCCCAAATCTTTAGAACATGGAAAGCTCCGCGGGTCGGCGAAGCGCCGCTCTGCCCTTTGCCCCGCCGATATCTTTCGCCGTAGTCGAAAACTATGCTGGATCGCGGATATAATCCGCCGAAGAAATTTAAGCCGCAAAGAACGCAAAGAACGCATAGTTTTTAAAACTTCGAGAACATCCTCCGCGTCTCCGCGTGAGATTTTCCTCTGTCGCAAAATGATATTTCCCGATGACTTGCTTTTAAAATTTAACCGGGTATAATTTTACTTAGTTGAATGTTGGCAAACGCGTCTGACGCGTTTATTGTGTTTTCCTTCCCCCCTGCCTAAAAAGAATAATTATGACAAAATCAAGAATTCTGACTGTTTTGTTATGTCAGATGGTCGTCTTAACGACCTTAGCGACGGCGTTCGCGTTTGAATCCCCGCTTGATCTGTCCGACCCGTCCAAACTGCCGCCGGCGCCGGCAAACGCAATTGCATACCCGGAACGAGCTCCGCAAAATCTGCGGGAGAATTTCCAGAACCCGCCTGCCGGATACGGCGAAGTCCCGTTCTGGTGGTGGACTGGCGATCGGCTGGACAAGGCGCGTCTGGAATGGCAGATTGAACAGCTTCACCAAAAGGGCATTCCCGGCGTTCAGGTCAATTACGCTCACAAAGACACCGACGGCTGGGGCGCGTACAACAACGATCCGCCCATCTTCTCTGACGAATGGTGGGACTTTTATTCTTATGCGTCTAAAGTCGCTGCAAAGTACAACATGGGAATCGGCTTGAGCACGTACACGCTCGACTGGAACAACACCAAAAACCTGTTCAACGACATTGTCTACAACGAAAAGGAATTCAACGCCCGCGCTCTGAAAGGGAACCAGGTCAACATGGCTAAACCCGGCGCAACGTTTGAACTCAGGAAGTCGGAAAACCATATCGCGTTTGCCGCCTATCCGTTAGAAAACAGCCGCATTTCCGGACCTGGGTTCAAGCTGGAAGCGGATGAGAACGGGAAGTATCATATTCCGGCAGACGCCCCTGCGTCACAGTACACGATTTGGGAATTTCGATACGAAGTCCAGCCCGGCACGATAAACCCGATTCATCCGCAGTCAGGTCAGCGGATCATCGACAAGTTCTTCCAGCCGTTTGAAGATCATAATGGAAAATCCTCCGCCGGTTTGAACTTTTTCTTCAACGACGAATTGAATATTGGGTATCGCGGCTGGCAGTGGACGGACGACTTTGCCGAACGCTTTGCCGAGGTGAAGGGATACGACTTCTATAGCGTCGCGCCGGCTCTGTTTACCGACATTGGAGATATAACCGCAAAAGTCAAAATGGACGCGATGGACGTTCAGGTTTATCTGGGCGAGCTGCGGTACTTCAAGCCCGTTTTCATGTGGCATTATTCCCGCGGGTTGACTTTCGGTTGTGACAATAACGGTCGAGGAAAACAGCCGACGCAGTATCACGATTATTTCCGCGCGATTCGATGGTATACGGCTCCCGGTCACGACACGCCCGGCGGCAGCGCCGACTTCATCAAAGACAAGGTCTCCGCATCCATCTGCGCCCTGTATCAGCGTCCGCGCGTTTGGCTGGAGGGCTATCATTCCCTCGGCTGGGGCGCCAATCCCAACGGGTTGATGTACGCGACCAACGAGAACTACGTTTTCGGAACGACGCTGTTCAATCTGCATGGGCTGTACTACACCACTCACGGCAGTTACTGGGAATGGGCGCCGCCGTGCTACCATTTCCGCATGCCGTACTGGAAACACATGGACGTCTTTCTGAAATACTACGAGCGTTTGTCGTACGTCCTCAGCCAGGGAACGTGGCAGGCGGAGGTTGCGATTATCTACCCCGTTGCGCCGTACTACGCCGGCTTGCAAGCCAACCAGAGCGAGGCGACTAAAACGGCGTTCGATTTGGCAAAGCAAATCTATGCGACCAATCGTGACATCGCCTTTATAGACGAGCAGTCGATTCTTCGCGCGTCGATCGTTCCTTCAAAGAACGGCGAGTCGGCGAAACTGTCCGTTTCCAATATGAATTTCGCCGCGGTGGTTATTCCGTCCATGGAAGCTCTGCGCTGGGATGTTTTAACCAAACTGCGTCAATTCCAGCTTGCCGGCGGGACGGTTTACATCTACGGAAAGAAACCGATCGTTTCGGATCGCGCCGGGGCAAACGACCCGGTTCTGAACAAACTGGTTGACGAAATCATTCAGACGTCTCAAGAGCGCATCGCCGACGTCGAAACAAACAGCAAGTTTACTGAGCCAGAAGCCGAGCCTCGCGTTTATCCGGGCGGGTTTACCGGCTATTGGGCGTGGTCAAAGGAATGCGTTACCAGAATTCAGGCGGTGGGAACGCTCAAAGGGCTTACCGACCAGCCGGCTCAATATCAGGTCAAGTTCTTTACCGACAATCACGGCGACCTGTACGTTAACGACAAACGCGTCTGCTCCAACGTCAATTATACAAGAGGCTGGACGGGAACGCTGACGCTCAAAAACGGCGACAAAATCAAAATCCTCGCCAAAGACGACGACCCAAACGGGAATCAAACGGCGGGCATTTTCTTTGCCGTCTCTGACGGAGAAAAGACGCTCTTTTCAACGCTCGATTTGGGATACAAGCTCAGTGATAACGACGAAGTCAAACCGCTTGATCAGTTCAACGTTCACGACCTGCACCGATTCGGCAGAATCAACGTGCGATTCCCCCGACATACAACTGGGTCGGCGGAGCTGGACAAACAGGTTTACCTGTTCCCGCAAGACGTCCGCGCTGGCTCGCCGATTAAATATCTGCGCCGCAAAGCCGGCAAGTACGACGTCTATATGGTCATGGGCGCTGAGAAAAATTCTATCGTCTCGTTCCGCTGTACGGGACGTCCGGAACGCTGGAACCCGATGACGGGCGAGGTCTCTCCCGCGACTGTTACAGAAGTCAAAGACGGGTATACGTCCATTCAGATTCCGGTTACCAGCGCTGAAGCTTGTCTGTTTGTCTTTGACTCAACGCAAAAGGCGCAGGTCTCCGCGCCGGTTGAACCCAAAGCGATTGACGTTGTCCCGCTAACCGGGTCATGGACGTTCAAACTCATTCCGACCATGGACAACCAGTGGGGCGATTTCCGCCTTCCTGTAACGCCCGACAACCGCATGATCGGGGCGGAAGCGCGCCGATTGTATTACCGCGTCTCTGAAACCGAGAACTGGAAACCGTGTTCCGTTGGCTACGGACAGCGGTTCTGGCTCAAGTCCGTTCCGACGACAGCCGCGCCGACGTCCAACCCGGTGAAGTCGATGGATGAGCTGGATTCGTCGTGGTCGCCGTACGAGTTCTCCTGGCGATGGGGCATCGAAGGCAATCCCGGACATCAGGGCTGGCACGGCTTGAAGGAGAACTTCAGCGACCATTTCATCGGTCTGGGCGCGACGCGAAAGGGACACAACGAAACGCTGTTCATCGCCGAAAACCCGCCAAAGCGATACTATTTAACGACTACGGTTTGCTGGAAGGGAACGGCGACCATTCAAAAGGGCGGGAACCTGCCAGACGCCGTTTTTCTGGACGACAAGCCCGTTCCGCTTGACGCGAAAACGATTGAGCTTTCCGGCAAGCCGCAGATTCTGACGCTCTCGTATCCGACGGCGGGGCGGGGTTTCTGGTTCCTGGAAAAGGGTGCGAAGCCGCACGGGCGAGTGGACGAGGTTATGCCTCCGAAACAGCCGGTTTTGGCACTACCCGCGTCCAATCAGGAACCGACCTTGTCGAGCGTTCACGAACCGCGTCAGGCGCAGCCGGAATGGGACGATCAGCCTCGACAGGTTAAAGAAAAAGCGTTCCCGAACTCGATGAGCTGGTTTGTTCTCGACGCCGTCGAGTTTAGCGCCGTCAAACCGACGACAACGAAATATCGCTTTGACGCGCCCGCCGGCTTGGACGGCTTGACCCTCACGATGGCGGAAGCTGTTACATCGACCCCGCAAGTTTTCGTTGACGGCAAGGAATTCCCGGTGAAATCAACGGCGCCGGTTGAACTCAAAACGCGACGATGGGTCTGTTCCGGCATCGGGTCGGTGAAACCGACGTATGTCGAGATTGTCCTGCCGGACTGCCCGGTTCAGGGCGGAGCTGCGTTTGCGGAACCGATAATCTTCTCAACCAAACAGGGAGAGATTGACGCTCTGACCGACTGGAGCTGGAATGGAACCGGACTGAACTACTATTCCGGCGGCGCCGTCTACGGAAAGACGATTACTGTTACAAAAGAGCAGGCGCAGACAAAAGCCGTCATGTCGCTGGGCGACGTCTGCGCGACGGCGGAAGTCCGAATCAACGGGAAATCCGTCGGCGTCCTGGTCTGTCAGCCGTGGGAACTCGACGTAACCGGCTTCTTAACCGAAGGCGAAAACCGTATCGAGATTGAAGTCTACAACACGTTGGCGAATCATTATCGAAGCATTCCGACCAACTACCACGGCCCGACGTACAAGTCCGGCTTAATCGGCCCGGTCGAACTGCGATTCGAACGATAGGTTATTTATAGTTGTGTGCGGGTCAGTCCGTACACGGATTTAACGGATTAGACGGATTTTCGCCGATTGTGCAATTTAACTTCCTTACTAAAGTTTTTTGGAAAGGGGAGTTTGAGGGGAAGAACCTTTTTTTCAAAAAAGGTTTTCCCCTCATAATTAAACTTGAAAAAACTTCCCTAAAAGGGAGCCTGCTTGCAGGCGACCGAAAGTTTTTTCAAGTTAACGAGGCGCATACTTCTTTTTAAACACGAACAACACGAAATAAGCGAAATTTACGAAAATTTTTTGATTATAAAAAATTCTTTCGTTTGTTTTGTTCCTTTTCGTGTATTTCGTGTTTAAATATTCTTTGGCAAAGCTTTCGCTCGCAAGCCGCGGGCGTAAACCTGCGGCTTATTTTTGTAGTTTGAGAAAATCGTACGAACCAAATTATCGAAAGAATCGTATTTATTGTTATATAACAGAAAAAGGGGAAAACGGTAAATCCTTTTCTGTTTTTATCATCGTTCATTCTTTCAGAAAGGAAATCATGAAACAATCATTTTATTTGACTCTCGTTGCCGCATTGGCAATGACGCTGGTCAATACGTCGTTTGCAGACGACGCAAAAAAGGCAGACGTTGACACGCCCAAAGCGGAAAAGGCAGAACCTGTTTTCAAAGCTGACGTTCCAGAAGAGGGAACCGTAGAAGACTACTTCAATTTTATCGTCAATCTGCATACGCGGGAAAACCTTTTGGGAAAACCGACGCCTAGAACGGAAGAGGAAATCAAAGTGCGTATGACTGACGCTCTTAAAGCCAGCAACGAAGCCGTCAACAAAATTCTTGCTAAAGATTCTTTGACTCAGGAACAGATTGGTCGCGCAATCGAAACCAAAAAATGGGTTCTCAGACAGCTCAAAGGTCTTGATTCCAGCTATGAAAAAGAATACGCCGCCTTGCCGCAGCTGTGCAGAGATAAAGGTCTGAACGAAATGGCTGACGAACTGGAAGTTTCCAATCTGGTCGGCGATTACAGATCCGCGCTGCGAGCCAACGACATTGATAAAGCCAAAAAAGCTCTGTTAAGCATTGTTGACAAAGCCGAAAAGGAAGGAAAAAACGTCAGCGTTGTACAGGCTAAGGGATTGGGATTTGTTATGCAGTACGCTGAAGAAATCCTGGATGAAACTCAGCTTCGCGAAGTTCAGGAAAAGGTTTTCAAACTGCTCAAAAACGCTGATAACAAACAAGTTGTCATGATCGGCAAGATGCTGGCAGGAATGCTTCGCCGCGCAAAACTGGTCGGAAGTGAAATGCTCGTCGGCGGAACTTTTATCGACGGCTCTGAATATAACGCCAACGATTACAAAGGAAAAGTTGTTCTCATTGACTTCTGGGCAACATGGTGCGGTCCGTGCTGTCGGGAAATCCCGAACGTTAAAAAGCTGTACAACTTCTATCACGAAAAAGGTTTTGAGGTTATTGGAATTTCCGCTGACGAAGACGTTGAAACGCTCAAGACGTTCATCGAAAAGAGAGAAATGCCCTGGAAACAAATGATGGACAAACAGGCTCTGGTTGCCGACGGTCAAACGATGGACGAGTATTATGGCGTTACCGCTATTCCGACCATGATTCTTATCGGAAAAGACGGCAAGGTTATTACAGACAACGCTCGCGGTCCTGTTTTGAAAAAAGCGTTAGCCGAAATTTTCGGCCCCATGGACGAAGACGCAGACGACGAAGAAGATAACGCCGAAGAAGATAACGAATAGTATTTGGCGGCGAGGCGTCGCTCCCGTTGGTCGCTTACATTTTCCTTACTAAAGTTTTTTGGAAAGGGGAGTTTGCGGGGAAGAACCTTTTTTTCAAAAAAGGTTTTCCCCTCTTAATTTAACTTGAAAAAACTTCCCTAAAAGGGAGCCAGCTTGCTGGCGACCGAAAGTTTTTTCAAGTTAGCGAGGCGCTTACTTCTTTTTAAACACGAAAAACACGAAATAAGCGAAATTTACGAAAATTTTAGATTATAATAATCTTTTCGTTTGTTTCGTTCCTTTTCGTGTATTTCGTGTTAAAAATTTTCGGCAGGCAAAACGTCTGTTTTTTGGTTCACTGGCGCCAACATGTTGGATGGACCTAAAAAAAGCATTAGAAGCGTCTCATACGCATGAGTAAACGCGTTCGTTAAGACTGCTCTTTCGATCAGTTTTTTAGAAAGGACAAATGGCGTTACCATGAAAAATCGTAATTACGTTATTTCATCAATCGTTATTTTATCAATAGCAGTAATTGTCTTGGCGCTTCTTCTGGTTACGAGTTCTGATGAGAATTTAGCGTTCCCATTAGTATGTATATTGATATTTAGCGCTCCTGTTCTGATTGCAGTTTCCAGCATTCCTCCTGTTGTTAATTATATACAAAACAATAAACGCGAAACCTACTGGAATATTCAAAGCGACAATCAGGGAACTACAGCTATTTTAATAAGCATTCTGACATTTACAATAATAATGACGATTGGATTCCCCTGTTTCATACTATTATCCAATAGCCCAGAACTCAAAAGATATATTCTCATTCTAATGGCGACCGCTTGTCTTTTGCAAATCCTGACAAATCTATATATGTATATTAAAACCAGGTTGTTATCATTTGCAATAGCGTTTATTACAAACGTCTTGGCTGTAATAATCTTTTTTGCTTCAGCCATTATATTTATTGTTTGGGTCTTATATGCATTGTGTCAAGCCCATTGACCGGAACTTTCTGGGAAGATTCTGAGAGACGCTGGATCATAATCCTTTCGCAACTATTCCCCATTTACCTTAACTGCTGACTCGGTTTTCCGAGGGCTTGTGCACTCCGGCTCGCCTAATCGTTTCAGTTCCTTTTCCTCCCGCCCTCCTTGCAGGAGGACGAAAGGAAAAGGTTATTTGACGATGTTCTTTTTTGCGTGTTCTTTGTTCCGTGGGTTTCACCCACGGCTAGAAATATTGAACCGCTAACGCGGTTCTAGCCCGGGAACTGACGTTCCCGGCTCGCCTAAATTCCTTCGCGAACATCCTCCGCGTCTCCGCGCCTCCGCGTGAGATTTCTATGGCTGCGAACCGAGCTATCCCTTCTTCCTCAACACAATAGCGATAAAATTCAGGTATTTTCCGCCGCCGGCTTCGATGGCTTTTCGGTCGCCGATGGCGTACTCGTTTTCCTGACGGAGCCAGTCCGCCCAAACTTCTTCGGCGCTTTCCATCTCTTTAATCGAAAGAATCTCGGAGCCTTTGGCGCTTTCCATGATCTTTATCCAGTACGCGATATCGTGAATGTAGTCCAGCTGATCCGGCGTCCAGGACAGGAGCAGTTCCGGAGGCAGAGCGCTGTGACAGTCCCGCTTCATGCCGGGAATGGCGATATAGATCATCGCGCCGGGTTTGACAAACGGGAGAAGTTTCTCGTCCAGATAATCGGGATCGCGTCCAAAGTAGTTATAGGAATCGACGCAGACGACGGCGTCGAAAAAGCCCTTCTCAAAGGACAGGCTGGTCGCGTCGGATTTGACGGGAACAATCTGACCGCGGGGAACGCCCATGGCGTCGAAGAACGCCTGATTCTCCGCCGGGTCGCTCCACAGGTCGCAGGCGTAGACGGTAAACCCGTACTCCTTCGCCAGAAAGAGAGACGTCAGCCCCATGCCGCTGCCCAAGTCGCAGACAACGGCGCCGGCGGGAATCTGATGCGCCTGCAGCAGTTCCTCTTCCAGCTTAACCGGGTTCGGTCCCATAATCCGGGACTGCAGCGCGGGCGTATTGTACTTTTCGCTGAGTGTGTATTTCATGGTTCTAAAATGTTGATGCTCTGGTTGTCAAAAGTTGACCATCTACTGTTGTACGGTCGAAAAGACGGGAAATATTTATGCTTTAACGGTTTTAGATAATCTAAAATTTCGTTACGGCGCAACTGATATGCTTTTTCAAACGGAGTGATTAACGGATCGGGAGCAGAACTCTGATTGCATTCAGGCTCAAACGCGAACGGATTGGCGCCGTGGTCAACGAAAATCTTTACCATGGGTAAATTGTTATTGAGAATTGCATAATACAAAGGAGAATTTTTGCCCTCTTTGACTTCATATTTACAGCCTAAATCGAAAAGAAGCTGCGCCAATCGTACATCGCCATGGATTGCCGCCGCTTTGAATAAATCATACGAATGGTTATAACAACGTCTGTTTTGCGTGAGGAAATAAAGCCGAATCGCCGCAACTGACTGTTCAAAAGTTAAATAGTCGAACAGAGTTTTGTCGTTTTCTGAATAATCTTTTGCAATATTCCAAATCTCCGCCCCGTTACAGACTAACAGCAAAACGGCAGAATAATTGTTGTATTTAGCCGCTTCCATAATCGGCGTCGAACGCCCATACCAGTTTTTAGCGTTAATTCCGTGTAATTGTAATTGAGTATTGAATTCGTCGAGGTCAGGATATTCAATTGGAATATAATCAATAACAAGTTGAATCGTTTCCTGATTTCCACCTCTGGCGGCATAGTGCAAAACGCTGTTATTAAAATTCTCATTGGAAAGATAGAAACGAGAGGTGTGTTGAGTATTGATTTTCGTGGCGAGCGTTGAATAACGTCCACCATGATAATGGACTCGTACAGGCTTTTCCGACAACATCCGCTTTAACACGTCAACATTCCCGGAAAGAGCGGCATAAAAAACTCCTGTTAGAATACATTTCTCATACTTCACGCAACTGGGATCTTTTATTGAATCGTCAGTTCTTTCGTTGTTTTCGCGAATAAAATCCTCGACTTTTGTAACGATTTCGGGAGTACACCAGAAACACGCAGCGTTATAAATTTTCATGCTGTTCCTGTCCGTTGCCGCGTAGAGGGAAAAGTCTTTGTTACGAAACAGTTTGTCTATATTCTGTTCGTCATTGTTAGCAAGATAATAATAAATCGGATGGGGAAAATCATTTTCGGTTAGTTTAATTCCCTTTTCTTTCGCGTACTTGGTTGTCAAGTAAAACTCCATAGTTGCAGCATAATAAAACGGTGAACGAAAATCTTTGTTCGTCCCATAAACAGGGGCGTTATTATCCAGCAGGAATTTGGCGACGGACGGGTTCTCGTACCCGGCGGCATAGAAAAAGAGCGGAAGCCCGTACTCGTCAAGCCCGTCGAGCGAACGCCCTTGAGCGTACAGTCGTTTCACCTCCGGCAAATCGTTATTCAGAACGGCGGAAAGCATATCTTTATCAACAGCGCTTTGCGCCAACGCGGCTTGCGCTGTCAGGGCAATCAAAATAAAAATTCGCTTGCTCATCTGTCGTCTTCTGAAAAAAGGGAATGTAAACGCGCCTAACAATAAGGCGTGGAATTCAATTAAACTTGAAAAAACTTTAGTAAGGGGAGGAAAATTATCATTTTAGCAGCCCGTTGGGGTTCGGTCCCGGCAGAGTCGGGAGCCCGAAGAGGATAAATCCGTTGTCTTCCAGGACGCCTTGTGACGGACGGTCAAAGTGAATTCTCCAGACGCCGGCGGGCGGGGTCGTTCCCTCGTCTGTAAAGTAGCCGACGGCGGCGGAAATGTTGTCCTGCTGCCAAACCTGATTTCCCGCCGGGTCGAAAAGGGTTGCTTTGACGCATTCCGAGCCTGCGCCAAAGACCTTCACGCCAAATTCTTTGGTTCCTTCCGGGATGTAAAAATACAGACTTCCGACGTTATGAACCAGATGAACTGCTTTCTCGCCGTTAATCGCAAATGGGGCGTTACATTCTTTAATCGCGACGGAGTGAGCGCCAACGTCTATGTCAAGTTTGTAAACTCCGGTTTCGGTCGCCGTGAAGACGTATTCCTTCTGCTTGCCCATCTCGGTAGACGGCAGTTTGGTTGTCTTGCCGGACGGCGCTGTGAGCAGAACCGGCTTGACGGCGGGGGCGGAACGTCCGACGCGGCGCTGTTCCAGGACGAAGCGGATTTCCTGACCGCTTTTCGCGTAAAGCAGGTACTGCGCTCTGGAGCGGCAATCAATCCGGTCAAACGCTTTCGGTGAATCGGCGGCGTCGTTGACGGGAACGAGAGCGTTGGGGTCTGTTTTCAAACGGGGAATCTGACGATAGTTCATCGTCGGAAAGAGCTTTCGAACGTCGCTTTTGTCAAGTTCAAAGGTTTGTTCAGAACCGTTGGAAACGAGCTTAATCGAAGCGCTAACGTTGGAAATGCCGTACCCGTCGATGGAATTGTCGAAGTAATCCATGATTGGGCGCTCGCCGTCGATTCCGGTGCAGTCGTCGATAATTGTAACATTCTTAATTGTCAGCGTTCCAAATGTGGTTTCGTCAAGCGGTCGGGAAGATAAATGAATCGGGCTTTGATAGACCTTGGCTTTATCGTCGGGGTGAATAGCGCAGCCTTTGAGCGTTGTGTTCTCAATTTCGACGGTCGCGCCGTTTTGCGCCAACGACCGAATCTGAATCCCGCCGCGGTCGTTTTCAAAGCGGCAGTTGCGAATTGCGATGCGCCCGGTGAGCGACTCGTCTTGAGTGTTGCTTACCGTCAGCGCGACCGACGCCCTGCCGTTGTTGCGGGAAACGACGTTGTCCAGAACGATGCCGACGTCGCCGGACTTGCGTTTGAGATTGGGAATGTACATGTCTATGCCGGCGCCGGCGTTGTTTTCGCAGACGCAGTTTCGCATGACGCAGTTGGCAAGCTTTTCGTCGTCCTGATTCGGCTCGAAGTCAATTCCCGCCTGCGGCGCGGTTCCCCACGTGTTGCGAAGAATCGTATTTTCAATGAGTAGGTCTTCGGCTGTGATGACGCTGATTCCCTGCCGATTGTTTCCGTCGCAGACGACGTTGCGAATCGTTACGTTTTTGTTTGTAACGCCGGGTATGGACTTGCCCAAGTAGATGCCGTCGCCGCCGGAATCGACCAGGTTCAAGCCGTCCACGACAATATTAGTCGAGCTTTTGATGTTCAATGTGTGACGCCATTCCGCTTTCAAATACGGCTCTTTGTGATAGTCTGTCTTTCTCATGCGGAACGTCGCCGTCCCGGCTTTTTCAGCGCGAAGCGTAACGTTTTCCTGACCAACGACGCTAACCAGACAATCGTTTCTCTTGAGAAACTCTCCCTGTTTGGCGAGCAATTCCACGTTTTGAGCAAAGACAATCTCCCGATTCCCCTTGACGTCAAGCGGTCGAACAATCCAGGGGTATGTTTTGCCGTCAATAACGGGACAGTCCACGATGATTACCGGCGCGTTACAGTCTAACGCCGCCTGTAACTGAGCGGTAGAGTCGTTGGCGTCGAACCCCCACCAAATCGCGTGCGCCTGAGCGATCTTGCCGGCTGCGACGTCCGCCAGCTTCTGTTCGTCTGGCGCGATAGTCTGAGCAAACAGCGGAACGCAAATCAGCGCTGCAAACAGGGCGCTCAAGAAACGTCTGAAAAAAGAATGTATGAACATGGATAACCCTCTTTGAAATAACTCTTTGAAAATCGGAACTCGAATAAAACAAGCTCGCAGACTGGAATCCGCGAGCTTATGATATGTTGGATAATATTGATTCTTATTGCGGTCGCTTTGAACCGGAACCGCCGTTTCCGCCGTTGTTGGGACGGGGAGCGCCGCCGGGACGATGCGGTTTATCTCCAGCTGGTCGCGGAGGGCGAGGTTTATCTCCCGCCGGACGCGGGGGTCGCGGGGCGTCTGCCGGGCGAGGCGCAGCGCCTTCTTCTGAACTGGCAGCCGGCTTTTTATTGGCGTCTGAAGACGACGACTTGGGCATGCTCAGCGGAGCGAGAATACAGGTCAATCTTTTGCCCATGCGTTTTGGCGGGGCGTCGACGCGAGCAATGTCCTTGAGAGTTTCAACCAGTTCCTGGATTTTCTTTTCTCCCTCATCAACATAGATGATTTCACGACCGGAAAAGGTCATTGTAACCTGGACTTTGCACTTGTCGTTGATAAATCCTTTCGCCTGATTGACGCGCACTAACATGTCGTGAGCGCCAATATTAGGACGAAGCCGAATTTCCTTGGTTTTAATCTGGTTGCTTTGAGGACTTTTGGCTTTTTTGTTTTGTTGATACTTGTACTTGCCGTAGTCCAGAATTCTGCAAACTGGCGGTTTGGCGTTTGGAGCAACTTCTACAAGATCCAACTGAACGGAGTCTGCCAGCTTTATTGCCTCTTTAGTAGGCATAACGCCGCGTGAAACTCCCTTTTCGTCAATGACAAGGACTTCGGAAATGCGAATCTGTTCGTTAATTCGCTGTTTAGGAGACGAATCTTTACGTGGATAGGAAGGACGTCCTTGGGACATCGTGTTGAAAACCTTTCTGTTAAACCAGGGAAATATTAATGCAACGTTTATATCCGATTACGTTCGGGAAACATTTTAACCGTAGAGCCATCCGCTCAAAATAGGCAGTTTCTCGTTGCTAACAATTTTATTATAATTATAATACTATAATCCAGATTCTACTTCAAGACGCTTTTTTAATATTTTTTCGTTTTTTTTAAAAAATTCGTAAAAAAGTTGCTTTTTTCAAAAATGGAACATCGAAAGGGGGAAATACGAAACAAATAGTATTTAATTCAAATTCTCCACTTCAGGAACGCTATCTTCCCCAGCGCCCCACTGATATTTTTCGCGAAGCTGAAGCAGCGGTGAATTATAAGGAATGAGTTTACGGTAAGCCATTTGTCCGGCAACGCAGCCTGGATGGAGGTTAATTCTATCGGAAAATTCCTTGACTTGTTCTTCCGTTTCAAGCGATTCCAGCTCTTTGAGCGTTTGCTGCGGAAACAAAATGTTTGTCGCAAACAGATTTGCCTTGTCTTCTTCTTCGGAAGCGTATTGCTCCGGCGTATCAATGAAAAGTTCTTTTTTCCCCACAAGCAAATGCCCGGCTTCATGGAAAAAAGTAAACCAAAAAATATCGTTGTATTTGCCTCGTAAATTGAGACAAATCACCGGAGTTTTATTTTGACGAATCCATCGCAGCGCGCCATTGACAGACGCTCCAGGAATTTCCTTCTCCAAAATAAAGATCACTCCCGCCTGATTGCATAGCGATTCCATTTGGGGAATGAACTCTTCCGGCTGAAGCGTGGTCAGGGTTCGGATTTGCTCTACCGCATTTTTGAACTGACTTTTGTTGTATTCCGGGACGTCGATCTTCATGGCTTGCAGTTCAATTAACCGAAGCCAGGTTTGAATGGCGCATTGCTGTTTTAGCGACGAATCTTTAAACGTAGCTCCTTTTCGATAGGCAATTACCGGACGGCTTTTTTCCCACGCTTCGTAATTCGCTACGCCAAAAAAACGCAATAATGAAAAATACTTTTCGGAAATATCTTTTATTTGGATTTTTAAATGATCGGCTATTACCTTAAATGGCATGGCTTTTAACCAATCAGAATGTTCCTGAATTTCCTGAGCCATTTTGATTTTGGTAAGCTGTTCCCGATACCCGGATTCAAACGAATTCCAAATACGAGCGGGCGTTCCGGTAGCGTGTTCCAACTTGAGCGCCATTTCGTTGGTCAGAGCGCATTCCCCATTGATGAGGGTAATAAGATGCTTTTCTGAAATGCCCAGTCGCGCGGCGAATTCTTTTTGCGTCAGACCTAACGCCTCTATCGATTCCCGAACGGTTTCTCCAGGACAAATTGCGAATTGCGGTTCGTATTTGATGTATTTGCTGGTCGTCATGATATGTCCTCTGTGTGGTGAATCAGCTTAAATGGTTACTGGAACGTTAATGATAATCTCCAATGTCAATTAAAATTATGCTTTGAATTTCCTTTAAGTCTGCCTGTCTGACAGGTTTGGAAAGCTTGTCAGGGTTGGGTTCCAAAAGCAGACGTTTTTTAGCTGACACCCAAATTGCAAAAATGTCGCCGTTTGTCTGTAATTTATGCAATTTCAATGGCGGAACAGCAAGGATGTAATGCAAATCCTGAAGGTTGTCTACAAGACGCATTTGTTCCAGACGCCTTTTGACCACGTCTGACGAAACGTCTGGATGTTTTCTCTTAAGGGTTTTGCCGTCAGTAAAGAGCTTTTCAACTCTTGAACATGTAAACAGGATTTCCATAAAAAATGTCCTTGATTGTTTTCGGATTATTTATCGGCTATTATAATCGATTTACCTGACAGGTAAATAGGTTTCGTCGAATTATTAGTAAAAATTTTCGAAAAAAGTGGAAAAATCTTCAAAAAAATCGGAGAAACCGTACTAAATAAGCAATTAGCGTGAGCGCTCATCCCTATTCCCTACTCCCTATTCCCGAATTTTTCAAATGCGATACAATAATACGCCATGAAAGATTTACTAAAACGATTCGGGCTGGACGGGTTTATCGTCCTGTTGTTTACCGCGATTTTTCTGGCGTGGCTGTATCCAGAACCGGGCGCGGTGAAATGGCATGGCGTATCGCTGTCGGACGTCGCGCACTGGGGCGTGTCGGTAATCTTCTTTCTCTACGGGCTGCGGCTGAACTGGTCTGAGATTTATTCCGGCTTGAGCAATTATCGGCTCCATCTGGTAACGCAAAGCGGCGTGTTTATCATTTTCCCGCTGGTTGTGTTGCCGATGACGTACTACTTTGGACGTCAGCCGGACGGGACGATTTCAACGCTGTGGCTGGGGATTTTTTTCCTTTCCGCCCTGCCCTCCACAGTGTCGTCTTCCGTCGTGATGGTCAACATCGCCAAAGGGAACGTACCCGGCGCGATATTCAACGCCAGCATTTCCAGCCTGCTGGGCGTCTTTATTACGCCGCTGTGGATGTCGATTTTCGTCAACGCCCAGTCCGGGTCAGGACGAGAACTTTACTCCATATTTATATCGTTGATTATTCAAGTGATCGTTCCCATCGTTGCCGGGGTGAGCCTGAACCGATACTGGGGGAACTTCGCTCGAACGCATAAAAAACTCCTGAGCAAGTTTGATCAGAGCGTTATTATCCTGATTGTCTACACGTCATTTTGCAGCTCGTTCAAAGAAGGACAGTTCTCGACCTTGTCGACGCCGACGCTATTTGCGCTCTCGGCGGGTATGATAGCGCTGTTCTTTGTCGCCTATACGATCATGGGCGTTATCTGCCGAGCGCTGAGATTCAATCGGGAGGATACAATCACCGCTCTGTTTTGCGGGTCAAAGAAATCGCTCGTACACGGCGCAGTGATGTCGCAGATTATTCTGACCGACCCCGCCATGGCGGGAATTCTGCTTTTGCCGACGATGCTCTATCACGCGTTGCAGCTGATAATCGTCAGCATTTTAGCGCGAAGATGGGCGGCGGGAAGTGAGGCAGTAGGCAGTAGGCAATAGGCAGTAGGGGTGAGCGCGAAGCGTAACTTCTCACTCCTCACTCCTCACTCCTAACTATTTTCTACAGCGCCTTGCAGAAGACGACAAAGTACTGAATGTGCGTCGGGCCTTGAGGGGTGGCGAATCCGTCGATATCAACGCAGTACGCCATGCCGGGCGAAACCTGAATCGGAGACGGTCTGAAAATAACGCACAGCGGGACGCCGTAGCCAGCCTGATCGACTTTGACGCTGTCCAGTTCTAACGATTTGACTTCCAGCCGCTTTAACGCCGCGGTTTTGGCGTTGAACATGGCGGGCGTTACGCTGATTTTGAACTTGTCGTCGCCCAGATATCGGTATTTGGCGGGATTGAGAACCAGACTCCACGCCCATTTCGCCTCAAACATGTTGACCGGCGTCAGACCGCAGGCGGGGAAAGAAAAGTAATTGTAGTCGAATTCGTTTTTCGGACGCGACGAGTCAAACGAGTACATCACGCTCCAGCGTCCCTTTTCGCCGAACCCGGTCGTTTTCATGTACGGGTTGATGCACCATCGGCGGTGCCCCAGACACTGAATGTTTTTGGGGTCGGAGTCGTTCATGTACGCTCGGACGCTGCCCTGACTTCCGCTGTCGCCGCCAGCCATGTGAAGGTTCCCGGAAGACGTTCCCTTGTAACCCCATTTATAGACTTCGTCGTTCATGCCGGACGGCTTTTCTGGCGTGTGATCCAAATGCCCAATAACTGACAGAATCCCCGCGCCGGCGGCGGCGTGAGCGGTTTGCGTTTTATCCAGCGTCATGTCGGCGTACGGCAAACCAACCAGAGCGCGAAACATCATCAAAGAACGCAGTTCTTCCTGACCTCGTTTCATGGGAACAACCGCAAACGCCGCGGTAAGAACTGGCTGCGGCGCGTTGGGCATAGCCCCGGTAAACTGAATCTTCGCCTTTTTAATCGCGGCAAATTCCGCCGCCAGCTGAGTTGGCGTTTTAACGAAGTTGGGGTTGCGGAACGGGTCTTTTCTCGAAGGAGCGCTCGGCTTCGACAACTCCGAGGACGCGTTTTCAAACGGATTCGTTCTCGCCGGCGAGTCTGGAATTCCAAAATCGTCTTCGTCGTAACCGAAATGAAACTTCTGACCAAATGCGGTTAACGCGAACGTAAGAACCAAAATAAAAGCGAGAGAAAAACGTCTCATAATATGTGCGTCCTGAAAAAAAGTATGATTGGTTGCGAATTATCGTTTTTTATATTATAACAAAATCTCCGCCAAAAGTAAAGCGCCGTCCACGATGGGACGGCGATTTTTTTATGAAAATTGAAATTTGACACGATTCAGGACGCGAAAAGTTGTTTATTTGCTTGCCTTGTGGCGACGAATGAGCAGCAGACCGGCAGAGCCGAGAATCAGCAGCGCCCACGTCGACGGCTCCGGAACGGCTGAATTATTGGCGCCGACAATTGAGTCCCACGTCAAGCCCATGCGGAATTCGTCGTAGTCCCATGCCGCGCCGTTACGGAAAATTATTTGATCAAACGCCAGATTGTAGCCCTCCAGAACCGTTTTTAATGCGGCATCCTGTTCGGCTTCAGAAAGCGTCAAGTCTGGGTCAAAGTAGACCGTCAAAATATCCGTTGAGTCTGGATTGAAGTCTATGCGAGCGATAATCAGGTGATCGTCGTTATCTACCCATTCGTATGCCGCGGTCGCTTCGTGATTGGCGGAATTCAGGTCAAAGTTTCTACCGCTTGGACTTTTGGCAAATCCGCTGAACGCCGACGCTCCACTAAACTGTCCCAACCCGAGAACTTCGGCGCCGTCGAGGTACAGTTCCGCGCCGCCTGACCAGGATCGAGCGCCGTGACCGTTCAGCAGGAATCCGTAATAAACGGTTCCCTTGACGCTTTCGCCGCCGATGTTGCCGTTGGCGTCAACCAGTCCGGCGGCTAAAAACAGTTCGTTGTCTAAATTCATCGTCGCGCTGGCGCCTCCGGGAACGCTTAACAAACCGTCTTTGCTTTCCCAGCCAGCAAACTCAAGCGATCGTCCGTCAACAATAGACGCGTTGCTCGCTTGCCAGGCGCCTTTGTACGCTTCGCCTGTTCCCTGATAGGCTTGACCGTTAATCGCGCCTTCTGAATATCCAGAGAACGATTCTGTAACAATCGGAGTTGTTTTGAATGTGGACTCCGCCGGATTGACGTTGCTTTGCAGCAGAGAGTTCCACGTCGTTCCGAGTCGGATTTCGTCAACGTTCCAGACAGAGGCGTTGGCGCCGTTGCGGATTCGCAAAGTGTCAAATGCCGCGTTGCCGGTAGTCGTTGTTATCGAAGCCGCTGCCTGTTCTGATTCTGGCTTGGACAAGTCCGGGTCAAAATAGAACGTGATGTTGTCGTCAGCGTTGGCGTTATAGTCAATTTTGGCGATAACCAAATGCGTTTTTTTGTCGTCCAGCGTTGCGCCGTTTGTATTGAGATCAACAAGTCCGCCGGACGCGCTGCCGAAAATGCTGAACGTACTGGAACCTCCGTTTTTCCCAATACCGAGAATTTCTGAACCGGAGCTTCTGTAAAGCTGAATCGCGGCGCCCCAGCTGGGGTAAGCGTCTGACTGGGTAAGAAAACCAATGTACAGCGTACCGGACGAGTCGTTGCCGCCATAGTAGCCGTCGGACGCGAGCAGACCCGCGCTGTCCATGAGGACGTCGTCAGGAGCGACGTACAAATACTGTCCATTCATGGCAAGCATTCCGCCGGTTTGAGCAGCAGACTGATAGCCCTCGTAAGACAAACCCGTTGTAGAAACGGTTGCTTTTCCGGTGTCGCCGAGCCAGGTTGCAGACGGCATGCCGCCTTGGCTGGTGTATTTCTGTCCGACGAGTTCAGCCCCGGTTTTATATCCTGAAAACGTTTCGCTGTACAGCGGTTTGTTTTCGTCTAATGCTACGGTTCCAAAAATATCAGACGCTTTGGTTGCGACGGTTAAATTATCGTATGCAATTGTTTCGTTCGTTCCCGCGCCCAATCGAACTCGCGTTAAATCGCTGAAGGTGTTGCCGGTTGTAACCTGGGCAGCTGGACGACGATAATCAGCGTACGTCAGTTCCGTTCCCGGTTCGACAACCCACATGTAAGACGCCATGTTGCTTACGCTTCGCGATCCGATAATGGTATACGTCTTGTCTTTTTCAACTTTAACGTTAGTATAAGCATTGGCGTTGGCTTGCGCGATGTTGAAATACTCGTTATTTCCGGAACGACCCCAAAAATACTTTTCAGCGCCTGTTGCGAAAAATGAAACGCCAGACCATTGCGCCGTATTCAAAGCGGTTGCTGTATAATCAACTTTGAAGGTTGTTGAACCCGTTGGGACTTTGCCGGTCGTTTCCGTTCCGTTGAAAGTGATGTACGTGGTTGTATTGCTGACAACCATTTTCCCGTCCTGAGTCAGGTCGGAACTCCAATTTCCCGACGTTCCGCCGCCGTAATTCCAGCCGGTTTTCCCGCCGCTGAAATCGTCCGTACCGATAATCTCCGCGTTGGCTATGCCCGTTATGACAGCCAAAGCGACCAACAATCCAAGTGTAAATGTGCGTTTCATTTGTTTGTGTATGTTAAACGTTTTACTGATTTGATGTGTTTTTGCGTATTAGTATATTTATACTCAATATATAGTATAATCAAGATTTTGAAAATATCAAATAAAAAAAGCCCGAAAAATCGATATTTTTCGGACTTTTTCAGCCTAAATTGCCGGTTATTATAGATTTAATACGGAACCTCGGCGCGGCTAAAGGCTATTTGCTCAAAATCGCGTCGGCGATGGCTTTTGCCTGGGCGTCGATGGCGTGTCCTTTGAAGTGGACGCCGTCTGACCACAGGTTGTTTTTATCCATGGCGTTGGTCAGCTCGTACAGGTCGATGACCGGCAGGTTCTCTTCCTTGGCGATCTGTTTGACGATTTCGTTCAGCTCGACGGCGCGGGCATTGTTCTTTTCGTCTCTGACCGGGGTGCTGGTAACGAGGTAAATTCTGGCGTCGGGGCATTTCGCCTTGAGGTACTGGACGCACAGCTTGTACGAGTTGCGATATTCTTCCGTCGACGTGCTGGTTTGAAGCAGGCTGTGAAGCCCATTGTTGAACGTAATGACGTCAAACTTGTTCTGTGACAGCAGGATGTCGAGATAACGCATGTAGTCGGCGTCGGAAACGCACTTGGACGACGCCCAGTATCCGTGGTAGTATTTGCCGTGAATCAGACCGTTGACTCTGCCCTGATAGGCGTTGCAGATGGAGTCGCCGATACACAGCGCGCGCGGCAGGGCGTTGTCGGTCGAGTTGTGAATGTACGACGTCGTCCATTCGATGTTCTCTCGAACGCGGCTGGTCTTTTCCGGCTTGAACTGCTTGTACAGCGGGTCCTGTCTGTCGAGGTCGGGCGACGGCGCGGTTTGAGCGGGAATGACCCAAATGTTGCGGAATTCGACCGGGCAGCCGTGTCCGCCGAATCCGATGTGACCGGTTTTGCGTCCGTTAAACGAAGACGGCATGCTGGCATGTCCCGTTCCGCCGTAAATGGCTGTGTTGCACTGAACCATCTGTCCGTTGAGCAGAACTGTTACACGAGCCTGTTCCGTCATCTTGCCTTTGGCGTCGTACTTGGGAGCGCGGAAGAAGATGTCGTAGGTCTGCCAGTTTCCCGGCGGCAGGCAGGCGTTGACCAGCGGCGGGAACTGCCCGTAAACGGAGCCGCACAAACCGTCTGAATAAGAATTGACGGTGTAGTTGTCGAAGATCTGAATTTCAACGGTGTCGAAAATCAGAACGCCGTTGTTGCCCTGATTCCCCCACGGACCGTTGAAATTGGCGGGAGAGCGGTATTCCAGATGAAGCTGGAAGTCCCCGTATTCTTCTTTCGTGGCAATGTTTCCGCCGGTGCATTCCAGGTTCTTGTCTTTGTTGATAACCCACTTGGTATCCTGCCATTGATCCAGATTGGAACCGTCAAAAAGAACCTTCGCGTTTTTGGGCGCGGGCGCAAAATAGACGCTTGCCGGGTCAGGCGTAACCTTGACAGGACGGGGACGGTCGACGTCGTGAATGCGATACTCGCTCCACGGCTGCTTGGGCGTGTTGTCGTACCCGACTCTTTCGCCGTCGTTAATAAACCCTTCAGCATAGACAAGGGAAATCGCGACCGCAAAAGCCGCTGTTACAATCAGTGCAAGGTGAAATTTTTTCATGAATAAACCTCTGGTTAAATGAAATGGAATAAATGTATCGTTGTAAGTTTGTTTGATCTCCAAACGACTAATAGCGATTATACATCGCCGTAAAATAAATTGCAAGAGGAGAGACAGGGGGGCAGGAAGAGAAAAAACTCGTCAGGGGGGCTTGAATTCTAGTGCGCTTTTAGTTATTCTCAAAGGTGAGAATACGGTAAAACTATTCCAAATCCTGCAATAATTAGCGCATATCCCAGCGACACGATATTGGTTAAAGTCTTCCGTTATATGAAGACAAGGCAATTTACGTCATTGCGTTTTGAATTGGCAGACGATTTTTTAAAAATTTTTTTGAAAAGCAGTCAGAAAATCTGTCATTTTTACCCGGTTAGTTTCGTATATAGAGGAATAGACAGCAGTCTGATTGTATTAATCCCCTTAAGCAAAGGACATAAACTACTATGTTAAAAGAAGAAAAAGAACGTCGCGGTTCGTTTTGGGCAACCTATTACACAAATGCTTGCAGCAACCTGATCAACGTGATTAAATACGCTGGAGGCGACCGACAGGTTAAAAAGGGACAGGGACGTTCTGAGCAAGACGTGGCACAAATCGTAATTCTCGACGATTATGGCGATATGAAAATTCATGATTCGAAAGCAATTCAAAAGCTTCTCGGTGACGATTCCTCAACAGGCAATGCCGAAAAACAGCCAGGCGATGCAGAAAAAAAGAAAAGCAAAAGCAGCGATTCCCCAAAAAATCTTGTCGAAAAACGGCGCATTGTCCGTGAACTGGAGAACTGCCTTCCGTTCTTGAAGAATCTCCATGTCTACTGCAAGGACAAGCTCAACTACAATCCCAAATTGCTTGACGATCCGAATTGCGTTCTTGATGAAGATGAAAAAGAACAGTCCCCGGATTTCTATTACAGCAACTACGCTGATTTGGTAATGGGATTTGTCAAATTGCTTTACGTAATCCGCAACTATTTTGCGCATTACGAACACAGCCCCATTGCAATTCCAGACGTTCGGTGGCTTGAACCGGATAAAGAGGAAGATATATCCGGGAACGAAGACGATGCAAACGTCAATGAAAACAGTACAAAATCAACGGCGTCGTCCAGAAGGCCCCACTCTGACAGAACTCCCTCCATTATCCGTTATCTGAACGTTTTGTTTGACGCCAACATCAGAACGGTCAAACAGCGGAATTACCAGGGCGAAGGCGCTGACGACTCCCATTTCAAAAAATTTCGCCGATCTGTGCAGGATGGAAAAAAAGTCAAAGCCAACCCGGATTTCTGCTTTAGCTTTTATAAGGATAACGAATTGACTCCTGCGGCGTTAGTATTTATTGCTTCGCAGTTTTTGGAAAAGGCGGACGCCAATAAAGTCTTGTCGTCAAACGGCATTGAAACGAAGTACCAGCCGTCGATAATGATGGTTCTCGGATTCCCCAACCCTGATCCTGACATGGAAAAACGTATTCGCCGCGTTTTTACCGTTCACTCTGCCAAGCTGCCGCACCCAAGAGTTGAAACGGCAGACATGATGTCTAACCAAACCTTGGGGCTTGACATCTTAAATTACCTGCATCGCTGCCCGGCGGAACTGTTTGAGATGATCCCGCCGTCCATGCAGGAAGAGCTCCGTCAGGAGCCAGATCCGAAAGACCCCTATCAGGACGTCTATTTTAAGCGCTATAAATCGCGATACGTTCATCTGGCGCTTAGTACTCTGGACCGAATGGAGTATCTGAATGACATCCGGTTTGGCGTCAACATGGGAACGTACTATTTCGGCAAACATTCCAGACCGGTTATCGACGGAACGACCATGGAAGATCGGCGTTTGACAAAATCGGTGTACTGGTATACGCGCATCCAGGACGCGGTCAAGTATTATCTTGATCGGAAATCGTCTTTGTACTGTACGCCGGAAAGCAAAGCCAAAACCCCTGACGTCTACAGAACGGAGATGTTCCCGCAGTACATTATCGAAGACAATATGGTTCCGTTGAAAATCACTCCTCCTAATGTACGGGAATTCCCCCATCCGGAACTGGACGAGTCGGGTCAGACTGCGCCCCATAACCTCGCGCCGGACGCGTGGCTGTCTACGTACGAATTGCCAATCATCCTGTTTTTGCGCGCTACAGGAGATGGACGCGTCAACTTGCGAATTGTCGATTATGTCAAACGCTGGAAGACGTTTATCAGCAAGCTGGCGCAGGCAAACGACAGCGAATTGTCCGCGATGCTGAGTCCTGAAAACAACCGTTATCTGGAGTTCCGAAAAGGCGTTCGCGGCAACGGAAAAATCAACGTCGAAGATCTCCCGAATTCGATTCGCCATTACGTTCTCGAGGGAACGATTAAGCCGCTGTATAAAAACAGTCAGGGCGACGAACTGACCTCCAATCAGGCGGCTAAAATCTGGATTGAAAACGAGATTAAAAAGACGGAGCGTCTGTTGGATTCTTTTAAAAAAGCTTCTGAATACGGCGTAAAATTGGGAAAGAAATCGCGTTCCAATTTCAACGACGGAAGGCTGGCAACATGGCTCTTGAAGGATTTTATGTATCTGCAAAAATCCAACAAAAACAAGGACGACAAGTTTGGCAAAGTCAAATCCTCGCCTGATTACTGCGCTTTGGAAGAGTTCCTGAGAATTCTTGCTCAGAATCCCGGCGATATATCGACCATGCTTTCCAAAGCCAGGATCATGGACTATAAAGACTTTGACCATCCGTTTGTCAGAGAGGCGATTCAAAGCTTTAAATCAGACGCTTTCGTAACAACCCGGCGTTTTTACGTACGTTATCTGCAAAAGCGGCTGGAATGGCTTAAATCTGAAGCCGTCATGAATAATTGGGCGGATGAAGTTTATCCGCTTCGACGTCTCGATCAGAGAAACGACAGGATTAACTGCGCCAAAGCCGCAAACGGCGAGATGGAATATATCCGCAGCATTGCGAAAAATCTCGTCAATGAACCGGTCAATCTGCCTCGGTATTTGTTTGACGACCTGGTTAAGGACGCTGCCAGAAAAGCTAATATTGAAATCCCCGAACGCGCCAATTCGACCTGGCTGATTATGAAGTACAACAGTATGGAGTCAAAGTCTACAGACGGTCAAGACGTTCAAGGGTTTTACTATTGGGACTACTACTTTAACTGCGAACCGTTCAAGAAACTCTTTCATTTTCTTTTGGGAAACCCGAAGCTGATTCGTCCGAACGCCCAAACGCTCAATGAATGGCAGTCAAAGTTCAAACAGTTTGATAAAACGCAGCTTGCCGTTATCATTAAAAACGCCCTGAAAGACAAAGCGGAATCTGAGGAGAAGGCCGTTTTGATGCGGTTGTTCAATAAGTTTAAGGAGACGGAAAAGAATATCCGTCATTGCATCGTTCAGGACATCTCTCTTCAGTACGCCATGCAGGCGCTTTTGTCAGACATCCCGAGAGAAGAACTCCAGCTGTGCCAGATTCAGATTCAGGGAAACGACCCGGAGGTAATTGCAGCCGCGCCCTTGGAACTCAAGCCGTCTGAAAAACGCAATCCCATGCTCAATCAGCTGGTTAAAATGGAACAGTGGGCGCCCATTCCCGATCCCGATAAACCGAAAAACATCATCGGACAGTTCCGGATTTACGGAACCATGAAACGAAAGAAATATGGGGACTTCCTTCGACTTGTCAACGACCCCAGATTGCCTTCGCTGATGCGATGGTATTTAAAAATGGGGAAGCAGGAGATTGACTATACAACGCTCTCGCGGGAGTTTGAAGAGTTTGACCGCTGTTACAGACTCAGCATGTTCCGGTTTATTTATGATTTTGAGAAACGGACGATTGAAAAGAATGGTTTGAAACTCGACGGCGTCGATTTTATTGACTTTGACGCCATTGTCGAGTCAACGGATTTATCGCTTACCGATAAACAGATTCTGAACATTTCCCGAAACGGCGCGGCTCACCAATACTATCCGGAATACCGAGTCCGAAAAAGCGATGAAAAAAAGCTTTCCCCTGAAGAGTTGGCAAAACTTCAATCAGAATTAGAGCAATTCAACGTTCAGATTATTGAACGGTTTAATCAATCGGGCGGAACGTTGATTTCAGCCATTTTAGCGACTGTCGCCAAACGTTTTGAAAGCCCATCCGACAGCCCGCAGACGACGAAAGTCAAGCCGAACAAGGCTAAGAACGCTAATCGAAAGCGGAAATGAGCGATATTGCCAAAAAAGCGGCTCATCTCGCCGGATTCCGCTTTGCGGGTGAGTCGCTAACCTATGCGCTGTCAAGAACTTACGAAAAGTGAAGACGGAAATGAATCGTTCAGAAGCGGAGATTGTCACATGGCGTCGAATAGCAGTCGTTGTTTTATAAGGACTTACGTCAAATTTTGGGGGTGAAAATTAAAAATTCGTTCCCCTCTTGACGCGATTAGCGTTTTTGGTATATTTGACACCGTAAAAACAAGGCTCATTTGGGCCTGGAGTTGTAGAAGCCCCTATTTCGTGGGGTATGTGCAACTCTGAAACCAAATCGGTCCAAAAGTTTTTCATGGTTGTAGAAGCCCCTATTTCGTGGGGTATGTGCAACAGCAGCAAAATAGTTAATGGGGTCATGCAACCGTTGTAGAAGCCCCTATTTCGTGGGGTATGTGCAACGTACCTTCACCCAGCCATGTGTAGTCGATCTTGTTGTAGAAGCCCCTATTTCGTGGGGTATGTGCAACCCAGTTTTCTTAGTTTGAGATAAGTGAGTATGAGTTGTAGAAGCCCCTATTTCGTGGGGTATGTGCAACCCTGTATACGGATGCTTATGCGTATTATTCCAGGTTGTAGAAGCCCCTATTTCGTGGGGTATGTGCAACATATCGTTTAGGAGTAACTCGTTTTGACATTGAGTTGTAGAAGCCCCTATTTCGTGGGGTATGTGCAACTCAGAGAAAAACCAAAATGTGTACAATTCATGTTGTAGAAGCCCCTATTTCGTGGGGTATGTGCAACCGGAGTGTAAGACATGTTTAAAACTCCTTTGTTGTAGAAGCCCCTATTTCGTGGGGTATGTGCAACTATTACGTTCTAAAAATCAATCTCGACTTCGTTGTAGAAACCCCTATTTTGTGGGGTATGTGCAACTAGTTCAACAATATATTCAAAGGGTTCATAGGTTGTAGAAGCCCCTATTTCGTGGGGTATGTGCAACAAAGAAGTATCGCATAGCTTTTTTCTTTCGTTGTAGAATCTCCAATTTCGTGGAGTATGTGCAACAGAACTATGCGTAACAAAAAAAGACGAGCCGAGAACTAATGTTCTCGACTCGTCTTTGTGTTTATAAGAGATTTAATTTTTTCTGTAGCGGACTTACGTCCGCGATCCAGAATGGTTGCAGACTGCGTCGTTGTTTTACAGCGGGGCATTGGCCTTTGGCGGCAGGGGACTGCCGCGTGCCGGTTGTTCTAGCGGGCTTTCCATGTTCAGAAGATTCTTGGAAGCTTCCGCTTTCCTTGACGGCTTTGCCGTCAAGTTGGCCCCCGGGGACAGGCACCATCCGGGGGGCGTTTTTGGCTACGCAATACGGTATTTCACCCTTCGAACATCCAGTAACCAATCGGCGAAAATCCGTCTAATCCGTAAAATCCGTGTGCGGACTGACCCGCTCATAACTAACGGGGAAGCGAAGCGTCAGCTCCTCACTCCTCACTCCTCATTCCTAACTACTTGTCAACTCGACTATTCCTTACTCGCCGTCGAGCCAGCGTCCATGCCGGTTTCCTGCTGGTATTTCTCGAAGTCGTCGACGCCGTAGTACGTCTTGACAAGCCAGCGAATAACCGGGCGGTTTTCCGTCTGAGTATAGACGTTGTCTTTCATCGTCAAGCCGGATCGCCAGTCGTTGTCCATGCGGAGGCAGACTTCCGTTGACCGCAAAAAGCGGTTGTTGGCAACGACGAAGTCCTTTGTCTGGGCGGTGTTGCTGTAGAACATCAAATGGGCGCCGTTGATGTCCGGTCGCTGATTGTGCGCCCAGCCGTAGCCGGCGTCGTAACAGTCGTTGTCGACAAACTGAACGTTTTCTGTAATCTGAGCGCTGTCGCCGTTCCAGTATTCAAAGGAGTACTCGGCAAAGGAAATGACGTTTTTCGTCCAGAGGATGTTGCGTTCAATCGACTTGTGGGGAGAGTCGGCGGCAGCGCGTCCTTGGTTGGTCAGCGCCGCGTCGTAAATCTGATAGACCAGATTCCCGACGATTTTCATGTCTTCGGCGCAGCTCCAGAATTCGATCCCGTTTCCAAACCGAACGGGACGTCCGTTCTCCGTTGTGAACTGATGTCCGCCGCCGATAAACGAGACGCGGCAGTTCTGAATCGTAATCCGCTTGACAGATCCGCCGCCGATGCCGTGCGCTGCGGCGTAGGCGATAGCCAGATTCTCGTAAACGATATCGTGACAACCGCCCTGATCGATTGCGTGTTTGCGCAACGCCATTTCAAACATCGGACAGTCCGCCGTCGGGTTGCCCTGATGGTAAATGTAAACGCGGTGATCTTCCGGGTTGTAGTAGTAATCGTGCGGCTGCTTGAGGTTGTCCAGCGACCACTTTTTCACGCCGCAAAGCAGATGGTCGGAGTTGATCTCTTTCCCGTACGAGTCGGTAATGGCAAAGATGATGTTCCCGACGTCGCAAGGAAAATAGAGCGGATCGGACGGGTCGACTTCTTTGCTGACCCAAATGTTGGGCTGGATTTCCGTCCACAGCGACGGGTCGGAATAGTCTTTGGAACAGTAGAATTTCGGCAGCTGGGCGGAATCGAGCAGTTTGCGGCGCTCTTCAGCCGTGAGTTTGTCCGTCTGCTTGAGTTTCTCGTCTGTTACGCCGTATGCGCCGTAGTAAATGGGCTGACCCGGTTCGCCGCTGTGCGGTCTGAACGTCCCGCGCCACAGTCCCGTTGACTTGAACAGAACTCGGTCGCCGGGCTGGAACGGGAACGCGTTGACTTTCGCCAGCGTCTGAAACGCCGTCGATTCCGACAAGCCGTCGTTGGAATCCGAACCGGACTCGCTGTCGACGTAATACGTCGCCGCCTGAACGGAAACTGCAATCTCCGCTAAAAACGCCGCCAAAAATAACAATCGTAAATGCTTCATCGTTTGACTCCGTAAGTGAATAAAAGGTCATGTAAATGGTTTGCGAAATCGCAACCGCCTTTGTACAGAATCTGATTGTATCATATAATTATTTAAATAGAAACCCCCGGGGGAGACTGGTTTCATGAAAATTTTCGATTAGATACAAAAAAACGAGACGTTCGGAAACCAAACGTCTCGTTTCTTTTGAAATCTCGTCAAGCAAAACAATTACATGAAGTTCTGCGGCGGCTGGGAATTGTCGACTACTCTGCGGGAGAACGTTCTCTGGAACCATTCTCGAGTACTCTGGCAGATGGCGTACAGCGGCGGAATAAACGCAATGCCGACGACCGTCGCCAAAAGCATGCCGGAGAAAGTGGTAACGCCAATAGCGCGACGGCTTGCAGCGCCGGCGCCAGCGGCGATAACCAACGGCAAAACGCCCAAAATGAACGACCAAGCTGTCATTAAAACCGCGCGGAATCGCATGCCTGCCGCGGTAATAGCGGAATCGTAAACCGACTTCCCGCTGGCGCGCTGTTCTTTGGCAAACTCGACCATCAAAATGGCGTTTTTACTTGCCAAGCCGATTAACATGATCAACCCCAGCTGGGCGTAAATACTCAACGGGTATTGCCAAATCATCAACCCGATAAGAGCGCCTAACGTCGCAACGGCGGTTGACATCATAACCGGCATGGGAATCGTCCACGATTCGTACTGGGCGACAAGGAACAGGTATCCGAAGGTAAGAGCCAAGGCGATTAACATGCCAATCTTGCCCTGGTTTTGACGTTCCTGATAGCTCATATCGACGTATTCAATATGATAGCCCGTCGGGAGCGGGAACGCGTCCAGTTCCGCCATCAGGTCGCCGGTGCTCTTGCCCGGCATGACTTTTGTATTGAAGTCAGCGCACATCTGCTGGTTGAATCGCAAAATTCGCTGCGGGCCGACCGTGTACTTAACCGTACCCAGCGAGCTGAACGGAATCGACTCGCCCCGGACGTTTGAAACGTTGAGGTTGTTGATGTCGTCCAGAATGGAGCGTTCGTTACTGATGGACTGGATCTGAACTTTGAACGTGTACCCGCCGATGTTGAAGTCGTTGACGTAATACGACGCCAGCTTGGCCTGCAGCGTTGAGAACAGCGTTGAAACCGGCACGCCGAGCATTTCCGCCTTGACGCGGTCGATTTCCAGCGTCAGCTGCGGCGTATCTGCGTTATAAGTTGACTGCCCGTACATGCAAGAGGGGAACAGTTCTTTGTTGTTGATTGCGCCTGTGAACTTTTTCGTCTCCAGGGACAAATCCGCAGAGTTGATATTGCTGCCCGAGGCGCACAGGTTAAATGTAACGCCGCCGGCAATTCCCAACCCCATAATTGGAGGCGGGACGAACGCCATGCCCTTCGCTTCTGAAAGCATAGCCATTTCGCCCTGAATCTTTTTCTGAATGGATTCAACCGCCAAATCCGGCGTTTTACGCTCACTCCAGTCTTTCAAACTGACAATCGCAACGGCGAGGTTTTCGCCCTGCCCTGCCATGAAACTGAATCCGCAAACGGTAATAATGTTGTTTACGCCGTCAATAGCGCTGACTTTTTTCTGGAATTCGTCCATGACTTTTTCCGTTCGCGCCAAAGAGGAACCAGGCGGGAGTTCTATGTGACACAAAACCGCGCCTTTGTCTTCTTCCGGCAAAAGCGAGGATTGAGTGCGAGTGAAGAACCAGTAATTCAAATACAACACTCCGGCAAACAGAATTACCGCCAGCCACAGGTTTTTCGTCAAAACGCCTGAAACAGAAAGGAAAAGTTTCTTAAACTGATTCAGGAAGAAGTTAAACGGGGCGAAAAAGAACATCGGTTTGCTCTGTTTGTGAAGAATCAAAACGCACAGCGCCGGAGAGAGCGTTAACGCGTTGACGGTCGACAAACACAAAGCGATGCACATCGTAACGGCAAACTGGATGTAAATCTGACCAACCATGCCGCCGTAGAAGCAAATCGGGACGTAAATCGCCAGCGTAACGAGCGTCGTAGCGATAACCGGTCCGGTAATTTCCTTCATGGCTTGAATCGTGCCTTCGTACGGCGACTCTCCGCGGTCAAGGTGCGTCATGACGTTTTCGACAACGACGATCGCGTCGTCAACCAACGAGCCGATAACCAGAATCAAGCCGAACATGGTCAGCGTGTTAATGCTGAATCCCAACGCCAGCAGGAACGGGAACGTTCCCAACAACGAGACGGGAATGGCGATAGCCGGAATGATGGTTGCGCGCCAGTTCTGAAGGAACAAGTATGTAACGATGACAACCAGCGCCAAAGCGATTATCAACGTCCAGACGATTTCTTCCAACGAAATTTTAATGAACTTTGTCGGGTCGTATTCCTGAAAATAATGGACGCCGTCGGGAAAACGAACGCTCAATTCTTGCAGTCGTTTGCGAATTCCCAGAATCGTATCCAGAGCGTTGGCTTTGTCGAGACGGAAAACCGCCATTGCGACAGACGGTTTGCCGTTTGTTTTGGCTGAAGCCGCATATCCTTCAGATCCCAATTCGACATTGGCGATGTCGCCCAGTCGAATGACGTTGCCTTTTCCATCGGAACGAACGATGATGTTTTTGTATTCTTCCGGGTCGTTAAGACGTCCGTGAACGTTGATTTTGTACTGCATCAAGTCGTTGGAACGTTCAACGCCAACGGAACCGGCAGCCGCCTGCTGGTTTTGGCTCATAATCGCTTGCGCCACTTCCTGGGGCGAAACGCCAATGGCGGACATACGAAGCGAGTCCAGCCAGATTCGCATACTGTAGTCGTCCAGAGTAAACACCTGAACGTAGCTGACGCCGTCAACGCGGGCGACTTCGTCTTTGACGTTCATCTTGACGTAGTTCGCCAGCTCGCGCAAGCTCATTTTATCCGTGTCTGCGGTAAATGAGAACATACCCAAAATATCGGTTGACTGCTTTGTTGTAACAATGCCTCGAGTTCGCACTTCCTGCGGCAAAACAGGTTCTGCCAGCTTAACGGCGTTTTGAACGTTGACCTGCGCCATGTCGGAATTGGTTCCGTAGGCGAAGGTCAGGTTGAGCTGATACGAACCGCTGTTGGTTGACGTGGACGAGTAATACAACAGGTTTTCGACGCTGTTGACCTGGGCTTCAATCGGCGCGGCGACGGTGTCTGCAATAACCTCCGAACTGGCGCCGACGTAGTTGGCTCGAACCGTTACCTGCGGGGGAGCGATTTCCGGATATTCTGCAATCGGAATGTTTGGAATAGCCAAACATCCTGCCAAGACCATCAAAATACTGATGACGATGGCGAATTTCGGTCGGTTAATAAAGAATTTTGAAATCATTTATTTCGCGCCTCCGTTCGCAGTTGGAGCCAACTTGACAGCGGGAGCCGCCATTGAAGGCGCCGCCGATTCAGAATTCTTCCAGTCCGGCGTAATCGGGACGGGCTGAATCTTGCCGTCCGGGCCGGGAACCATCATAATTTTGTGCGTGCCTTCAGAAACAACGGTTTCTCCAGCTTTAACGCCTGCGTTAATGACCTGCCAGCCGTTGTCGATCGGTCCCAGTTCAACGCGGCGTCGTTCAACCATGTTGTTTGGCCCAACGATGTAAACAGTATGCGTTGTACCGTCAAACATAACGGCGGAAACCGGAACGGCGGGGCGGAGGACGTCTTCCTCTTTGGACAGAGACAGGGTCGCAACGCCTCCCGGACGCAGGATTTCCTTGCTGTTTTTGAACGTCGTCCAAACGTAAAGCGTATTGGTTGTGGCTTGCAGCTGGTTGTCGATAAAGGCGATTTCGCCCTCTTCGTCGTACATCTGTCCGTTAGCCAGCTCAATCTTGATTTTGGCTTTCTGTTTTAAGGTATCCAGATTCCCAAACAGCGTCGTAAAGTCGCGTTCTGAAATGGAGAATCGGAAGTAAATCGGATCCATCTGAACAATCGTTACCATCGGGCCGCTGGACGGGGTGATGAAGTTGCCCAACGTATGGTTTACACGCCCGGCGCGACCGGTAATTTCAGAACGAATCGTGCAATGAGAAAGGTCGTCTTCGACAATCTTGATATCCGCTTCGGCGGCTTGCAGTTCCGCTTCAGCGCTTTTAATTTGAGCCTCGCTGGCTTTATATTCCGCCGTTTGACCGTCCAGCAAACTCTTGGAGTTTTCCATCGTGTCTTTAGCGACGACGCTTCCGTTTTCGTACAGTTCTTTATTACGTTCATAGTTGTTTTGAGCGTAACGAAGTCGAGCGCTAACCTGCAGCTGCTGCGCCTTGAGAGACTCGATTTTAGCTTTGATCGACTCGATTTTCGCCTTGGCGGCGTCCAGAGTCGCCTGATAACGAATCTTTTCAATTTCAAACAGAACCGCGCCTTTTTCAATCAGGTCGCCTTCTTTGAACGTCTGTTCTTCAATGTTTCCGGAAACGCGAGCCAGAGTTACAAACTTCTCAATCGGCTCGAACGTCCCGACGTATTTTTTCAGAATGACGGGTTTGCGTTCCGCAACTTTTGTAACAACGACCTTGGGCGGAGCTTGCGCCGCCATTGCGGCAGCTGGATTTGGAGTGCCTTTTCCTGCCGGGGCGGCTTGCTTGGCGCCCGGTTGAGCAGTCGGCGCTCCCGGTTTTGCCGGGCTGGCAGCCGCCGGCGCGTTTTTATCTGCCGCAGTCGCCTGCTTGGAACCTGTAAATGTACCACAAAGGCACGCTACAGCTATTAAACCAATAATCAGAATCAAACTGATAATACGTTTCACGAATTTATCTCCTTTTATACGAATTGTATAAACTTCGCAGTTTCCCTCAACGAAGGGTATACTACTCTTATTATAGTAATATACCTATTATACATCAGGAATAAATACTTGTCAAGGCGTAATAGTTAAATTTTTTAAGAATTTTTTGGGGGGAGTTTGGAACAGGACAAAAGAGAATGAGAAGGCATAGGCAATAGAAAAAACTATTGCCTAATGTGCTGCCTTCGTTTCGGTTCGCCTTCGGCGAACTGCGTAATTCCGCTCCCGTTGGTCGCTTCATTACCGCCTTTCATTTATTTCGGAATGAATAAATATCCGATCAGCAGGGCAAACAAAATCCAAAGCCCGGGGTGGATGTCGCGAATTCGGCCTGTGAGCAGTTTTACAATCGGGTACATGAGTAACCCCATCAGGATGCCGTTGGTAATAGAGTTGGTATACGTCATGCCGACGATGGTAATAAACGCCGGGGCGGCTTCCGATGTGTCGTTCCAGTCGATATCTTTAACGCATCGGAACATCATGGATCCAACAATAATTAAAGCTGGAGCGCAAATCGGGGCGCAGCTTCCCAACGTGGCGACAAACGGAGCGAATGGCAAAGCCAGAAGAAACAAAATCCCCACGACAATGGAGGTCAAGCCGGTTCTTCCACCGGATCCAACGCCCGCTGCGCTTTCGACGTACGAGGTTATCGTTGAATGTCCGAAAACCGCGCCGATCATGGTTCCCAGCCCGTTTGTTACAAAAACGCGTCTGCTGCGGGGGAAGTTTTCTTCGTTGTTTCCCTTGGAAGAATCGTTCCTCGGTAAAACGCCGCCGCCCTGTAAAACGCCCAGACAAGTGCTGAACGCGCCGAAAAAGTCCAAAAACGCCAAAACCAGCAGCGACGGCCAGAGCTTGTCAAGATGTCGCCAAACGCCGACAACGTCCATCGCGCCAACGCCGAGATGTTTGCTGATGTTCACGCCGGGGATGTCAACGATTCCAATAACCGGTCGGGGGTCGGCGGGCATTCCAATAATCCCGTTGGAAAAAGAGATCAGATGAAACTGGAATGCGGCGAATGAGGATATAATAATCGAAATCAAAAGAGCGCCGGGGACTTTCCAGTACAGCAGCACAAACCCGGAAATCAGACCAATTACGCAAACGGCGACTTCCGGCGATAACAGGTTTCCGACTTCCAGACCGTTTTTTGTAACAATCATCAGTCCGCCGTTTTTCATGCCGAAAAAGGCGATAAACATCCCCAACGCGACAGCCATCGCGTTTACCATGCTGGGGCTGATTATATTGACCATCGCGGAACACATTTTCAGCGTCGCCAGTAAAACGAATATCGCGCCGGAAACAAAGACCGTTCCCAGAGCCAACCGCCAAACGTCTTCCGCGCCGACGTGCGACCCGAGCGCCTGAGCGCAAGCCGGCATAACGCTCAAGACGAGCAGGAAGTTCATGCCCATCCCCGGCGCCAGCGCGATTGGGTATTGCGCCCAAAATCCCATTACAAAGCAGGACAGCGCCGCCGCAATGCAGGTCGTCGTTACCAGAGCGTTCATATCCATGCCGGTTGGCGTCATTCCTGGCATCGTTCCGCTCATAATAGCAGGCTGAACGCAAATCGCGTACGCCATCGTGGTAAACGTTACAAATCCGGCGATTATTTCAGTGCGAATGTTTGACATTTTTTAGTTGCGAGTTGCGAGTAGCGAGTTGCGAGAGTGTTTAATTAACCAGTAATTCCCAGAGCGCTTCCAGCGACTGCGGAATGACTTTGACGTCGGCGAAAACCGGCATGAAGTTGGTGTCGCCGTTCCAGCGGGGGACGATGTGCCAGTGCAGATGCCCCGGTAGCCCAGCTCCGGCAACGCGACCGAGGTTCAGACCAACGTTAAATCCGTCCGGGTTCATGACCGCTTTGATCTTTTCGATCATTTTTGTTACGGTCTCCATCAGTTCCAGATGCTCTTCCGGGGTCAGCAAAGCAATGTCGCCGACGTGACGTTTCGGCGTAACGAGCAGATGTCCGTTGTTGTACGGGTACTTGTTCATCACGACCAGAACGCGTTCTCCAACGTAAACGACGTGCCGTTCTTTTCGATGGGCTTCGTCTGCCAGAGCCTGACAGATAAAGCAGCTTTTGTCTGCGCCGGGATAGAAGTTGTCGTCGCTGGGCAGGGGAATCTGCTCCGAATCGAGGGTGTTGATATACGCCATTCGCCACGGCGCCCAAAGGTTGTCCATGATAATCTCTCTTGAATGAAAAATGTATTTGATATTACTCGAAACCGGTTCGAGAGTATTTTCGAATTTGCGTTGGAGACACGCCCAAGAGTTCCGACGCTTTTTTGACGTCTCCTTTACAGACGTGAAGGACGTCCAGCATCAACGCCAGCAGCGACGGTCGAACCCGGTTGGACTCGTTGACGCTGATAACGCCATCTCGAACGTACTGTTTCCAAGTCGCCCAGCGCGACGGCTCGATTTGATCCAGCGTCTCAGCGGCACGGTATTCCAAAGCCAAATTGAATCGCAGACGTTTAATTGCCTTGAGCCGGTTCTCCTCTTGTGAACGCCGCTCCGACGCCTCCGCCCGAACGCCCGTTGGCTTGTGACGCAGCGAAACGCAGGTTTCAACTTTGTTCCGGTGCTGTCCGCCCGGACCGCCGCGTCGACTGCGGTGCGATTCGCACTGTCGATACAGTTCTTCGTCAGGAAGGTCGGAGTAGTGCATGGGAAAAAATTAGCAATTGTCAATTAGCAATTATCAATTATTCAGACGCTTGCGTCAATTGCTAATTGCTCATTGCTAATTGCTAATTCACTTCAATCTCTTTCGAAAAAAGCGCCGAGTGGGCGAACAGGTCAAATTGATTGTCTGACAGGAGACGAATAAAACTCTGCCATTCGTCTGGAACCTGAATTTCGATTCTGGCGACCTGCTGATCTGTCAGGCGTCTCATCGCTTCAGTCAGGAGAAAGAAACTCAAATGTTGACCGCGATATTCAGGACGAACAAAGCACTGGCTTAACCCGACGATAATCATGTCGTTGTCTGGAAGGTCGTCGATAACCCATAGAGCGCATTTCGCCGCAGGATTTTTGGAATTGACGATTCCCTGACCGATTTCAATCAGAGACAGCTGAGACCAGATAATCCCGTTCATGGCAATCGCCCTGCCCCATTGAGACGGCGTAGGGCAGTATTCCATCTGAATGCTGTATCGCTGACGCTTGTCCATAAACGCCTGGTCAACCCAATCGATATTCTCCAGGTTTCGGCGGAAATGGGAAATGTATGAGTTGGACTCATAGCCGTGTCTTTTTGCCGCCGCAATCAAAGAGGATTCTTCCAGAAAGACGCCTGGCAGGTCGCTGGAATGAATCAATCCCAAATAAAACGGAGCGTGCGGATAATGCGTCCCGATTTGAATGCGTTTCGCGCCTTTGGAAATCAAATATCGTTCAGAGGAAATGAGAAGCGCGTCGAGAACGTCGTCCGCGTCTGCGCCGCCGTTATAACAAATCAGAGGAATTATACCCCAGGAATAATCAATGGAGTCGCAATCGTCCGAATATCCAAAACCTGCGTGAGCCAGCCCGACAATTTTATCTCCCCTCCAGGCGATAATAAAACCGTTGGGATCAAAATAATTTTTGGAAAAGACCTGCCGTTCCAGCATATCAATGTCGATGGGCTTTCGACGGTTGCGCGGATATTGACATGAATTCCAAAAGTCTGCCACAGCTCGGATTTTAAAATTATCCAGACGCGTACAGACGATTTTATCTGACGCGTCGAATTCGGCAGGTTGAGACGGAAACATATTTGGAGTGCGACGGCTTGACGTCGCTTTTATAAAGTAAATGTTGAGAACTGAATTAACGTATATCGTGCCAATAACGTTTGAACCCTATTTTTCTTTTTCGGTATTTCTATTATTTCTGCTTTATCTGCACGAATTACATCTTCCAGGTTCGCGTCGGAACTGGTAATGAAAGCGACGTCAAGCCGTCGCACTCCATAACTAGCTATTATATTGTATTACATTTTTCTTTTTCTGCAAGCGGGGAGAGGACTGAACGGTTGACGATTAAAACCTCTTACTGGCTGCTCGTTTCTAATTGACTGCCCGCCAAACAAATCTTACACATAATACCCAAACTATCCATGTTATTTTTAGTGATTCTTCTTATTCGATAAAGTTTAACAAAACAAGGCGTTATAATCGTAAAATGTCGAAAAATTGATTGAATCCGTCTTTTACATTTTCTTGAAAAGCGCTATATTGAACGTATTCAAATGGTTGTTATTAATAAGTCCTGCCGAGTTGTCAGCGTAATAGCGATAATATGTACATTAGCGCTGTGCGGGTGCGGTACGATGAAAACAACCAACTCGAAGAGAACTGCAACTGAACAGCTAATTGTAACAGACGCCGTCGATCGCGCTATTGACGAAATCGATTTCAGCGTTTTAGCCGGCAAACAGGTATTTTTAGACGCATCCGCTCTTCCAGAGGGCGAAGATTCCAAATACCTTGCCAGTTCAGTGCGTCAGCAGATTCTCTCTTGCGGAGGGCTGCTCAAAGAGAAAAAAGACGACGCTGATTACGTTCTCGAACTCCGCGCAGGCGCGCTGGGTACGGACGAACAGCAAATCATTTACGGGGTTCCAGAACTGACAGTTCCGACTTTTATCGGTTCTGGAACGATGACGATCCCGGAAATTTCCGTAGCTAAAAAAGTCGGTCAGCGGGCAACGGCAAAAATCGCGGTCTTTGCCTATAATCGCAAAACCGGATTTCCCTTGTGGCAGTCCGGCTCCCGTGAAAAGGATTCAAGCGTTCGCAGCCTTTGGGTGCTTGGCGGCGGTCCTTATCGAACGGGCGACATTATAGATAAAGCAGAATTGTGCGACCGCAACGTCAGCGTTCCGTTGGCAGAAATGTGGGATTCCAAAGATCGCAATTTGCAGCTTAACGTTCGCGATCAGGCGTACTTTGTCCAGAGCAGCGACGACACGTCTTCTGTCAAAGACAAGCCTGTTATTAGAATGAGAACTCTGCCGAACAACATCCAGAATGAAAATCTGATTGCCAAGCCGGAAGGGATCAACATTCCTACGGAAGAGCAGAGAATAGCGTTTGAAGAACAATGCGCCAAGGAAAAGGCGGAAAAAGAGGCGAAGGAAAAAGCTCAGCCGGAAGGGAAAACCCCGGAAGAAGCGTCCCCTGCCGAGGTCATCGCCACCGCCCCGGATTCCAGCACGATAAAGTAAACGCCCCATGAAATTCCTGTTTTATCTCCTGTCGATGATCCTGATGTTTCCAGTAGTTTTATTCTACTGGATATACAGCATATTTCGCGGTCGACAGGGAGCGTTCGCAGGCTGCTCGCAGTTTGTGGCGTGCATTCCGGGAACGCTGGGCGTATTCCTTCGATGGGGCTTTTACAAGATGGTTTTGCCGCGCTGCGGTCGAGACGCTCATATTGGATTCGGGACGATTTTCTCCCATCCGACGGTTTCCATCGGGAAATCCGTTTATATCGGCGCGTACTGCGTAATCGGAGACGTCGACCTTCAGGACGACTGTATTTTAGCGTCCGGCGTTTCCGTTTGTAACGGAACGAAACAGCATTTTTTTGACCGTCTGGACGTTCCCATCAGGGAACAGGGCGGCGAGTATGTTCGTATAGTTATTGGCGCGGACAGCTGGATTGGCGAACGAGCCGTTGTCATGGCAGACGTTGGAGCCAAAGCCGTTGTCGGCGCTGGCGCCGTGGTCGTCAAACCGGTTGTCGAACAGGACATCGTCGCCGGCAATCCCGCCAGTCCGATTGGACGCAGAGAATAATAAAAAAAGTGGTAAGTTTTAAGTGGGAAGCGTTAAGGACGCCAAGCGTTCATCTCACTTACCACTAATTACTGACCACTTACCACTATAATTTACACCCCTGATTTACACCTTTGGAGTTTGCATCATGTTTTACCAATTCCGCTTTGACATTTTGTTTTTGTTCGCGTTCATTGCGTTCTTGTTTCTCAACATGACCTTTGGAGCTTCCAACAAGTCTGAAGTTAAAACCGCCAACGCCGCTGTGGAAACGCAAAACAATACCGCATCTGACAACCCTGTTGTCAAAAACTGAAACAAAACGGTTTGAACGCCGCGTAACTTGTTGAACATCCCTGAAAAATAATCCGCGATTGTTGGTATTTATCCTGCAATCGCTTCAGGGATGTTTTTTCTATGATCTTCGGACAGATTTGCCGGGGTTAAAACCTGGCAATCAACGGGCGTCTTTTAGAAAAAATTATTGTCAGGCTGGTCATTATTCTTTTAATATCGAACTAATTTCATTTTGATTCGTAAATGAAAAAAGTTTTTGTTATAAAACACATTTCATTTTTGACTCAAAACTGTCGTTTTGAACTTTTACCAAAATTTTGGGAAAAGATTTAAAACGCTTTAATACCCTGCCAATAATCCCTCTGATAACATTATAGCGCTGAAGAAGCGCCATAATAGTTTTCTACTTAGAAGATATTTATACAATTGAGATGTAATAAACCTCGGGATAGCAGTTAGATTATTGGATATTTAAATAATTATTGCCCGGATATATCGTTTTCCGGGAAAGATCAGATTTATTTCCTTCCTGTTATTTTTCGTTCTATTTGAAATGCGACAGTTTCCTTTAAGGGATAATATGTTCGCATTTCTCAACCCTTAACCAAACACTGCTATCATGACCTACTTAAATTCCTTAAATCCTGCCGACATTAAACTGTTAAAACGACCTACAATTGACGGGGCTATAGAAACCAATTCAACTCACGCCTTGACTTCAAGCAATATTAATACAATATTTACTTCAAAGTTAAAGGACGCCCCCAATTTGTACGTTGCAAAAGCGGTGTCTCATATAGATAACGCCAACAATATTCGAACAATTTTTTGGGCGATTGGCAATGAGTATATCGGAACCGAAGTTCATCATCGAGACGCTTTAGGGTCTTTATTGACAGATGAAAAAAACGATTTGGAAGATCTTTGGATGAAAAACCTGGATAATCCAGAATCAAACAACGTCAATATAGACGAATTGGAAGCGCTCGTTTATGAATTGTCTGATCCAACTTACGAAACCGTTGGAAACAGGCTGTCGTTACTCAGAAATCATTCTGCGTATACGCCTGAACTGTTATCCAAAAGCCAGGGATTTTTTTTTGTTGCAGAAAAAGACAAGAATGGAACGGTTTTGATCAGAGAATTCCATGTAAACTCCAGCATCACCGCCGCCCAGATTGCCAGAGGCGACGTATCCCTGGATTACGATGAACAAATACGGTTGATTACTGCCATTGTTGCCGCGATAGATCCGAATCTTAAAAAGATTAGAAACGTAAAAGTCAGAGAGCTTACAAAATTCCGAGCTAAATTAGATAAAGGCTGCGATTTTGTAACCATAAATGACAACGCCGCTAAACAGGTTTACAAAATCAACAATTTGGATAAAAAGCTGAATTAGTATTCAATTGTCTGCCAGACATGGGAAGAACGTCTGCGTTCAGAACTTGTCTTCGGCGACCGCGATACTTCAATTCAAAAAAGGCGAGAAACGCTGAGTTTCTCGCCTTTTTCGTCAATTATGAATTATGCAGTACGAATCACGAATTATTTCCCGATGCCTTTTTCCATCAGTTTTTTCAGTTCGTCCAGATGGAAATTGTACACGCCGCGGGGATTCGTATCGTACTTCTTGCAAAGGCTTGCCGCCATGCCGACAACTTCGCCCATCATGCCGCCGGTTCTCATAACGCGAACCGTTCCCAGACCAACGTGAGTAACGGAGATGTTGCGTCCCGCCATAAACAGGTTGTCGATATTGCGGGAGTACAGCGTTCTGTACGGAATGGCGTAGTCCGACTTCTTGTTGTGGTACGCGTAGGAATAAAATTCGTCTCCGGGGAAGAACTTGTGGTTTCTCGCTTCCGGCAGGTGAAGGTCAATTGACCACGACGCGGTAACGCAGGCGTCTTGCCACTCTTTTTTGCCCTGAATGTCCTGCTGTTTGAGAACGACGTCGCCAAGGAGTCGGCGGGACTCGCGTTTGCCAGCGATCCAGGAAACCCAGCCCAGCTTGCGATTGACGCATTTGTCGTACCATTTGCCTTCTTTAATCTGGTTTTTCATATAAGACCAATGTCCGAACGCGGCGCGCAAGCCGTTGTCGCGGATGCGTTCGATGTCGTAAACCTGATCGTATCCGATTCCGGTTTCCCATTGCCAGTCGCCGTGAACGGACGGGATCGCGCTTTCTGCGGTGAACTGGTGCGCCCAGGCCAGAGTGGGGAACGTGGTTGGGTTGGCGTCTTCGATGGTCGTCCACATAACGGACGCGCCCATGGTCATCATGTCCTCTTTTTCAGGAGCGGCGGCTTCGCCGTATTCGCTTTTGGCTTCTCGACCGATATGGTAATCAGCGCCGGCTTCGTAGCCCAGCATGGCGTCGCCGGTGCAGTCAACAAACCATTTGCCGACAAACCGGGTTTGGGCGCCGGTGCGAATGTCCTGTCCGTAACAGGCGACAATCTTTTTCCCGGTCGAGTCCATTTCCGCTTTGTAAACGTGAATGCACGTGTAAAGCGTGATGTTCTCTTCCGCCTTGACCAGATCGTAAAGAATTTGGTCTTTGTAGAGCTTTTCGTTGTACTGACCGTTTCCGACTGCTGGCGCGCCCATTTCCTTGACCAGGTCGCCGAGGTGCGTGTACGGCGGGAGATTGATCTTGCCGCAGATGTGAACGCGGACTTCTGTCGAAGCGTTTCCGCCGAGGACGGGTCGGTCCTGAATCAGAGCGACTTTGACGCCCAGTCGGGCTGCGGAGATAGCAGCGCTGCAGCCGGGAACGCCGCCGCCGACAACGATCAACTCGTATTCTTCCGGAGCGTCCGGAACGACGTCCGGCAGATCAAGCGCCTTGTGACGAATCGGCTCCAAAGCTTTCGGGTCGGACGGAACCGGGCAGGAATCTTCCTGCGTGAAGACCAGAGCGTCAACGCGGCCGTCGAACCCTGTCAGGTCTTCCAGCTCGACTTTGACCTTCTGATTTTCTTCGGTGGTTGTAACGGTTCCAGCTTGATGCCAGTCCCAGCCGTCGCCGTCGATTCCCATCGTGTTTTCCAGAGGTTTGGAATCGACGATAATACGGAACTTGCCTGGCGTCCAGTCTTTAATGAGCTCTTCGCGAGACAGTTCCCGATCTTTGGGCAGCCACGGAGACGCCCAGTTGCGGGTGCGAGCAAAGACTTTGTACTCGCCCGGCTTGGGGAGTGTAACAGTTGTCGAGGCGTTGGCTACCGGAATTCCCATCCCGTGAGCCAGCAGGACCGGCGATCCCGCCTGTCCCGGATTTTTAACGTGAATCATCTGAGTGTCGATAACCCAGCCGCCGACGTTGTCAAAATTTTCCGCTTCCACAAAAACGGTGGAATCTGAAAGGGGGGCCGCCGATGCAGTCTGAGGCATTACCGCCAGCAAACCGCACAAAATCATGATTGCAATAACGAACAGGGATTGTTTCATAATTGTCGTCCTTTGTTGGGAAAAGGGGATAGGGGAATATAGGCGCTGTGTACTCTGCGCTAGAACGGAAACTCTTCAAGCTCCCCGGTAACTTCCGGTTTTTTCTCTTCGAATTCTTCCCGGTCGTGCTGTTCTGCATTGCCTTCGACATAAATTGCTCTGAACGGACGAGCGGGACAAATGGATTCGCAGCCGCCGCACCCGACGCAAATGTCAGGATCGATTTCCGGAATTGTCAAGCCTCTGATTATCTCGCCGTTTTTATCTTTAGGTTCATACGGAACCATTCTAACTGCTTGAGTTGGACAATGTTCAGAGCATGCTCCGCAGTTGGTATTTTTGACATTTACAACGCAGTTTTCTACGATAAAATGGACGCGTCCCATCTGGACTTTGTGCTTTTCTTCCATCGTCAGCGGAACAATGGCGTGGTTCGGGCAGACGTCGCCGCAAATGGTACAGTCGTAGTTGCAGAACCCGCGGGAGAAGTCCAGGTGCGGCTGCATGAACCCTTTCACGCCGTACTCTGACGTCGCCGGTTTGAGAACCTCTGACGGGCATTTGGCAACGCAAAGATGGCATGCGGTGCAATGCGCGTTGAGATGTCCGATGCTCTTTGCTCCCGGAGGGGCGATAGGCGTATTGCGAGTATAGGGCGTATGACCGGTTTGAAACAGATTCGGGTCGTCGGTTTCGGGAATGCCGACTTTTGCCTCAGTCGCAGACGCAGCTTCCTCTGCCGGCGCAGCGGCTTCTTCCTCGGCGGCGGAACTGGGCAAAGCTTGAGCGGCAACCGTCAAACCGGTTACGCCAATCAACGCGCCGACAAAATCTCGACGCGAGCCGTCAACGCTGGACTGAGCCGTCGATTGCTCAGCCGTCTTTTCCGCAGCGGGCGTCTTTTCAGACTTGTTCTCGATTTCAGTAATCAACTTTCCTTTGCTTCCAAAACAGATCCCGTAATGGATCGCATCCTTGTGACAGGCGTTTAGACAGTCGAAGCAGTCAACGCAGCGGCTGTTGTCGACGACTTTGCCTTTGGAGTCTATACAGGAAGACTTGCATTCCCGGGCGCACAAGCCGCATGAACCGCATTTGTTTTGGTCAATCCAGACGCGGAAAATCGAGAACCGGGAAAGCAGCCCCAAAAACGCGCCGACTGGACAAATCGTATTGCAGTACGTTCTGCCGTTTCGCCAGGCAAGATAGCCGATGACAATCAGGAACCCCAACGCAACGCCGACAGCCGCCAGAGACATTGGAATCGCCTTGACGTAATAGACCGGCAAGCCGGCGACTTCTTTAATCCCGCACGTATTGCATACGTACCAGTACAGGTTGTTGCCCGTCAGATAAATCGGCTTGAAAACGTTGCACGCAATGCGGCCGAAAATGCTGTACGGATCAAACAGAAGCGAAACCCACGAAACGTAAGCCGAGATTCGTTTGCACGCTCCAACGGCAGCCGGCGCAACCAGTCTTGCGACCAGCGCGAGGTAACCCGTTATAAACAGCAGCAAAACAACAAGTCGAAGGTACGGAACCGGCTTTTTGTATTCAAACTTCTTTTTGGCGTGAATCCGCTTTGAAATCGCGTTGATAACGTCCTGCAAAACGCCCAGCGGACAGAGCGTCGAGCAGTAAATGCGCCCCAGCAAAATTGTCGCCCCTAAAAGAGAACCGATGATAATCCAGTTATGCGACTTGAGAGCCGGGACAAGCTGAATGCGTTCCAGCCAGCTGAACTGCGTTGGCAGAAATCGGGCGAAGTCGACAAAATACAGCGTTATTCCGAGGAATAAAACCAGAGCGGCGATAATGCGAAGGGTTCGTAGCATATTGGGGGGAAAGAAAAAATCCGGGGAGGTTGTGAGTTAGGAATTAGGAGTGAGGAGTGAGGAGTTAAGGAAGGCAGTAGGCGTCAGGCAATAGTATGAATCATCTCAAACTACTGCCTATTGCCTACTGCCTACTGCCTCACTAATTTGCTTGTCTCTTAAGACTGATTCTCTTAATGGAGTCCCTGGGCGGGTTCATCGTTCCCAAGCCGAGTTCTTCGCCGTGAGCCAGATGTCCGACTTCGTTAAGAGGCATTGAGGTGTACTGTTGGAAGATTCTGGTTGACAACGTATCAACAGCGACAATGTCCGTTCCCATAATCAGGGCTTTGGGCTGAACAACGTCGTTTATTGAACGACCGCGGGGACCGTTAGCCACCATGGCGCGGTAAGCGTCAACGATGTTCAAAACAGCGGCGGGATTGAGCGTGCAGATGTCGGCAATGCACTGCTGGAGGTCGTGAGTGTGCATGTAACGTCTGTCGAGAACGATTCCCATGTGGTTTTTCATGCACAGCGTCATGCGGGCGCCGGAATGATTTTTCATAACGGGGCAGTTGATCCAGACGTCGCTGTCGAGAATCGCCTGATGAACCTTGGCGGTTTTCATGTTTTTGGCGCGCGGCAACTGAATTTCGCGATAGTAATTTTCATCGTTGCCAGGAACGACTTTTGCTCCGAGCTTTCTAGCGGTCTCTTCAATTCCGCTGGACTGATAGCAGTTTCGCCACTGGTCGCAGGTGTGGTCAAAGACAGTGATTTCTTTGGCGCCTGCGTCCCAACACGCTTTGATAATCGCAGAGACGAGAATCGGGTTGGTGTTAGCCGACAGTTCCGGCGTTTTGTCCCAGCCGATATTCGGCTTGATAGTAACTTTCATGCCGGGTTTGACGAAACGCGTCATTCCGCCCATTTGTTCAATTCCAGCGTTGAACATCGCGTCCGGTTCGCCGCCCATAACGGCAACCAGATTGTAGACGTCGTCTGAATTGGCGTTTTGCGCCATCAGGTCTAACGCGCCAACGGAGGAAAAAGCCGCGACGGTTCCAGCGGCGGCAAGCGTCTGTAAAAAATCTTTTCGAGTGATATTTGTCATAATAGTGAATGTTGTCTAAAGGGGGAACGGAATCTATTGCTGCGCCAAGCGGTACAAATCCAAAACGGGAAGGCCGAGTTCCTTGGCTAACCGGCAGACGTCTTCGTATTCTGGAACAGTTCGGTGCGAGCCGTCTGGAAGGATGACGTTTTTCCCTGTTACAGTCTGACCGTTTTGCAGGCGAATCTGGCACGATTCACGCTGTAACACGGTTCGTTCGACTTTCCATTTTCTGACGCCCAGGGTGGACGTGTGAGTAAACAGAGCCGACTCGACCGTTTTGACCTGGTCTTCTCGGCACAGAACCGACAGGACAACGCCGGGGCGCTGTTTTTTCATGTTGACAGCCGTTGTCCAAACGTCCAACGGATTGAGCTTCCAAAGCTCTTCGACGGCGCGCCCTATCAACTCGCCGGGCAGGTCGTCTAAATTGGTTTCGATCTGCCAGACGGAATCGCCCTGCGATTCAACAGACGTTTCCGCCAGCTCTCCCAAAACCAGACGGAGCGTGTTGGCTTGCTGCGGCAGATCTCGACCTCCGGCGCCAACGCCGATTTTTTCAATCGTCATGGGCGGCATTTGCCCAAAGCGTTTGACGTAGTACTTGAGAATGCCCGCTCCGGTGGGAGTAGTCAGTTCAAACGGGACGTCTGACGGCGCCAGGGGGACGCCGGTTAAAAGCTGAGCCGTTGCCGGAGCTGGAACGGAAACCTCGCCGTGAGCGATTTGAATCGTGCCGCAGCCCGTCGGAACGGCAGAAGCGTAGACGGCTTCCACGCCCAGCCAGTTCAAACCTGTAACAGCGCCGACGATGTCTGCAATCGAGTCCGCCGCGCCGACTTCGTGAAAGTGAACCTGTTCGACTTCGCACCCGTGAGCACGCGCTTCCGCCTTGGCTATGAGTTCAAAAACGCCAATGACTTCCGTTTTGACCTTGTCCGTCAGTCCCGCCGCGTTTAAGACCATCGCGCAAATATCCGCCATGGATCGATGGCAGTGCGCGTGATGATGTTCGTGATCATGATGGTCGTGGTCGCCGTGGTCGTGATCATGATGCTCATGTTCATGCTCATGTTCATGCTCATGTTCATGATGTTCGTGTTCATGCTCATGATGTTCGTCGACCAACGCCTGCGTTGCACGGAACCCGTGACGCATAACGCTTTGAGCGTCAATCGTAATAGTCGGCAGGACGGACTGTACAGCGGAACGTATGACGTCGATGGGAACGCCTGCGTCGAGCAAGGCGCCCAGCGTCATATCGCCGCTAATTCCGGAATGACAGTCGAACCAGGCTGCTTTCATGGCAAGTTCTCAGTAAATTCAGTTTATAAGCTGGACATCAGATTGCACTGTTCAATCGTCCATTCCAGGCCGTCGGGAAGTTCGCTGGCTCCGGGGAATACAAAGAGCAGGAAAGCTGCAATAACCAGAACAGCGACAGCGGCGGCAACGGAAAAACGCAGCGACGGCTGACGAAGTTCGCCGGTCAGAAGCGCGTACAGGCCAGCGGCAATGAACGCTTCAATGACAGCCAACGGCAGGTGAGCGAACATGAGCGCCTTGAAGACGTCCATAGTTCCCTTGCCGCAAATCGCCAGTTCAGCGTCCAGAGTAAGAACCGCCAGAACCAGTCCGCAGAACGCGGCAATGCCGGTCGAAACGAGGTTGTTTGTTCCAAGCTTGTTGAGTCCCAAACGAATCAGACCGCCAATGCCAGCGCCGACGATGCCCATGTTGATAATGTTGGCGCCGAGGGCGTCAATGCCGCCGTCTCCAAAGAAGACAGCCTGAATGGTAAGCACGGTTGCCATGCTGATGATTCCGCCGGGAATTCCCAGAATCGCCGCCGCCAAAACGCCGCCGATGAAGTGCCCGGAAATGCCTTGCCAAATCGGGAAGTTGAGCGCCTGAAGGGCGAAAACAATCGCGGTAACGCCCAGGAACTTCAACGCGCCCTGTTTGATAGAGCTATAAGCCGTCTTGCGAAGCTCGTCGCCAGTAACTTCTTTTGACGCCTCGATAATGGAGTCGATACGACGTTTATACGCCAAACCTGCCGCGGCGGCAAGCGTAATTCCAGCAACAGCAGCGGTAACGGGACAAATCGGACCGGTTAACATTTCAGGAGGAATATGCATAATGTCTCCTTGTTGTAAATGTGGATGGGAAAATATTTGTTTACATTATATTTATTATAAATCATCCTCAAAAGATTTACAAGGGGGAATTAGAGAATTTTTTGCAAAAATTTTGCATATTAAGGCAAGAATTTATTATGAAATTATCTGAATAACAGACAGGATGGAGGTTTCTGCGTTCTCTTTTCGTCTTTCACTCACATAATTTGAACGCGTCCTTTGCTTCCCCCCCTTGAAATTGACTCGACTTTATAGTATTGTCAACATTATCAGTTTTTTGAAAACCACGCCTGTTTCCTTGCCTTTTACTCAACAACGTTATCATGGATAAAGCCGCCAAACCGTTGAAAATCTTTATCAGCTACGGGCACGAAATCGACGTAAAAGACGATAACGGAAATCCATTGTATCCGGAGCCGAATAACGAAAGCGTCGTTCGTAAAATCAAGGCGTATCTGGAAAGCCGCGGTCATGAAGTCTGGATAGACAGAGAACAAATTCAGCCGGGCGACGATGATTGGCGAAGGAAAATTTACGAAGGCGTCAAATGGGCTAACATCGCGTTGATCTGTCTGTCACGCAAAGCGATGAAGCCCAATGGCGTTTGTCGGGATGAAATAGCAATTGCGGTGGGCGTTCGCGGCGGATATCCGTTTTCTATTACACTGGAAGAGTTAGATATTGCCGAATATCCTGCGTACCTCTTAAACCCTCAATTGTTTACAGAATTCGAGAATTGGAGTGCGCATTGCACCGCGGCGAAGAACATTGACGAAGCCTGGCTTGACGAAAAGCTGGAAAGATTTGCAAGAGAGTTGGAAAATAAAGACTTTCAACTGTACGGCGTTGAAATGGGAGAGCTTAAAGAACTCCTCACCCCATGGAACATGGACAGCCGGCTGCGGAATCTGGATCGTGATATACAGCGAATTTATAATGAAAAAACGCAGGATTGGGAAAGCAAAACTGTCCATAAATTCTGTGGACGCGAGTCTCTTTTCAAGATGTTTGAAGAAATAATTCTTCAGGGCGGTCATGCCGTTCGTCTGGACTCGGAGCGCGTTTTGTGGCTCAAAAAAGGTCCCGGGTTCGGAAAGAGCCGATATGCAGCGGAGCTTCGTTATCGATATTGCTGTCCCATCACGGCCTCGTATTTTATCGAATACAATGAAAAGAAATCTCTGGAACCGCAAACGTTCATCAAGTCCATTGCGTTTCAGCTGGCGCAGACAAACTCTGCGTACAGGAATAAGCTGTTGAGTTATCTCAAAGAGAATCAGGACAGGATTAATCTTCAAACAGGCGACCCGCAGACGCTGTTTAAATCGCTTATTATCGATCTGATGAATGACGAGATAGACGGGGATCGTGGAACTCAATGGATTCTTGTGGACGCTCTGGACGAAGCAACGGAGAACGATCGCAATGCAATCGCAGAGCTGATCAGCAATAATCTAAAGAAACTGCGACGATGGATTTGCTTTTTCATCACGTCTCGAGACAACGACGACGCCGTGAATCGAAACTTCGAGCAGTTTGACCCCATCAAATTTTCTGACGAAGAAAACGTCAGCGACGTTCTGAAATACATTCGAAGTGAATTTGAGGAAATGGGGTTAACCGTTTCAGAAAACGGGGTCAGCAAGGAATCTCTTATCAATATGATTCATGAAAAATCTGAAGGAACGTTTCTGTACCCGGAAATGGTCTTTCGCGATTTGCAGAAGAATGTGATTACGCTCGATGACATTCCCAATTTGCCGTCAGGCGTAATTGCTTACATTCAAGAACAGTTTAACCGGCTCTTTGGCGAGGACATCCCAAAATACAAACAGGAAATTCGCCCAATGCTGGGCTTTATTTTAACGTCCTTCGAGCCAATTCCTCGAACCGTTTTGAAATACTGTCTGGGAATTCAACGCGATTCAGAACTGAAATACCGTCTGGAACCGCTGGGTACGTTTTTCGATCAGTCTGGAACTGCTGACGAAGACGTCATTAAACCATTCCACAAAAGCGTTAGAGATTACTGCTTTGACAGATCTAAAAGTTTCTACGTCTTTCCAGACGAAGCGGAAGAAGATTTTGCCAACCGTGGACTGGAACTGTACAAATCCGGCGCGCTGCAATGGACGACAAGAACCGACGAAAAGCCGAACGCTCTTCAACGATTCTTTTTAAACTGGCTGCCGTCGCATTTAATGAACGCAAACAAGACAAAAGAAGCGGCAGCTACCTTGTCGGATTTTGCATTCTTGATGAAACGGCTCCGATTCGGAAACGTCGAACGCGTTTTGCAAGATTATATTCTTTTTAGAAGCAAGTTAGATCGCATTTCAAAAGACAGCGACGCCTATTTTGACGTCATTTGCAGCGCCGCGCATTATTTACGCCGTAACAGTGAAGACGATCCCGCTAACAAGATTATGCTGCAAATTGCAACCGAGGTTGCCGACGACTGCCCTGTAACGCTGGCGGCAGAGAGTTGGCTCAATCCAGAAACTGGCGATTCTCCTTGTAACTGGTTCTGGCTCAATAAAGTCAAGCGTCCCAAAGAATACCAGCCAAATCCATGCAAACTGGTTATAGAGAACGCAGGCAATCATGCGATATTTCTTTCCAACGGAGACGCATTGTCTTGGGGGACAGATGACAATAACCTGCGAATATTGAGTCTGGAAACAGGCGTTTGTAAAGCGGTTCTGAAAGGACATACAGACCATATCAATGGCGCTAGAGAACAAAGCTCCGGCGATATTCTATCGTGGAGCAATGACAAGACCATTCGTCTTTGGTCTCCTGATGGAACTTGTAAAACGGTTTTGGAAGGGCATATTGACGAGGTCAACGGCGCCATAGAACTTCATTCCGGCGATATTCTCTCGTGGAGTAGAGGCATTAACTGTAATGATAACACCTTGCGTCTTTGGTCTCCTGATGGGACTTGTAAAGCGGTTTTGGAAGGGCATACTGATGAGATCAGAGGCGCCACAGAGCTTCATTCCGGCGATATTCTCTCGTGGAGCTATGATTGTACTATGCGTATTTGGTCTCCTGATGGAACTTGTAACGCGTTTTTTGAAGGTCATACAAGCGAGGTCAGAGGCGCCACAGTGCTTCATTCCGGCGATATTCTCTCGTGGAGCTATGATTGTACTATGCGTATTTGGTCTCCTGATGGAACATGTAAAGCGTTTTTTGAAGGTCATACAAGCGAGGTCAGAGGCGCCACAGAGCTTCATTCCGGCGATATTCTCTCGTGGAGTGGAGGCATTAACTGTAATGATAACACCTTGCGTCTTTGGTCTCCTGAAGGAACTTGCAAAGCGGTTCTGGAAGGGCATACATTCTGGGTCAACGGCGCCACAGAGCTTCATTCCGGCGACATTCTCTCGTGGAGTTGTGATCACACCTTGCGTCTTTGGTCTCCTGATGGGACTTGTAAAGCGGTTTTGGAAGGGCATACAAGCGAGGTCAGAGGCGCCACAGAGCTTCATTCCGGCGATATTCTCTCGTGGAGTTTTGACACCTTGCGTCTTTGGTCTCCTGATAGAACTTGCAAAGCGGTTTTGGAAGGGCATGCGGACTTGGTCTACTGCGCTACAGAACTTCATTCCGGCGACATTCTCTCGTGGAGCGCTGATGACACCTTGCGAATTTGGTCTCCTGATGGAACTTGTAAAGAGGTAATCGAATCCGATAATCCAAAGTTCGATTCATATGACTCATCATTATTCTTTCTGAATCAAGTCCATGATCAGTTTTATGCAAAAGAAATTGATTGGGGAATTGAACTCCTACATGATTCAAAACCGATTGCCCGATGGAATAGCGTCGAATGCCATTCCCAATTTGTCGGCGATGGGCGTATTTGCGTTTGGTATGGACGACACCTCGAATTCCTTCAGCTCAACTATAGGAATCATAAAAGCGTATCCTTTGATCAGGCTCATCAGTTACTTGCTGGCAAAATCGACGAATCCCAGTTGGTTACGTACGATCCTGAACCAAAAGGGACTACGATTCCGAAAATGGAATAGAATCTCCTGACTGGCAACGCCACGACTCCCGCCCGATTAATTATTTTGAAAAAACGCAAGCGGACATCGTGTCATAGCCCGAGAATCGGGCGTAGATGACACATGGACGCTTGCTTCTGCGTTGTCTGCGAGGAGTCTGCGTTCTCTGCGTTCAAAAACATCATCCCTCATTGCTAATTCTCATCTTCCTTCGCGCCCCTTGCAATTCTGTCAGTTTGATATATAATCTAGTTTTCTAAATTATATGTTTCCCCCCAACCCTTTAGATACCGGAGGCAATTATGCTCGGTTTAGAAGACCCGATTATCTGGTCAGGATACCTGGCTTGTATTTTATCGACAGTCCTTTGCGTCGTTTACGGCGCGTGGCATTGGAACGACGAAGAAAAAGACGACCAGTCCAAGTAATCTCGTTGTTTCGTTCCCCCCCCTTTTGTCCTAACCCCCCTTATATAGAATGAATCCACTGCTTACCTCGGCGATTATCGCCGTCTATATTGGAATACTCGCTTTTCTCGGATACAAAGCGCACCAGCAAACCCGCTCGTCAGACGACTTCCTTCTGGCAGGGCGAAGAGTTCACCCGTTCGTCATGGCGCTGTCCTACGGCGCGGCGTTTATCAGCACGTCGGCGATTATCGGCTTCGGCGGATTTGCCGCGGCGTTCGGAATGGGATTGCTCTGGCTCGTTTTCGCCAATATTTTCTTCGGGATTTTTGTCGCCTTTATTTTCTTCGGTCTGCCGACGCGCCGGCTGGGATTAAAGCTCAAGGCGCAGACGTTCCCGGAATTCCTCGGTCGGTTTTATCAGTCCCGGCTGATTCACGGCTTGATGGCGTTTATTATCGTCCTGTTCATGCCGCTCTACGCGTCAGCCGTTTTGATTGCCTCCGCCCGATTTATCGAAACAACCTTTGGGTTGGACTACAACGTTTCCATTTTGATTTTCAGCGCCTTGATTGCCGTCTACGTCATTTTGGGCGGATTAAAGGGCGTCATGTTTGCCGACGCATTCCAAGGTTCAATCATGTTTGCCGGCATGCTGCTTTTGCTTCTTTTCGCCTACGGCAAGATGGGCGGCGTCGTTCCGACTCATAAAGAACTCGATAAACTGCCCGCGACAGTCGCTCAGCAGTTTGAAGAACTAACCCCAAAATTAGAGAGCATCCGCAAGCTCGATACGTCAGACGCCAACGTTGCTGACGAGTCTCTGGAACAGTGGGCTGCTAATATGAACAAACAGGCGAAAGCCCTTGCAGCCGATGCAAAGCCGGAATCGGAAGCGTTGGCTCAATACGTCGAATTGAGAAAAGACGAGAAAGCCGCCGCGACGATCGACAACCATCTGGTCGTATCCAAGATTTCTCAAAACGGATTCCAGGGCTGGACGCGGTTCCCGGTAACGGGCACAAAGCTGTTCTACGTTATGCTAACGAGCATCATCTGCGGCGTTGGAATTGGGGCGTTGGCGCAGCCGCAGCTGGCGGTTCGGTTCATGACGGTTAAAAGCGACCGGGAACTTCACCGCGCCGTCGTCATGGGCGGGGTTTTCATCTGCTTTATCGTCGGGACGGCGTACTTGGTCGGCTCGCTGACAAACGTCTGGTTCTTCCGTGAAGACGGTCACATCGCCATGACAAGCGTTTCCGACGGCAACCTCGACAAAATCGTGCCGACGTTTATCCATCGCGCTCTGCCGCCCTGGTTCGGGCTGCTCTTTACACTGACCCTGCTGTCCGCCGCGATTTCCACGCTCAGCTCTCTGTTCCACGCCATGGGCAGCGCGCTGGGCCGCGACTTAATCGAGTGTTCCATTATGAACAAGACGGAAAACTCGTCCATTCCGCTGATGAAGGTTTGCGTCTTCCTGTCGCTGATTGTAACAACGATTCTGTCGTTCTACATGCCCAAGGGGATTGTCGCCATTGCGACGTCCACGTTTATGGGCTTGTGCGCCGTCTCGTTCCTGCCGATGTACGTTGCAGCCCTGTACTGGAAACGCGTTACCCGTGCCGGTGCGATTGCCAGCCTGGTCGTCGGGTTTGCCTTCAGCTTCTTCTGGATGACGTTTGTCCAGATGCCCAAGGGCGAACTGCCGGCTCTGCTGTGCAAGCTCTTTTTAGGGCAGGACAGCTTGCTGGCGGCTCCGTGGCGCTGGATTGACGTTATTGTTATTACGCTCCCGATCAGCGCAATAACGCTCATCGTCGTCAGCCTGCTGACAAAGCCGCGCGCTGCGGAAGAAACGATTGAACAATAGCGCAACTCCACAGTCGGATACGCGCATTTTTGGTTGCATAAAAAGGAAAGAGAACGCAGACTACGGGGGGCGGGTATTACCCGCCTAAATACATTATATTTTTTTCGCGGACAATGTCCGCTCCCCGGAATGTCTGCTCCCCGGAAACGTACTCTGCGTTCAAAAAACATATACAATTACTCATAACTATTTTTTCTAACCATGAAAAAACTCATTGCAACTATCGTCTTTTGCCTTTTTGCTCTTGCTTGGAATTCCAACTTCGCGTTGGCTGAAAACCTGTTTACGCCGCAGGCAATTGTAGACCTGGCGAACTCGGACGCCGTTCCGCAAAACGTAACAGAAACTATCGTTTGTCCGGAACAGGCGACGTCGAGAGTTGTTATCTACAAAGTCGGCGCGGACTGGAACGACAAGTCTTCGGAGGTCTGGAGCTGGAAGGCGTCCGACTCCCCGGAAATTAAAAAGGAGCATTATGGCTGGTTCCGCAACCCGGACGAAGCCAAGCCGGTTCTCGGCGCGACGCATTTGCTCATGACAGCGTCCGGCGGGGGCGTGGCGCTGGTTCGGCTGTCGGATAAAAAGACGCTCTTCTATACGCGAGTCGGCGGCAACCCGCATTCCGCCGCTCTGCTGCCGGACGGCAACATCGCGTCCGTTTCCAGCTCCGGGGTCGTTCGCCTCTATACGGTTCCGGAAAAGTTTACTGGTCCGAACGTCCCGTATACCGATTACCCGCTTTACGGCGGACACGGTCTGGTCTGGGACGTTCAGTCCAAACTCCTGTGGGGGCTGGGATATGTAGAACTCGTCGCATACGAGTACAATTTCGATAAACAGAACCCGAAACTGACCCAAGTTCAATCTTATCCGCTACGGGGAACTCCCGCCTTGGGCGGACACGACCTGTATCCCGTCCCCGGCAGCCGACTTTTCCTCATTACCGGCAACGGCGCCGCCATTTTCGATCTGGAAACAAAGAAGTTCACAACCATCTGGAAAAACGCCGGCTCTCGAACCGAGATTTACGATACGAAAATCAACGACTTTGCAAAGATGGGGGAAAGCGACCACAAACCCGTCGTTAAGATGACGCAGGGACCCAAAAGCCTTTCCCTGACGCCGTCCGGCGCGTTTATTGTCCTCGCTCCGACGAACAGCTACCATACCGATACGATTCGTTACATGAACAAACCGCTCACAGCGATTGGAACTCATACCGGCGCCCGCTACTACAAAGCCCGCTGGTGGATTCCCAACACGTTCTCCGACGGAGAGGAAAAAAAGTAACGCGTTCAAGATAGACGTAGGCGAGCCACGGGTGTAAACCCGTGGGGGATGAGAGCACTAACTATAGAACTAAAAATTAGTTTTACGCTCTATAGTTAGTGAAAATATCAACGAACGAACAAATAATACTTTTGCTGAATTCTGGTTACTGGATTTCTGTATAGACATATCTTTTTTGCATCTCATTTATTAACAGCTTTTCTTTATTTAGAAAATTCTCTATTCCGAGCATTAAGATTTAAAAATCTGAGTTATAATATATAATCAGTGACGAAAAAAATTAGAAACGTCGATAGGATTAATTATTCAGGTCAGTTTATACGAATACTATAATCTGGCTATTTCCAAGATTGATTAAAAACTATTTACAAATACAAGGAAGGATTTACCATCAAAATGAAACATATAAATGTTAAGACAAACGCTCAAGAAAAAAGTGTTCTGCGATATGCGGGATATAAGAATCCGTACTCTTACACATTGCTTAATTCGAAAAATATAATCTTTCATGGCGCTCCTGGTACTGGCAAAACCTACCTTGCAAAAGAAATCGCCGCCGATATTATCAGCAATGGTCATTGCGATAAATATGATGATCTTTCGGAAGAACAAAAACGACAGGTGGAGTTCGTACAATTCCATCCAAGCTACGACTATACCGATTTTGTTGAAGGACTACGTCCTACAGTAAATAAGGATGGCTCGATGGGCTTTGAACTGCAGGACGGCATATTCAAGAAGTTTGTCGTCCTCGCCAGAATGAATTACAAAGATTCTCCAAATGAGGATTTCTCGATTAACGATTCTTCGAATGAGGATTTTCAAAAATCGAATGATGAACCAGAAAAAGGCATTTCCGGCGAGGAAGCCATGAAGAGATTCTTCTCACGAATTAGGCTTGGCGTGAACGTCTTTTACACAAGCAGTGGCAACAAGTTCAAGATCACAAGCATTGATTACAATGGTATCAATATATATATTCCGGGTAATAAGAAATCCAATAAGATCACGCTGAACATTGACAGACTAAGAAAAATGCTTGAATCCCATGTGAAATTCACAAGGAGTCAAGATGTTTCAGATTTCTTCAAAATTCTTTACTCCCAAAAGCAAGATCGGCAGGAAGATTCCTATTATTTTGCAATCTACAATGAGATTATGAGTAATGGGACTACGGTAAAAGAGATCACGAAGAAAAAGGAATCGCCCTCAAAAGTTAAGACGAAAGTAACAAATCAGAAAAAATATATCTTTATAATTGACGAAATCAACCGAGGCGAGATTTCCAAAATCTTCGGAGAACTTTTCTTTGCCATTGATCCGGGCTACAGAGGTAAAGACGGCTCTATTTCGACGCAATATGCGAACATGCATCCCGACGAGAAGTTTTATATCCCAGATAACGTGTATATTATCGGCACGATGAACGACATCGACCGCTCTGTAGACAGCTTTGATTTTGCGATGCGAAGGCGTTTCCGCTTTGTTGAGATAAAGGCTGACGACAGATTGGAAATGCTATCGTCTTTGGGAGAGTACAAAGAGGAAGCCCGACAACGCATGAACGCTCTGAATGAAAAAATCGCTAGAGTTGAAGATCTGAACGAGAATTACCACATCGGTCCAGCGTACTTCCTGAAACTGAAGGATTTGAACTTTGACTTTGATTTGCTTTGGACGGATTATCTTCAGCCGCTTCTTCAGGAATATGTCCGAGGGATGCCAGACGAAAAAGGCATTATGAATCAGTTTGCAAAAGCATACAGTAACAAGAAGTCGACCGAGGACGATGTCAATGAAACTGCGGAAGATTAAGGACAACGCTCAATTTAAGAAAGGCGACTTCTCTGATATAGGGAATCTTATAGGTAAGATCGCTAATAAGACCCTGGGACAGCTGGAACGGGACGGCGTGTTTGTATTCCCGGAATTTGTCAAAGACGCTAAAGACATAACAAAGGATCAAATGATTCTTCAGAGCGTTAATGGCTCGTATCGTTCCGGGAATGTTATGGGCTTTCTTGGCTGTGGAGATGAACGCCTTATAATCGAGTCGCGTTTTTGCGGCGATGGCGAGGACTTTTTCTTTCAGTATCTTCTTGCTCAGGTGTTGGATATTCCAAACATTGTGGATCTGAAAACAGACGCTGATCAGAATAACCAGCTGTTCAATTTCCTGCTGTTCCTGTTTCCGTATTATCTGAAAACGGCGATGCGAAAAGGTCTTTTCAAAAAATATGTCCGTAATAGATACAATGACGAGAATATTAGAGGAACCATTGACATCGCAAGACATATTAAACTCAATACGCCGTTCATGGGAAACGTTGCCTACAGTCAGCGAGAGTTTTCATACGACAACTATCTTACGGAGTTGGTTCGGCATACGATAGAGTACATAAAAGGAAAACCATACGGGAAAACTATTCTCTCCAGAGTGAAGGATGAGGTGAAACTCGTTGTAGAGGCAACGCCGCGCTATGAACGGTATGATAGACAAAAGATTATAGAAGCAAACAAAAAGAACATCCTACGTCACGCCTATTTCCGCGAGTACATTGCTCTTCAGCGGCTGTGTTTTTTGATCCTTAAGCGCCAAAAACATCAGATTGGATCAGGTCCCCGGCAAATTTATGGAATTCTGTTTGACGGAGCCTGGCTGTGGGAGGAATACGTCAATTCCCTCATAAATAAAAATGGCGTTTTCTACCATCCGAAGAATAAAGGCGGAGTTGGCGCGCAGCGTTTGTTCAGCAATAATGAAGGATTGATCTATCCGGATTTTATTAGTCGTGATGCCAAAACGAGAATAATCGCTGACGCAAAGTACAAACCTGTTGACAACATTGGGGGCAAGGACTATTTGCAGATATTGGCTTATATGTTCCGGTTCGATGCCAAAGAAGGATATTATCTTTATCCCGAATCAGAGGGAGCCGACGATTTGAAACTATGGTTGAATAAAGGTTCGACTTTTGAAGACAATGTTACTCCGCGAGACGATATTCGTGTTATAAAGCATGGTCTGAAAATACCGAAGGACGCTGCGGATTACAAAACGTTTGTAATTCAGATGGCGGAAAGCGAGAGCGCGTTCCAATGTGAGTTTGCGGGGATAAAAACAGCGTGAACGGCGGTTGAATCGGAGGGGGGAATGGAGGAAGTTACCAATTCCCTCTCCTGTTAGTCGCTTTGCGGCGGAAGCCTCCAAAAATCATTTGAACGTGGCAACCGCACTGACCCACTGGATCGCGGCTGTATCAGCCGCAACTAAAAATTCTAATAAATACAGCGTGAGCGATAAACGGGAGCATTTGTAGAACGTCGTACGCTGACTGAAATCAGAGTCTTGCAACTCCAATTAACATCTTTACGATTGTTTATAAAAGCTACTCCAAGGATAATCTTCTGGTCGTTGAACTAATCCGGCGTTTACAGGATTTTGAGCAATATATTTTGCCTCCAAGTTAAAATGCCTTTTGTTTCGAATCATTACATCCCAATAGTCCGTCATCCAATAATGACCCTGAAATGTATTCAATATACGATCAATATAATCGGCATTAAATCTGTTTGTATTTTTAAAGTTAAGAAGTATTTCGTCAAAACGCTCACTGGTAAAATGTTTCCACGAATTTAAAACAATACTCATCGGAGTATTCGGAAATAATTGTAATAATACGTGAACATGGTTGGGCATAACTACCCAATGGAATAATTGGTATCGTTTGTTATTGAGTATGTATAAAGAGTCAACCACGGCTTGCGCTATTTCCGGTATTCTCAAAATACACGTTCCCATTCCTCGATTAACCCACTCTTCTATAGAACGATTAAGGTAATAGGAACGTTTTAATAGCGGATTATTATCTGCTTGTTTTTTAAGTTCCAACAGCTGATTTGTTGATAATGAATCTGAAAGCCGAAATGTAATATGCTGCTTGGATTCGGAATAATCCCAATGCGGAATATCGCGTCGTTTGTGTTTACCTCTATTTAGATGAATAATATCCTTATCCATAGCGAAATCTCATTGGTTATTAATTGCGTTGGCGGCTGCAATCGAAGTTCCCTTTTTTTGTTGGCGGCTGACACAGCCGCGATCCAGTGGGTCGGTGTGGTTTGGCTACGAAAGAGGGGCTTTGGAGGCTGCCGCCGCAAGCGCTTCTCGCTACTCGCAACTCTTTAGCTCTCGTAGAAGCAGTCCGGTTCCGTTTCCAGCGGGTCGCCGGTAACGGCAAAGGCGCGGGCGCGGCTGCCGCCGCATTGGAATCGGTACTTGCAGGCGCCGCATTTGCCCTTGTAGTTGTCTGGATTGTGCAGCGCGACAAACGTCGGGTGGTTCTGATAGACGTCTATAACGGAGTCCTGCGGGAACCGACCGCAGCACAGCGGCAGGAACCCGGCGGGATAGATCTCGCCGTTGTGTCCGATAAACATGATGCCCCGACCATCTGTTACACCCAGCGGGGCGGCGTACGCCTTGCCGCGTCCGCCGTGTCCGGCTTTGGGCGGCGCCAGCGGGTTGTCGCCCTGTTCTAAAACGAACCGTCGATAATGCGGGGCTTCCGTCGTCTTGACCCCGTAGGGCATCGTCAGGCTGTATTTGTGCAGCTTGTCGAACGCGACTCTGTACTGATCCGGCGTCAGGCGCGGCTCTTCCGTTCCGCGTCCAACGGGAACGAGAAAGAACACTGACCACATGGCAATCTGTTTGTCTTTGAGCAGTTGAGCGATTTGGTCCAATTGCCCAAAGTTGCGCTGACACAAACTCGTATTGACCTGTACCGGCAGATTGAGTTCTTTGGCGTACGAGAGCATGGCTTGCGTCTTCTCGAACGAACCTTCCCAGCCGCGAAAGGCGTCGTGCATGGGCGCGTCCGCGCCGTCAAGGCTGATTCCAATCGCGTGCACCCCCGCCTGTTTGGCTCTTTTGAACGCGTCGTACGTCGCCAGCGGCGTTGCGGACGGCGTTAGCGCGGCGGTTATATCCAGACTTCGCGCCAGCTCAATGAGTTCAAAAATATCCGCGCGCTTGAGCGGGTCGCCGCCGGTAAAGCAGATGTTGGGTTTGCGGGGAAACTGCGCCGCCTGACGAATCAAAGCCAGCGACTGCTCGTGCGTCAGCTCGTCCGGGCGCGGGTCATGCTGCGCCTCTGCCCGACAGTGCTTGCAAACCAGGTCGCACGCGCGAGTCGTTTCGTAATAAAACATCAACGGGTTGATGGAGAAATCTTCTGCGGTATAGGGGGTGTGGAGCATGGTTGTGGGTATTGTTAAAATCTATGATGGTTTGAGTTAGGAGTGAGGAGTGAGGAGTTTAGGTTCGCCTTCGGCGAACTGCGTAATTCCGCTCCCGCTGGTCGCTTCATTACCGCCTTCCATTAATATCTTGCCTACAAAGCAAGCCAAACGTCTCGCGCTTCTTTCCAGCGCTGGGCTTGGACTTTGAACGTTTCTGGAGGGAGTCGGTCTTTTTGCTCTTTGAGTTTCAAACCTAAATCGACCATCCATTTCTGGAAAAACTGAACGGATTGACGATTGACGTACGGTTTACCGTCAAACTCGACGTAAAACGGGGCGGAGATGGCGCAGCGGTATGTGTCGGGCGATTCTGTTACAACGCGGACGAGAAACCAGCCGCTGTCCTCAAAATCGACGGACGGCAGCTTGTTGTCCGCGTCCTTTTGGGCGTCGTCCATGCGGTACGTTTTGTAAACCTCTCCGTTTTTGATAATCTCAATATAGTCTATCTGCTCGCGGGTCGCCAGCGTCAGGTTCAGTTCCAGCGACAGCAGCGCGTGTTTGCCGTTGTATTCCGTTTTCCCTTTGAACACGTGCCCCGGGGGGAACCCATTGACTGACGGCGTTATGAGCGGCCCGTTGGTTACGACCGCTTGTCCTTTTTTCAGACACGCCCAAAAGTCCGGAACCGACCATTGGGAATCCAGCTTGACGTAAACGCAGTTGTATCCCAGCGGGTTTTTGGATTTGCCAGACCCTGACCCGGCAGTCGGCGGGATTCTGTACCCGCAGTTGAGCAGATGGAAGTAAATGCGCTGCTTCCATTTGACCTGGTCTTTTAACGACGGATACAATTCGGGGTCGGCGGAACGTCCCTGTTCCGGGACGTCCATGAACGTCCGCCCAACGCAGGCGTCGAGAATTTCGACGGAATCAATCAGCCCCAGCGCGACGAGGATCGGCAAGTCGTCCATGGCAATATTGGCGCAGTCAATCCAGGCGTCTGGATACTGCTGTTTAATCGACTGAAGGTATCCGACGGCGTCCGCCCGTTTGGATTTTTCGTCTTTAGACAAAACCGGCGCAGGCAGATTGAAAATATTCACGCAGCAACCAGATACCTCGTACCGCCCCGCCATCGGGTAAATGAAACTGCCTCGTCCGGCGGACGAAATCAGAGGGCGCGGCAGCTTGTTGTTTTCCCAGTAGTTTTTGCCGGAGTTGTCCCACGTTACAATCGGGACGAAATCCAGCCCTTCCGACCGGAATATATAAGGCGTTTCCAAAACGGATCGCCAGTTGTCCAAGTCGGCGCGCGCCCAGCCCTCTTCCCGCATCCGACCGACGCGCTGCAGGGAAACCGTCTGAGCATCCGTCCCGTTGCGAGGCATGTCCAAACGCCCCTTGCGAGTCGTGTACTCCTGGCTGGACTCAATCTCGAATTCATAGTATCCCGCCGGCAGTTTGAGGTCAAGACGACCGGAATCAATCGTGTTGTGATCCGTCCAGAACGGGAGGTTCGGCAAGCGCCGCCCGGTTCCCCGCGGCGTTTTCAGGTACAGACGAAACGGAATCGGCTTGCCCGTCTCCTGGTCGACTACCGTCAGGTTAATCGTCCCGGAATCCGCCCCAAAGCTAATCGACGTCGTCAGTATCAACAGCGCCGCCGCGGCAGCGTAAAGTATATTCTTCATGGCTAATAATTGATTGGTAAACGTTTATAGTATTATACCAGCGTTGGGACAAAGTGAAATAGTGAACGTATGTATATTATTGAAATTGTAATTTTTGGTTATTTTTGTAAATTTTTGGTCAAATCGACGATTATTTGTTGAAAAGGTCAAAATGGGTGTTATAATACACAAGAAGTAAAATAGTAAATTTTGGAATCAATACCTTTTACAAATATATGAACAAAGCCATGAATAAACCTTTTGTATTGCTTTCCCGCTTTTTTGCGGCGTTGGTTGTTATCGCGTTTGCCGCGTCTGCGCTGGCGGACGTTGTCTACAATCCTTTTGTCAAAGTTGACGTGAACGGGTATAATAATAGCACGGGCAAGAATCCTTCTGCAACCCTTGCCGGCTATAATACAATGGACTTCGTCAACGCTACGCTTACCAACACGGTTACCGTTAGTCCAGACGTTTCCGTAACGGTCGATCGCGTATCTACAACTAAAAACAGAGATCGCGAATCTAACAAGGGCGATGGGTTGACAAACGATTTTATCTTTGAGCAAACAACAAACGAGCCAATTACGGTTACTCTTAACGGTTTGACAGTTGGAAAAGAGTACTCGCTTAAGATTTATTCTCAAGATATTACTGCCAATAACGGGACGTCTGCAACATGGAATATAACGCAGGGCGAAACGACAGAACAGATTGGCGTTCAGCCAAACACGACCGGCGCCAACAGCTACAAAACGACAGATTCTGCTACGTATTTGGCGTACACGTTTACCGCCAGCGCCAATACGGCTGTTCTGACGGGTCTTGCTACAGACCGTTTTGTTTTCCTCAACGGCATTGAACTTTCTGAAGCGTACGACCCGGCGTCAGGATACACCTATTTTGACGTCAACTCCAACCAAAAAGACGGGACACAAACTCGAATCATTTCGCCACGCGCAACAGAGCTTTTTGTGGATAATTCTAACACGTCCAACACCGCCACAGCAACGGCGCCGTCGGGAATTAAGATAACAGTAACGTCAGACGCCGTTCTCAATTCCAGAACGAGAAAAATCGAGAACTCGGCAGTAGACATGAACTTGTACAACGACTTTCTCTTTTCCGGCGCTAAAAAGCCGTTTACGGTAACGCTGGATAATTTGTCTGCTGATACGATTTACCGCATGACGGTTCATTCGGTTGACACGTCCGGGGATCAATCCGCAGGTCGCTGGACGATGAGCAACTCTGACGGCGACGTCCTGTTTGTTAAGAGTCATACGTTAACGTTTAACGACGCCTCAACCTGGGCGTTTAGTCAAAGTTTCAAACCGGGGACAACCAGCGTATCGATGAGCGCTGAACTTAACAGTAAAGTCTATACCATGTTCAACGGCTTGGAATTACAGACGATTTCCCAGGATACCGCAGATTATACGTGGGTTTCTGGAAGAAAGGATTGGTTAGCCGCTGGTAAATGGCAGAAAAAAGACGGTACAACTGGAACTCCGGGCGCTGGCGATATTTGCTATGTTACCAGTACTGACACTACGGCTATGGACACTAATTACTGGCTTGAAACTACAACAACGCCGTTTAACGGAACTCTGGTTATGGGAACAGGTTCTCGTTTACTCATGAAAAGCAACGCCACGGCTAACGACCTCATTTTTGACGGCGGCTATCTTCATCATGGAGAGCAAAGTAAAACCTATGCGCTTAGCGGGAATCTGCTTGTTGCCAGCAATACGACTATTGATTTAGACGATGGCGGCGCTCGAACGCTGCAAATCAATTCCGTTATGACGGGATCTGGAAATCTGAACATCCTCGGCAGCGGCATTTCTAACTCAGTAGTTGAACTGAACAATGTTAACGAGGCTAATTATCACGGGAAGTTTATCCTTACTAAAACCAACCTGAAATTGACAGGGACTAACGCCTGTGTGGGAACTGGAGATTTGGATATTCCGTCCACGTCTCAGCTGACCCTTAATGGACCAAATGCCGGTTTGCACTACGTCAACAAGTTAACCGGCTCAGGACCGATTTCTGTAACGGCAACAAGCCGCTTTGACCTGGCGTCCAGTGAAGCGCAGACGTACAGCGGTACTATCAGCATTGCTGCGAATCAGTCGCTTCATGTCGGATATACAACGTCCTCTGCGGACTGTTCGTCAGACGTCAACCTTCCCAACGCGACGATTAGCTTGGCATCCGGTTCGAATTTGGGGCTTATTCATCAAAGCAATAGCGCTAAGCAGACCAACCTCGTTATCGGAACGCTCAACGGCGTTTCAGGATCAATCGTTCGCGCGTCTGGATATGTAAATGCCAATGGCTCCAAATACGCAACTTTGACAGTTGGCAATGGCGATTTTGCCGGCGTTATCGGAGGTTCAAATACCTCACATAATAAAATGAGTCTGGTTAAAAACACCGATGGAACGCTGACGCTGTCAGGGGCTAATATTTACGCTGGCGGGACTGACATTCAGGCGGGGAAAATCGTCTTGACAGGAGCCGGAACGCTGGGAACGGGAACTGTAACTATCGGCGAAAGCGGAGCGCTGGAATTTAACGTTACAGGAGAGGATCCAAAGAAAATGACAATCAGCTCCACGATTACCAGCGCTGGCAAAATTACCAAGACTGGCGATGGCGTTCTTCAGCTGTATGCGGCTGCTGAAGGGCTTGTTAACGCCAGCAGTTTTGTCGTTTCGTCCGGACGTCTCGATATGAAAGAATACTTTACGGGAACGTTGGAAATTGGAGACGGCGCGGAATTCTCGCCGGGCAACTCGGTGGGGACGCTGAACGTAAACGGTACGTTCAAGGCGGACGCTTATTCGACTCTGATTTTTGAACAGGATGCCAGCGGCATGGATTCCCTCACCGCCAGCTCGTTTGTTATTGACCCCAACGCTGAAATTCAATTGGATATAACAGCGTTTATTCCAGGCGCAACGTACGATGTTATTGTCAATACGTCAACCGGCGGCTTTACGCAGGATCAGGGTTCTGAAACGTTCTGGACTAATCTTTTTGAGGACGGCCTTCCGTATTATTTGAATCTGTCCGTTGTCGACAATCATATCGTCAGAATGGAGATTGACGCCAACGCCGTTCCGGAACCGTCGACATGGGCGCTGTTGGTTCTTGGCGTTGCTGGTCTTCTGTACTGGCGTAAACGGAGTTAGAAACGAGGCTAGAGCGCGATGCGCTCTTTCCTGATCGATAACGCGGTTCGTAAGCTATGTCCTGAAACGGTTCAGATCTACTATTCCCTTGATTTTTAATTCCAGTCCAGGTTCGGATAAAAGCTTTTGAGATAACTCAAGGCGTTGCGGTAATCGGAATTCGTCCGCCCAGCTCTCGTAATAGAAAAACAGATTGGGAGCGAGACTTGTTATGTACTCGCTCCGTTCTTTATTTGACAGCAAAATTCGGCAATCTTTGGTTTCGATGGTTACGCCAAGTCGCGATCTTCAAACATGAGCAGCGCTAAAACCAGCGCAACAACGCAGTACAAAACGCAGTAAAGCGACGAGAACATCAGGTACGTTAGCGGCAATGTCTGATTGGCGCCAATTGAAGATTCGATGCTGAAGTGTCCCAAAACCGGCAGAATTGCCGCCATAACGTTGGTGATAAACTCTACAATTACGGATTTCCCGTGTGTAAATTGACTGACAAACTGGGGGAGATACTGAATCAGATGCCCTAACAGGAAAATGGAAATGCAGCAGGTAATATTCGCCAGCATTGGAAGCCGGGTGGACAGAGCGACCGCAACGGCGACCATCGTGGCGGTTTCCAAAAAAGTCATGGCAATGCTGGGCGTAATATTAACCATTGCATCGACGCAGTCTTGAGTTTTGGGTTCTTCTTCGCAGGTTTCGCGGGCGTTATGAACGACCTTATACCCTGTCGTTCCCAAAAACAAACCGCCCAGGACGATATACATGACAAACACCGGAACGAGAATTCCAAAAAACTTGCCCAAAATAAGCTGAACCCGGCTGACGGGTTTGGAAAGCAGCATCAAAGCGGTTTTTCCTTCGATTTCTTCCGCGATCGAAATGCCGGAAAGCCATAACGCCAACAGAATTGCGGGAATTTTGACAAACGTCAGCCCAACAGACATGTGCATTTTGAGGTCTTCGCCCAACGTATTGAATGGAATATAGGGCAAAAACAACAGCAGCGCAACGCCTAATCCAAGCAAAGCTGTAAAGAGGGTTAGATTCATGCCTTCTTTGGCGGTTACCCAAATTAAAGCAAACAATTTGGGAAACGCGACTCGAGTCAACGCCAGAACGACAATCAAAAAAGCCGTCGTTACGGCAAGGTATACCGGGGGATACCACATTGAATCAAACCAGGTTTTAACGTCTGCAAGCAGAATTGGGGGAAACATATTCATGGATAGTATCGTGTGGAAAATGGTTGGTTGTCTGGGATTAGTATATATTAGACAACATATTCTTACGTATAATTATAATCTGTTTTTCATTCCAGACAAGAGGGTCAGAATTAATATTGACAGAATAATAAACAATTTCTATTATATATAAAGAAATCAGACGATAACATATATGTGGAATCAGGGAAAAGAATCCGTCTAAAGCGGAATTCTGTTCCTTGTTTCCTGTTATTTACAAATTATTCACCTGAAAATAAATCATTTTACCATGAGAATTGCAATATTCATTTTGACCGCGCTGTTATCGATCGGAAGCGTCATGGGACAAACGCCGCTATACGCCCCGCCGGTCGTTCCCAGCGTTCCGCAGACGCAATATCTTCTTAAAGCGGATTACAATATTCTGGAAGGCGTGGTTCGTCAGGAAGGGCGATATTATATCGTTCAAAGCGTCAACGGCGGATCCATGTTCGTTCCGCAAGACCAGACGCTGGCTGTTTGCAACAACATGAACGACGTTTACTCAGCGCGCGTTGCAGCCATTCAGTCTGAAGACGTCGTTTCCTATTTAGGTCTGACAGACTGGTGCATTAAATACAAAATGCTCGACAAGGCGGAACAGCATCTGGCGTACGCCAAAAGAATTCAGTACGATTACCCGTACATTCCCGTCATGGAACGTCGTCTGGCGTTGGCAAAACAACAGCTTGCGCGAGAACAGGCGCCGGTAACCGATTCCATCGCGCCGAGTTCCAGCCAGAACGACCCGATTACTCAGATTAACAAGCTACGCAGCGAACGCACCGCTCTGGAACAGATCGCCAAAAATATGCCCGGCGACACGCTCAAGCAATTTTCGATGGAAATTCAGCCCATTTTGCTCAACTCTTGCGGGACGTCCAACTGCCACGGGTCGCCCGACAACAGTTTCCAGCTTATCAGATCTCCGCAGTCGCATAATATAACGCTAAAAAATCTGTATTCCGTTTTGCGTCAGGTTGACAGAACCACGCCGGACGCCAGCCGTCTTTTGACGATGTCCTCTCAGGCGCACGGCGGATTGGACGTTCCCGTCTTCAGCCGAAGCCGCACGTCGGCGTACAGCCGACTGGTGGGCTGGACGTATCGCGTCGCCCGTCCGTCGCAGGGGCTGGCAATGGATAAAACCGCCGAGTACGAAAGCATGTTCGGAGATTCCTCGCCGCTCTCCCCGGCTGAAGAACGAATTCCAGCTGGACAGGAGTTCGCAGCAGACAATCCCCCGGCGCAGCCGCAGTCGTTTGACCAGGATTTTAACGGCATGGGAGACGCCGCTTTTGACGCTGAACTGGCTCAGCATCCTTCCGCCAGACGGACGTCGTCGCCCAACGTCAAACGAGGCAATCCGGATCCGATGTTCTATGCAGAGCAGGAACCAGAACCGACTAACAATTCCTTTGCCAACGATTCGCAGGGAACGCTTCGACTGCCTCAGCCGCCGGGAGAAGAAGCGGCTCAATATACAAGCGAATTCGACTACAACAAATACGGGAATTCGACTGTTAATACAATGAAAATCAACGGTGAACGCTATGCTTCGCCAGCCGGTCTGCCGGGACCCAATAACGTTCCAACGCCAGCGCGGCAGCGTCTGGATCAAATGGAAAACAATCAGCGTCTTTACGGCAATCCGGACGGTCCGGTAGAAACGCAGCCCGCGCCGCAGCAGCTCAACGCTTCAACCCAGTACGACAATTCGTCCAACTTAACGGAAGCGGAACGCAAATTTTACGGGCTTCAATCGCCGGGAACTCCTGCCGCCAACGCCGCGCAGCCAGATCCCAGCGCCTCGCAGATGGCAGCTAACAACCCGCAGCTTGTTCCTGACGCGCCCAACGCTCAACTGGCGCCGCCGTCGCCTGCCGTGGGAACGAATTACAATCGAGAACCGGAACCGGAGCCTGCTCCGAGAGTTCAAACGCCGCAGCGGCGAAGAACTCCGCCGCCGTCTGACGCAGACTCAGACGGGTACGACGCCTATCCGCGATTAGACAAACTATTTGGGAATTAGTAATTAACGCACAGTGAGGAGCGCTTGCGTCAACTCCTCACTACTGCCTACTGTCTATTGCCTACTGCCTTTTCTAATACATGCGTTTCCCGGTTCCGTCATGTGTAACAGTGCACGCCTCTATAATAGCCCACAGTTCAAGTCCAAATCCTATTATCGTAGGAATGACAAACAGAAATCGACCTTGTCCTTCTGTCGCCAGGGAAACAAACGAGATTATAACAAGCCCAACCAGATTCGAAAGACCGATAAACAACTGGACAATGGCGATATCCATCCGGCTGGCGTAAAAGTTGTGTATTCCCAGCTGACCGAAAAATATCGCCATAAGGACATAACTCATACGACTCGTCTGCCCTACTGGAGAACGGTCAAACGCCCTGCCCTGACCGTAACCATCGTTTCCAGAGTTTGGATCGTCTATCAGGTCAAACATGTTTATACTAGAGCTCGATCTGGCGCCAGCCGAACCTGGATTAAAGTCTCCTGAACCGGGCTTATTCATCGAATTGGATGAAAACGAGCTGTTAAACAATGGATTGTCCGACAACGTTGGAATTGGCGGAACAGAACTCATCTCTCCCCCTGCCCCGGAAAACGCTGAGGAACTGCTGGATAGAAGAATATCGATCAACTCCGGAACAGCCGAAATCGGACGGGAATTCTCGCCCTGACGCCAGACAAGAGAGCTGGATTTCAGCATACTGCATTGCAGCATGGTTCCCAAATCCGACTTTGTTACAGGCCCGTATCCCTTGGCGCCGTCAGCGCTGTAAAACCAGACGGGAGCGTTGGGGTCGTCAAACTTCTGCGTAACCTCTCCCGCTGCTGGCGCAGGAGCGATTTCTTCAATCTTCGGCGGCTCGACGGGAGGCAAATCCGGCAGAGGCGGAGGCGGAAGAATAATATCAATTGAATCCCAGACTTTTCTATCCCTGGAAATCTCGACAGGGTCTTTGAGACGTCCGGAATTATACATCTCAAGGATTTTCTCTTCTTCCAGCGGTCCAAACGCTTTGCCGGCAAGTTTAACAAAATATTTCATAGCTGCGATCAGCGCAATTCCCTACGGTTTAATCGCTTTTATCATGAATACAGGAAGCCCTCGTTTCCCATCAGGAACGGTTTTCATTTTAACGTTTTTGTTTTTAACCGCTCCAACAGAAACCAATCCGGACTGCTTAACGATAAACAGTTCACCCGCAGAGCCGGCGGGAATGCCTCTAACCGTCCATTGAGAACCGTCTTTATCAAGCCAGCCAACCGGTTGAAATATATCGGCGTCAAATGACTGAGCAAGCTGCTGATTGCGTTTTTGCGCGTCGTCAACCGATTTGCCAAAATCTTTTAACCGCCCCAACATTCGTTCCGCTTCCACCCTGACGGCGGATTCATTTTCCGGCAGGAATGGATTGGCGTTTTTGACGTCAACGCTGTCTAACTGCTGGATATACGATCCAAAAAATTCATTGATGATCTTGTCTGATTTTGTAAAACACTCCAGCGCCGTCATCATAAACTGGTATTTAATAACCGGATCTCTCAATGATGAGTCCTGACTGATAACGTCAAGAATCCGAATTCCACATTCGGTAAACCTGGTATTGTCGTTAATCATGCCCAGAAGGTTGGTAATCTTCTGACAAAAGACTCTGTTATTGAGAGGATCAATCGGAGTGGACATGTCAACAGAAATCTTGTTATCCGAAAGCGCCGAAACCGAGTCCATATATTCCAAACGCTGTTTTCCTTTCTCGACGTCCGGTTTTTTATTAAAATAATACCGTTTCCCGTCCGGGGCTTCGTAATACCAAAACTCAATTCTGGAATACAAATAGCAAAGGTCTTTCAATGGCTTCAAAGACGCCGACATATTGCAATCAATAATACTTTGGTAATAGGGAATTCGGCCGTCTATTTTTTTAACCGTCGACAATTCTTTTGGCTTGAAAGACATCGAGTTCCATTTAGCGATAAAATCCTTTAATTGAACAACCGATCGAGTTGAACCGCCCCTGAATACAGACCGGTTTTGATTGATAAACTCGTTCCAGGCAAACGTCCTGCCCCAGGATTCCTGTTCTTGAACAACAGCCTTGAAATCCGCAGCGTACGAGGATTTCTCGTTCTTGTCGATTAACGTTTGCAGCGCCTGAACGTAGTCTGACTGCGAACTGATTTTCGACGTCAGCTTTTCCAACTCGTCACTAAGGGAAGAGTCAGAATTCGATTTCTGAATCGCGTTTTGAACAGACGTCATTAAATCGTTGCATTTGGATTCAAAACTCCGTGCGTCTTTCTGAATGTCAGGATTGTTAAAAGCGTAATCCGCAAAAGTCTGTTTGATTTGCATAATCTGAGTTTCGATTTCGCGCAATTTGACAACGTCCGCCCTGTCGGATTGTAACAGCGCGTCTGCCGCCTGCTGAATTTCCTGAAATTTCTCGTTCTGTTTTTTGACAAAATCGCTGGCGCTGGCGCTGAGCAGTTCGGCGTTGAATTTTTTCAGAATCGCAAAAGCGTTTTTCTCCTCTTTCAAAATGGACAGCTTCTCCAGTTCGTTGATTTCATCCAGACCTGAAGCGATGCCTTTTTTAACGCTCCGTTCAATTTTATCATGAAGAAGTTTCCAGTCTTCATGTCGAACCTTGTCGTCTTCGTACAGTTTTTTAATATACGCTATATTTTTTTGAACGTCCGGATAAGCCGCCAGCTGATAACCGGACGATTCCAGATTTTGAACAAACTGATACGCTTCCGGGAGAACGTCCCGGTTTTTGGAAACCTCCAACTGGTATTTGGACAGATTGTCCAATAGCGCGTTAAATCTATACCATTGTACAAACTCGTATACTCCGAAACCTACTCCGCCAATAACCGCAAGCAGAATTATAACAAAAATACTCGTTGCAAACCGGTTGCGCTGCGACGCCTTTCGCTCCTCGTTGGCGATGAGTTTGTCCAGAAAACGATTAAATCGTTCCGGAACCGGCTGCCCGATTGCGTCTGCCGAGCGCGACAAATCCAATATCAGGCGCTGGCATTTTTCGATACTGATGGAACGTTTCAGTTCTCGGTCTACTGCCGCCACTTTGGCATTGTATTCCTGAAGCAGATTCCTTCCCTCCTGTTCGCTGTCAATCCAGCTTAAAACGTCGTCAACGGAATGAATCATATCGTACGGCGGAATAATCTGAAAGCTCTGAAAATCATCGAGAACCTTAAACCAGGAACTGCGAAACCGTTTTGCTCCTTCAAAATCATATCTGTTATACGCCTCCAGAAGATTGTCGGCGGCTTCATTCAGCTTCGCGTTTAGCTGGTCTATCTGATTCTGACGATTCTTCTTTTGATGTTCCTGCCGGATAGCCGCTATTTTCTTTTTGATCTTCAGAGGGATTTCTATTGACCATTTCGACCCTTCAATTTCTTTCAATAACCTCGCGCAGTCGCTGTACGACAACGAACAGGAGAGCTCGTCGTAAATCAATTCCATTCGAGCGGATTCATAATCTCGCAGTTCATTTTTCCAACCTGAATTGCGAGGATCAAGTTCAACAAGCTTTCTCAATACCGGAATGCGAACCGACAACGGCGAATGTGACAAAGCAAGAATTCGATGGCTTTTTAACACCTCCTCAATGGGCTTCATGCAAATCTGAGCCGCGTCAAGCTCGTCAATCAAACGGCGATTAAACGCGGGAATGGCTACGTCGCCAAAGGTCAGCGCGGCGGAAACCCAGGCTTCGTAATCGTCGAAAAGAAGAGTTTTATAATTCTCCAACAAGTCCATTTCACGACATAAACGCAGAGCCTCAGACGCGTTACCCTGTCTAAGCGTATTGACGCACAAGAGCGTCTTTTCGTTGACCCAGTCGCACGCCTCGCTGTACGCCGTCGCCAGTTCCGCTATTCTCTCCATTGGAACGGCGGCGGGGTCGTCCATTAAACATTCGATTTGTTGTATAAGCGCCGTATATTTAAGCATGGCAATTATCCAGGGTTAATTGGTAATGTTTTCGTTTAAGGTAAATGTCCTGATTGTTTATTTCAGGAATTCGTCAGCCGGCGGAAGGACGATTCGTTTCCAGAGGAACGGCTCGCGCGTCGCGTTTTCCGCAAACGCGTCGCCCACAAGATAAACGTCCAAATACAATGGAAGGCTGACAACGATCTGTTTTAGCAATCGGGAAAACTTCAAATTGCTGATATATGCGTTTGCTTTGTTCCCCTCAAAAACTTCAACAGCGCCGTTGTCGAGTTCAATTATGAGTTTATACTCGATTCTAAACAGCTTTGGCGATTTTTTCTCTTTGTGAATACACACTACAAAATGTTTGATCGTTTCAGGCTCCGGTTTGGGAATTGGTTTCATAACATTGACATTTTCCTGATCGGAGTCGCTCGGAGCGTCTTCCGTTTTGTCTTTTTTCGCTTTGAGAGGGTAGTTGATCGCAATAAGAATCTCAAAATTACCCGTCTTGTTATTAACGCCGAATGCATCTATCTTAAATGTCTTGTTCTGAATTGTTATTGAATCTTCATAGAGCCCTATTTTAATATTTGAAACGGAATAGCTGTCTACGATTCTTCCTTCTGAAAACGTATAAACAAAACTATTTCGATTCTTTTCGTTCAACGCCTGAAGCAACGCCATTTTCAACTCTTTATCAGGCTCCTGCTTGAAAAAACAGATCGCTTTTGATGAATTGTCCGCAAAAGCCGCGAGCACGGCGCATTGAGAGCTGAAATCGCGAAACGCAAGCTCTTCGACGCCCTCAATGGACAGACTCTGCTTATTATTGTTCGCAATCGGCGAAGGCGTAGAATTATCCTCCGCAGCGTCCTCTTTATTGTCGTTTAGGCGAATCTTGATATCGCTGTCGATGGAATTAATCTTAACGACATATTCTGAAGACTCTGCGTTATACGCCAGTTCATAATCGGACAAACCGGAGTTGTCTTTATAAAACTGAGCCAGATCAAGTTTGACGACAGGCGATTTCTGCTTTTGCAACTGCAAGTTAAGGCGCGTGTAGTCGGGAACGTCATTGGAATCCACATAGATAAAAAACTGATCTCGGTCAGCGCCCGCCCACCGCGGATCGTTGAATATTTTATCTTCAGCCTCTTTTTTCGCCTTCGCGATCGCCGCCAGACGAGCTTGCTCTTCGGCTTCTTTTTTCGCCTGTTCTTCGGCTTCCAGACGCGCTTGCTCTTCCGCTTCCAGACGAGCTTTTTCGGCTTCCAGGCGCGCCTGTTCTTCCGCTTCCAGACGCGCTTTTTCCTCCGCTTCCTGTTTCGCCTTTTGCTCAGCTTCCAGACGCGCCTGTTCTTCCGCTTCCAGACGAGCCGGGTTGTCAATTTCGTCTGACGAATCGGAATTATCTATATCGTCTGACGGTTCCGTCTGGCTGTTGGAATTCGCATTCTCGGAACTGACAATTGGTTTACCGCCTGTTCCCGAGGAATTCGTCGCCAGAACGAAATACGTCGCAATCGCTATTCCAACAAGAATAACGCCTATTATCATGGCGATAAACAACCCGGCTTTTGACCCGGATCGGGGGTGAACCTTTCCATTCCGCGATTTATAGGAATTCAAAGGCATAGAATCAATCGTATTGAACAGCTCGTCTTCTGCGCCGTTGGCGCCTGAGACGTCTATCGCCTGCAATTCCTTTTGAATTCCAGCATTGACAGCCGCGTCTGCCGCCGCGGGGCGCGTATTCTGAACCAGTTTGCGCCGAACTGGCGCGTTGTCTGTTCTTTGACCGACTGGCGCGAGAACCATTCTTCCCGCTCTTGCCGCCGCAACGGCAGGAGAATCCGGCGCCGGCGCCAACGCCCCGTTCGACAGGTCGATTACCAACCCTGACCCGACTTCCGCTATCGCCTGAGCCGCTTCCGGCGTTCCCGCGGCAACGCAACGCCACTGACATTCCACGCCTGTCGGCAGTTTGGAATAGTACGTGGAAAACGTCGTCTTCCATCGCCGTTCTGGCGGTAAAAGAGCCATCGCTTCCTGAATCAGAGCGAGAACGTTCATTCCCGGCTTGTAGAGAATGCAAGCGTATTTTCCCGTCCATGCGGTTTGAGCCAATTCCCCCGCCCAGCCTGCGTCGCCAGCCGCCTGACGCCACGCCATACACGGACGCGGTGAAACCAGCTGACGCGGAATCGGCCGGGTAAACGGACGCGTTCCAACTTGCTGATCAAAAGCGTGGTCGATTAGTCCGGGAGTTGTCAGCATAGCCGCCGGACCGCAAGGCGCCTGATCGTTTTTATCCAGAACGATAAAATGAGCCAGCTTGTTGCTGCGTCCTGTATAGTCCAAACCGGCGTCCGCGACGCGATAAATAACGTGCGATTTCGCGTTCCCAACGTTGATGACAACGTGCGACCAGTTCGGAGGGTTCAAGTCCGCTTCCGGAGTTCCCGGCATGTACAAGTGCCGATACCCGCTCAACCCTTCCAGGCGGGAAATCATGTTCGGAGCCAGATCCGGGCTGACCGCGACCGTACAAAAACCGCTCACTCCCGGCTTGACGCCTTTGGGAAACGACGTATAAATCAATTCTTGAGCCATTTGCTGATTTTCTCCTTAAAATCGAAGCTCTGTCAATCCAAAGCGGATACAAGTTTTTTCAAATACAAAAAGTACAAAACAGGAACTTCGACCCAAATCGGGTTTAAATTGCCGGGACGGAATCCGAGAGCTCCTGTTTCCGGGTCTTGTTCCGGAGCGCAGCCTGTCGCGCTGACAGGGACGTACAGGACATTGTTGGAAAAGCTCTCAATCATCGCCGGCGCCGCAGGCGTAAACGTCAACAGCGCGCTGCGGACGTATTCCGAAATGTATTGAATCGTTTCCATGTCCAGACGGCTTGTCGCTTCGCCTTCGACCCGTTTCCATGGGCTGGGCAGCGGGTGCGGCGCGTCTTTGAGCAGTTCCTGCCAGATGTCGAATTTTGTTACAATGACAATTATCGGAATGTCGGTCTTGTCCGTCGCTGATAAATGCCGCAAAAAGCGGAACCGCTGAGCCATCTCGAGAAAAATGGCGTCCTGACGCATGTTCGACCGAAGCTGCGACGAGTTGAGCTGCGGATCGTTGGAATAATCGTGACACGCATTGCGGAAATTGTTGTCCTGCATCGGGTCGAACAGGAAGAAAATCGCCTGACATTTACCCAAATGACGCGTTACAGGGCTGTCCGCTCGGTCGGAACCGGGAATATAGCTTTCCCCGGCGTTGTCGTAAAGACACAGATTTCTGATTCCCCCGGAAGTCTCCTGAGAGTCAATTTTATTGAGCGTAAAAATAAACGGCTGCGGAAAAATAACCGGCTGACCGTCAAAATCTACGCTGTTGTACATGTCGCCTTCCGCTTCCGTTTTTTCCAGAGCGACAATCGCGTCAAGATTCTCGTTTTCGAACTGACGCGATTCGTAATTCCGGAGACGCATGTTCATCAGCGGGTCGGCGTCTACAAACGTATAGCCAAACTCGTTCGGAAACAGCGTTCTGAGCCGATAGCTCATACTGGCAAGAAAATACGATTTCCCCGACGCCGGCGCGCCGACAATCGAGACGAAACTGGACGTCGTTTGAAAAATAATGTCTGGAATTCTCAAATGACAATGCGGACAGGCAAACTGCTGACAGACGTAACCGCGGGAATCCAGCGGCTGTCCCTGCACGTTAAAATGGCTGGGCAGAAATCGCGTATGTTCAAACTTTCCCAGATGAATATCGCCCAACAAATCCGGACACGCGCTTACCGCCAGAATCTCTTCCGGCGGAAATTCGTGCCAGCAATGAGGACACACAACCCGTTTACATAGAAAAATCGGCTTTGCTTCCATATTGACAACTCCAAAACAGCGTCCGTTCACGCCTGATCTGATATTTCCATATCATAGATTATATCATATATTCAGAAAATTTTCCAGAAGGGGGCGTAAAAGCCCGCATATATTTTTTCTTGACTTTGAACAATTGCAATAATCCGTTCGTTGACCGAAACAAATATCAAGATTGAAGTTAAGAAATGAATTTTATTTATCTGTCAATTCTGTTATAAAAGTTTTTTTAAAAAGACGCGCTGAGAAGACGTTGAAATGCTTGACTTTTTTTTGCTCGCGATGTATATTCGCATTAAAACAATCTGAAAAACAAAACCTTCGTTTTAAATCTTACTTTTAGAGGAGGCATTATGTCTGAAGTTCTTCACCCCGTAATTACGCGTCCGAGGATCCGTATTACCAACCCGCCAAAGCCCCAAAAAGGTAAAAAAGCAAAGGAAAGTCCGTCTCCGATTTCTCTCACGGATTATCGATTCGATTTAGAGATTCGCGGTTTGATTTGTCTTGTCAGCGTTACAGCCAGGTTTCACAATTCCCTGGCAAGAGAGATGGAAGGAGAACTGGAATTTCCGCTTCCTGAGGGCGTTTCCATCTCCGGGTTCGCGCTGGATATTAACGGGGAAATGGTTGACGCATCTTGCGTAACAAAAGAAAAAGGACGCGTTGTTTATGAAACCGAAAAACGAAAACGCGTCGATCCCGGTTTGGCAGAACACGTTGAAGGAAATATTTTCAGGACAAAGATTTACCCTCTGCCTGCCAACGGGAGCAGAACGGTCAGAATCGACTGGGTTCAAACAGTTCGATGGGACGCGCAAAAGGACGTCGCCGTCTTCAGATTGCCTGTTTTCTTTGACCAGCCGGTTGACAAATTTGAACTCAACGTCAACCTTGTCAAGTCGAAAATCATTCCCAAATGCAAAGACGTTTCGATTGATCTTTCCAATCAGTTGGTTAATACTTTCAAAAAGACGTCAGATGGCTGGAAATCGCATCAGGAATGGGAAAACTTCCAACCGGATTCAGATCTTTTCATTGAGATTCCCGGCATGAAACTGGACGTCCATCAGGTTGAGCAAACGGACGACGGAACGTATTGCATTTTTGTCGTTCAAAAAAAGCTCCTTGATCCCAAAAACTGGCCGTGGTCTAACAAAGACCAAATCGAAAACAAAGTTCCAGAATCGGATTTTGCCACGATTTATTGGGACGCTTCCGCTTCCGCTCGTCCTGCGAATGTCGGCAAGAATCGACAACTGGATTTCTTAAAACGATGGATTCGGCAGTCAAACGTCAGGGGAATTCAAATTGTTCCGGTTCGCAACGAGATCGATATGGACGAAGTCAAGACGTTCTTTCTGCTTGATTCAACCGCCCCAAAGGCATCGTCGCCAAAACAGGAAGTTCAATTTAAAAGCAGAAACAACGACGGCAAAATCTTTCGCGCCGTTTACCTGTATGATTGTGGAACCGTCATGGAGATTTGCAAGCTGCCCAGCAAGTCAAAACAGACTTCAAACGGCAATGGCCAAAACGCCAACGAATCCTCTCAGTCCGTTAATTGCGATTGGAATTCATGGTCTTTTGACATGACGTTCAGCAGCAGAAAAGCAATGGCGGACAAAATTATTGAAACGCTTGAGGATCTGCCGTATGACGGTTCCAGCCGGATGGACTGTGTAACAGAGTTTCAAAAAAGCGACAAGTATGTTTATTCGCCGTTTTGTGGATTGAAAAGCCGCAGCCTGTCTTTGCTCTTTTCAGACGGCATGGCCGCTCCCTCAGACCCGGCTCCCAGGATTCTTCACGTTGGGAGTATGTTTACGTTTTCCACCGGCGTTAAAAGCAACGCGCCTTTGCTTCGTCAGTGGGCGACGATCAATAAAGGGCTTTATATCAATCTTAACGACCTGGGAACCCAGCAAGCGGTTGAACAGTTTATGAAATTCCAAAGTCAGCCGTGGAACCAGTACAGCGTTTCCGGAGACGATGCGGACGTTTATCCCAAGACAATTTACGATGACGATCAGCCGTTTGCTTTTTGTTTCTGCAAAGTTAAAAATGAGAATGCGGGAATCAACATTAGCGTGGATTCTGTCAGCCAGATCAGCTGCGGCATCAATATTCCCAAAGAATGCTTTGATGGCGTTGACGTCGATTGCGACGAAGACGAGGACGACAGCGTCCCGTCTAAAGGCTCCAAAAAGTATGACTTGGAAGACTTGCCCGAAATCTGGACGGATTGTTCCAGAAATCGCGAGTTCCCAATTCGCGTATTGTACGCTCAGGCAAAGCTGGACGAATTGATGGGCGACCCAAATCGGAATTCAGATAAAATCCGAAAGCTGGGGCAACGATACTCGCTGGTAACGCCGGAAACGTCGTTGATTGTTCTGGAGAGTCTGGATCAGTACATTCTGTACAACATTTGTCCGCCTCGGTCTCAACCGAGTATGCAAACGGACTTCTTTGAATATCATCTCAAAACGGAAGATGACGATAAGAAAGAATTCAGACAACGAAAAAAGGATCGTCTGGAAAGAGTGAAAAAAATGTGGCGCAATCGCGTCGAGTGGTGGGAAAAGGAATGGCCCAAACCACCTTTTGAAAAGGAAGATGATTCATCAGACTCAGACGTTAACGCGGATTCAGGCAACTCCCGGCCGCCGCGGTTGATCCACAATTCAACAAACACAGGCGTTAACGCGCATTCTGGCGGAGGATTTCGAGCGTTATTTACAACTGGAAATCGTCCTGCGAGAAGACATAGACTCTTTCACGATTCCGCCAGGCTATTTAGGAGTGATAATGATCTCGACATCAGTGAGTTCTCGTTTGAATCTGGTCCAGAGGATGGTTTCGACTCATTCCGCGAGGATATGACTTCTTGCTATTTAGTCGATCCGGATCACGAAACGGGGCCCGGTTCCAGGTTGGAACAACTTTTTGGTTCATCCGCAGAAGCTCTCGGCTTAACAGGGAATACTGTCAGCGTTCATGTCAAGCGGTGGGAGTCCGATTCAAAATACCTTGAGGTGTTGAACGCCAGTTCATCCATTGACGAAGCGTATCCCGCCTATTTGGAATTGTGCGACCAATACGGTTCTGCGCCTTCGTTTTATCTGGAATGCGCTCACTGGTTTTATTCGCATAACGCCAAAGTTCTGGCTCTGAGAGTCCTTTCAAATCTGGAAGAACTGAATCTGGAAGACCCGCAGCTGCTGCGTGCGCTGGGTCATCGGCTCGAACTGTGGGGAGAACAGGAAGACGCCATTCGAGTTTACCGTCGGGTAAAGAAAATGCGTCCGGAAGAACCACAGTCGTATCGAGATCTGGCTTTGGTTCTGGCGAAAAAAGCAGATGCGCTCGAATCGAAGAAAAACAACTCTAAAAAAGAGGAAAAGGAAACCAAAAAGCAGCGGCTGCTGTTGTATTCAAACGCGCTGTCGTTATTGGAAAAGACGATTCTCGGACGACGTTACAAAGACTGGGACTGGAGTTATCCGGAAATTGAAGTCATTGCTCTTGAAGAATTCAACGCCATTCTGGATAAAGCTAAAAAACTCGGCGGCAGAGCCCCGTCCGGTTTTCCGAAAGAGCTCATTACGCTGCTTGATTTCGATATCCGCATTGTGATGACCTGGCATGCAGCCAATACCGATATTGACTTGCATGTTATAGAACCAACAAACGAAATCGCATACTACGGATATCGTTTAACAAAAATCGGCGGATTAGTCAGCAGGGATTTTAGAAATGGATACGGACCGGAAGAGTATCTCATTCGACGCGCCATCCCGGGGAAATACGTTGTCAAAGCGCATTACTTCGGTTCTTCCGCCGTTGAAATCCTTGGAGAGGTCTGCGTTCAGGCGGATATCTTCACCAATTTCGGGCGTCCCAATCAAACCGTTCAGAGTTTGGACTTTTCCCTCAAAGACAAAGGCGACGACCGCATTATGGGAGAAATTGAATTCAAAGAATAAGACTGTCTGTCGCCTCATTCCTGACGCGACAGGTTGTCCTTAGACGAAAAGAACGCGGACGAAAACGCCCGCGTTCCATATTTTTCGCATATTGCATTTCACTCTCGCAACTCGCAACTCGCTACTCGCAACTATATTATTCCCACTCGATTGTTGCGGAGGGCTTTTTGCTGATGTCGTAAACGACGCGGTTGACGCCGTCGACTTCCGCCATGATGCGGTCTGCCATCGTTTCGAGAACTTCGTACGGGAAGTGAGTCCAGGTCGCCGTCATGAAGTCGATCGTATTGACCGAACGAATGGCGACGGCGTTTTCGTACGTGCGTTCGCCGTCTTTGACGCCCACGGATTTAACGGGCAGAAGAACGGCAAACGTCTGTGACGTCTTTTCATCCCAGCCGGACTTTTTGAGTTCTTCTCGAACGATGGCGTCCGCTTCGCGAAGAATGTCGAGCTTCGCCTTGGTCAGTTCGCCCAGGCAGCGAACGCCCAAGCCCGGTCCCGGGAACGGCTGACGCTTTACCATGACGTCTGAAAGACCGAGGACGGCGCCGAGCTGGCGAACTTCGTCTTTGAACAGGTCTTTAAGCGGTTCGACGAGTTCAAATTTAAGGTCGTCCGGTAACCCGCCGACGTTATGATGGTGTTTGATAATCTTCGCGTTGCAGCCCGGGATTCCGCTTTCGATAATGTCCGGGTAAATGGTTCCCTGCGCCAAAAACTGGGCGTCGCCGAGCTTTTTCGCCTCTTCCGCGAAGCAGTCGATAAACGCCTTGCCGATGATCTTGCGCTTTTGCTGCGGCTCTTCAACGCCAGCCAGTCGTTCGAGGAAATAGGCTTCTCTGTCCAGAGCGTGCAAGTCCGTTTTGAACTGCTTGGAGAACGTCTCGATAACGCTTTCCGGCTCGCCTTTACGCATCAAACCGGTGTCGACGAAAATGCAGGACAGCCGATCGCCAATCGCCTTGTAAATCAAAGCCGCGACGACGGAAGAATCGACGCCGCCGGACAGGCCGCAGACAACGCGGCCGTTGCCGACCTGCTGACGAATCTCTTCAACCGCGTTTTCCGCAAACTTTTCCATCGTCCAAGAACCGGAGCAGTGGCAGACGTCTTTGAGGAACGTTTCCAGCAAAGCGATACCGTCGTCCGTCAGCTCGAAATCTTTGATTGTCGGCAATTCCAGAGCTTCGACTTCCGGGGAAATCTCGTTGCCCAGCGGGTTGTCTGTGTAGACCAATCCGACCGGATTCATCTGTTTAATTTGTTCTGCGGTTACTTCATGTCCGACCATCTGGCAGAACACGTTGAGTCCACGAACGCGGCGAGCGTACAGCTGAGCGTTCTTGGAACCAAAGTCGACAACTACAATCTTTTCGCTGACTAAACTCATGGTTTGTTGAATAATAAATAAAAGGACAATGGATAATGGAGAATCGCAAGCGGCTCCCCTCTGAGCGGGAATTAATAAACGAACGCGCTGCGACGCCTCGACTTGCGCTTCTCACATCTAAAAAAATAATTATATCAAAAATTTTAGACCTTACAAGGAACGCCCCGGCATTGACATTTACTTTTTTCAAAATATAATTTTAGTTGCGAGTTGCGAGTAACGAGTTGCGAGAATATATATACACGCAACTGCGTTCCGCTAGAACTGCGTAGAATTAGTTTCAGGTTGCAATTTAAGAAAAAAATCAAGCGACCAACGGGAGCGGTTTTAGGCAGACGCGCGGAAGCGCGGACAGGGAGCGGCGCCTCGCCGTCTCGCAACTCGCAACTCGCAACTTCCTTTCCCCCCTACCCCATCACTCCCATGCGAATCACCTCAATTATCCTGACAGCGTTTCTTGCCGCCGTTGCCGCGGCAGAAGAATTCAAGCCGGCGGAAACCATGCCGGAAGACGCCATTGTTCTTTTTGACGGCAAAGGCGTTTGCCAGTTCGTCGACAAAGACGGCAAACCCGCCGACCAAAACTGGAAAGTCGAAGACGGCTGTCTGATCGTTTCCAAGTCCGGACACGACTCCAACCACATCCACTCCACCGTCGTTTTCCAGGACGCGGAGATTCACGTTGAATTCTGCACGCCGGAAAACTCGGTCGGCAACAGCGGCGTTTACATTCACGGCAAATACGAGATGCAGATTTTCAACTCTGCCAACAAGGAAAACCCGGACAAATACGACTGCGGCGCGGTGTACAACAAATACGCTCCGCTGGTTCAGGCGTGCAAACCGGCGGGCGAATGGCAGGTTTACGACATCAAATATGCCGCTCCGCGCCGCGACGAGTCCGGGAAAATCGTAACCCCTGGTCGAATCACCGCTTATCTCAACGGTCAGCTCGTTCAAAACGACGTAACCTTTGAAGAGCCGTGGTCGGTTTACCGTCCGGAAATCCGCCAGAAATCCGCC
>JAFQXE010000039.1 GCA_017407125.1 Thermoguttaceae bacterium
CGACCCGGCCGCTGCCGCTGCCTGCAATGCCGGCTGCAACTCAGCCGCCCCTGGCTGTGGCGGCGCTGGCTGCCTTTCAGCCGCTCCTGGCTGCGGAGCCTGCTCCAACTGCGGCAGCTTCGCCTGCAACGGTTTTTGCGGCGCCTGCGCTCCTCACGGCTGCGCTGACACTTTCTTTGGAAAACTGAAGAAATCGTTCTGCGAAGGCGTTTGCTGGTCTGGCTACATGAACGCCGGCTACTTCACCAACTTCTCCGGCGATAGAAGCAATGGCATTGTCGACGCTTGGAGCAACACAACGCCCGCATTTAACGCTGTGTATGTTGCCGCAGAGAAAAAAGCGTACACCGGCGGCTGCGGATACGATTTCGGCTTCGGCGTTGACTTCATGTTCGGCGAAGACGCTCGCATCTTCCATTCAGCTCGCGGTTTGGATCAAGGCTGGACTACCGGACACATGTACAATCCAGATTTGGGACAAGGATACAATCGTCCATCATACGGATTTGCCATGCCTCAATTGTATATGGAAATGGCAATTAACAACTGGTCCGTCAAACTAGGGCATTTTTATGGATTGTTAGGCTATGAAGGCGCGACCGCCCCGAGCAGATTTTTCTATACGAAGGGTTTGACCTGCGCGGCTACTCCCGTAAGCCAAACTGGCGTTTTGGCAACGTACAATGGATATGAAAACCTTGACGTTACCCTCGGATGGGTCAACGGCTGGTGCAACGGTTTCGACAACAGCGAATATTGCGACGGCATGGTTACTGGCGCGTTCACTTATCGTATAAATAAATATGCATCGCTCAAGTACGCCTTTTTAGTTGGAACAGCTGATATAACTAACGTTCTCGGATTTATGGGACCATATAGTACGGGGTTTGGGCCTCCATATAAAAGCTATGGCTCTGCCCATAGCGTTGTACTGAAATTACAGCTGACCAGTCAATTAGAAGCGGTTTCAACGCTGCATTATTCAGATTTTAATTTAACAGAGATTGACGAAGGCGATTGCGTTCAAACGCTTATTTTAGGTCAGCACCTGTACTACAGTCTCAACTGCTGCACCAAAGTAGGTTTCCGAGCGGAATGGCTGAAAAACAGAGAGGTTGATGATTCAGGTACTATCGAAGTTACTTCTTTCGCTATCGGATTGAACTATCATCCGGCAGGGAATCAAAATCTGTACATTCGACCGGAACTGCGATACGACCGTACAACAGGCTATGATTTGTACTATCTCAACGGTCGCGTTGATCAGCTCACCATCGGATTCGACGTCATGCTGACGTTCTAGTCATCACTTAGAAATTAGAATTAACGCGAGAAGTGAGAGTACAATGCTCTCACTTCTCGTTTTTTATTATCACGCATCTTAACTCTCATCTTACGTTCATCGATTCTAATCTTATCCATTTAATCTAACCGGAACGCCCGTTACAATTGATGCAATTAAAAATAAATTCAGAAAAATCTATATATTTGAACTTTTTACCGATTAAAAACAAGGTACAGCGCTGGAGGCGTTGTGTATACCAATATTATTAATGGTAAATGGGTACTATAATGAAAAAAATAATTCTCTTAACCGGAATAGCATTAACTGTTTCCGGTCTGTTTGCCAGTCTGGCGTTAGCAGATTCCAATTGCAATCCAACTGTCAACGGTTCAGCCGTCGTTGTCGATATTACTCCGACAATTCAGGCTCCAACGCCAGCCCCAGCTCCTGCGCCTGTAGCTGCGGCTCCGGCCCCGGCTTCGGCTTCTCTCCCGGATCCAGATCTTCTCTCGGATTCGGCTCCTGCCCCGGCTCCGGCTCCCGAATCTAAAGTTCAGACTCAAGAGCAAGCGCCAGCGCCGGCAGCACAGACTCAAGCTCCGGCTCCTGCGCCTACAGCGTCTTGCGCCAGCTGCAATTCCGGCTGCGTTACAGTTATGCCTAATTGCAGTTTCTGCGCCGCCTGCGGAAGTCCTGACTGCGACGGGCTTTGCGACGCCTGCATTCCTTATGAATGCGCCGGCATGATGGGCTGCGGAGTTATGGGCGGCTCCATTTTCGACGGCGTTTGCTTCTCCGGATACGCCAACGCCGGATACGATACCAACTTCTCCGGCGACCGCAGCAACGGCATGGTCGACGCCTGGAATAACACAACTCCGGCGCTCAACGCGGTATATGTTTCCGCCGTTAAAAAGGCGTTTACTGGCGGTTACGGCGCCAACCTCGGCTTTGGAATTGACTTCATGTTCGGCGAAGATTCCAGAATCTTCCGTTCCGCTCGCGGTTGGGACGATTCATGGATAACCGGACACATGTATAATCCGGCTACTAGAGCTTACGATCGTCCTTCCTACGGCTTTGCCATGCCGCAGTTGTACCTGGAAGCCGCGATCAATAACTGGTCGGTTAAAGTCGGTCATTTTTACGGACTGTTGGGATACGAAGGCGCAACCGCCCCGAGCAGATTTTTCTATACCAAAGGTCTGACCTGCGCTGCGTCGCCTGTCAGCCAAACCGGCGTTTTGGCTTCTTATAACGGATTCCAAAACCTCGAACTTACCATGGGCTGGGTCAACGGCTGGGGCAACGGATTCGACAACAGCCAATTCGGCGAAGGCTTGCTTACCGGTTCGTTCACGTACCGCATGAACCCAATGGCGTCCATCAAATACGCTTTCCTGGCTGGAACGGCTGAAATGGGAGGCGTATTCGGATACTGGGGTCCATACGGCTGGGGACGCGTTAAAGGCGTTGGCGCATCCCACAGCGTTGTTTTAGACGTTCATCTCACCGGCAGTCTGGAATCCGTTACAACCGTGAACTATGCAGACTACGGACTGGCAACCAACCCCGCCAACGGCGCCCGCACCCTCATCCTGGGAGAACACCTGTATTACACGTTTAACTGCTGCTGGAAAGCCGGATTCAGAGCGGAATGGATGAAAAGCACGGATTATTATAGAGAAACATACCCTACCGAAGTTACCTCCTTCGCCCTCGGTTTGAACTGGCATCCGTATGGAAATCAGAATCTGTACGTCCGACCGGAACTGCGATACGACAGAGTTGTTGGCAGAGGCAAAAATCTTATGCTCAACGGTCGGCCTGACCAGCTTACCATCGGCTTTGACGTCATGATGACGTTCTAGTCATCCGTCAGGAATTTGAATAAACGCGAGAAGTGAGAATTAAAACTCTCACTTCTCTTTTTTTACTTCTTGCTTCTCGCTTCTCTCCTCTTTAACTTCTATCATCTTTAATCTTATAACAAACAAGTCGCGGATAAAGAGTTCCCTGGAGCAAGTTTATCTATTTTGTCAAATCATAATTACCATTATTATAGGAATAAACAGAAATATCCATAATATAGTTTTTTCTAGCATACCTAATACCCGATTAAAAAATACATACAACGCAGGAAGCGTTGGTAATGCAACATATTATAGGGATAGCTGGTGCAATTATGAACAAGCTCAATCTGTTTATCGGAATAGCGCTATCGCTTTCCGTCCTGCTTGTCAGTCAGACATTTGCAGCGTCTGGTTGTAATTCTGCAGCCTGCGAGCCAGCATCCATTCCGGAAAAGGATAGCGTTTCAGGGTCTATATCCGATTATTTCGGCTCGTCTGGAGCGCTTAATCTGGATAACGTTCCCGCAGAAGAGAGCGCTCCCGAAGGCGATAACGTTCCCGAAGGCGATAGCGTTTCAGGGTCTATATCCGATTATTTCGGCGCGTCTGGAGCGCTTGATCTGGATAGCGTTCCCGCAAGAGAGAACGCTCCCGAAGGCGATAGCGTTTCAGGGTCTATATCTGATTATTTCGGCGCGTCTGCGGCGCTTGATCTGGATAGCGTTCCCGCAAGAGAGAACGCTCCCGAAGACGAGAGCGTTCCAGGGTCTATATCTGATTATTTCAGCGCGTCTGGAGCGCTTGATCTGGGTAACGCCCCCATAGGAAATAGCGCATCCGGTTTTCTTTCCGACATTACAAACGAAAACGGGTTTTATGATGCATTTTCTCCAAATGATCGCGCTGGAAGATACAATAATTCAAGAAAATCGCTTTTAAATGACTATCGTTTCTCCGGCTATTTAAATACGGGATGCAATACAAACTTTGTAAACGATCTGAGCAACGGCATGGTTGATCGTTGGAGCAATTCCGCACCGTCTTTCAATGCAATATATATATCCATCATTAAAAAAGCAACTACAGACGGTTACGGCGCCGATCTCGGCTTTGGCGTCGACTATATGTTCGGCGAAGACGCTCGAATCTTTCGTTCCGACCGCGGGCTTGACGAAGAATGGATTACCGGAAACATGTACAACCCCAATAACGGAAGATATAACATACCTTCATACGGCTTTGCCATGCCGCAGCTGTACATGGAAGCCGCCATCAATAACTGGACGATTAAAGCAGGTCATTTTTATGGACTGTTGGGTTACGAAAGCGCAACCGCCCCACGCAGATTCTTCTATACAAGAGGTCTGACCTGCGTCGCGGCTCCTGTCAGTCAAAGCGGCTTATTAGCTACTTTTAACGGATTCCAAAACCTCGACATCACCCTCGGCTGGGTCAACGGCTGGAATAACGGTTTCGACAACAGCAGATTCTGCGACGGCTTGTGTACCGGTTCGTTCACATACCGCATCAGCCCGGAGGCATACATCAAATACGCGTTCCTGGCGGGAACGGCTGACATGGCAGGCGTATTCAAATATTGGGGACCATTTAATTGGGGACATACAAAAGGAGTTGGAACCGCGCACAGCGTTGTGTTCGACTTGCTGCTTACCAGTCGTATAGAAACTGTTACTACTATGTATTATACGGACTTCGGGCAGGCGTCATACTCAAGCAACGGAACCCGAGCGCTCATTCTGGGAGAATATCTGTATTACACGATCAACCACGTTTGGAAAGCCGGATTCCGAGCGGAATGGATGAAAAACACTGATTATATTGGTGGAAGCGCTCAAGACACCGAAGTTTCCTCCTTCGCCATGGGGCTGAACTGCCATCCTTTCGGAAATCAAAACCTGTACCTCAGACCGGAAATCCGATTCGAAAAAGCGCGCGGCGTTTGGTATAAACAAATTCTCAATGAACGAGACAGCCAGGTTACCGTTGGCTTTGACGTCATGATGACGTTCTAGTCAAAAGCTTATAATTAAAAATACAGGAAACGAGAAGCGAGGGCGTAACAAGCTCTCGCTTCTCACTTTTTTTCCTCTCGTTTTTCGCATTTCTTATTTTTGAAAAAATTATGTTTCAGAAAAATCAAGGCGAGGATACGCATTTCTGAAATCAAGTTTATCTATCTTGTCAAATCGAACCGCTTATTATAAAAGGAATAAGCAAAAATAATAACGACAAAATCTTTTCCTGTATTCTCTTTACCGATTATCAAATACATACAACTCCAAATATAATATAATTTTGAACAGTTGATATGATTATGAGAAAGATCAATCTTCTTGCCGGAATAGCAGCAGCGCTGTTCGGTCTGTTTGTCAGTCAGACATTTGCCGCGTCTGACTGCGAATTGACAGCTTGCGCCCCCGCTGCTGTAGCAGAACGCGCTCCTGCCGCTCTTGCCGCCAATCCTGCAGAAGATTGCAATTCCGATTGCCTTTCATCCTCACTCTGCGGAACAGGATCGACGTGCAGCAGTTGCGGTTCTCCTGTATGCAACGGCTATTGTCACCCCTGCGGTTGCGCTGGCATATTTGAAAAGCTGAAGAAATCACTTCGCGAAGACGTAAGATGGTCAGGCTACATAAACGCCGGATACGACACAAACTTCTCCGGGGATCGCAGCAACGGGATAGTCGACGCCTGGAACAACACAACCCCGACTTTCAACGCCATATTGGTTTCCGCCGTTAAAAAGGCGTCGACTGGCGGTTACGGCTTTGATTATGGCTTTCGAGTTGACTTCATGTTCGGCGAAGACGCTCGAATCTTTCGTTCCGCTCGCGGTTTGGATCAAAACTGGATTACCGGGCACATGTACAACGCCAATATCGGCAAATATAACCGACCTTCATACGGCTTTGCCATGCCGCATTTGTACCTGGAAACCGCGATCAACAACTGGACTGTCAAACTGGGACATTTTAGAAGTCTGGCAGGCTACGAAGGCGCGCCCGCCCCGGGCAGATTCTTCTATACCAAAGGATTGATCTGCTCCTCGTCTCAAACCGGCGTTTTAGCAACCTATAACGGATTTGAAAACTTCGACATTACCCTCGGCTGGGTCAACGGCTGGAACAACGGATTTGACAACAGCAAATATAACGACGGCATGATAACCGGCTCGTTCACCTACCGCATGACCCCGGCGGCGTCCATCAAATACTCGTTCCTGGCGGGAACGGCTGACATAGCAACCATCTTTGCTTATTGGGGATCGAGCAGATGGGGACATACAAAAGGCGTCGGCTCAGTCCACAGCGGTATTTTGGACGTTCATCTTAACAGCCGTCTGGAATCCGTAACAATTATCAACTATACAGACTTCGGACAGGCTGTCGACTCCGACTCCGGAACGCGCGCCCTTGTCCTGGGAGAGCACTTGTATTACACAATCAACAGCTGCTGGAAAGCCGGATTTAGAGCCGAATGGCTGAAACAGACGGATTATTACGGAACCGCAGACGATACCGAAGTTACATCGTTCACCCTCGGTTTGAACTGGCATCCGGCGGGCAATCAGAATCTGTACGTCCGCCCGGAACTGCGATACGACCGCACGACCGGAGCTTGCAGCGCTCTACCGCTCAACGGTCGCGTCGACCAGCTCACCATCGGTTTCGACGTCATGCTGAAGTTTTAGTTAAAAATCAGGTGTGAGAAGTGAGAAGATTACTCTCTCATTTGTCACTGTTTTCTTCATCCCTCTCGCTTCTCTTAATTATTGACTCTATATAATTAACTCACAACAATCAATTCAAATAACGCACTTGAATATTAAATTCTCTATTTTATCAAATTGAAAAAACTATTAAAATAGCGATAACGAAAAATATTGAAACTTCTATTAAAAAAGAATTATCGGGAAATATTAAAATTTTTATTAAAAAAGAACAGTCGCGAAATATTGAAACTTTTATTAAAAAAGGAATATCCTGAAATTAATATTAAATAATCTTTTCCAATACTCTCTTAACCCGATTATAACGTACAGACGACGCTGGAGGCGTTGTAAAAATCACAATTCTTTTTAAATAAAGGGAATTATCATGAACCAAACTAAACTGTTCGTTGGAATAGCTCTGTCTATTTCCAGTCTTTTTGCCAGCCAAACATTTGCAGCTTCAGCCTGCGTTTCTGCTGCGTGCGATCCGGTAGCCGCCGCTGCCTGTGAACCAGCTCCCGCCGCTTGCGAACCGGCTTGCTCGCCTGCTTGCGAACCAGAGCCCGCCGCTTGCGAACCAGCATGCTCGCCTACTTGCACGCCAACGTCTTGCGACCCGGCTGCCGTCGCTGCATGCAACTCCGGCTGCCTTTCAGCTTACACAATTGGAGCGGGTTGCAAAAGTTGCGGTTCCATCGTATGCGACGGTTCTTGCGGACCTCAAGGCTGCGCTGAAATCCCTCTGGGAAAACTGAAGAAATCCATTTGCGAAGGAACTTGCTGGTCTGGCTACATAAATGCCGGATACGATTCCAACTTCTCCGGCGATAGAAGCAACGGATATGTTGATTGCTGGAACAACACAACGCCTGCGTTCAACGCTCTGTATATTGCCGCAGAGAAAAAAGCGTATACCGGCGGCTGTGGATACGATATCGGCTTTGGCATTGACTTTATGTTCGGCGAAGACGCCCGAATCTTCCGTTCCGCTCGAGGATTCGACGATTCGTGGGTAACCGGCCACATGTACGATCCGCTTATTTCTTCGTTGGTTGGACAATACTTTATTCCTTCCTATGGCTTTGCCATGCCGCAGTTGTATGTTGAAGCCGCTATCAATAATTGGTCAGTCAAGCTTGGACATTTTTATAGTTTATTAGGTTACGAGGGAGCCAGAGCGGATCAACGCTTCTTCTACACAAAGGGACTTGCCTGCCAATGCACGCCAGTAAGCCAAACAGGCGTTTTGGCTTCATACAATGGATTTGAAAACCTTGACATCACTATCGGTTGGGTTAACGGCTGGAACAACGGATTCGACAACAGCGAATACGGCGAAGGCATGGTTACCGGCGCGTTTACCTATCACATGAATAAATTCGCATCCGTTAAATACGCTTTTATGTCTGGCACAGCCGATATGGCAAGCGTATGCAGCTTCGTTGGACCATACAGCCTGTTGCTCGAATTGTTTAGTACAAAAGTAACAGGATCTATGCACAACGTTGTCCTTGATTTACAGCTGACCCGCAATCTGGAGTCCGTTTTCCTTATGAATTATAGTGATTACTCCCCATTCAGAAGCCTAATCTTTGGACAGCATTTTTACTACAAGCTCAACTGCTGCACCAAAGCTGGCGTCCGGGCAGAATGGAAGAAAACATCGCTCATGGGATATGGATTAGGCGAATTCACAACCGTTGGTCTCGGTTTGAACTATCATCCCGCTGGAAATCAAAACCTGTACATCAGACCGGAACTGCGATACGACCGTGGGATTGGTTTACTCGGTATGATGGGGCTCAACGGGCGCCCGGACCAGTTTACCATGGGTTTCGACGTCATGCTGACGTTCTAATCAAAAGTCAGAAATTTAAAGATTAAAGCGAGAAACGAGGGCGTAAAAAGCTCTCGTTTCTTTTTTTATCCCAGCCGCAGTTCCACGTCGCTTTGCTGAATCATCCAGGGATTATTTTCTATCATGACAACCGTATGACCGTAGGCGGTCAGACGACGAAACGTCTCTATCAATTTATCCAGTTCAGAATCGTGCAGCCCGGCAGAAGGTTCGTCCAGAAGAAAAAGAGTTTTCTGCTTGTAAATCTTCTGTAGAGCCTTCGCCAAATCCAGTCGGCTTTTCTCCCCGGCTGAAAGCGTCTTGATCGGCTGTCCCAGTTCCAGACGCTCCAAACCGATGTCAATCAGCGACGTCAGGGGGAGCTGAACGCTGCGAATGTTTCTGAAAAAAGAAAACGCGTCTCGAACCGTCAGACGAAGAATTTCCACTGCGTTCAGACCGCGAAATCGCGGCTGCAGGTACTCCTTTTGGAAACGTTCCCCCATGCACTCGCTGCAAACCATTTCTATTTCCGGCAGATATTCCAGGTCGATTGTCAACACGCCCTCGCCTTTGCATTGAGGGCACCGTCCTTTCCCGCTCATGAGGCTGAAATCGCCCGGCGTAAACCCTCTTGCTTGCGCTTCCGGCGTTGCCCCCAGTTCCGCTCGAACAGGATCCCAAATTCCCAGATACGTTGCCACGCAGCCCCGCGGCGGCTTGCGTTCCAGTTTCCGTTCGACCAGAATCACGTCCTCAAACGCGTCCAAACCGGTTATTGTTCGTTTCCAGTCAGACGAAACCGGCTTTCCCGCCAACTGAGCAAGCAAAACAGATTTTCCCGATCCGGCAGGACCTGTGATGGCGGTGATTTTACCCGAAGAAATGGTTAGGGAATTAGGAGTGAGGAGTGAGGAGTGAGGAGTTATTTCTGGGGAGCGGACATTGTCCGCGACTAAGGCGGGTAATACCCGCCCCCCGAAAACATACTCACCCTCCGGAGGCGTTTCTCGCAACTCAACCACGCAATCCGCCGCTTGGATGAGCGACGCATCGTTGTCGGCAACCACGACCGTGTTCCCTCTGTCGCGCAAACGCAGCAAAGCGGAAAGTAGCGCTGGGCAATTTTCCGGCGGAACCCCGTCCATCGGCTCGTCAAAAACGTAGAGCATATTGACCAAATCGCCGGCAAACATCGACGCCATCGCCGCACGGCGAATCTGCCCGCCCGACATCGTTTCCGCCTTACGGGACAGGGACATGTAGCCGAGTCCGGCGTCTTGCAAAGCCTGGGCTATTTTAAAGTTGCGAGTTGTGATGCGGTCTGCCGACATCTTGTACCATTCCAGCAGATTCTTCCCGTCGAGCTGGTACGCCAGGATTTTGTCGCGCTCGGAAGGTTCCTCCGGCAGTTCCGAAAGGTAAAACCGTTCAACGGCGTTGTCGGAAAACTCCTGACCGCATTGAGGACACGTCCTGCCCTGCCCTGCATATCGCTTGACTGTTCCCTCCGGCGTCTCGATAAACACAACCGCTTTCCCGCCGGACTCCGTAAACGCCAGTTCAAACGACTCCTTTGTTCGGCTGTCGCCCGGTCTGAACGCCAAACGGTCTGCAAGAACATGGATAGAGTTAGGAGTTAGGAGTGAGGAGTGAGGAGTTGTTTCTGGGGAGCGGACATTGTCCGCGACTAAGGCGGGTAATACCCGCCCCCCGTAAACATACCCGCCCCCCGGAGGCGTTTCTCGCAACTCGTTTCCGTCGACCAGTTCCACCTTAGAGTCGCGCTCAATCAACCAGCGAGTAAATCCGCGCTGAGCGTATTCCGATATCGCAGCAGATGGGACAAAAGCAATCTGAGCTCGGCAACCGCTGTATTGGCGCTCAAAGTATTCCGCCGCCGACGCAGCGCCGCCGGGAGGGACTTCTATTCCGCAATGAGGGCAAATCGGAACGGCAAAGCGGGAAAACGCCAAAGCCAAAGCGTCGTCCATGCCGCAAAGCTGAGCCAACGTCTGATTCAAGTTAACCTTTTCAGACGCGGTCGCCACTGGCGGCAGGTTTTCAATCGAGTCTAAATCCGGACGTTTCCAAAGGCTGAACTTGCCTCGCCGACGCGTTCCGACGGTCTCGATAAAACGCCGCTGACTCTCCGCAAAAAGAGTATTGATAACCAACGTCGTCTTCCCCGATCCGGACGGACCGCAGACGACCGTCAGCCCCCCAATCGGAATATCGACGTCAAAATTATTCAAACAATTCTCTCGAACTCCGCGTAAACGAATAACAGAATCGAATTTTTTGCTGTTTTTCATCTTTCTTTCTCCAAAATCATTATATCGAATTCCCGGACGCTTGCAATCCCCACAATTTTGATATAATATATAATTGAATATATAATTGAGTGGTAAGTGGTCAGTTTTAAGTTGTAAGGACGCAAAGCGCCTCAATAAATTATTTTTCTCATCACTAACCACTAACCACTTTCCACTAACCACTAACACACCACCATGGGATACCAAGACCGAGACTACTACCGAGATTCCTACACTCCACAGCGGGAACCGATGAAGATCGTATACAAGATTATTATCCTGAACGTCGTTTTATGGCTGGCAAACACATTAATCACGCCGCCCCAAATATACGAAGTCAGAGATCCCAGTACAAATCGCACTTATAAGATTCAGGATTCCGGCGCTATTACAGAAACGCTTTCCCTGCACCATTCGGACGTTTATAAACCGTGGCTGTATTGGAAATTCCTTACATGCGGATTCGCTCACTCCTCCGAAAACGCCTGGCATTTAATCGGCAACATGCTCGGCTTATTCTTCTTGGGACGATATGTTGAAGAGCGGTACGGCGCCAAACAGTTTCTGGGCTTTTATCTTGCCGCAATTGTTTTGGGAAACGTGTTTTGGATATTCTGTTCCTGGATGAACGGGACGCTGTCGCCGAATTCGCCCTACTGTCTGCTGGGAGCGTCTGGCGGCGTAACTGCGACAGTTATCCTGTTTGCCATTACGTACCCGAATGTTACGCTCGTATTGTTCCCGATTCCCATTCCAATGCCCGCCTGGGTTTTTGGATTGCTTTTGGTCGGTTTTGATATGTACGGAGCCATGCATGGAGAAGGCCTCATGGGAGACAACGTTGCCTATACCGTTCACCTCAGCGCAGCAGCGTTCGCAGCAGCGTATTACTTCTTAAACTGGAATTTTACCCGGCTGGGAGCCTTTTTTCTCGGCGATTTCCAAACGGCGCTGCACTTCAAAGCCTCGCCTCGGATTCGCTATCATAACGATGAACGATACGACGAAGACGACGCTTTCCTGTACAAGCCTCGCAGTCAAAATACCGACATGTTCAGCGGAGACGATTCCCGCAACTACTCTCAAAGAGAAAAAGACGCGCGTCTGGAAGCGGAACTTGCAGATGAAGCCGACCGGATTTTGAGAAAGATTTCTCAGACTGGAAGGGACAGCCTCACTCGCGCCGAAGAACGCACACTTCAGACTTACAGCGAACTTCTGCAGAGAAAAAAACGTTAAAATTCCTATATTCGTAGTAAACATCACATAAAAAAGCGAGAAATTTACAGAAATCCTTAAAATTTGGTTGACAGAATAAGAAAAAGGGCTTAATATATTACTGGTAAAAAAGTATTTTGAAAAATTCTTGGTAAAAGAGTTGCAAAAATAGAAATTATCTATTATAATGTTAAGATAGATAGTTTTGACCGTTATACCCTAAGGAGTACATCCATGAAGCTTCGTAAGCAAGCAGTTACCATCGGATTTATTATATTTTTCGTTCTGGCGTCCATCGGCATGGGCGTTGGCATATACCTTATTTATCAACAATGGGACGAAAATAACGCCAAGATTCCAGACGCGGTTAAAAAGCTTACCGCAAAAGAGGCTGAAATCGCCGGCGTTCAAAAGGATATCAATACGCTTAAGACGCTGGTTGGCTGTCCAGAATCAATGCGCCGCGATTATGTTTTTGACATTATTGATAAGGATATGGAAAAATATTCCAGTCCAACGTTAGGGCTGGAACTGGAAGACGCTGACAAAGTTTACGCGAAAATTATCGCCAAAATGTTCAGTAAAATCCAGGAACAAAAAACGACGTTGGCTCAGCGTCAGGCGGAGCTGGAAAAACTCAAGGTCGTTAACCTGTCTCGAGAAAAAAACAAAGACAAAGAGCTTGTTTCTTTAATAGAATCCTCTAAAAAAGATCAGCAAACTCTGCTTGCCGCTATTAATAACAGTTCAGCTCAAAGAGACTCAATCAATAAAGCCAAAGAAAAAATCTACGCTGAATTGGACAAGATTTTCAAAGATAACGAAGATCAATTCGTCGAGGCCCACAATAAAATCGCTAAAGCTAACGATAGCATCAAGGAACTCAACGTTATCCGGGAAGATTTGCAACGAGTGGCAAATGCGAAAAAAAGCAAGTCAGTCAATCGTCCAGACGGTCTGATTTTGTCATATAACCCCATGACAAAAGTCGCTGTTATTAACCTCGGATCCGGCAACAACCTTCGGAATCAACAAACGTTTAGCATTTACCCCGCTAACTCTACAACAAATACAACAAAACCGAAAGGAACGCTGCAGGTGTTTCAGGTTAATTACAATCAGGCGCTGTGTTATGCCAATGAATTTTCAGCAAGCGACCCGATTACCATGGGAGATAAAATCTTTACCAAAGGTTGGACTCCAGGAGATCACGTTCGTTACGCTCTGTGCGGAACGCTGGACCTCACCGGCGACGGCAAAAACGACGTTGATCGAGTCCTGACGTACATCCAGCAGCACGGGGACGTTTGCGACGCTTATCTTGACGGAACGACCGTTCACGGGAAAATCGTTGCGGAAACTCAGTTTTACGTAGTCGGAACTCCGCCAGAAGCAGAAAAGAATCCCGCTGAAGCGGCTGCATTCAAAAACTTTGTTTCGCAAGCCAAACGCTACAGCATTCCTGAGATAACGCTTCAGAATTTAATGAGTCGTTTGGAAACAAAAGAATTGACCCACGCCAATTCTGCGGAGCCTCAAAACTCTCAGCCTTCGTATGGCGTTTCCCGTTCAAAAGACAACACCTTCCGAAGTCGAACTGGAAACCGGGTCATGCCGCGTTAGGAGACTATATATTAATATTATTTTATGTAAATAACAATTTGCAATATACGGTTTGAGGAGTAATCCAAATGTTTAAAGCTACTTTCTGGTGGAATTTCGCATTAATCGTATTCTTTTTGATTACGGTTTCGCTTGGCGTTACGCTTTACGTATTCTATCAAATGAATGCGGAAACGTTAATGCATCTGCAAGAGCTGTCAGACGAACAGGCAATCAAAAACGGAGAGCTGATGGTTAAGCAAAACGAGCTTGAAGAATTCAAGAAAAAAATTGATGGCGAAGAAACCAAAAAGACGGTTCAGGAACTGGTTGACGATCATGCCGCTGTCATGAAAAAGTACGCGGAAAACTTCACTAAAAGCAATCAGTCCTATTCGAGCATACTGGCATATCTGTTCAATCAGATGCAAGTGCAAAATTTCACGCTGGATGCAAATCAGCAAGACACGCTGGATCTGACGGCGTTTAACGAAAACAGAACAAAGTATAACTCCATTGCCATGGACTCTGTCAAAAAGCACGCGGCAATGTTTACTGAAGACAAAAACGTTTACGCCAAAGCGCTCGCAGAAATTGAAGCTGACCTTAATAAACAAAAAAACGATTTGGATAAACTTGTTAAGGCGGCTGGATCGTCTAACGATGCGATCATTAACGAGCTCAACACCAGTTTGGCTAAAACAAACGAAGAAATCAAAATTCAGATGGGCAAAAATATTAAACAACGTCAACAGCTGGCGCAAAACAATACCCGCGTTGCGGAAAGGCCCAATGGACAGATTCAGTTTATCTCCGCCGCTCAGGGTAAAGCAACCATTAACCTGGGAAGCGCAGACCACATCCCGTTAAGCGCGTCTTTTTCCGTTTACTCCCGATCTGAAACCGATATGAAGAATGGAAAGCAAAAAGGAAGTATTCAGGTTTCCCAGATTACGGGTTTACATTCCGCGGATTGCATTGTAACGTCAGACAATCCATCAGACCCTATCCTTCCCGGGGATAAAATTTACTCGCCTGTAATTGGCGAACGTCATTTTGCCATTGCCGGTTTTATCGACATGGACAAAAACGGCATAAACGACGTCGAACAGCTCGTCCAAATTCTGGAAGCCAATGGCGGCGTTGTTGACGGTTATCAAATAGATGAGAAACAGGTTCGTCGTCTTGAAGAAACGACAGACTTCCTGATTATCGGTCAAAGACCAGACGAAAACTCCAGTGAAGGCATCCGAAACACCTTCACCAACTTCACCAAAGACGCCGATGCATTTAATACGCCGCAAATTGATCTGAAGGATCTTCTTCAGGAAATGGGAATTCGTCCGGACAAATCAGCCGTCATTCAGGGTGGAGTTGACACTCGTCCAATTCCATATACCAAGAGCAACTACTCTGGCGGCAACGTTAGCGGTTTGTTCATGGAAGAACATAATAATCCAGTCGACGAGAAGGACGATAAAGACGGCAACAATAATAACGATAAAGAATAGCATCAAAGAATGCGCTGCTTGACAACAAAAGCAGAACTTCAAATAAAACAAACAAATATTAAACGTATTTCAAATAAATATCCAGGTTCGTCAATTTGATTTTGACGTTTTCCTACTACCCTTTGGAGTATTACAAATGCTTACTAATCGAATTAACCCAATTGCGATGCTTGCTGTTTTGGCATCCGCATTATTTGCGTCAACGTTGATGGCACAAGATATCCTTCTTGACGAGCCAGTTTCGACGTCTGCAGAAATGTACACGTACAAAGACGCAGCTTCCGGAGAACAGTATTTTGCTTTGAGCGTTTCACCAACGCCCGCCGAAACGCCCGTTGCTGGACGCAACGTTGTTATTGTTGCAGATACGTCTGCTTCAATCGCGGCTGATTATCGTCAGCAGCAGCTGGAAACAATCAAAACGTTTGTCGGCAGTCTCAATCCTGAGACCGATAAAGTTTGTCTTGTAGCCAGCGACGTTGATTCAACTGCGCTGACCGCTGAATTTGTCGCGCCCGACAGCGAAGAATTCGACAACGCCTTTAAGGCCTTGGAAGAACGCGTTCCACTGGGAGCCATGAACATTGAATCCTCCATGAAAGCGGCTGGCAGCCAGCAGTTCCCCGCCGGCAATAATTCGATTATGTTTATCGGTTCCGGAACCAGCCGAGCCAAGACGCTTACTCCAGAACAGTTTGATGGAATTTGCAAAGAGCTGGCTGCTAAGAAGCTTCCAGTCAACAGCGTTCAGATTGGTCCCAATCCTGACGGTCGCGTTCTTGCCTGCCTGGCAGCGAAAACGGGCGGAATGGCGCTCAGTCCTTCAGAAAACGTCAGCGACACAATTGCCGCCATGGACAGCGCAACTTCAGCCAACGTCATTTGGCCGGATCAGGCGTCTGTAAAATGGCCGACTTCATTCAAACCGGCAATGGATTTCCCGCCGCTTCGTACAGACCGCGATTCGATGATTGTTGGAACGTACACTGGAAACGGTTCTCTCGATTTAACCGTCAATACTACAGACGGCGAACAGACCTGGTCTGCTCAACCTGAAAACTCTGCTGAAAAATTTGACTATATCAAGCAGCTTGTTTCGATGGCTGACAGTTCCAAGGGTCTGGTGCCATTGGTTTCCAAAGACGACATGTACAAGGCTGAAAACGCCATGATTGACCGCGTTAACGAATTGACCCGTCTGGCGAACACTGCCATTACAACTGGCGATATTCAGGACGCTCAAAACCTGGTCAACGAGTTAAAATCGCTGGATCCACAAAACGCCGACATTCAAAATCTTGAAAAGCTGATTTCAGAAAGCGGCGCCGGTCAGGCAATTGCTGTAGACGACGGCCCGTCTGATTTCGACCTGATTGACAGCGCTGGCTTGCTTGATTCAGAAGACGCTGCAATGGGCGCTATTACTCAGCAGCAGGTTGGCGAAGTTACACGAACCATTAACGACGCTCGCGCTTCGTTACGAATTGATCCTGAAGGAGCGATTCAGAATTTGAAAAATATGCGTGAAGCGGTTCGACGCAATGCTGACATCAAAGCTGCTGACCGCGACGCTCTGGTTCGCAACCTCGAAGCTGCCATTCGTGAAGCCCAGCAATACGGCGATCAAATGACTCAGCGCAACGCTGAAGCCGCCAGAAGAATGGCGGAAGCTCAGGACAGAAAGATTCTTGCTGAGCAGATGATGAGCCAAATGGAAAAGATGAACCAGATGGGAAAACGATTTGAATCCACCTGCAAGGAAAAGAAGTACGAACAGGCGCAGGATATCATGGTTGACATGGCTAACGAAATGACTGATATCGACAGTCGCATGCCCACCGCGGTTGCCGGTATTCAATGGACCCGAAATCTGGACAACTACGTCAAACAGGTTCAGCTCCGCTCCCTCAAACAGCGCAGAGTCTGTGACACGCTTTATCAGAGCGACAAGTCCTCCATGCCGTTCCCGGACGAACCGCCTATCACCTATCCGGATTCCACCGTTTGGGCGCGTCTGTCGACAAGCCGTCGAGCAAAGTACAGTTCAATGGACTTGGCTCAGGCTGGCGAAAAAGAAAAGCAGATTATGAAAGCTCTTAAAGATGTAACCAAAATTGAGTTTGAGGATACGCCTTTGAAAGAAGCCAAAGATGATATTAGCGAGCAGCATCACATTAACGTTCAGATTGACGAAGCGGCTTTCAAAGAAGATATGCTTAGCGCAGACGACATTACCCTTACAGTCAAAGGCAACGGTTTGTCGCTCAAAGCCGCGTTGAAAATCGCGTTAGAGGCTCAGGGGCTGTCCTATGTTATCGAAAATGAATGCCTTTACATCACAACCGCAACCAAAGCAAAAGAGAAGTGCATTACAAAAGTTTACCCGGTTGCCGACCTTGTCATGCCTCCGAAAATGCCTGATATGAGCAACGTCTTTACCAGCATGGGCAACAACTCCACCAGTATGAGCAACAATGGTTCTTCTTCTGGCGGCAACAACAATTTCGGCGGCGGTCAGTTTAACATTCCCGCTGAAAGACTGCGTTTGAACGCCGCTCAACAGGCGATTCAAAACGAGAATTTCCAGGCGTTCAACATGAAAGACGATCTGTCCAAACCGGCGTCAGCCGTTAAAGTTGAACCCACTCCAGACGGTTCCGTAATCGCCGTCCCGGCGACTGCCGATAAAAAAGAATTCTGGAAGAATTACTTCCAGCGCGAAGACGTCAATGACAGTCTGGTTCGCCGAACCATGCTTCATTACAAACACGCCGCTGAGTACAATGACATCATCGTCGCGCTTCAATCCGCCATGCTGGCTGGCAAAGCTCAGCCCTGGATGTACGAAGCGCTGGCTCTGGCGCAGCTTTGCGCCGGACGTCCGCAGTCTGAATACGAACGCACGCTCATGTCGGCTGTCGAATTCAGCGACGACGCTCAAACGATGATTTTAATTGCCCTGTACATGCAAAGAATCGGTCTGCATGACCGCGCTCTGCAAGTTCTTCACGAAATTGCAAAGAACAATCCGGAAATGGCTGAACCCTACGAAAAAGCTCTGCCAATCGCTTCCATTACCAACAATCGAGAAGCGAAGAAATGGGCGTCGTTGGGAATTCTGTCTCTGGCGTGGTCGGAAGACAAGCAATACCTGTACGACAAAGCAAACGACGTTGCCAACAGCGTTGTTGCTGACCTGATGGCTGAAAACAAGAAGCAGGAAGCCAAAGAATTCCAGGAAGCGATAAACAACGCCAAACAGCGCGACTGCATCATTCGCGTTTCCTGGGCTGGTCAGGCAGATATCGACATTGCCGTCGAAGAACCCGGCGGAACGGTTTGCTCAATGAAAAACATTCAGACCCCGGCTGGCGGATTCTTCATGGGAGACGCTCACGCTGGTCAGCTTGGCAAAAACAACAAAGCCATGTCTGAAACGTACGTTTGCCCGAAGGGATTCAACGGCGATTATCGTCTGGCAATCAAAAAACTTTGGGGAGACGTCATTGGCGGCAAAGTTAAGGTTGAACTGTTCACTCACGTCAATGCGGACGACCTCAATTCCCTCAAGGGCAAAAAGCCGATGGTTGGATACATCCAGCTCAAAGACGATGCCGCTGGCATGATGTTCACGCTTCATGACGGACGCCGCACCGCGGCTTCTCAGCAGGTTATTGCCAACGCGGTCAACAACCAGGTCAACAGAGCGATTTTGGCTCAGCAGCTGGCCCAGGCGTTCGATCCCAACGCGATGGCGAAGCTCGACGGCTTTGTCAACGCCGATCAGGCGGCTGAAGAAGGACGTTATTTCAATCCTTACTTCCGTCAGGGCGCTGTTGGATACCAGCCGCAGATTATTACTCTGCCGACCGGTACAAACCTCATGGCTCAGGCGGTTGTTTCCGCTGACCGTCGTTACGTCCGAATTACCAGCGTTCCGATGTTCTCCTACATCGCCAACGTTCGTATTTTCAACTACGTAACAGGCGAAGAATCTCAAGGTTCTGTTCCTGCCGGTTCCAGCACAAGTTACTAATATTTACGGTTGACATCATAACGTCAACATTGGTTGTTAGCTGTCAGCAGGAGGTTATTCGTTACGTCATTCGTTTTGAAGACCTGTTGCTGACAGCTAACTTTTTTTCATTTTCACCCACCCCCCCTGTTTAATTATGTTTCACAACGAAAAAGAAGAAACTTTAACCCGTTCTGAATTAACCCAACTGCAAGACGAACGATTAAAGAAAGTTGTCAAATGGATTTACACGCATAACGACGTTTTCAAGCAACGGCTTGACGAAGCAAACGTCAATCCTGATACGTTCCGCGGTCTGGAAGATCTTACCGCTCTTCCGACGATGAACAAAAAGGAATTCCGGGAATACTTCCCGCTGGGCATGTGCTGCGTTCCCAAAGATCAGATTCGTGAAATGCACCAGTCCTCCGGGACGTCCGGCACGCCGGTTGTCATGCCGTACACCAACAACGACATTCATCAGTGGGGAGAATGCATGGCGCGCTGTTACAAAATGGCTGGCGCTCAGCCCGGCGACGTCTGCCAGATCACCCCAACATTTGGTCTGTTCAACGGCGGTTTCGGCATGTATCACGGCGCTCGCCAGGCGGAACTGTTTATCGTTCCCGCCAGTTCCGGAAACACCGAACGGCAGATTCGTCTCGCCAAGGCGTTCAACACCAAAATTCTGACGGCTGTCGTTTCCTACGGACCTCGAATTCTGGAAGTTCTGGCGCAAATGAACGAAACGCTGCCCGATCTGAAAATCGGCATCTTCGGCGCTGAAATGTTCTCGACAAACATGAAAAAGACCATCTCCGAGGGCTTTGGAATTGACGCGTTTGACATCTACGGCATGACGGAAACCGGCGGCGTCGGCACGCTGGGGCAGGACTGCCCGGATCACTCTGGAATTCACGTTTGGGAAGACCACTACATTGTGGAAATCCTCAAGCCGGGAACAAACGAAACGTGCGCCGACGGCGAACAGGGCGAAGTCGTTGTTACATCTTTGACCAGAGAAGCCCTGCCGGTTATTCGATTCCGCACCGGCGACTTGTCACGCGTTTTGAGCAGAGAAAAATGCGTCTGCGGTCGTTCTCACATCCGTATTGCTCCGATTACCGGTCGTCTGGACGACATGCTCATCGTTAAGGGCGTCAACTTCTTCCCGTCTCAGGTGGAACAGGCTCTGCTGGAAATCCCGGGCGTTCACCCGCAGTATCAGATTATTATCGAGAACAACCACGGCGTCAAAGACGTTCACATCAACGTCGAGGCGGAAGAGGGCGTCACCGGCTACATGGTCGAAAAGAAGCTCAAGGAAACGTTGGGATTCTCGCCCAAAGGCGACGTCTTCAAGCCGGGCGAACTCCCGCGTCAGGCTGGCAAAGCCCAACGCGTTTTCTTTGAAGATAAGAACTGATTCAGCAATTACAGATTCAATTTAACAAAAGCCTGCGGTTTGAAACCTTATTTTAGACCGCAGGTTTTCTTTTTATTTGCCCAGAAAAATAAACAGAACCGCTCCGATCATGCAGGCGCACGCGCCAACGTAGTTCCATCCCAGATTTTTATGGAAAACCAGTATGTAAAACGGCGCAAAGACTGCCAACGTAATAACTTCCTGCATGATTTTCAAGTGCGGCACGTCTAACCCGTTGGCGGCGCCGATTCTATTTGCCGGGACTTGAACCATGTATTCAAACAGAGCAATTGTCCACGAAACCAGAATCGCAATAATATACGACGAGTTACCCAGGAATTTTAGGTGTCCGTACCACGCCATTGTCATAAACAGGTTGGATATAATCAGCAGTATTATTACGGTTAACAGAGGATTCATCAGTATTTTTATGGGTGGCGGGTATGTTTACGGGGGGCGGGTATTACCCGCCTAAAATACATACATTATTTTTCGCGGACAATGTCCGCTCCCCAGAAGTATTACCCGTCTAAAAAACAAACAACCTAAGTTTCGCGGACAATGTCCGCTCCCCAGAAGCATACAAATTTTTTTGCAAAAATATTGTACGCCTCCCTTGTCAAAGCGTTCTTATAACGCTACAATATCCTATATCGGATAACAAAGAAAAAATGATAAGCTCTCGCCGAATTCTCCTGACGACGTTATTATTGATTGCTGTCAGTCCGCTTTTTGGACAGATGTGCAAGGTGGAACTGTCGTCTCCAACTCAGAGTTTGGGCGTTCAGGGCAAGCAAACCGTTTTCGTTGAAGCGGCGTTCTCGGAAACGTATCAGAAGAAAAAGACGGTAATTGAACCCGTTCAGCGTCGACCGCTCAACGTCAGTTTTGTTCTGGACAACTCAGGTTCAATGTCGGGTCAGCCGCTGGAAGATGCGAAAAAGGCGATGCTGACAATTCTCAACAACCTGTATCCCGGCGACGTCGTTTCGATAACCGTTTTCAGCGACCAGGCGAAAACCGTTTTGCCGTTCGCTCAAATCGGCGGCGCCAATTCCGGTCTGCTTCAAAAGGGAATCAACAGCATCATTCCTGAGGGCGGAACCTGTTTATTCTCCGGCGTCAAAGCGGGGGGAAATGCCTTGATGGCAAACGCCGGAACGAACTACGAAAACTGCCTGATCGTTATCAGCGACGGCGAATCGGAAGAAACGCCTGAATTCATGAACAACATCGGGAAAAAGCTGCGCGAGGCGGAAGTCCGGGTTATTTGCATCGGGCTGGACTACGACAACCCCCTGCTGGAATCGCTGGCTAAAGGCGCGGACGGGCAGTACCATCATATCGGTCAGGCTGACGAACTGGCGATGATTCTTATGACGGCTCTGGAAAAATCCAACATTGCCGCCTCCGCCGCGTTCGACAACAAATTCATCCTTACGCTCCCCCCCAACGTAACGCTGGTTAAATCCACCGCCAGAATTCTCGGTTCAAAAACGCTCCGAGACAAATCAACCGCATACTATTTTTATCGCTTCAGCTTGCCCGAAAAGAGCGTCTATTCCGAGCTGTTTGAACTGGAAGCGTCCCGACAGCTCAAGCCTGGAACGCCGATCGCTCAAATTCAGGTTTCGTACATCGACGCGGTTGAAGTCGATATGAAAAAGAAAGAAGCTCGAGAAAAACTGGAAAAAGAGAACGGCGCTGCGGATGAAATCAACGACGACGCAAACAAAGACGGCGCTGACCCCGACGTCGGCTCGATGGCAGACGACATTCTCCAAAAGCTGGAAATCAAACAACAGCCAGACAATAACGCCGCAGCAAAAGACGATGAGGATTCAGAGGAAGACGTCTTGGAAGAAGAGGAACCGAACGACAACGATTTTCTTCTGGATATGACCCACATGACTCGCTGTACAGACGACGCCAGCCTCGTCATTCCGTTTACGAAAGATAAAGAATCGATTATCAATCCGGATTTCTATAACGAATGTCGGCTTCGCTGCGAGGTGGCGGCGTACGACTATTTATACGTCAACGCCTGTCAGGGCTTAACGACCGTCATAAACGAACGGCTCAGACAACATACCGCTAACCTCAACCGACAGCTTCTTCAGCCCATCGTGCCGGAATCGGAACCGCTGTTGCGACAATTCAAGCAGAATACCGAAGACCTCGTCCCGCTTGTCAAAACCATTCCTGCCAAAGCAGTTGGAAAGAAAACGCTGCGCCGCCCAACCGTCAAAAAGCAGCAAGAAACCAGCTTGAAAGACACGCCGTTTATCGAAAAGCTCAACGTCTTCCGCGCCGATTTCCTGGAACAGTGGCGCGAAATGCGAGAAAAACGGATGGCCGAAAAATCTTCTGAGAAACAAAGCAAAACAAACCGGATTCAGGAGTAAAAAACGACAATAGAACAAGCATGTCGTCCCCGTAAAAACTCCGAACTCTTTGGCAAAAACGCCTTCGCACAACCCTCTTGATTTGTCACAAAAAAGCGCGGTCACGTTCACGTTTTGATCTCCTCAAACAAAATACATTTTTTATTAAAAAAAAGCTAAAAACCCTTGACTTTACTAATATTTGTGCTATACTTTATTAATATGAGGAAATTTAGTCATAATTGGCATGGTTTTTAATACCTCAGCCATCGCTTTATTGACATTTTGCTTCAACGCGATATTTTATTTAAAAAACGTTAATGCAAAGAAAACGATTTCCTCTGTATACAGGATGACGATTATCTTCCAGAACATTTTTTCGTCTGAACAGCAGTATATAGATATCCCGCAACAGTTTATTGCATTTTACAGCTTAATAATCGCGATTTTCAGAAATGCAATAACTCAAACCTGGCAGCATGACAACCAAACTTTTATTACGCAAAAAAATCGTTTGTCCACATTGTTGGCATGTTTTTTCACCAGAAGCAACGCTGGCTGTTTCCGCATGTCGAGAACTTACAGGCGATATACGTCTTGGCGCCAATGCCGCTAAACGTTTCTTGCCAAACAGATTTGACATTAACGGCGTTGCAATTGATGAACGAGGATACAAATGCCAATTCAGAGCCTGTCCCAATTGTCATCTTGTCATTCCAGAGAATGTTTTTTACGGACCAAGTATTTTTATTTCTATCGTTGGGGCTCAGGCAGCTGGGAAATCCTATTTTCTTACCAGTATGACATATAAATTGCGTTCATTGCTTCCGCAATTTTTTCAGATGTCCTTTACGGATTCAGACGCTCAATTAAACGCGCCAATTATATCATACGAGTCACGCCAATTTGAAAATGACGCGACAGACGTTTTTACATTGATCGAAAAAACCCAACCTGACGGAGATAATTACAATACCGTCCAATTTGACCATCCTATTCGATTTCTCAAACCATATCTGTTTACACTTCAAGCGCTCGAAGGGCATCCACAACATGGTAAGGAAATGGGGCTTAGCACCCTTTGTCTTTACGACAACGCAGGTGAAAGCTATGATCCAGGAGAAGACCAGGAAGATACGCCTTTTACGCGGCATTTAAAATATTGCCATGCGATTTTCTTCCTTCTTGACCCGCTGCAAGACTCAAACTTTCGCCAACAATGCTCAACGATTTCAAATGATCCTCAATTGGACTTGCGAAATCAGCGACAGTTAAGCAACAGCCTTTTTATGGCAACCCAGCGTCAGGAAAACATCTTTCAGGAAATGGTTCGGCGATTTCGTTTCCTTCGTCAAATTGCGCCAAATCAAAAAACCAACATTCCTTTAATCGTTGTTGTAACAAAGTTTGATATTTGGTCTTCCTTGATAGGAGTAAATGACATATCTGCATTTCCTCCATGCTGGAATATGATGCCATCGGCTACTCATGCCGGCGTCAATTCCTTTACAATTAACATGATATCGGATCGAGTTAAAGCTTTGATTGAGCAGTATATGCCAACTTTTTGCGCTTCAACGCAGCAGCTATTCAATAACATTCACTACATTCCTGTCAGCGCAACAGGATGTTCTCCAACAAAAAATGAACAAGGCTTGCTGGCGTTCAGACCTTGCGATCTGAAACCCGTTTGGAACGAAACGCCTATGTTATACTGTTTAAAAGAATACAATCTGTTGGAAAAGATGTCAAAGGCTGTCAAAATATAATATTTCAACTAATCATTAATTCCATACAAACAGCAGGCGTCAAGACGTTTCACCCTGTTTCAGAAAGGACATAAAAATGGCATACGAAATTGTTTCAACATCAAGTCCCAGCAATCTGGATGGCAAAGCCGGTTTCGGAACTGTCATTAAAACGCAGCGTCTTCCCATGTCAATTGATATTGCTGTCAGCGGACTAAATGGGTATACGCATCTTTTTGGAGCAGGAAATCCCCTGAATCCTGTTTGCTGGTCTTATCTCCAAATTCGTGCAGACAATAAAACGTATTATGTTTTATCTCGCATTGCAGACTCTGGAGCGGATCACACCCTCAGAAGCAACCGGTTAGCGTCTCATCTTATCCTTCAAGCAAGAGAATTGACGGCTTGCAGCGCCGGCCCCGCGGCAATCATGCTTGGCGGAGAGCTAATCGACCAGTACAACGGAACTGCCCGCGAAACGCCGGAATGCACATTAAAGCCCTATATGGCTCAACCGGCTAAAAAATGTCAACAGTGGGAACTTCTTACCGGAGACGCCGGATGGGGCGGAGTTTTAGCAGAAACAGTGATGTCAAACAAGACGGCTTACGTTATCTACAGCCCCGGTACAGACATACTTCCGTTATTTGCAGAATCTATTAATCTGATTCCATCTTCATTCCGTTGGAAAGTAACCTTTTCCACCTATTACAGTTCACAGATCGAACGATACAACTGTTTATGGCGCGGCATTGTTGATGGAACGCCCGCCGCCAGCGCTATTCCACAGGGAGATTTTACCATCATTGACCTGACAAAACAACTGCCTGCAATAACGTTAAGTTCCAATTTGGTTTCACTGGCTCGAACAGGTTCCGGGGCAAATTCACCAGTACCGCCAGCTAATACCAATTCTCCTTCTATACAAACATCTCATATTTCACCTGTTCCAATTTCAAGCCGCGTCAGTAAAGAAACGTATGATGCGCCGCCAGCTCCGTCAACGCCGCCGGCGCCGTCAACGACGTCAACAACGTCAACGTCGTCCATGCCAAATCCCGATCCAATTCCATCGCCACCATTAGCAGAGAAGAAAAAATACAAGTCTTCTGTTAAACATAAAAGTTCGTTAACAGGCGTGTGGACCGCCATGTTTTTAATGTTTCTGACTTTTATTGCCGCTGGAGGAGTCCTGTATTATATCCTTGATTCTGTAAAAACGAATATGAATAACGGCCAGCAGGAACTCGAAGCCAAACTCCAGGCTTTGCAGGACAGTTTTGATTCATTTCGGGGCGAATACAATCTTTGGAAAACTCAAACCGATAACAAATCAAAACAAAACAACGGCATACAAATTGATTCATACAATGATTTGAAAAGAGTATTGATAGATTTATCAAATCAATTTGAAAACAAATCAAAAGAAATCGATCAAAATACAACTCGTATTGGTTCGATGGATGAAGCCGTCAAAGGTATTAACAATTCAATTAAAAAAATAAACGAGTCAATTGCTCAATCGAATGAATCGACTGGCAAATCAATTAACGAGTTGAAAAAATCAATTAGCGAAATTAATGATTTTACATTAGCGTTTAATGAAAGAATAAATGAAGATATTGACATTTCTAAACCCTGTGTTTTTGAATACAAACCAGATCCGAAAAGAGCATGTCAGGTAAAATTTACTGAAAACAATAACAACACAAAAAGCGCTCTGATTAAAATTGGAAACAATGAAATCGTGGGGCTTTTGTTTTATAATAAAAAGGAGAAAATGATTACTCTTAAACTATTTAATGAATTCAACGGTTCATTAAACGATTACAGATTTAAGTACAATGGCGATAAAATAATTGAATTTTCGAAACAGCCCCCTAAGGATCGCGCAGTCCCATTTCCTGTTGATAACGACCCTTTTCCTGACGTCAGAAGCAACAATGCTCCAACTTCCGTTATACGATTTGATAAAGTTGTCAATATTGAAGGAGGGCCTTGTATTTTTATCAATAAGAACGACAACAATCATTACAGAATTACGCCTGATAAATGGAAAAAGAATAATAACAATGAATATGAACACTTGGTAACTATTGATAATATACAAGTTGGTTTATTAACATACAATAAAACCAAATGTTCTTTTACAATGCACGTGAATAGCTCTCATTTTAAAGAAGCTCAAAGCATCCTTGAACGGCATCCTTTTAAAGCGCCGTCCAGCGATCCAATATATTTTTATTAATAACCCAGTCCAGGATAAAGAGTTTATTTGCATATTGCCTTTTAACAAATAGACTTCATAAATTCCTCTGAAAGAACAAGTAACCGTCCTTAATATACCATGAACACCTGCACACAGTTAATTGAAAATATCGAAGGGTTGTTAGACACATCAGCAGCGCTAGACGAAGAAACGATGGGAAATCTGGCAACGGAGTATATAGATGCATGCAACGAATTAAACGAAGAGCTCAAATTATGTGCAAAAGAGCTTCATTCAGGCAATCCATCTGAAGCCATTCGTCTTTGCGAGGCTCTTAATGTATTGAACAATTATCAGCTGTTAAACATGGAAAATCGCGCTGAATGGGTTGCAAGCGTTGAAATGATTATGGATATTCCTGTGCCGGATTTGCTTTCCCGCCTGGCAGAAGAACTGTTTTTTTGTCGAGATGAGCAATTGGCGCAAAGCAGCCTTCTTAATAAACACCGCTTAATGGCGTGGCGCAAAGATCCGCTTAAAGATAGGCTTAAAGTTTTAAGAGAATTATATCTTTTAAATCCCAATAATGAAGGCTGGCTGGAAGATTTAAAACAATGGGAAACCGTTCGTTGTAAGGAAATACTAACGCATGAAATTGACAAGGTTTCTACAGAAGACGATCTCAATCAATTACTGGACGAATTAAGTCCTGAGAAATTGCATATTACAATTCCTCCGGTATTATCCAAAAAAATCAATCTGTTACTAATGAATTTTTCACAAAAACGGGTTGAAGCTCAAAAAGTCCAATTGGATTTTGATATGAGAACAACGTTGGACAACATTCAAAACGCGTTAAACAATAACGATTTAAATGTTGCTGCAACTCTGTTCCAGCAATTTAACCAGCTTTACAGTCAAATGATTGGCATTAGCGGCGGTGTTGATGACGACTTGACAATCTATTCGCAAAATCTGCATTCCTTGTACAACCAAAAAACGGAATCTGTCAAGAATATTAAACATTTCAATAATGCGCTCAACAAGTTTAACGAATTGCTGCAGACCATTAATCCGAGCAAAGAACAGCTCATTATGTCATACTCTGAACTCAAACGTATTGCCAGCGACACAAAACAAAGCATTCCAGCTCACGTAACGTCAAAATACCAAAAGATTATAAAACAGCTGAAACAAAATGAAACAACGTCCAAAATCATTTCATTCCTGATTGGTTCCGTAGTCCTGATTGCTATTGCTGCGATTTTCGTAGCGTTAAAATATATTTTAAAATAAAACGGGGAGATTATAATGGCATACTATATAAAACTGCGAGATAAAGCTTTTGGCCCTTTTAACGAAGAAAAGCTTTCTCAAATGGCGGCGATGGGGAGAATATCCATTGAAACAGAGGTGTCAACCGATAAACGATATTGGCAGCCTCTTTACAATTATACTGAATTGGCAGCCAAAATCCCTGGATTTTCACAAAGTCAACAACCGCCCAGTATTCCTCAACCGGTTCCCAGTATTGATGAACAGGAACAGGATGTACAATATGTTAATCAGATCCAACCCAAACAACAGAATTCTTTTTTTGGAGTTTTCAAAGGTTTATTCGGCAGGAGCGCTGTAAACAATAATCCCCCAAAGGCAAACTCGCGATCTAATTCCAGTCGTACTCAAACTCAGTACGGTCCTCCAGAAATAACTGGTCAAAGCAGGGGAAGAAGTTCCTGGGTTGTATATTTCCTGTTATTGGTTTTATTTGGAATTGTAATCTTCCAATTACTCCAAATAAATAATATTAAAAAACAGTACACTGAATTAAGCGAGAATACGCTTACGTCATTTCAAACAAAGCTCCAAAATACACAAAGTCAAGTTGATAACATTAATACTCACTTGAAAAACAACAATGAAGCCTTTATAAAGCGATTGGCAAAAGAAGCGCCCAAAAGCGTTGTTCAAATTATCGCAGGCAATGGGGCCGGGTCTGGAGTAGTTATTGCACACGACGACAAATCCGCGCTCATTTTAACCAATCGTCATGTAATATCAGACAAGGTTAAAGATCCAGACAATCCTAAAAAAACTGTTACAGTATATTATAATGAAGTACTTGTCCGAATTCTTGATGCAAAAGATGGCGATGTTCAAAGCGATAAAGCCAAACCAGCAACTCTTGTTGCTACGCCTAAACTTGAAACCGTTGATTTAGCTTTAGTATTTGTTGGCGATAACGAACACAGATTGTTGTCTCAATGGAAGATAGCTTCTATGGAAGATGTTGAACAGGGTGACAGCGTTTACGCTATTGGACACCCTGGAGATTTCCCATTTACTATTACAGCCGGTATCTGTTCCGCTAAAAGAAATTATTCTACACATTGGGAAGTTCAACACACGGCGTCAATCAATCACGGGAACAGTGGAGGACCACTTCTCAATAACAGAGGAGAAGTAGTTGGTATTAACACTTACATCGCGAGAAGAAGTGGACCGCCGCCTGATGATGTTATTGATTCATTAGAGGGAGGAAATCCACTCCCATTTTTGGACTGGTTAACTGATACATATAACAACTTATTCTTTTCAATGCCAGCAGATTTTGTTTTTGACGATTCACAATGGACATTTCGTGAAAAAGAAGAACAAACAAAGCTTTTGCTTGAGATGGTTTCAAAAGCTCCCAAAACATCTAAAAAGGAGTAATAATAACAAATTAAAATTACAGCGTAAGTAAATTGATAATCTCTTAATACGAGGTTGGCATTTCGCTGACCTCGTATTTTCGCGCTCATTTTATATGTTAAAAAAACAGAAGCGGCGCAAGAGTTCCGCTTCTGATATCCATTTTCTAATAAACGCCGTTGGAAACTGCGTCTTTCAGCAAGCCGATTACAGCGCTTTGGTCAGGATTTCCAGCAGCATAGTTTCTGTTACAGGCGGCTGGCAGTTGAGAACGCCGTCGGCGCAGAAGCTGACTTTTTTAACCCCCTTGACGATTTCCGGCAAGTCGGATTCTGTAACGCCCTTTTCAGACAGCCGCGTCGGCATACCGGACTCGCCGATAAATCGTTTGAACGCGGCGATGCCTTCGTCAATCACTTCTGTAACAGTTCTGCCAGACGGCGAAATTCCCATCACGTTTACCGCAAACTGGAAATAGCGATCCGGCTTGAACTGCTTCATATAGTCCATCCAGCTGGGCATGACAAGCCCGAGGGACGAGCCGTGGTTGATTTGATGCCGAGAAGTGAGCACGTGCCCTACCTGATGCATGGGCGTCCAGGCGTCTCCCGGCGACGCCCAGCCGTTGAGGGCGCACGTCGCGCACCACATCAATTCGCAGCGAGCGTCAGCGTCCGTCGGGTTCGCCAGCGCCTTGGGCAGATTGACGACGATCGTTCTCATCACGCCTTCCTGCCACGCGTGAAGCAGATCGGACTTGGGCTGTCCGTTAATATAGATTTCCAACACATGAGAAATCGTATCGACCGCGCCGCACGCCGTCTGGAACGGGGGCAAAGAATACGTCAGTTCCGGGTCGAGAATCGCCAGTTTCGGGAACAGCAGCGGACTCCAAATATAGGACTTTTCTCCCAGGGCGCGGTTGCTGACAACGGAACAGTTGTTCATCTCGCTGCCCGTCGCCGGCAAAGTGGGAATCATCACCGTCGGGAGAGTTGACGTCGGAGGAATCGCCTGAATGTTGTCGTGCCGGCTGTAGACCATGTTCCACAAGTCGCCGCCGTTGTAGTCGACGCCTGCGGCAATAGCCTTGGCTGTGTCCATCGCGCTTCCGCCTCCAACGCCAACAACGACGTCTGCGCCGAAACTCTTCGCCAGTTCAACGCCCTGAGCGACCATGGAAATATCCGGGTTGGGCATGACCTCGCAAAAGCGCTGTTCTTCCACGCCGGCCGCCTTGAGCAGTTCCGACAGCTTATCCAGCGTCGCAGCGCAGCCTTTGTCGGAATAGGAAACGACCAGCGCCTTTTTCCCGTACTGGGATATCTTTTGCCCAGCTTGAGAAAAAACGCCAATGCCAAACAGAGCCGTTACGGGATTGCTGTATTCAAACGGATTCATTTAATTTCTCCTTCTTCAATGGGTTACACATTTGATTTTTAACACGAAATACACGTAATAAGCGAAACAAACGAAAGATTTTTTATTTTATTAAATTTTCGTGTTTTTTCGTTCCTTTTGTGTTTTTCGTGTTTAAATTTTTATCGCTTCCGCAAAGAACATACCTAGAACGTGTTTGTCAAAGTCTGTAATCACTTCGATATTAGGTCTGGAGGGCGACTGAATTCTCTGATCGAAAACGGTCATACCAGTTGTCAGTTCGCCAGAGGTTTCAACATCAACGTGCAGTTTTTGTCTGATGAACAAATCCGGATGCAAAATTGACAGCAAACCAACGGAACTATTAACAAAAATCTTTTCTCGCCCCAGCCACTGACGATAATTTCGGAACAGAGCGGCTAAACTTTTTCGGAATCGAAACGCGGGATCCGAAGCCATAATCTGATTGATAACGTCTACGCCTACGGAAAATCGAGATGCAACATCAATTGGTACAAGGGTTTTAGTCAGTTTAGACTGAAAAACTTCCTGAGCCGCGCGAGGATCGCAATACACGTTGAACTCGGCGCAGGGCGTGATATTGCCAACCGCAGACAGGGAGCCTCCGCAAATAACCAGATGTCCAATCAAAGATGCGACGCCAGGATCAATCGTCAGCGCGTGAGCTATGTTCGTTAACGGACCCAGCGCGAGAACGGTTACCTCGTTGGGATTGGATTTTATCACGTCAAGAATGACCTTGGCGGCGCTGGGACGCTGAAGCAAGTCCACAACCGGAACGCCGACGTCGCCCAATCCGTCTTGACCGTTTAACATGGAACCGTCAACGGACAGTCCGCCCAACGGCTCCTCGCCAACGCCAAAACGAGGCCGGGGACTTGGATCAATCAAGTCCAAGATTGTATGCAAATTCTGTCCGGAGCGCGTTGAGTTTACTTTTCCGGCTGAAGACGTTACCGCCAAAACCTCCAAATTGGGATTTCGCAAAGCCAGCCAAAGAGCCAGCGTCTCCTCAATTCCCGGCGACAAATCAATTAAAATTTTGCGTATCATAACAAGCTGATTTAAAAATAAATAAACGCCTAATCGTAACGCACTTTTTACAATATATCCTATTTGCCAATGAAAAGCAAGGATTTTCAATGAAAAGAAAGATTTTTTTAAAAAATTTTTAAAATTTTGAAAAAAAAACGCCTCCTGCCCTGTCCAAATAATAAACGATTGTGTATAATAACAAATGGGCATAAAGTGTTTGTAAACGTTTACAGATATTGCATATATAGTCAGACTATATTATCAATATTAAAAATCGTTTACAAATATACATTACAAATTTAATAAATATACTGTTACGATGATGTCAAACAAACGACTTGAAATCCTCAGCGGATTTACGCTTCTCGAAGTTCTGTTGGCAGTTACGCTTGGTCTGGTATTGATGCTGGGCGTAGTACAGATGTTTGCCATGGTCGGCAACTTTGTAACGGGGTCTCAGGGATTGATGGAACTGGACCAAAAAATCCGTTCTGCTCAGATCATGCTGCAAAACGACCTGGTGCGATACACCGCCAAAATGACGGTTCCAGCAGATCTCAATTCAGGAGCTGGGTATTTCAGAATTGACGAAAACAGCTCAACCGCAGTTACTACCAGTCAAGACACTCGTTTATCAGAATTCTACAGCAATCTTTCTGGCATTGTCGGCGATAACGACGACGTTTTAACGTTTACCATCCACGACCTGGATTCGCCGTTTATCGGTCGCAACGGAAATACTGTAGTTAATTCGTCTGACGCGGAAGTCAAATGGTTTGTTTATAAAAATGCCAATAATGTCTTTGCGCTTTACCGTTCCATCAACGTACTTGATCCAACGGGAGCGCCCTCTAACGCCGTAACAGGCAACATCAAGCACGCTTCCTTGTCCGATTTGGCTTTTACACCCGGCGCAGGAGGCAGCGGTCGAGGACGTGGAGGCGCCGCCAATGAAACCAATTATCGCGTCAGCGTCTCCACAGCTGACGCTAACAGCATTGCCAATGCAGAACTCATTTTAGACAACATTATCATTTTTGACGTCAAAGTTTGGGATCCAGAAAAGCAAGAATACGTTGATTTGGGCAAAGGAACAACCTTTAGCGCTGCTCGGGGATCCACGTTCGATACCGGAAGCCAGTTTAAGTATGCCCCTACCAATTTAACTACTGCTACTGAAACAGGGGCAGACACTAACAAAGTCGTCAACGCTCCCAATCCTGCCAATTTTAGTCTTCCTAATAGCAAAATGGCGGGAATTACGCTTCAGGGAATTCAGATTCGCGTTCGAACTTTCGATCCCACTTCTGGGATTATCCGAGACTTTACAGTCGAACAGGAGTTCGTATCGCATTAAAGAACAATGTCGAAAAAGCCGTTTCGTCTTGAATCTGTTCTGAAGTTGCGTCAGATGGAACTGGACAACTGTCGATTGGAGTTAGCCAATCGGCAGCGGCGATTAGACGAAGTTCAAGCTCAGCTTAACGACCAAGAATCTGAACTGGCTGTTCAAAACGGGATTTTATCTGACCTGTTTTCTGGAGGAACGTTTTCTCCAGACGAGCTGATAAATCAGCAGCGATTCTGCGATCAGATTCTCAGAACGATTGCAGCGCTAAAAGAAAAATATGTTCAATTATCCAACGACGTCGCCACCCAGCAGGACGTTGTTACAGAAGCCTATAAAGAAGTTAAAAAGCTGGAAAAGTTAAAAGAGAAAGAGAGTTAGGAGCTGTTAGCTTCTAGCCGCTAGCTTCTAGCTTGGTTATTTTGGTTTCAGGCTTTAAATATTAACGCTGAGAACTACAAATGCACAAGCTAATGGCTAATAGCTAGCAGCTTAAAAACTACTTCCCACTCCCTATTCCCTACCCCCTGTCATATATGTCCTACCTGTTTACCTGCTGTCAGATCGGAGCGGAAAAGTTCCTCAAGCATGAGCTTTCAGAACTGGCTCCGCAAGCGCATTTCGCCTTTTCCCGACCGGGGTTTGTAACATTCAAATTCCCGGAAGAACGCCCCGCGCCGGAAGAGGGGGTTCCGAAAAGCATATTTGCCCGGGCGTCGGGCGTGTCACTGGAACGTCTGACAGGCGATGAAACAGAACGAGTTGCGAAAATCGTCAAAGAGCTGGAAGATGGAGACTATCAGGCGTTTCACGTCTGGTCGCGAGACGAAAAGCCCTCCGGCAAAAGCGGGTACGAAGTCGGTCCGACGGAAGAAGACGACCGCGTTGCCAACCTCGTCCGCTCTGCCCTGCCCTCGTCTGTCAGAAACAGACTGTTGATTAACGAGCCGGTTGTAAAAGGCGACCGCGTTTTGGACTGCACCATTGTCGACCCGGACGTCTGGATGACGGGCTTTCATCGCTCGACGTTTACCGCGACGTGCTATCCCGGAGGAATGATTAACCTCGTCATGCCGCCGGAGGTTGTCTCCCGGGCGTGGTACAAAATGGAAGAGGCGCTGATTTGGAGCGGCTTGCCCCTGGAACCGGGCGCGCGAGTTGCGGAGTTGGGTTCGTCTCCCGGCGGCGCGACGCAGGCGTTGCTGTCGCGAGGCTGTCAGGTGTTGGGCGTCGACCCGGCGGAAATGGCGCCGATTGTCCTGGCGAACCCCAATTTTCGGCACCTTCGAGGCAGAACGACCGAACTTCCCAAGAAGGAATTCCGTAAAATCCGTTGGCTGGCGTCCGACATGAACGTCGCGCCCAACTATACGCTCGACGCTGTCGAGGACATCGTCATGAACAAACAGGTCAGCATCCGCGGTCTGATTCTGACGCTCAAGCTGGTCGAATGGGACTTGGCGTGGGACATTCCACAGTATTTGGAGCGAATTCGTTCCTGGGGATTCAACGTCATCAAAGCCCGCCAACTGCAGCACAACCGACAGGAAATCTGCGTCGCCGCGCTGCAAACCCCGTTTAGACGCAAAAGCTGAAAATATCGTTTTTTTCGTCATTGCAAGAAAAACTGTTATCGATACAATAGAATTATGTTTGGTCCGATATTCACACGCGAATTGGCAGTATCTCCCGAACGGACAAAAATATACGTTGCCCGGTCGATATACGCCGCGCTGTTTCTTGCAATCTCGGCAACCGCCTGGCTGTTGATAACCGGATCTCAACAAATCCGGGACGTCGGGGATTTTGCGCGATTTGGGATTCGTCTGTTTTCCATTCTCGCGCCGCTGTCGCTGACGCTGGCGATGTTCCAGTCGGCGCTGTTGAGCGCGTCGTCCGTTTCTCAGGAAAAAGACCGCAAAACGCTCGACCTGTTGCTGCTGACCAATCTCAGTTCCTACGAACTGACGGTTGGAAAGCTGGCGTCGTCGCTGCTGCATGCGTTTATTTTGCCTTTCGCAACGCTGCCGGTTTTAATGTCGTGTACGGTTTTCGGCGGAGTGGACGCCCAGCAGACGTTTCGCGTTTTCGGTGTAACGCTGGCGTCGTCGATCGTCAGCGGCGCTATCGGGTCAGCTATCGCGTTTCGATGCGAAAAGACGTTTTTAACCATCAGCTTAACGCTTTTAACGCTTACCGCCTGGCTTATCGCCGGGGAGACGGCTCCGTACTGGACGTCCGTTCCTGCCTGTAACGTCAGCCCGTATTCCGCTGTTTTAGCGGCGGCGGAACCGATTCAAACCCAGCCGCAGACGAACTTTTATCTGTTCTGCGCTCTGGCAACGATTTTAATTTACACGCCCGTTATTTTACGGGTCAGAATCTGGAACCCGCCGCGGATTATCAAAGCGCCGGTTGTCGAATCGACCGCAGAAAACCCGGTCAACATTCATGCGGAAAACCTGATTTCCCGACCCGTTTGGGACAATCCGATTTTATGGCGAGAAGTTCGCACCGCCGCCTACGGGAAACGGCTGTTCCTGTATCGACTTGGATACCTTGTCATGGCGGGGCTTTGCCTGTACGCGGTTTTAAGTCAGAGTCAGACGGCGTCCGATTGCTTTTTCTACATCGCTCCGCTGGCGCTATTGAGCCTGGTTTTGATTAATGCTCAAAGCGTAACCGCCATTTCGACGGAGCGTGACGGAAAAGCCCTGGACTTGCTGCTTTCCAGCGACCTTCTGCCGTCAGAATTCGTCTGGGGGAAACTGCTGGGCGCGTTCTGGAACTCCAAAGAGATGGTTCTGGTTCCGCCGATTTTGGTCGGCGTCGTATGGTTTTTCAAGTCAATTCCAGGCGAGTACGCCTTGTATTTGATAATCGGATATTTAATTTTAACCCTGTTCAGCGCAACGCTGGGGCTTCACTGCGGCATGATATACGCCAACAGCCGTCAGTCAATCGGAGTCAGCCTGGGCGTTGTCTTTTTCCTTTTTGTCGGCGTAGCAGTCTGTCTGAGAATGATGCTCACCTTTAGCGGCTCGTTCCAGGCGCAATTTCAACCCTTTTTAGCTTTGATTGTCGGCGGCGGCGCTGGGCTTTACGCTGCGCTGGGAATTCGCAACCCGTCGTCAGCCATTGCGCTGGCGTCGTTTGGATGCCCCTGCGCGACGTTTTACGCCTTGGTCGCGCTGATGATGAACTACTCGCTGGGCGTGTTTTTCGTCGTCTGCGTCGCCTACGGTTTCGCCGTTGCCGCCATGCTCGTTCCTGCAATTTACGAATTCGATATTGTTTCCAGCAAAGCAGATTAGGCGCAATTACCATGACTGATTCCAACGCAACACAGCTGTTTACCCCTCACCAGTCTTCGTCAGATTTCTTTAATCTGTCGGCTGACAACCGGGATATAGACTTGCTCTGTGACGCCTACGACGACATTCTCAACAAGGGAGTTTCGGAATCCTGCGAAATTCTCCGCTTTGGAAAGAAGCTCGGCGCAGGCGGACAGGGCGTTGTCTATCGATCTCAGCGCAACGGGACGGACAACTTCATTCTGCCCGTCGCGTTAAAAATCTTTTCCCCGATTCGATACAACACGGAAAAGGAATACCTCAACGCCATGAACCTCATGGCAGCCGTTACAACGCGAATCGCCCTGATTCAGCACGACAACCTGCTCAACGTTTCCAACTGGTCGCAGCAGCAGCAAATCCGTATTATGGAAATGGAGCTGGTCGACGGCAAAGACCTTTCCACAATTATTCATCCCAGAACGCTGCCGTGGCTGAAAGAACATTGTTCCCAAAACCGGTTTGAATCGCTCACCAACGTCGTTTTGGACGCCGGAGCTAAAAACCTGCGTTTCAAGACCGGCGCGGCTGTTACAATTATCAGCGAATGTCTCAAAGGACTCGGCGCGCTCCATCGGGAAAAAATCGTCCATTCAGACGTCAAGCCGTCCAACATCATGATTAAACGCACCGGCTCCGCAAAGATCATCGACATGGGATCGGCGTATTTGCTGGACAACCTCCCCAAACGCCGTTCCTGTACGCCTGCGTACGCCCCGCCGGAGGTTCTGGACAACGAAGAACCCACAGTTTTGAGCGACATTGCCTCTTTGGGGTACGTTTTTCTGGAACTGCTTACCGGGAAATCGCTCTTCTCCCGGCAGAGTACGCATTTGCAGGAAAAACGGTCGATTTGCTATCACATAGAACAGATTCTCGGCGAGCCGTTGTGTTACAATTCCGTTTTGGTCGAGTTCTGTAAAAAACTGGTCGCGCCCAACCCGGCGGATCGTTTCCAGTCCGCAGACGAAGCTGTTACGTCAGACGCCAACGGCGCCGCAGCCATTTTGCGTCAGCTTGTCAGAATGAACCTCGCCAGCGAGTATTCCAACGACCTGCGAGTTCTGATGGAAGACCTGTCCGAAATGAACAACGATAATTAGCAGCCCTGTTCACGCGCTGCAAGACAATATTATTCAAGGAGAAAACTCATGACTTCATGGAAAGACGCCGTTGATCAAGCGGCTCAACAGTTTGACCGTCCAGACGTCAACCTGAGCAAAAACCTCAGTTCCCAACAGCGTCAGGAAGAGTTCGGAATCATCGCGGACCTGTCCGACAAACAGGTTCGTCAGCAGACAATCGAAGACGCCAAAGAAATCCTGTACAAACTCGGTCCGAGAGACGACGAACGCAATTCTTCACAATACCGATAATAGACCGTTGATCCCATGTCCAGACGCAAACTGACGCCTGTCGAAAAAGCCCGCCGGGAAATCTACTCCGTTTCCTGTCTGGATATTCTCAACCATCAAAACTGGATGGCGCTCGCTCTGGAACAAGCCGAACAGGCGGCGCAATCGGGCGACGTCCCCGTTGGCGCCGTTATCGTCCGAAACGGAGAGCTAATCGCCGCGGCGGGAAACGGACGCCAGCGTCTTCAGCGCCCCACCGCTCACGCTGAAATTTTGGCAATCGAGCAAGCCTGCGAAAAACTCGGGACGTGGAATCTTTCAGACTGCGCTCTTTACGTAACGCTCGAACCGTGCTGTATGTGCGCTGGGGCGATTATTCAAGCCAGAATTCCGTTGGTTGTCTACGGAGCCGACGACCCCAAAGCCGGCGCGGTCAAGTCGCTGTTCTCTCTGCTTAACGATTCCCGGCTCAACCACCGCTGCGAAGTCATTTCCGGAATTCTCGACACCGCCTGCGGAAAAGTTCTTACAGATTTCTTTCAGAAAAGAAGAGACGAGAAAAAGCAAGGGAGTAGGGAATAGGGAGTGGTTTGTAAGCTGCTAGCTATTAGCTACTAGCCATTAGCTTGTGCATTTGTAGTTCTCAGCGTAAATATTTAAAGCCTGAAACTAAAATATCCAAGCTAGTAGCTAACGGCTAATAGCTAGCAGCTCCTCAACTACCGTTCCGCCCTGGCGTCCGCGTCCGGCATGGGTACCAGATACGGGCGCATGACGTCGAGCGTCTTGGGACCGATTCCTTCCACCTTGAGTAGTTCGTTTTCGTCGGCAAACGCGCCGCCGAGTTCATTTCTAACCCGGATTATCTCTCGCGCCTTCTGCTCGCCGATGCCTGGAATGAGAGCGAACTCCGTCCACGGCGCGGAATTGAGATCAATTTGCAGCGGCGTTTCGACGTACGGCATTCTGTCGATTTCAATGACCTGATGAGTAACCTGCTCGTACCAGAACATGTACCCGCCCAGCGCCAGCATGGCAATCGTACAGCAAACCGCCAGCGTAATCTGATCCCGATAGCGCAAAATGCCGCGCCATCGGTCTTCGACCTTGTAAATCGGCTCGCGCGCGTGCAGCGTCGGCTGGGTTTCGGACGCGCGATGAGCTATCGCCGTTTCCGATTTCGACAGTTTCCGGTCAACGCTCGGCGCCGTTTCGACAGAATTTTCTCTTTGTTCACTGTTCATGGGTTCCGCCCCCTTTATTTTAACTCATTTCCTGATATAATAAAGGGGTCTTGAAAAACATTTTTTAAGGATAATTCCCCATGAACAAACCGGATTTTCATCAGACCCGTTGGGACGCGGAAGTCGAACACGATTTTCGCATCCTGCTTGACCTGGCAATCCAGGAAGACGTTCGCGGCAGCGTCGACATCACCACAGACGCGGTCGTTCCGAAAACGGCGCGCGGAAAAGTTGTGCTGTCCTCTCGCGAAGAAGGCGTTTTAGCCGGCATGGCGATGGTTCCGATTATTATGGAATATGCGCCGGACGTCAAATGGACGCCTTTCATGAACGACTCCGACCCGCTCTACCCCGGCTGTAAAATCGGGGCGCTGGAAGGAAACGCCAGACAGATTCTGCATATCGAACGGCCGCTGCTCAACTTCATGAGCCGTCTGTGCGGAATCGCTTCTCTGACGCACTTTTACGTCGAATGGGTTGACCTGATCGAAGGGAAAAAGCCGGGCATTTACGACACTCGCAAGACAACCCCCGGCTGGCGTCTGTTGGAAAAGTACGCTATTCAGTGCGGCGGCGGAAAGAACCATCGCTGCGGTCTGTACGACGCGATTCTCATTAAAGACAACCACCTCGCCCTGGCGTGTCCGGAACTCAAGCACGACCTGGACGAAGAGACTTTGTTCAATCCGGCGGAAGCCATTGCGCGAGCGAAAAAGTACATCGCCGACAAGAACATGCCCGACACGCTTATCGAGCTGGAAGTCGATTCTCTGGAACAGCTTAAGATCGCACTGCCGCTCAAGCCGGACATTGTTCTGTTAGACAACATGCCGCCCGCCGTTTTACGTCAGGCGGTTGCCATGCGCGACGAAATGGCTCCGGAAGTCGAACTGGAAGCCTCCGGCGGCGTCAACCTCAAGACGATCGGAAAGATTGCCGCGACGGGCGTCGAACGCATCAGCGTCGGGTCGCTTACTCACGCCGCCAGTTCGCTCGACATCGGCTTGGACTGGGAACCGATCAATTAGTTAGAAGTGAGAAGTGAGGAGTGAGGAGTTACGCTCCGCGCTCCTCAGAGGTTATTCGCAGGTCATCCGGACACGGATTTGACGGATTAGACGGATTTTCACCGATTGGTTATTGATTGTCCGTTTTTCATATTCTCCCCTTACTAAAGTTTTTTAGGAAGGGGAATTTTTTTCCTTTTAACGTAACATTTCATGCTCTACAATCCAATGAAAAAGTCATTTTTTCTTTCGATTATTTTGTCTTTCCTAACCGTACTTGCCCAGGCGCAGGACGTTCAGAAGTTCACGTTTACCGATACCGGCGAGGCGCTCATCAACCCGATGATGGGCTGGACGATGCACTTTTACTCCAATAACCCCAAAAATTACGGCGCGCAGCTGGAACCGTCCGATTCCCTCGATTGGTTTGAGGGCTGTTCGACTGTGTACCTTCGGATTCCGTGGGCGTATCTGGAACCGGAAGAAGGACAATTCAACTGGGCGCTACTCGACACGCCGGCGCAGCGGTGGATCGCCGCCGGGAAGAAAGTCGCTTTGCGTCTGACGACTTCCGAAAGTTGGCTTGAATACGCAACGCCGAAATGGGTTTTCGACGCTGGCGCTAAATACACACGGTTTTCGTGGAGAACGTACGGACCAGACGAAAACGGAGAACTCGTTGACCCGGTTTTTGACGATCCGGTTTTCCTCAAAAAGCTCGAGAATTTTCTCATGGCTGCCGGAAAGCGCTATGCTGGAAATCCCAACATCGCGTTTATCGACGTGGGAACGTTCGGTCTTTGGGGCGAAGGACACACCGGCGCCAGCTCGCACCTGTCACAGGAAGATACCGTCCGAATCACAAAGATTCACATTGATCTGCACGTGAAGGCGTTTCCCGGAACGCTTCTGTGCATCAGCGACGACGTGGACGGCGCGGAAAATCAGACTGGAAATTACCCAGCTACCGATTACGCCCGGTCAAAAGGCGTGAGTCTGCGCGACGACAGCATTATGGTTCAGAACCCGCCTCGGTCGTGGTTTCATGCGGACATGGCAGACCGTTTCTGGCGTGAATTGCCCGTCATCGTAGAACATGAGCATTATGGAAGTTCCAAGGCGAGGGGCGCGTGGGATTCCGATCTGCTCGAAAAGTCTGTCGAGGACTATCACGCCTCCTTTATGTCGATTCACTGGCGCCCCCAGCAGGAATGGGATGAGTGCAAAGACGCCATCCGCCGCATCAATCTGCGTCTCGGATACCGGATCCAGCTCCGCGAGATGGAACTTCCGAAAACAGCGGAAATCGGCAAACCGTTCTCCGTAAAGAGCGTTTGGGCGAACGCCGGCGTCGCGCCGTGCTATCCCGGAGGATTCATGACACTGACCTTCAAAGACGAAAAAGGCGGAATCGTTGCGGCTCTTTCAGACGAGACGCTTGACTTCCGAACGCTAAAAGTCGGACCCAAAGACGCGATTCCCGTAACAACGCACGAGTCGATATTCACAGCGGGACGCTTCGCTCCGACAACCAAGCCCGGCGTTTATGACGTTTACGTTTCGGTCGGACAACGCGACGGAACGCCCGTACTGGCTCTTCCGCTTCCCAACAACGACGGTCAGCGCCGATATAAAATCGGTCAAATAGAACTGAAATGAAATCGGCGGCGAGGCGCCGCGCTATTTGCTTTAAATTATCTCTAAAACCAAATCCGAATAAAAAAATCGCCTTCTTATGGAGGCGATTCTTTAATGTTTCGAGGTTTACTAACCTCAACGAGATTCTACGTTAGGCAAAAAAACTTATTTGTTTTCTTGAGCCATTTTACGCAGGTGTTCGTTGCGGCGTTCAGCACGTAAACGAATCCGTCGATTGACTTCGCTCGGCTTCTCGTAGCTTTCACGACGGCGCATTTCTTTTTTGATGCCCGAACGTTCACAAAGTTTACGGAAACGGCGCACGGCCTCCTGAACGGTTTCACCTTCATGCAAAATCAACTTAACCACGAAGCATCACCTCCAAATCTGGTTAGGGGTTTGAAAAAAATATAACGGAATCTCACCGTCAAAAATAATAATTCGCGTATTTTATCAGAATTTATTATTTTGTCCAGTGGGGGCGAAAGACGAATTTTTAAAAAGCGAGAGCAAAAAAATTATGGTTACATAAAAAAGAAAAAGAACGCAGAGATCGCAGAATACTCGCAGAATACGCAGACGGGCTGGGAATGTGGCGACGACGCCAACTTCGTTGTTTACGCCACCGACAAGGTCGGTTCCTGATTGGAAGTGGGTATTGCCAAAACCGGCTTTTTCTATGGCAAAACCTCATCCTCTCGCCCGTGCGGCATCGCACATTCCCGCCCGATTTTTAAAATATTTTAATTTATTTGCAAACGGACATCGTGTCATAGCCCGGCAACGTCGGGCGTAGATGACACATGTTCGTTTGCTTCTGCGCTCTCTGCGAGGAGTCTGCGTACTCTGCGTTCAAAACAAAAAACTATATATTCGCAATCCACGATTGAGTACATAACGCCCCAAATTGGAGTGCATTAGTTCTCTATTGCCTACTGCCTATTGCCTACTGCCTAACCTACACGTCGAGGTTTTCGACTTCCAAGGCGTACTTCTCGATGAACTGGCGGCGAGGTTCGACGTTGTCGCCCATGAGGATTTCAAACAGTTCAGAGGCGCGTTTGGCGTCGTCCATGGTAACTTGAAGCAGGGTTCTTTGCGCCGGGTCGAGCGTCGTTTCTCTCAGCTGTTCGGCGTTCATTTCTCCCAGCCCTTTGAATCGGGTAATCTGCAAGCCGCGTTCTCCGACTTTACGAATCATCGGAAGCAGCGAGCGCAGGTCTTCCAGCCCTTGGGCGGATTCGTCTCGACGCAGATAATATCGCGGCGTTTCCTGTCCGGTGCGGTCAATCGGGAAGAGCGAATCAATGCCAAAGCCCAGTTCCTTCAGTTCGACCAGGTGGTTGTTAATCGTTCGGACTTCCGTCAGTTCGATAACGTGAAGCCGTTCGTCGTGATTCTGTTCCGCCTGCTTTTCCGCTTCCTTGGTTTGCTCCTCGGTATTGGAAAGGTCTTCGTTGGAAATGGCGACTTCCTTACCAGACTGTTTTTCCTTTTCCGCGATGAGGGCTTCCAGTTCCGCCTGGGTGGACAGCCAGTGTTCTTCTCGACCCTGGAAAACGTGGAAGATCGGGAGTTTGCCGGTTTCCGGATTGACGCGCTGAGCGTACATCTTGAAGTTCATGCCGCGCTTTTCCAGAGCGTAAAGGGAATCTTCCAGCGCGCCCAAAATTCGGCAGAGCTTTTCCATCTGCTCGCCTTCAATCAGGCGGCCGTCGCCGGGGTCAAACGAAGCGTCTTTCAAACCGAAGTTGAGCAGCTGCGTTTTCATCTCTTCGCTGGTCTGAACGTACGTTGTAACGTTTTTGCGGCGAACTCGGTACAGCGGCGGCTGAGCGACGTAGACCATGCCCTCTTTGAGAAGGGTCGGCATTTGCCGATAGAAGAACGTCAGCAGCAGCGTGCGAATGTGCGAACCGTCAACGTCGGCATCGGTCATGATAACGATTTTACCGTATCGACGTTTGGAGATGTCAACTTCTTCCCCAATGCCGACGCCGATGGCGACAATCATGGCGCGAACTTCTTCGTTGGCAAGAACGCGCTCTTCGCGGGTTTTATACGCGTTGAGGATTTTACCGCGCAGAGGCAAAATCGCCTGATATTCTCGCATACGTCCGCCTTCGGCAGACCCGCCGGCAGAATCCCCTTCTACCAGGTAGAGTTCTGAACGGTTGACGTCTTTGCCGGTGCAGTCTCGAAGTTTACCCGGCATGCCCAAGCCAGCCAGAACGCCTTTGCGCTCTCGAACGAGCTTTCTGGCGCGCTGAGCGCTTTCTCGGGCTTCCGCCGCGACAATGCCTTTTTGCAGAATCGCCTTGGCGGTGGCAGGATGTTCTTCCAAGTATTTTGACAACGCCGAGCCGACGGCGCTGTTGATAATCCCTTCGACAACGCTGTTGCCGAGCTTCGTTTTGGTTTGACCTTCAAACTGCGGGTGCGGAACCTTAACGGAAACGACCGCCGTCAACCCTTCTTTGAAGTCTTCCGGCTTCGGGACGATCTTTTTGAACAAGTCCGCCGTCGTGCCGTATCGGTTGAGCGTTCGGGAAAGAGCGGAACGGAACCCGGACAGGTGCGTGCCGCCTTCGGTCGTGGAAATGTTGTTGACAAAGGAATAGACGTTTTCCGCATAGTCGCTGGTGTACTGCAGAGCGATGTCGTACCCGATAGTTCCGCCTTCGTCGTCCTGCGATTCCCCGGTAAAACGGATAATGTCCGGGTGAACAGGCTGAACGTTGGCGTTGAGGTGTTTGACGAACGCGGTTAAACCGTCTGCGTACTGATACGTTGCCCCTTCTCCGGATCGGGCGTCTTTGAAGACGATTTTAATTCCCTGATTCAAAAACGCCAGTTCCTGCAAACGCGACGAAAGAATGTCCGCATTGAATTTTGTAACAGGGAAAATCTGTCCGTCCGGCTTAAACGTGGTCGTCGTTCCGACGCGGTCAGACTTACCGGTCTTTCGGACTTCGCCGTCTGGAATGCCGCGGGTGTATTCCTGCTGGTACATGTACCCGCCTCGGCAAACCTTGACGGTGCACCATTCCGACAGGAAGTTGACGACCGTAACGCCGACGCCGTGCAGACCGCCGGAGGTCTGATACGCGCCCTTGCCGAACTTGCCGCCGAACTTCAAAACGGTCATGACGCCTTCGAGCGTAGAAACGCCCAAGTCCGGGTGAACTTCAACCGGGATGCCGCGCCCGTCGTCTTCGACTGTAACAGAGCCGTCGCCGTTGATTGTTACATGAATTTCGGTCGCGTAGCCCGCCATTGCCTCGTCGATGGAGTTGTCTACGACTTCGTAAACCAGATGATGCAAGCCGCGGGTGGAGTTGTCGCCGATGTACATGCCAAAGCGTTCTCGGACGTGGTCGCGGTCAGACAGATGCTCCATCTGATCAGCGCCGTACTCTTCCGCGCCTTGAGCCTGTTTGGCGTAGGAATGGAACGATTCCGTCTCAGGGGTCGGCTGGTCGGCGGGTTGTTGAGTGGATGAATTGACAGCGTCAGTTTTGACTTCTTCAGGGGTGTTGGATTCGGACATATTAACCTTTCGGAAAACCAAGGAAAAATCCTTCAAATTTACACTATATATTAATAGAATATTATACCATTTTGAGTGGATTTTACAAGGGCAAACCCACCAAATTTTCTCGGTTTTTCAACGGATTTTTCAAGGTTTCTGGGGAGCGGATATTGTCCGCGAAAATCAAAGGTTGATTGTTCTTTGGCGGGTAATACCCGCCCCCCGTAAAAATACCCCCTTCGATTCGCTCCCGTTGGTCGCTTTGCTCTTTCCTTATAAAGAATTTAAGCCACAAAGAACGCATAAAACACAAAGAATTGAAAGCGGTAATTAGGCAAGCCGCTCATGCGAATTATTTCATTGGAGTTATTGACCTTTTATACATCTGAAACCGATATGGCGGTCATGTTCGTTAGGCGAGCGGCCTGTTCGCTTTGCCGACCGGCATTCCTTGGCCTCATCGCTCCAACTGCCGCCGCGACTGACGCTGGAGGGACCGTCCAAAGAATCAACAGGATCTGTTACACTCCCGTCGGGATAATCTCCATACCGATCCTGACATCTCTCTCGAAGGTTTCCGTGCATGTCGTACAATCCCCAAGGATTGGGATTCTTCGTTCCAACCATATGAGTTTGACTGCCGCTATTTGACGAATACCACGCTATTTCGTCCAGATTTCCGGCATACGCTTCGGTTGTTCCAGCCCGGCAAGCGTATTCCCACTGCGTCTCCGTTGGAAGCTGCAATGAAAAACCAAGAGCTGTACACCTTTTGCAAAACTTCTGACAATCAGTCAATATAACGCTCTCAACAGGTAAATCGTCGCCTTTGAAATAACTTGGATTGTTTCCCATAATCGCTTTCCACTGTTTTTGAGTAACTTCCGTTTCCATCATCCAAAAACCTTTGGTTAGCGTTACATGATGCTGTTTTTCGTCGCTGTTGGGTCCAGATTCTGACGATGGCGACCCCATAGTAAACTCCCCGGCGGGACACCATCGAAAAGCAAAATCGACGCCTTTAACAGTTACAACTCTGCGCTCGCCAGCAGCTTGACCGGGAGCAAATATGCTGCGCATCGTTCTCGCTCTTGCAAATGTCTCAATATAGGACATACAAATCAACGTTATAAAAACGCCAACAAGAGCGGCAATGCTTCCCCAGATTAACTTTCCTTTTCTTTTATCTTTTTCTCGTTGAGTTTGCGGCGCTATTTGCTTATGTCGTTTAGATCCCTCGTTCAAAATGCAGGGGCGTTGATTAGCCCAAAGCTCTCGGATTCGGCTGAGGATTTTATCTGGCCGCCAGCCAAGCTTGTATTCACTTAATTGCCGAAGCGGTTCTATAATGCGTTCTTCTGGAAATGCGGCGTTGACATCGTCATATCCTGGCATGGCGGCAAGAATCGCCATGATGGCTTTGTCGAAAAACGACTTGACGCGGTCCTGATAACGAACGTTATTGTCTTCAATCTTTTGCTGACATCTTTTAATCGCGTCGCTGCATTTGGATTTTCGTTCCGATTCAACTCGTTTCAGTTCTTGTTTTGCCTGTTCGTATTTTTTCCCGCACTGAAACTGTTCCAGGAAAATAAAGTACTGTTCATCCGTCAATTTGTCAGTTGAAACGCCAATGTCGTTCGCTGTACATTCAGGATTATTTGAGATCGCATTCTCCAGAGTTTGCCGTACATTATTCGACAAGTCTTTCCAAAGACTTTCTTTTCGTTCTGACCAGGCGTCAAACTGAGCTTGCGCCTGAGCAACGGCGGCATTTGCCTGCAGCAGCGATTCATGAGTATAATATTTCAATTGAACTATCGCGTTTTCCCATCCTGTATTTTCAGCTTGAATAGCATACAAATCTTCTGGCAAAGACGGCAGTTGGATATTATTATACTGAATCGACGGTTGACTATCGATAAGCCCCGGAGTAAAGGTTACGTTAATATCCTCAATTACGGGTTTTTCAATAACGGCGTCTTGAGACTTTTCAGGAAGAGCAAACGAGTACTGTTGAAACGTTTTTCCCGTCAAAGCCCGTTGAACCTGATTGACCAGTTCCACAACCGTTTCAGAAGTTTGCCTGGGAACTTCATACCGGCTTATCGGAGAAAGCTGATAAAACAACGAACCATGTTCTGTAACGTTGAACGTTCCAATCTTGTACGGCAAAACCCTCTTGTTGAGAGTAAACGCCATTGAAACTTCTCGAAGGATGTCAGGAGAAACGTCAGCGTCTTGCGTCCAAACAAACAAAAGAACTTTGCATTCTTTTACTGCCTGCGCAATCGCTGAAGCATATTCCATCGTATAATTAACTCCAACGCGGTCAATAAAATACGAAATTCCCCGTTTTTTGAGTTCCTTTTCAATCGACGCAACAAGATCGGCATTAGAATGTCGATAGGAAATAAAAACGTCTCCTGTAACCAGAGGAGTTGTCTTTGTATCAACCGGCAAAGGAATGTCCCCTTCCAAACTGCACAACGGCGTTTGCTGCTTGTTGAGTTGTTTAGCAGTCTTTTCGACGTTGCTGCTAACGTACCCAACAATTTGAGCAATGCTGTTATACCGATGATTCATTGCATCCAATAGATGAGCCGTGAATATGCCATGTTTGCGGTCATCCCATTCATACGCAGATTGTCCCTGTTTACAAGAGTTGAGAATCGCAACGTTAGAGTCAAATTCCGGCTCTTTTTCCTTTCTTCTTAGAACGATGTCCAGGGCGGCATTTTCTATAACCCTTTGGTCCGCGGCAGTAAACGTTTCCGCTTCGCCCCGTTCGCCGTCGTGGTTTTTCTGGCAGCAGTCCAAAATCAAACACGTGTTTTTTGCTCGAATTTTCGACAATTTGTTCATCAGATCGTCAAATGGAACGCCCAGCTGTTCAACTTCATCTGGCGAGACGTCTAGCGGACACAAATACCGTTTTCCATTACGAACAACTCCATGTCCCCAAAAACCGAAAATAAACAGGTCAAGATTCTGATTCGCCAGATTGTCAAGATGAAGCAAAATTCTCAATCGGTTAGTCGGTCTAAAAAGACCCGACCGGGAATCAGTCATGAGCATAACCTCTTCATCTGAAAAGCAATAGTTATACTTCAGCGATTGCTCAATCGCTTCTGCGTCCTGTCGGGCGTACTTCAGTTCCGGCAGAATTTCGTATTCATTAATTCCAACTAACAGAGCCTGCTTTTTCATGGTCGTTTCTGACATGGGAATATCTCCATATCCCAAAATAGTTATATTTATGTATTATTAAATTATAGTCGGAAAAAAAGAAAACGTCAACAGGGGGGTAATGATTATCGAATTCGGACTCATTGCCAATTCTCTGTCAGCCCCGTTGACAAAACCGCCCAATTCGGTATGATTAATAGCAACGTCAAAGAAACAGAACCGTTCTGTTTACATTTTATATCATCAAGCTGTGTACAAGACATCTAAAATAGCGTCCATGAACTACGACCCGATTGCATTAAAGAAGTTAATCAAAGACAACGCGTTAAAGTTTGGCGACTTCACTCTCGCCAGCGGCAAGAAAGCCAAGTACTATTGCGACAGCAAGCAGGTAACTCTCGATTCCGAGGGTCTGCGTTTGGTCGGAGAGGGTATGCTGGAAATTGTCAATAGCTTGCCGTTCCCGATTCAGGCGGTTGGCGGGATGGCAATCGGCGCCGATCCGATTACCGCGTCCGTTCTGTGCGCCGCCGCCGGGCAGAAAAAACCGCTTAAAGGGTTTATGGTTCGGAAAGAAGCCAAAGACCACGGCACCCAGAAATTCCTCGAAGGCCCCGTCAAGCCGGGCGACGAAGTCGTGATTGTCGAAGACGTCGTTACGACGGGCGGCTCGTCCCTCAAAGCGATTGAACGCTGCAACGAATTCGGGCTCAAAGTCAAGGCGGTTATCGCCATTCTTGACCGCATGGAAGGCGGACGCGAAAACTTTGAAGCCGCCGGATACCCGCTTTACAGCCTGTTCACGATTCTTGACTTCGGTCTGACGCCGCCGAAAGAGTAATTAGCAATTTTCAATTAGCAATTAGCAATTACGCAAGCGGCGCGCAAAGTCCATTTGCAACTCGCGTAACTTTCTTGCCAATTGCGTTTTATATTTTTAAACACGAAAAACACGAAAAATCACGAAAATTTTAAAAAATAAATATAAAAAATCTTTCGTCTCTTTCGCTTATTTCGTGTATTTCGTGTTAAAAAAACTATTCGGCAACAAAGGCGGTTAAGACGCCTGTTGATCCGAGGTAGTCCGCCAAAGCGTGCGTTGCGCCAACCTGATTGGTTACGTTGTAAATCGTAACTTTTTCTTTTTGAGAGGCGGGAACGCCGGCAACGCCGTCGCGTCCCATGGCTTCCGTCTGTCTGTCCGGAGTAACAAACCGATACCATTTCAGACCGGTGTCTGCACAATTAACCGTTAAATAACATCTGGTCTGACATTCCAGAGCTTTCTCCCTGCCGTAAACAAACGCGTAAGTCGGAACAGCCGGCGCGATAAGCAGAGATTGAATCTTCCCAGACGTTCCCGGCGCAGTTCTGCCGTAAACATTTCCGCCGGATAAAAGCTGACAGGCTCCCAAAACCGTATTGGCGCCAAAACTGTATCCAATCAGACGAATCTCGGCGCTTTCCGGCGCGGACTGCAGGAATCTCGCCAGATAAAAGCTCTCCCATTGGCTGCGATGTTCAGCGTTCGTCGCGTCCTGACGCATCGGCGCTCCGGTTCGAGCGGAATTCCAGAACCAGACAACGAGCTTGTAATTCTTGTCAGCAATAACCCGGTTAAGATACTGTCGAATCAGATAGCCGTCATTGATTGCAGAACATCTGTCCGCCAAATTCCCATGAATATAAATAAACGTCTTGCACCCTTCGGAATCCTTCCAGACGGCGTCCTTGTCAACCGGCGTCCAGCCCGTTGACGTCTCAGCAACAGCGCTAAACTCAGCGTCCATCTGTTCCGGAGTTGTACAGCCGCTGTGTCTATATGAATCTACGACGTAGAATTCTTCCGCTTGCGCCGCGCAAGACGCAAAAAGAACTGTCAGCGCCGCGGCAGCGCAAAACAGACGCTTGGCTAAAGCAATATAATATTGCATGATTATTCCTTTCGATTGGTTTAAATTTGTTGTATGAATTTATCAAACTACAAGAGTATTATACTCTTTTCGACAATCAAATCAACGTCGGTTCGATATAAATTTAACGAATTTAACGATTGTAAGGGCAATTTTTGTCAAGACGATTTGATTAATTCAAGTCCATGAGAACTACGGAGCAAAAAAAATCGTTTTTTTTCGAAAAATCGGACGTTTTTTTCCACCGTTTCAAAATCGTAAGCTATAGATTAGTTGTAACGCTTGAGCGGGTAAAAGCCCTCAGGCATAAATAAAAATACTTTTGGTTCTGGCGCAGTACGATTACCGTCTGACGCTGTACGTGAATAAGGAGTGTACCCCAATGAAAAAAGCCTTTTTACTTTCGTTTGTCGTTTTGACAGTCGCCCTGTCGGTTGGCTGCTCTAACGGTCTGCCTCGCAACTGCCTGCTGAGGAAATGGTTCTGCGGCAAAGAATGCTATCAGGAGTCTTGCTATACGCCTGACACCTGCTCGCCATGCTCAACATGCCCAACATGCCCGTCGTATTCGTCTGGCGGCGTTGTTGTTGGCGACCCCTTTGTTGCAGACTCCGGCTGCAGTTCCTGCTCCGCGCCGTCTCTTCCGGCTGCCACGCCCACAATTACAACGCCCTCCCCGGCGCCAGTGTCCTACGGAAATTAACATCAGGGTAGATGTTATCGACGTCAGTAAGCAAGAAACAAAATGCTGATTGTTTGTTTCTGTACTGACGTCTTTTTTTATAATGAGACGGTTAAAAGCCCGTTTTTTTAAATCCTGTCAGGGCTTTTATTAACAGTCTGAATTTGTTCCAACGAGAAATCGTCGGGCGGTTCGACCAGACGTTGAAATCAACTCGTCGAATCGCCTCGACGATTTTTTGTCCGCCCATAACAAAGAGCTTTATATCTGTCTTGAAACTGAGTGGAACACGGCTTACCAACGGACTTCCTTCTGTAAAATACGAGTCCGCCCAATCGCAAAGGCGAGACATCATTTCAATAAAAGCCGGGTTGTAAACTTCGTTCTGAAATTCTTCCAAAGAGTATCCGCATGAGATCATGTCGCTGAGGGGAACGTACCGTCTGGAATCGGATTTGCCGTTTGACGTCATGCGGCGTTTATCTCTGGCGACGTCCTGCCAATGGTTCGCCAACTGCAATCCCGTACAGATTTTATCGGACAGCGCCAGGCTTTCTTCGTCTGTCGTTTGAGCTAAATGGAGAACGATTCTTCCCACAGGATTTGCAGAGAGTTTACAGTAATCCAGCAAGTCCTCTCTAGAATCGTACTCTTTTTGGGTTTGATCCAGACGAAAGGCGGAAATCAAGTCAGCAAAGAGGGATTTCGGAATGGAATACTCCTCAACAATCGGCTTCAGAGCAATAAAAATCGGGTGTTCCGCCCTGTCCTGATAGCAGTCGTCAAGCTGGGAATTCCAGTCGTCCAAAGCCGTCAAAGCTGTTTGGTTGTCTGGCGATTCATCGCCTAAATCGTCCGCCCAGCGACAAAAAGAATAAACCGGATAGAAATCCTGTCTGACCTGTCGCGGAAGCAGAAAGCTGGCGACAGTAAAATTCTCGTAATGCTGACGAGTGTATTGTCGGCAGAATTCCTGAGCGTCAGACAGGTTCATGATAGTATTTAAACACGAAAAACACGAAATAAGCGAAAAAGACGAAAGTATTTTTAAAAATAATATTTTTAAATTTTCGTGTTATTTCGTCCCTTTTTGTGTATTTCGTGTTAAAAAATTTGAGCGGAAAAAACGCCTGTTTTTACTCTTTCTGATTCTTTTTCTCTGCGCTCTCTTTTTCCAGCTTTTTGAGTCGGTTGTCGGCGTCGCGAAGTTGTTTTTTGAATTCCGGCAGTTTGGAAATCAGAGCGAATCTGAGCAGCTGTTCCCTTTCCGGATAGGCGGGCGCGCCGAGCATTTTAGCTCCCGGTTCGATATTGTTCATCACGCCGCATTTGGCGCCTAAAATCGCCATATCGCCGATTGTAACGTGATCTCGAATGCCAACCTGCCCCGCCATGACAACGTAATCCCCGGTGGTTACGCTGCCGGCAATTCCAACCTGAGCGCAAAGGAGATTGTGTTTTCCTATCTGGCAATTGTGCCCAATCATAACCAGATCGTCAATCTTTGTGCCGTCGCCGATTCGCGTTGCGCCGTAAGCGCCGCGGTCAATCGTACTGTTGGCGCCAACGTCGACGTCGTCTCCCAGAATGACGTTTCCCAGCTGAGCCGCCAAAGTATGTTTGCCTTCAACCTGCTTATATCCAAAGCCGTTAGCTCCTATCGACGCCCCCGCGCTGAGAATGCACCGTTTTCCAACAACGCAGTCTTCATGAACCACAACGCCAGGATAAAGAATAGAACCCTCGCCGATTTTCGCACCCGCCATGACGCAGGAATGAGGATGAAGAACGACGTTGTCCCCGATTTCCGCTTCCGCGCCAACGTAAACAAACGGATAAATTGTTACATTCACGCCGATTTTTGCCGATGGATCCAGGCTCGCCTGCAAGCTGACAAACGGCTCAGGCGCAACTCGCTGAGGACGAAACAGCTTTACGATTTTTGTAAAGGCGTCGTGAACGTCGTCAACCATCAACGCTGGGATTCCAACGGACAAATCCGATTTGGGCATGACAACCGCAGACGCCTGCGTATTAAACAGCGTGTCGAGTCTGCCAACGTTGTCGATGAGCGTAATGTCGCCCGGTCCGGCTTCCGAAAGGATAGCGGCGTTTTCGATTACCGTAGAACCGTCGCCAACGAGGGTCGCGTTAACCAGTTTTGCCAGTTGGGAAAGTGTTTGTGCCATATTGTGTGAGGGAATAGGGAGTAGGGAATAGGGAATAGAGGCAATAGGCAGTAGGCAGTAGGCAGTAGGAAAATTTTACTACTGCCTCTTGCCTACTCCCTACTGCCTAATTCTCCTCTTTTCTCGTATTCTGAATGGACAGTTCGTCAAGCTGTTTATCGTCGACAACGCCGGGGGCGCCGGTCATGAGGTCAGCAGCTCGGGCAGTCTTCGGGAACGCAATGACGTCGCGAATGTTATCGTATCCGCCAAAGAGCATGACAAGGCGGTCAACGCCCAACGCAATGCCAGCGTGCGGCGGAGCGCCGAACTTCAACGCGTCGAGAAGGAACCCGAACCGTTCGTGAGCCGTCTGGTCATCGATATTGAGCAGCTTGAAAATCTTCGCCTGAAGGTTGGTGTCGTGAATACGAACCGTGCCGCCGCCCGCTTCAAAGCCGTTAATGACCAGGTCGTACGCAACCGCGTGAACCTTTTCCGGAGCGGTGTCCAGCAAATCCAGTTCCGCCGGCTGAGGCATGGTAAACGGGTGATGTTTGGCGTCCCACTTGTTTTCCTCTTCGTTCCATTCGAACATCGGGAAGGAGACGATCCAGGAAAAGCTCATCGACTTCGGATCGTACAGCTTGAGTTCTTTCGCCAGACGTCGGCGCAAACCGTCCAACGCGGCGCAGGTGATGTCGAACGTATCCGCAACAACCAGAATCATGTCGCCGTCTTTCGCGCCGGTGATTTCGAGAATCTTTTTGTGTTCTTCGTCTGTGAACTTTTTCGCCGTCGGAGAGGCGATGTCGCCGTTTTCCACCTTGAACCAGACGAGTCCTTTCGCCTTGAAATCTTCCTTGACGTAAGTCGTCAGCTCGTCAATCGCCTTGCGGGAATACTTGTCGGCGCATTGCGGAACGACAATCGCTCGAACGCGATTTCCCGCTTCCGCCGGACCGCGAAAGACCTGGAAATCGACGGTTTTGGCAAACTCGGTCAGGTCGATAATTTCCATGCCGAAACGAAGGTCAGGCTTGTCAGAGCCGTAGCGTTCCATGGCTTCGTCATAGTCCATGCGTGACAATGGCAGATGAAGGTCAAGCCCGAGAATTTTCTTTGCCAAATCGGCGATCATGCCGTCCATGAACGTGAGAATGTCTTCCATCTCGACAAACGACATCTCAATATCCAGCTGGGTGAATTCAGGCTGACGGTCAGCTCGAAGGTCTTCGTCCCGGAAACAACGAGCCAGCTGAACGTAACGGTCGTACCCGGCAATCATGAGCAATTGCTTGTACAGCTGCGGCGACTGCGGCAGAGCGTAGTATTTGCCTGGGTGAACGCGGCTGGGAACCAGATAATCTCGAGCGCCTTCAGGAGTGGATCGCCCCAGCATCGGGGTTTCGACTTCGATAAACCCGTGAGCGTCTGTATAATCTCGCAGCGTCTTAATCATGCGATGGCGCAGAATCAACGCGTCTTGCATTGCCGTGCGGCGCAAATCCAAGTATCGATACTGCAGTCGGACGTCTTCGCTGGGCAGTTCCGGAATGCTAGGATAAACCGGCGGCTGATTGCATTTGTTGAGAAGCGTCATTTGAGTCGGACGGACTTCAATTTCCCCGGTCGCCATGTCGGGATTCGCCTGACCAACCGGTCGAGCGCAGACCTTGCCCGTTACCTGAACGACGTATTCCATTTTCAGCCCGCGCGCCTGTTCGAGCAGGTCTTCGCCCGCTTCCGGGGCAAACGCCGTTTGAGTAATCCCGTATCTGTCTCGCAGGTTGACGAAAACCAATCCGCCCTGATTGCGAATTCGGTCAACCCAACCGCAAATCGTAACTTCCTGTCCAATATGTTCCGCCCTCAGGGCGCCGCACGTGTGTGTTCTGTACATAATAGCTTTATAATCCTGTAATTCATAACCCGAAGCCGACAAAGATGACGCCGCTTCTCACTTTATCCTATATATAATACAATAATCGCCGATAATAACAAGGGGGAAGGGAGAGGAAATGAGAGTAGTGTTTTTTTGTCCCCGACTTGTTTTTTCTCAAAATTCATTATAATATATGTTATGTGTGAAGTAATATTGTATACTGACGGAGCTTGCAGCGGGAACCCGGGACCGGGCGGCTGGGCGTATATTCTTCGACATAAAGCGACCGGACGCGAAAAAGTCCGTTCCGGAGGAGAAGAAAACACGACCAACAACCGCATGGAACTCATGGCGGTGATTGAAGGATTGAAGGCGCTGACGCGTCCCGTTTCCGTCGAACTGGTTTCTGACAGTTCCTATGTTGGCAACGGACTGACCAGATGGATTTCCTCCTGGAAAAAGAAAGGCTGGAAACTCGCCAATGGAAAGCCTGTCAAAAACGTCGATTTGTGGCAGACTCTGGACGAATTGAATCAGGTTCACAAAATTAAATATACTTACGTTCCTGGACATCAAGGGCATCCAGAAAACGAAAAATGCGATCAGCTCGCGGTCGCGGAATGGAAAAAGATTCGAGCGGAGAAATAAAAAGGCAGTAGGCAAGAGGCAGTAGGCAGTAGTTGTTTATGGTCATTGTCTTTATCCGATTCCTTTTTTCTTTTCTTGATTATAAATAAAAACATTACATTGAAAGATACAATAATGAAACGCAACGTTAATAATACCGGTTTTACGCTTGTAGAACTGCTTGTCGTCATTGCGATTATTGGCGTTTTGGTTGGTTTGCTTTTGCCAGCCGTCCAAGCGGCGCGCGAAGCAGGACGCCGAATGCAGTGTACCAACAATATCAAGCAGATTACCCTTGCTGTGATCAGTTACGAAGCAACTCATCAGGTTTACTGTTGTGGTTCGTATGGATACATTGACAACGAAAGCAAACCGGAAGCGTGGATGCGCCGCAGTTGGTATTATCATATTCTGCCATATATTGATCAGGCGTCTCTTTACGATATTTACGACCAGCATTATCATTTCCCTGAATCCAACGGCGGACGCGGGAGTTTCGATTATACCAACTTGCCGGCTAAAACAACCATCGTTTCTACGTTGATGTGTCCGGACGACCAAAACAATCCCAAAGTTCACAACGGTTCTTCCGCTCAAAACCAGCAGGGATTTCACGGGAATTACGTCGGCAATGGCGGCAACACGTATTTCAACGTAGACGCTTCCGGAACCTGGAAACAAGAAGCCTGTATGGATCTCAACGGGATTTTCCCGCCGCTGAGAAGCATCAAGCCGGCGCATGTAACAGACGGGACGTCGAACACGCTGATGTTCAGCGAAATTCGACTCGTCCCCGACGGAGCGATGGGGTCAGGCGGAGAAGACATTCGCGGTCGACTTATCAACGCCCGTCACACCGGCGCGCTTTTTTCGACGTTGTACGCGCCCAACACGTCAGAACCTGACCGGCATCATTACTGCATTTCTACAGCTTACGCGCCGTGTACAAACACCAATCAGAAAAACCTCGTATCCGCCCGATCTTATCACGGCGGAGACGGCGTTGCCGCCTCAATGTGCGACGGATCTGTAACCTTTATTCCCGCTACGGTTGACCTGGACGCCTATCACGCCCTGGGAAGCCGCAACGGTATGGAAACCGCCGTTTTGGATGACTGATTCCTCGTTGTTTGAAACAGCGAAAAACAGCTTTTTCCGTCAAGTTTTGTTTAACAATCAGAAACCACAAATAATATGAACTGCCGAACCCTATTCTTTTTGTTGACGATGTGCGTTTTAACGCTGACCCTTTCCGGCTGCAAAAAAGAGAAACTCTATACCGTCAGCGGAACAGTGTCCTATAAGGGCGAGCTGGTTCCAGACGGTTCCATTTCTTTTGTCCCTGGCGATTCCAGGCTTTCTCCCCAGGGGGCGTCTATTAAAGACGGGAAGTATTCCGCTCAGGTTCGAAAAGGAACCATGACGGTTCGCATTACCGGCTCCAAAATCGATCCAAATCAAAAGATGATGGACGGGAGCCCGTTCTGGACGGACTTTGTTCCGGAAAAATACGGCGCTCAATCTGCGCTGACAGTCGAAATCAAAGGAAATCAAACAGAAAACTTCGATCTGGATTAGTCAAACGTCCAACTCCTACCTTTTTCGTCTGAACGGTTTAATTGTCGGACTGGAAAGCGAGAATTTGCGCTGTCGCAGACTGTTCGTTTGGTCTGGCGTCTCTTCAGACGGCGATTCTGACGACTGAATAAAATCTGCCAACGTTGCGGAAGGTTTGTCGTCCATTTCGTTCGTTTGGAAATCGTTTGTCTGAATCGGCTGCAGCAGATCTGATAATTCCGAATCCGTTGTTGTTTCCCGCGGCAGAGCTGATTCAAAGACGTTTTCTGGAATAAACGGTTCTGAAGCTGTATTCTCTGACGGAAGCGTTTTTTCTCTTTCCTGTTCAACCGGGTTGTTTTGAGAATTCGCTAAAAATGAAGCGTTGTTCTGACTGGAGTTTTGGGGCGACGTTTGAAAAATCGCCCTGTGTTTTTTCTGATATGTATCGAGAAGACTTCTGACTCGTTTATGACCAAATTCATCAACGGAAATGATTTCATCTTCATTTTTCCCCAGATAAACTTGCTGAACATAGTCGTCATTTATCATCTCTTCGGGCGTGCCCTCAAAAATAACCTCTCCGCCGAAAATAACGTAACAGCGTTCAATCATCTGAGCAATGCAGCGGAAGTCGTGGTCTGTAATGAGAATTGAAATGCCCCAGGTCTTACACAAATCAATAGCCAACTCGGTAATCATCTTCGTAACTATCGGGTCGACGCCTGCAAACGGTTCGTCGAGAACAAGCAGTTTCGGTCGTCTGGTTAACGCTCGCGCTACTTCCAGACGATGTTTTTCACCGCCGGAAATACTCGACGCCATCGTGTGACGAATTCGATCCAGGTCGAACAGCTGCATGAGTTCTTCGCAGCGTTCGTGACATTCCTGTTTCGTAAACCCCTGCATCTGCATAATGCCGATGAGGTTTTCTTCGACCGTCATTTGTTTGAAAAGCAATTCTTCCTGAGGCATATAGCCCAGGCCAGAGCTGCAGCGTTTATACATTGGCCAGGAGGTTATGTCCTTGCCGTCAAATATAATGCTCCCTGCATCTGGAGTGAGCTCCCCGGTAATCATTCTCAACGTGGTTGATTTTCCTGCGCCGTTTGGACCAAGAATGCCAAGAATCTCTCCTTCATTGATATGCAGAGAAATGTTTTTAGCTGGCTTGTTGATTTCCCATTTTAAATGCTTGAATCGACGCAGCGTTTTATCCAGAGATTTAGCTTCCAGAAGGACTTTCTTTTCCACTGTCATTATTTAACCTTTCTCATATCAAAAACGTTAGGAATAAATCGCTTATAGGGGTGAGGCCAAAAAACGAACTGCGCCTTGCCGATTAAAAGATCCTCCGCAACGAAGAAGTCAATGCCTTCTTCCGGACGTCCCCACAGACGGCTGTCTTCGCTGTGCGTGCAGTTGTCGCCCATGGCAAAGTATTGTCCCTCATGAAGGTCAAACTGAATGGATCTCCGCGACGCCATTCGCGCCCATCGTTTTTGGTTGCGGAAGAAATCTTCCATGTCTTCCGGCGAATCTTCGTCGTATGGCAGCATGCCGTCTTCGTAATCGGTTATGTGACGATAAATCGGACGCTGCGCCGCAATATAATATAAATCCCGGAACAGCTTGACATGTTCAACTTTCCCCTCAACGCCTTCCAGCCCAATTCGCGCCGGGTTGAGATCTTCTTTCGATGGCAGGGAATTGTCCAGAGCGTCGTACTCGGTTGGAGAATCAAATTTGACCGTCTTTCCATTGATCCATAAATACAACGCCTGATCAACGTTGGCAAAACGCATCGACGTCTTCTTCCCAGCCTCAATTTTAACAGACGCCTTTGGCTGCCAGCCGTTTTGACCGGAAATAGACAGCTGAGCCGTTTGATTGGCAAGGTTAATCGTCGCGGTAAAAACGACGCCGCCTTTGACAAGCTGTAAATACTCTTTTCCGGCCGCTGACGACGGCGTAATATCGCATTCAACGATTAAATCGCCCGTCCAGTGCATTCCCAGCTGGTCTGCGGTGGGAGAAAACTGACGAGGGTCAGCGTTCCCGGTTTTAAGACGGTTGAAGTTGTACGCGTTCATGTCGGTAATCAAAGACGGGCGAACGTCAGGCGTTTTTGTTGGCTTGACGCCCTGATAGTAATGCAGCATAACATCGTAAGTCGGGACGACGTGCTGATACATCAACCAGTTAACCTTCCCGGCGGAGGACGCTTGACAATGATATTCCGACCGCTCTTTTTGACTTTCCCAAACGCTGCCATCGGAAGCAACCCAGCGATGAGGCCAGTTTGTTTTGGAGTCAAAATCGTGATTGCGGTTGTCGTCGTCGTAGACGTTTTGCATGACAGCCAGAATCTTGTCCGCCGGCTTGCGGGCAATCTGGAAATCCGATTCCTCTTTACTGTCAAGAGAACGCGTGAACACGTCGCCATGCTGAACTTTTAACGTTTCATTAGGCATTCCAACCAGACGTTTAATGTAGTTGGTTTGCGTATTGCCGGGAAACATAAAGACAAACACGTCCCAGCGGCTCGGTTTTCTCATCCGATAAGGATACTTTCCGACAATGATTCTGTCGCCGCCGTAAGAGGGCCAATCTCGCCCGTCAATTGCTTCTCGCGTTAAATCCATGCAAACCCGACAGTTAGGACAGACAACGCCGTCAATATACGCGCCCTTAATCTGTCGACCGGTGCTGCGGTCCACTTCTTCAGTCGCTCCGACCTTAAATCGGAACCCGCACCCGGGGCAGTAAATGTCTTTATGACGCCCCATCAACTCGTTCGCCATGCTGCCTGTTGGAATCATAAACGCTTCTGCGATATACGTTCTAAACGTCAAAGCCAAAACAAAAGCGATTACAATAGACTCCACGGTTTCTCGAACGGTTTGAAACGCTGTTTTAACTTCAGTTGAATCGTCAGCAGGTTTGGACGCCGAGGTATTATTATTTTGCATTATTGTCAAGTTGAAAGCCAGAAATGTTAAACGTTATAAACAAAGTAAAAACGGGACGCAATAACCGACGTTCCGTTCCCAATTCGCTACATTTACTCTATTACTCTATATTATAGCTTTTTTTTAATTATTTGTAAAGATAATTCTTCCTTGAAATTTGGAAAACAACCAAAAGAAATATTACTGATTTTTCCGAATAAACCCGTCTTTAACCGTTTTTTTACTGTTTTGCCCATCGCTGTTGATAAATAGCAATCGCCTGAAGGGCGTAAGCCACGGCGCGGACGTCTTTTTGAGACATTTCTGACGGATTCCAGGAATCCAGACGCTCTTCGAGTTCTGAAACAAGAAACTCGATCATTCTCGTCAGTCGCGGGTCGTCCAAAGCGCTGCTGTGGTAAAGAATTGTCAGCCATCGGGCGAAATGCGCCGTTGCGGCAAAATCGTCGTCCGGATTCCGGCTTTTTCCCTGGCGGGTAAAAAACGCTCCGTTAAAAGACCCGTCCTCATTTTGGATAGAAAGAGCAAACTCTTTCATTCGTTCCAGATATTCATCCACCACGGCGTATTGCGATTCCAAACGCCGGTCGTCAAACGCCAATCGACGGCGCAGAGCGTACGTCAAACCATATAATCGGTCAGTCGAATCCGAATCCGACAGATTAACCTTCCGTTTCAGTTCGTGATCCAAAATCCGGAGGACAGACCACTCTTCGCCCCAGGCGTTTTTCCAGTTTTCACGAGGAACGTAATATGACAGACTGGTCAGCAAAGCGGACATATCCCCGCCGCGGCAATTTGTCATGGCGTCTGAGACAAGATCGGCTACGGTAAACGTTAATCCGGAAGAATGCACCGGCAGAGCTGCGTTTGAAGAATCGTCCTCATTGGCGATAAGAACGTCTATATCCATCGCCATTCGAGGCATAAACTCGTAATCGACCGAAACTCTGGCAATCGCCAGCATGGACAGGAATTCGCCGCTGCGTTCCTGCTGACAGTATCCGATATACGGAAAAACCGTTCCAGAACCGTTAAACGGAGCTGTAGCCAAACGTCCGTGAGGATAGCGAGCCATAAACGTTTTTGCTCCATTGCGTCCCCTTGACTCTTCAATGTCTTTCGCTGCCGACGGGTTTGGATTAATTGCCAAAATTGACGTTTCGCACATGGGATAATTCCAACACAATGCGCCTGCTGTATTAAAACTCTCTTTTTGAGGAGAGTAATAAATAGAGGTGTAACAGCCAAAAGCGCAAACGGACATCATCGCTTCAAAGGGCGAATTGTCCTCGGTATTGAGTTGTTTGTCAAAGTACTGACGCCGCACGACTTTTATTTTTTCCACGACTTTGGATATGCGATCGTTTATCTTGGCCGGCTTGTCCTGACGCAAAGAGAACGACTCCAAATATCGTATTTTTTGAGACGAATTGACTTTCGTATCTGCCGTTTCTTTTTCGATTAAATCTGAAACAGACGTTTCGGACGCTGAAGGCGATTGCGCTTCGTTCTGTTCTGGCAAAGGCGTGAAATCTCTTGACGAATTATCTTCCTGAGGTTCGTTTTGAGTCTCCTGACCTTCTGTTTTCTGATCCGGCGTTGTTTCGAACGGGTCTGTTTCCGGTTCAACGCTAATTTGTCGAGTCACATCCGGATTTTTGTTAATTTCCGGGACTGCCGACTGATCCATAAGGCGAGAAGAATCTTCAATCGCGTCTTCATCTGTTTGCGGCGCGATAAGATCCTGCTGTATAACCGTATCCGTTTTCTCGTCCGGTTTTGCTCCAACGTTATCCCAGTCCGCCCAGTTCGCCCAACGAGCTTCTTCTTCGGAAATGCCCTCAGGAAGCATCGTCTGCTCCGGTTGTTCCGTTTCCTCTTCCTGCTCAGCTGGAACGGCTTGTGAAGGCGACGCGTTATTTGGTTTTGGGTTTTCTGGAACAGCTTCTTCCAAGTCTTCAGTAAACGGTTGAACTTCTTCTGGAGGATTCGACGAGTCCAATATTTCGGAATCGTCCAAAGGCTCAACCGTTTCCAATTCGTCTGGAAGAATCGTATCTGGAATTTGATCTTCTTGCGCTATAGCAAAGCCGAATATAAAAGCGATCGTCAGGAACGTGGATATTGCAAATCGCATTTGAGCGTATTTTAAGTGGTTCGTGGTTCGTGGCAAGTGGTTAGTGAAAGCGCAGCGCTTGCATACTAATCACTTACCACTCATTATATTGCTTTCAGGGCGATCTTACAAGGGCTTACGCGCCAGAAACCGTCAAAAAAACGTCGATTATCGAAAAGAAAATTTTATCCGTTTAATCGATTTTCTCCGTCTTTACTTTTATTGAAAATCCGATACAATAGAATCAACGTTAATTTGACAGCTTAGCTGATTTATCCCTCCCTGATTTTATCCCTCACGACTAATATGAAACTCGCTCTGCATTGGCAGATTTTGATTGCGATTGTCCTCGGAATTGTTTTCGGCGCCTGGTTTTATCCGTATATTGGATACGTTGGCTGGATGGGGACGCTGTTCCTGCGGCTGCTTAATATGCTGGTTTTGCCGCTGATTTTCTGCTCGATTATTTCCGCTATCGGGAACCTTCCAGACGGCGAAGCCCTTAAACGAATGGGGTTCAAAACCATCGGCTTTTACGCCTGTACAACGCTCCTGGCGATTCTGACCGGCATGATTTTCGTTACGATTCTTCGTCCCGGCGTTGGGCTGGAAATGCCGACTAACCTCGAGGAAATTCAGGCGATTCAGGCGCAGCAGAAGTCTTTTGTCGAACTGTTGATGAACATGGTTCCCAACAACGTCGTTGAAGATATGTCCAAGGGCAACATGCTGCCCGTAATCTTTTTTGCTTTTCTGGCGGGAACGCTCATTCACTCCATACCGTCGTCGAACGCGCAAACGCTCAAGACGTTTTTCCGTTCGTGTTTTGAACTGATGATGCAAATGACGCTCCTGGTCGTTCGACTGGCTCCGCTGGGCGTGTTTGGACTCATTGCCGTTCAGTGCGCCAAATACGCCGGCGATTCCGACAAGATGATTCAAGCCGCCAGTTCCCTCGGCATGTTTATGGTAACCAGTTTTTTAGGAATGGGATTCCATTTCTTTATTACGCTGTCGGTTATTCTGATTGTCTTCGCCAAAGTCAATCCGATTCGGCACATGGTTAACATGCTTCCAAGCCTCTTGACGGCGTTTTCCACCGCCACGTCCAACGCGACCATTCCAATTTCAATGGAATGTCTGGAAAAGAACTGCGGCGTATCCCGCCAGACGTCCGGATTTGTCATTCCTCTGGGCGCGACGCTCAACATGAACGGCACGGCTTTGTACGAATGCGTTATCGTTATATTCCTGTCACAGGCGTACGGACTGCCGCTTTCTCTGTCAGATCAGGTTATTATGGTAACGCTTGTCATGCTCGCCGCCGCCGGCACTGCGGGAATCCCAATGGCAAGTTTCGTCATGACCGCCATTGCGCTTCGCGCCGTCGGGCTTCCGCTGGAAGGCCTGGGCGTAATTCTCGCCATTGACCGCATTCTCGACATGACCAGAACCACCGTCAACATCTACGGCGACACCTGCTGCGCCGTCTATATCGCCCGCACTGAAGGAGAGGAACTTAAAGAGTAGATTTTCCAGGGAATCAAAAACCTTTCGGCAATTGTTTTTATAATCAACGAAAAGCCAGATTTTACGCGAAAACCGTCAACGCATCCCTATTCCTCATTCCCAAAATTGAGATATAATCGTATTTATGAAGATAATAATCATTGGCGCGGGACCGGCTGGAATGGCTGCCGCGATCGCCGCCGCCAAGAATCACGATAACGACGTCGTCGTTCTGGAAAAGAACGACATTCCCGGCAAGAAACTGCTCGTTTCCGGCTCCGGTCGATGCAACGTTACCAACGGGATAAATATCGAGGAATTCCTCTCCCGGTACGGCGGGCGGGATCGGTTTGTCAAACCGGCGCTGCTGTCGTTTACCAACCGGGATTTAATGCATTTCTTTAATTCCCGGCGCGTTCCCATGACAACGATGGAAAACGGGAAAGTCTTTCCTCGAACCGAACGAAGCCGAGACGTTCAGCAGACTCTCATCGACGAAATGCAGCGCCGGGGCGTTACGCTCGTAACGCAGGCGGCTGTTCGAGACGTCAAATACCAGCCGGAAAGCGATCTTCCGTTTACTGTCGTAACAGCAGACAAAACGTATCAGGCGAATCGGGTCGTTATCGCAACCGGCGGGAAATCGTATCCCTCAACCGGGTCGACGGGCGACGCCTACGCCTGGGCGGAATCGCTGGGGCATACGGTCTCTACACCGGTTCCCGCTCTCACGCCGATAAAAATTGAGGGCGATTTTACGCTCAAATCCTGCGCCGGAATTGCGATGCCGTGCCTGTCCATGACGCTTCGCCGCGGGGGTCGGAAAGTAACGGACTTCTCCGGCGACATTATTATTACTCACACCGGTTTTTCCGGACCCGGCATTCTCGACAACAGCCGGTTCATGACCCCCGGCGACGAGCTTTCAATTTGCTGGGTTGACCCGTCCACCGCCGTCAAGCTGGACAAGGTAATTATCGAGACGCTGGAACAGGCGGGAAAAAAGACGATTAAAAACGCGCTGAGCGTTCTCGGTCTGCCGGACAGGCTGCTGGAAACGTTCCTGACGCTTGCTGGTATCGAGCTTGACCCGCGCCCGAAGCTGGGCGACCCGCCGTCGAAACGGGTGATGGCGTCACATCAGTTTTTCCCCTGCCGGATTTACGGCGATTCGCCGGGCATGACCAAACAGCAGCGCAAAGATTTTGTCAAATACTTGAGAGAATCCCGCTGGATAATCGACTCGCTGGGCGACTTCAACGACGCGATGGTAACCGCCGGCGGCGTGATTACAACAGAAGTCAACCGCCAGACGATGGAATCCAGAATCGTTCCCGGCTTGTATTTCGCCGGGGAAGTTTTAGACGTCGACGCCGACACCGGCGGATTCAATTTGCAATGGGCGTTCTCATCGGGAGCTCTGGCGGGAAAATCGTGCAGAAAATAAAAAAGGCAATAGGCAATAGTAAGATGAAAACTTACTACTGCCTACTGCCTATTGCCTAATGCCTTTATCTTATTTAGCAGCAAGCTTTGGAGTCTTCTTTAGAGGCGGATGAGCAAGCGCAGGCGGGTTTTTTGACCTCGAACGTACGGCGTTCCTTGAACTCTTCTTTTTTGCCTTTGTTCCAGTTGGAAACCGGACGAAAATAACCGCAAACTCTTGAATAGACCTCTGTTTTTTCTCCACAAACTGACATTGAAATCTCCTTGCTTAAATGATTGGTAAATGTTATGGTCTTGACTCTGTTTTTTGATGAGGGTCAAATCCCGAAAATCAACCTTTAGAACGTTTGGCGAACCTTTCGCTCCTTTGGAATCCGTTCCAAACGGGTGGTAATATACCACAATATTCGGCATTGTCAACCCCAAAGATAACAACATCTAGTATTTTTCTTAAAATTTTTCTCAACGCATTGAAAATGGCTAAAATGAGAAAAATGCGGGTTGGCATTTGATTTGATTTTGCTATTTTTCTTTCCTTTATCAGTCAAATTTAAGACATAAAAAAGGGATTTAAGCGGAGATATTCAGTAAAAATTAGACGACAAACGCAGGTGAAATCCTTCGAGTTCGCCGTTTTGTTATGTACTTTTCCCAACATCGAGCAGGGCTACGCATCAATTGCTAATTGATAATTGTTTTCACTCTGTCGCATCCTGATAGAACGTTTCCGGACGGTACAGAGGCATGTAACGATAATAGACCTGAAGCGTCATGGCGCATAGAGCTGTTACATACAATCGGCCGCCGGCATCGTTATGTTCGCCGGGGAAGAACCAGCTCCCGGACTCATGCCCGGTCTGCGCCTGAGTGGAAATCAGATAGTCACGCATTTTCGGGTTCCACGTTCGCCAGCGCGGGCCTTCGTAATGACGCAAGACCAGAGTCGCGTAGTAGTTGTAATAGACGTCTTTGTCGGACGGTCCCCAGTCGTGAAGGTACGACGTTCCCTTGTCGAGAGCGTCTTCCGTTCTTCGCCAGCCGGAAAACATTCTGCCGAACAGCCCCACTGCCGTAGTTGACCGACGAGGCGCGTTGTCTTTGTAGCCATACAGCGCCCCATGGTCAGACGAGACGGAATCCAAAAACTTGCTGGTATTCGCCCAGGTCGCCCGGGGGACCGTCGCGCCCGCCTTTTGAGCAGAACGCAAAGCCATCAACATCCAGACGGTCATGGTCGTGTCGCCCGGCTCTTCCGGCTCGTATCGCCACCCGCCGTTGGTCGGCGCCTGATTGTACGTAATATAATTGACGCATTCTTGAATCGGCTCCAGGAACATGTTGTCTTCCGTTAGTTCGTAAATCTCGCATAACGCCAAAGTCGAAATAGCGTGAGCGTACATTCCCCCGTGCTGAGATCCGCGACGAAAGTTCATGCCGCGCCGTTCGTTAAACTCTCCTTTGCTGGCAAGATATGTAAATCCCTCTTTGACCGCTTGCTGGTACTCGCCGCTGACGTGAGTGTTTCCCTTTCCCATAAATGCCAGCAAAGCCAGTGCCGTCGCGCCGGTGTCGGACGTTTCCGTCCCGGGATTTTTACACGCGCCGCGGCAGTTGGGATGCTTCTCGAACGAAAAACGCCACGACCCGTCTGGATACTGGTGCATCGCTATCCACGCCAGCGCTCTGTCCGCCGCCTGTTCGCTGTTGCGATTTCCCCCGCCCTCTTTGAGCAGTTTCTGTCGAACCCCGTCGTTCGCTCGACCGTTTACGCCGCCGCCAACCGTCTCGTCTATCTGACCCGCTTCCAAGCCCTCGCGGCTTTTTCCCATCTGAAGGATTTCGTTCGCCTGCTGATTGGCGCCCGCCGCCGTTTCTCCGGAATCCGGATTTTCCGAATCGAACGCCGACAGAACGTCTTCCAGCTTCACATTCCTGGTCGCGTCGTCCGCCTCCATCTCAATGGGTTGAACGTCGTCCAGATGAGCGGCGGGATTCTCCGATTCCGTTTCTGGAACCGCGTCCTCTTCCAGCTGCGCGACGCTTTCGTCAGACTTCATCCCGCCCGCCTGACTAACCGCGACGTCGCCAAAGTCGTCTTCTGGAAGCAGGGACTCTTCCGAGGAATCGAGCGTCGCCACAAGCGAAATCCCGGGAAACATGGTCGTTTTATGGTAAATCGGAACCAACGCCAGGACAATTAAAACAATAAAATGAGATAAAAATGAAATAATGATTCCCCAAGGCGAATCCTCGTCCTCGGTCTCGATGCGAGGTTTTGGTTGGGGAGTAGGGAGTAGGGAGTAGGGAGTAGTATTTAAATTCGCCTCCGGCGAATTGCTATTCCCTATTCCCTGCTCCCTATTCCCTAACTCGGGCTTCGTCAGGAAATCAAAATTTGGCATTTCGACAGTAATTTTAGTATCTATTTGAGAAAAGTCAACGTCAAAATGGATTATTTTTGGCGAAAACGCCCCTGTACTCCCTTGTAATTTATGATAAAACTGCTATATTATGCAGAACTGAAAGCGATTCCCTCCGTTTTCAGCCTATGTAATTTTAATAATTTGGGGCGTCGGACGTTATTTTCTCCCAAGTAATATCCAAGGGCGCCGAAGCTTAACGCCATAAAGTTTTTTGAGGAAAACCCAATGTACGCAATTATTGAAGACGGCGGACGTCAATTTAAAGTTGAAGAAGGTTTGCGCTTTTGCATTGATTACCGTGATAACGTCAATCCCGACGACAAAATCGATCTGACCACAGTTCTGGCTATCCGCACAGACGAAGGACTGAAGATCGGCAAACCGGCTCTGGAAGGCGCGAAAGTCGTCGTTAAGGTTCTCAGCGTCGAAAAAGGACCCAAACTGGTCGTCCAGAAATTCCGTCGCCGCAAGGACTCCAAACGCCGCAACGGACACCGTCAGAAGTATACCAAGGTCGTTGTCGAACAGATTCTCGGCTAATTCGCCCTCTGTTTTACAGATACATCAAAGTCGCCGTCAGAGCAATCCGACGGCGATTTTTGTTTGGGGATTTACAGCCCTGCCTTTATCTATTCGACCCTAATAGTCTTGCGTCTCAGCAGTTTATAGATAATAAACAAGCTAAACGCCAAAATTATCAGCACCAAAACGCCCAACGCTTTAAGCAAATTATCGCGTTCTCTAAGGTATTGTACAATTTCCGGATCGGCGTTGCCCAGAGCATACCAATAGGGAAGGGGATAAGATTCTAAAATAATGCGAGGATTGATGTTGGCTCCATGCTCGACAAGGAATTTTACGAATTCAAAATTGTTGTTCTTTACAGCTTTTTCCAGAGCGGTATAGTCAATCTTTCTATTAATGAAATCATTGACGTCTACTCCTGCTTCTTCGACAAGATAACGCAATATCTCTGGATAATTACTATCGACAGCATACGACAAAACGGAATCGTTAAAATAATCGCCATTGACGTCTGCCCCATGTTCAACAAGCCATTGAACCAGTTCCAAATTGCCGCTCAAAACAGCGCCATGCAATGCGCCGTCCGAATTCGGTACGCTAACCCCTTGATTTACAAGATATTCAACCAGTTTTATATCGCCTCGCTGAGTCGCTACGTACAATAAATCGTCTCTGTCGGTCAGATCGGCTCCTTGTTCGATAAGCCATTGAACCAGTTCTATATTTCCGCTGCTAACCGCCCCGCTTAAAACTTTAGGATTTTTAACGTCTTGTTCTCCCTGATTTATTACCCATTTAACCAACTCCATATTTCCGCTTCGCGCGGCATAATATAACAGTGTGTAATCATAAGAATCTTTGGCATGAATATCCAGCCCTTTTTCTGCAAACCATTTGACTGCTTCCACATTCCCGCTTTGGGCGGCAAAGAATAAACATGAACTGCCAATATCGCTTTTATCGTTAATGTCTAATCCTTTTTCTACGAGCCATTCGATTAGCTCTATATTTCCGCTTCGGGCTGCCGCATGTAAAATAGTGAATTTTGTTTTAACAGTAATGTCAGCGCCTTTGTCGACGAGATATTGAACCATCTCCTTATTGCCGACTAAAGCCGCCTGGAATAACGCAGTACAGCCTATGTCATCTTTAGCGTTGACGTCCGCGCCGTTCTCGACCAGATATTTTACTATTTCCAAATTATTGTTGTCAGCGGCAATTTCCAGAGGCTTAATATATTGGATATTGTTATAGTTGACGTTAATTCCTTTTTTTAACAGTAATTTGACGCGATCCGGATTGTTCATATATACCGCGTAATGCAAAACCGAATCTTTATAGAGTCCATACGACTTGAAATCGAAATTGCCAGACCGAAACATCTGTTCAAAACGATCTACAGCCGATTTGCCAAAAGCGCGTTGAGCGTCTTCAATATTTCTTTTTATCGGAGAATTCTCTGCTGCGTTGAGGGGTATAGAAACAATCAGCGACAGTACAAAAACAAAAGTCAAACTCTTTCCGTTTATCATAATTCAGCGTCCGTTTGAAAAGGATTTATTATCTGGGCAATTTTCATATGGTTGATTCTACAGAACGTAACAGGAAAAGTCAAGGACTAAACGCTATTTATACGGAGAAATTTCATAAAATGTCATTGAGGTTAAAAACAGCGCCGCGACTATTTAATCTCGACGGGCTTTTTAGGTCGAATGATTCTGTAGACGAAATAGACAAATGCAGAAACAACTATCAGAAATATCAGCGATAACGTTATCGCAACCCCTTTAATTACAGGGTCGTGATCTCTAAGGTATTGTACAATCTCAGGGTCGATTTTGCCTTGAAAATATTCATATAGCAGAAAAAAGTATCCTTGATGAGAATTGATCCTGGCGCCATGCTCGACAAGATATTTTACTGTTTCAATATCGTTTCTCTTTACCACTTCTTCCAGCGCGAAATAGTCATACGATCTATAAACGGAAACATTGACGTCTACTCCTTTCTCTTCGACAAGATAACGCAAGATGTCCTTATTGGGGCTACGGACAGCGCTCCCCAAAACAGAGTCATTAAAAAAATCACCGCGAACGTCAGCCCTATGCTCGATTAACCATTTAACCAACTCCAAATTGCCGCTCAATACCGCTCCATGTAATACGCCATCGGCATCCATTACGCTAACCCCATGATTTACAAGAAATTGAACCATTTCTAAGTCGCCATTACTGGACGCTTTATTCAATAAGAATCTGTCAGCGTATACAACAGCGCCTTGATCTATTAGCCATTGAACCAACTCTATATTGCCGCTCTCGACAGCGCAGCTTAAAACAGTGGGAGCTTTAACGTTTTGAACGCCCTGTTCTACGAACCATTTAACCAACTCCAAATTCCCGCTTTCAGCCGCGTAATTAAGACATGTATAGTTATTAATATTTGACTCGTTGACGTCTATCCCCTTATCAAGACACCATTTAACGGCTTCCATACTTCCGCTTTGAGCCGCCAAAAACAAGTATAAACATTTTCTTTCGTCTTTATTGTCAATGTCTAATCCTTTTTCTTCCAGCCATTTGATAAGCTCCATATTTCCACTTCGAACAGCCATGTGTAAGACTGTTACATTCGATTTATTTTTGACAGTAATGTCGGCGCCTTTCTCGACGAGATATTGAAGCGCTTCCAAATTACCAGCTGTAGCTGCAATGAATGCTACCGTATTATCCACGTTATCTTTGGCGTTTACGTCTGCGCCGTTCTCGACAAGATATTTAACTATTTCCAAATTGTTGTTATTCGCAGCAATGTGTAACGGCGTTAAACCGCGATATTCTTTAGCGTTGACATTTGCGCCCTTCTCAACCAGAAGTTTGACGCGATTCAGATCGTTCATAAAGACGGCATAATGCAAGACGGTATACTTATCGTTTCCGTACGCTTTGAAATTGAATTTGCCAGACTGAAACATCTGTTCAAAACGGCTGACTGTTAATTTATCAAAAGTACGTTCAACGTCTTCAATGCTTCTTTCATGCACAGAATTCTCCGCCGCGTTGAGAGGGATAAATGCAATCAGCGTTAGTATAAAAGCAAAAGCCAAACTCTTTCCGTTTATCATAATTCAGCGTTCCTTTTGAAAAGGATTTATTTTCTGGACTATTTTCATATTGTTGATTGTACAAAACGTAACGGGAAAAGTCAAGGGTGGGGAGAATGGGCGAGCCACGGGCGTTAACCCGTGGGTATACAACCAATAATCAACGTATTAACAATAGATGTTTGAAGCTATGCCCGGGAACTAACGTTCCCGGCTCGCCTTTAGTTCCCGACTCGTCTATCCGGTTGTCTCCCCAATAAAAGGGGTTGAAAATTTTTATCTATCTTTACAAGAAATTTTTGTGCTCACCCTATTCATGATAATTTTTAGCGCCCTCTTTAATTTGATAGAAATTCGAGTATAATAAATATGGTTTATCCAGCAGATACGCACCTATTGTTGTGAAACCGCTTTTAGTCTTTATACAGAACCCCCAAAATCATGCGTCGTTTTTTTATCCTGTTGTTTTTTGTTTTAATTGCCTGTTTGGCTCAAACGTCCGAGGCGCGCAAATACGCGCTGTTGGTCGGGGTGGATAGTTATGTAAACGTCTCGCCGCTCAAATGCTGCGTCAACGACATGAAATCGCTCAAAGAAGCGTTGATGAAAATCGGCTTTGAAGAGGACGATATTCAGATTCTCGTTACAGGCGCCAGCGATTTCAGAGAGCTACCGACGAAAAAGAATATTGAAAAGAACATTTCCAAAATTCTGGCGGACGCTCAACCGTCCGACATGGTGTTTCTGGCGTTCTCAGGACACGGAGCGCAAGAGGGGAAAAACGTCTATTTCTGTCCGCCAGACGTGGAAATGGACGATCTGGAGGGAACGTGCGTATCAATTACAAAGGTAATGGACAGTCTTGCCAGCGAATGCAACGCCAAGTTCAAGTGGATGGTAGTTGACGCCTGCCGCAACGACCCGAACCGGGAAAAAAAAGCGATCGGCGGGAAAGGCCTGCAGGTTATTCCAAGCCCGCCGGCGGGAATCGCTCTGTTCCAGAGCTGCGCTGAAGGGGAACTGAGCTGGGAAGACCGCAACAGCGGCAACGGTTACTTCACGAAAAACTTTGTCGCAGCTCTTTCAGGAGAAGCGGATTCCGATCATGACGGCAAACTTACGTTCCTGGAAGTTTGCAAATGGACAACAGCGCATACAAAGACGGAAGTCTTGGAAACAAAAAATGAAAGTCAACGTCCCTATTTCAGCGGAGACTTTTCAGACTTCACGCTGACAGAAGACGTGAACGTTCCAAAAGCGAAAGCTCTTGTAGCCGAGGCGCAAAGGATCGTGAAAGCAGGAAATTACGAACTGGCAGTTAAAAAATACGATGAAGCAATTGCTTTATATCCGAGAATTGACTCTTGGAAACGCGAGCGGGATTTGGTCAAACAAATGTTGGAGATGAAATCGAGAATGTCCTCAGATGGTGGAGATTCGATTGCTTCTGGAAATTTGCCGCCTTCTCAATCGTTAAGATCGTTCAAGCGCAGGCTGGCGCTGTTAATCGGCGTGGATGAATACGAAAAAAAAGTTAGTTCGCTCAATTGTTGCGTCAACGACATGAATCTTCTCAAAGAAACGTTGATGAAAATTGATTTTGATGAAGACGATATTCATATGCTCATTACTGGCAGCAATTTCAAAAATTATCCGTCGAAAAAGAAAATCGAACAGAGAATTTCTGATCTCCTGTCCATGGCGCAGCCGGGCGATATGGTTTTCATCGCGTTTTCAGGGCACGGATGTCAGATTGGCAGTACAGTCTACATTCTTCCTTCGGATATAGAAGTTGACGACATTGAAGGAACTGGTATTTCTGTTACAAAAATCATGAATGATCTTTCCCAATGTCAAGCTGGATACAAGTTGGTTGTTGCTGACTGTGGTAGAAGCGATCCAAACGGGAAAAGATTGGAAGAGATTCCTGATCCCCCGAAAGGCGTCGGGCTTTTTCTGAGCTGTTCCATGGATGAAAATAGTTGGGAAGACAGCGACAGCGGCAACGGCGTCTTTACGAAAAACTTTGTCGCCGCCCTTTCAGGAGAAGCGGATTCCAATCACGACGGCTATCTCACGCTAATGGAAGTTTGCAAATGGACGACTGCAAAAACCAAAGAGCAGGTTAAGAACAGTTTTAATAAAACCCAGCGCCCCTGTTTCCGCGGATCGGTTTCGGATTTAACGCTGACAGAAGACTTGAACGTTCGTAAGGCGCAAAAACTTGCGGAAGAGGCGCAAAAAGCGATGGATGAAGAGAATTATGAACTGGCGGTTCAAAAATACGACGAGGCGTTAGCTATTGATCCGACAAATGAATCCTGGAAACGGGAACGAAATTTGGCGCAAAAACTCTTGAGAAATTCGCCTGTCCAGACACCTCGTTAGACATGCACGGAAACGTATGGGAATGGCGCCAAGATGGGTTTGGAGCTTATCCGAGCGAGAGTGTAACAGACCCAACGGGACCTTTGAATGGCTCCAACTACACCTTCCGCAGCGGCAGCTGGGACACCTTCGGCGCGCGCTGTCATTCGGCGTTCCGTTTCTACTACGCTCCGCGGGTTTGGAGTCAAGACCTGGGCTTCCGCTGCGTGATAGTTCAATAACCATTCTGGAAAATTAGCGAATGTGTCGCTTAGGCGAGCCGGGGTGCGTAAGCCCATAGGTATCAACTTAAGAGGAAGCAATTATTGCTTGATTTGTCTGTCTGTTTTGTAATTTATCGTGTAAATTGGGTTTATTTACACGTTTATTACGTGGACGCGTTTCGCGCATAAAA